>NZ_JALDSX010000066.1 GCF_022748595.1 Brevibacterium sp. ZH18 | reverse complement strand
AGATACGACAAGCTCGCCATCACCTATCGAGCGGCCGTCGTGATCAGCGCGATCCTGACATGGCTCCGCCAATAAAGGAGACATGCCCTAGTTCTAGTTTCCTGGTTACTGTCGTCTTCGCCGTCATCCTGACTTTGGCTGATAGCAGCAAGCTCTTCAGCGGTGTATGTCGCGAGTTCGTCTGGTAGGCTCCCGCGTGTTGCGAAGTAAGCACGCCATGATTGGTTTTCAACCTGAGTCCCAACTGACTTGAACGCTGCGGCGAACGACCGGGACGCCACGTGTCCGCCGCTCAGCCTGGCCGCCTCAAGTTCATCGGCACGAAGTGCCAGACCTGCATGCGGCCAGAACAGGGCAAGCGTCGACATTGCAGCTGCACGGTCTCGAGTCGACTTGTACTGCAGGCGACGGCCGACCTTCTTTCGCGCGTCGGGGTCGTATTCTCGCAATATCGACAGATCGCCGGCGGCGCGTCGATCGGCCTCGTAACTGAGAAGGGAAGCAATCGCTGTCGGGACACCGGACCATGCCGAGAACACGACATGTTTCGTGACTGAACCGTCGCTGAACTCTCTGAAATGTTTCCCAGGCTTCAGATAGGGCATCGACGATGGAACCCACAAGAGCTTCCACCAGCCTCGATCGATTGTGTTTTCGGCTAGCGCTCGAAGGTGGCCATTTCCCAGGTCGATTCGAGTGAAGCTGCGGATCTCTTCGGCTTGGAGCGACGGAAATCTCTCCAACGCTTGAGCGATGGTGGCATGGTCACGGCGATTGCCGAGCTTGTCCGAAATTACTGCCCCAATTTTGTAGCCATCCATGAAATTGGCGAAGTACGGAATCGACTTCCAATATTCGATGCCGATAGGTGCTTGAGCAGCGCGGCTCAGCCGTGCCAATGACGCCCATTCAGCGATGTCACGTGACGTCGGCATCTTCGAGCCAAGAGGGCGCACTTGTACAAGATCGGATTTGTCATCGAGCAACGGACGTTCCGCCCGAGACATAACAGGCAGCAGGAGCTTCCTCACCTCGTCCGCACGTTCCTGAACCGGGCCGTTAGATACAACTGACTCACGGTACCCGCGCAGGGCTGATTGCAAAGGGCCAGCTGGGTCTCGTACGTCTGAACCGTCAGATTCGAGCAGACCTGATTGGGCTGGGACGGAGAGGAAGCGAATCGTCGACATGAAATCATCAAGATGATTGTCTTCGTCGTCGCCGTACTCCGTGAAGGGCTTGTACGGAGTCGCAGACAGCATGAGCACACGAACGTCGTTATATTGGAAAAGTTCATTGGCCAGTTGTGCTGCTTCGCTGCCGTTGGGATCGAGAAGATGTTTGAACTTCTGAAATTCGTCGAGGATGATCAGATCCGGTTCAAGGGCTTCGACTCCAGCTTTCGACAATGCGGATCGGAGCTCGGCAATGAGTGTGTAGAGCTCGTCCTCATGGTTCTTGACCCATCTTTGAGAACTTGACTGGGCTATGAACTCATCTCTGAATTCTTCGAAGCGTGCCAGGGTTCCGTCCTTGGAGATTCGAGTACGAAAATGCTCCTCGACCTGTTTGTCGTAGCTGTCGCTGATCTTCCTTCTGAGCTTGTCGACAATCTCTCCGAAGCGCCTGGTTGTCTTAACTGCGCCGGTGAACAGTCTCTGCGTTGCTCTGCGCTTCTTCTTGTCATTTCCATTCGAGATGAGGTCAAGAAGGAAGACCAGGAGTGCTCGCTCGTCGGCGTTTCCCTGCCTCCATCCGCCCTCACTGAACGACGTGCCTGGGGTGAACGACACAAGGTTGACCTTGGAACGGCCGTCAGTGGGGAGGTCATTGAGCTGGTGATTCTCTTTGGCCAACAACGACAGTCGAGTGGCAACTGTGACCTGTTCGTCTTCCGTCACGTTGAGGCGTTTGAGATTCTGCTTGGCGAGATCCTGATTGCTGCAGATATAGACGATGTCGATGCGTGGAATTTGGTGTTCTGGCCTGGAAAGATGCTCGATGGTCTTTGCTATCAGCCCACGCGCAACGATGCTCTTGCCTAGTCCGGTTTCATCGCTGACGAGAAACCGGCGGCTGCTTTCGTCCGACTCGTCGCAGTAGAGCCGCGCGAACACATGCTCCACAGTGTCTAGTTGGAACGGTTTGAGGCTGCTTAGCACCTGGTCGGCGTTGAAGTCCTTTTCCACTTGGTCAGATCTCCTGCGTCCGTTTGAGAATCAGGTAGGCGCCCCAGACATTGCCCCAGAGTTCTTCGATGCTGTCGTCCAGGACTGGGCTTTCTCGTTTTGCATCCAATAGGCGAATCGCATCGATTATTCGTTTCGCCTGTTCCATTCCTTCGTGTTTGGACTCGACCGCCTGTACGAATGGCTCGAGAAGTGCGATGTCGTTGAGGTCGTATCCTCGTGTGACGGCTGAGCCGGTTGTGGTGGAAATCAGTTGAGAGCCTTCGAAACCATCGAGCTCTAGCAGTTGGGCGAGGAACCTGATCAGCGTGTCCGTGTCTTTGAGTTTCTGAGCGATGATGATGTCACGGCGATCTTCTATGTCGTCATAGATTGTGGCGAGAACAATAGAGCTGATTTCGAGATTGGCATCATCGGTCGCCGTCACCTCCAGAAAAGGCGAAATATCTGTTACATCGAGGCCCGTGTGGCTATTAGCCGTGTCCTCCGTCGTCGGAAATGCAGAACTCTCGACGAGGTTGGGTGACATCATGCGGTATCTGAACGTGACGTTTTCAGCCTCAGCCCGCGCGATCGTGGCACTTGCCGAGTCGTCGACCCAGACGCGAACGCCGTAAGGGGATTCGTCAAAACAGCGAATGTAGAACCGGGACCTCGCCAGTTCGCGGCAATAGGATTCTAAACGATACTGTGCACTTTCCGAGTCTGGGACGAGTTCACCGCCTTCCGTCGGATACGGCTCGGCGAGGTCACCAAGAGCAGAGACCACGGAATCTATGCCGTACTGTGATTGTCTGAGATTGAACTCCACCATCATCTCGACATTGCGCGCATACGCATGGGTGGTGGCATTTGCGGACCCGACGATGACTCGAGCTCTATGGTTGTCATGGATGATCAGCGCTTTCGCATGCAGTCCGGACAAGCCAGTTTCGACCGGGTCCACACTGTTTTCGGCGTTTAATTCCGTGAAGTTGGCTGCTTCGTTGAGGACCATGGGCTTCAACCTGCCATCAAGCGTCGATGGTTGAAGTCGGTCGAGCTGGTCAGGTCTAGACAACAGCGTCGTCGTTCCACGAAGTCCTGATCGGGTCGTCGCAAGCTGTTCGTCCGTGACAAAGGGGGAAATGATCAGGCCGTCGGTACCCTGAATGTCGAGATCGTAGGTCGCTTGCCCATCAAGGAAATGAAACACAGGATCTGCGCCATCCAGTCGTTCCCATCGGACCCTGCGAATTCTGCTGGCGAATTTGCTGATCCTATCCGACCGGTCGGAAGACAAGGGATTGACCGTGTGCCTAGGTAGGGACCGGAGAAATCGAATCAGGGGCTTGTTCTGCTGGTAGACGTCTTCATCGGGTTCATCAATGGCTTCTCCATCGAGTCGAAGAAGAATGTCCCAGCTGTGGTCCTCTGTGAGATTGCGACTGGCACAGAGCATTCTGTATGTGAAGTCAGAGCCTGACTGGTATTCCAATATCCAGACTTTTGGATGAAACAGCCCACCGCGCTTTGGCGCTACGGGATGGATCATCGGTTCGAGCAGCGTTGTCAGATCGTTGGATCTGCCCAACCGGATCTGGCCGGTTTGGACGAAGACATCGATCCGATCCGTAGCCCGACGCAGCGCCGAGAGCACGTCTGCTTCTTCGTCCTTCTTTCCGAACCGGCTACCTGCGAACGACAGTGGCACGGTCAGTGCGGACACGAGGTCGAGGGTGAACGTGGTGCCCACTGCCTGGGCCAATTCGTAACCGATCGGCGGTCTCAGCTCGTCTGCGAAGGCAGCTCGCGACTGTGGTTCAAGCATTATCGACCGGCGCCTTCTGTAGACCATCATGAATATCGAGAATGACTCGGCGGACTTGAGTCCAACGGAACGAGAGTTGACCTGCTCCGCTTGCGCCATTCCACCGAGCGAGCAGACGGGGGTTGTCCAACCGGGCTTGTCTCCTCTTCATCGTTCGCTCTCGCTCAGATACGAGCCGCACGGCATCGGCATTGGCGGCGATTGTGGAGGGATCCTTACTGGTAACAAGTTCGCCCCATGCGTGAATGAAAATTTTCGCTCTGGGATCGACTGGTCGTCGTCGAATTTCGGTCACTGACTCGACCAGCGCAGAGAAGTCCCACCTGTCGAGGACTCTGTCGGCGACAACGGAGACGGCCCACTTGTGAAGTTCCTCTTCGAACTGCTCTGTTCTGCCCTCGTGACGTTCCGGGAAGGCGTTCTCCGCTTTGCGTGCAAGAAGGAGGTTGTAGAGCAATTGCGCACCGTGGATCATCTTTGAGAAGACTTCAGCACGTTCCACTAGTTCTTTGGCCTCTCCTGTGCAGGAGCGAGCTGCGCTGTCGGTCCATAATTGTTCGCTGTCGCTTTCGGGCGGCCTGTAAAGCAATTCATTGAGCAATGAACTAGGCGAACTTTGGGCCATTCGGTCACGAAGCCATTCGGCTTCAGGCTCACTTAACGCAAATCCATCGTCGATCTGGTTGGGAAAGGTGCCTGGGACTGCAGGGAGCCCTGGATGCCACGGCCCGGTATTCGACGGACGGCTAGAACGTTTGAGCGTTTTGCCTCTTTGTGCTGCAGCGGCAGCTTGTTCCCGTGTCATATCCTGCATGGTGAGAATGCCGTAGTAGTTCAGCGCCGACCAATACATTGTCGAGGGGAGGGTCTTGAGAGCGTTTCCAGCTTGCCGTCCAATCAAGCCGTCGCGTTCGCCCGCGGCTTTGAGAGCATTGATCGTTGCGAATTCGTGTTTTCTCTCCTGCGCGAGAGGGTTGGCCGACGCATTGGCTTTGATGAAGGCCCAGGGGATGAAGAGCATGTAACGTGCTCTGGTCAGTAGTACGGAAGTGCCTGGGAACAGCCCGTCAGACAGGCCATCACGAAACTGCGATAACCCCAGTTCGTCTCGGCTTTCCTTCTGTTCGAACAGGCGGATCACATCGCGCATCTGACGCTGAGTCTCGCTTGACGCATCAAGCCAAGTAATTGCTGCGACCACTCCTGAACCTCCTGTTGTTTGCCTGGTAACAAGCAATACCAGAGAATTGGAGTGTTCAAGCGCAAAGACAACGAATATTGAGGTTTTGGGCGACAACTAAGCAGTATGCGTTCAGTAGCCTTGAGCCTCGTCTGGTGGTACACAAACATCAGATCGGAGCTTGGAGGATGTCGGCAGTTTTGGCGACTACGTCTGACAGTGATCGGTGGTCTGACGCCATGGCATTTGTGGGACTCGATCTTGTAGCCGCTGCCAAGTGAACTGAGTTTGTAGTGATCAGTGCAGTTGGCAAAGAGTGCACTATCGAGGTCGTGCACGTCAGTGCTGAGGACGATCTACTTGTCGAAACAACTCAGAACGCCGAAAGGCCGGCGTTGACGTACCAGTGGGATGGCCAAATTGATTTGTGGAATTCGCCCGCGATCAACCCGTGAAAGCGCTTCCAGCCCCTGAATCAACCGGTCGCAATGGGCGGCGAAAGCTGACCATGCGCACTACCGATCAAGCCATTCCTGAGCGAACGGGAATAGCCCCCCTTGAGCGTCACCACCGAAAATATCGCTCATGCAGCGCCGCGCTGGGCTGAAATTGAAGCGGGATTGCGCGATCTTTCGATCCCGGTAGGCCCTCGTCATCGTCATTCGATGACCGATAAGTGAGCGCATCTCTGCGCCGCGAGTCCCGGGATCTGGTGCTATGTCTCGGACATCGACTTCGGGCCTGCCTTCGTCTATATGGCTACGGTGATGATTGTTGGTGTGCTCTCATACGTGTTCCTTGTTGGACGTTTGAAACGGGTGGAGGAATAAGGAGTTTCCCGGTAGGCACATGCATCGGCCAGGGCTGATGCACGCCTGAGCGAAGCGGTCAGCAGCCCTGAATTCGTGCCCCAACATTCCCCATCCGAGCCCGTTCCACGATCACGGCAATATGCACCCGATTGCTCGTGTCCAGCTTGATGTTGATGCGGTTGAGGTGGGTCTTCACGGTGGCTGTGCTCATGAAGGTTGCTTCGGCGATCTCCTGGTTCGACAGACCCTGCGCTACGAGGACCGCGATCTCAAGCTCCTTCTCGGTGAGATCAGCCAGGAGCTCTGTGGCCTCACGCTGGAGACGCTGGTCCTGCCCTGTCGTCACCTTCGAGATCAGCTGCTGCATCGACCTCGGGGAGAGGATCGGCTCGCCGATATGCACCTTGCGGATCGCCTCGGCGAGAGCCACCGGACCGATGTCCTTGAGCAGATAGCCGGCGGCACCAGCCTCGAGTGCACGGAAGAGATAGTCATCGGTGTCGAAACTCGTCAATGACACAACCTTGGGCGGACGAACACTGTTGACCAGACGCTCGATCGCCTCGATCCCGCCGATGCCGGGCATGCGAATGTCCATGAGAACGACATCGGGGAAGTGCAGGGCCACCTTCTCGAGTGCCTCTTCACCACTTGACGCCGAACCCACGACCTCGATGTCTTCGGCAGCCTGGAGGATCCCTCTGATCCCGGTGATTACCATCGCATCGTCGTCGACGACGAGCACACGGATCGGGGCAGCGTTCTGGGTCATGATCGACACATTACCCGAGGGCAATGACACCGATAGTCGGGTCGCTCAGCTCCGGTGGGTGAACGGCGGAATTTTCGCGTCGACGACGAATGATCCGTCGCGAACACCGATGAAGACCTCGCCCTCGAGCATCACCACCCGCTCCCGAATTCCCTCGAGCCCCGCACCCGATCCCGTCGACGACAGCTCCCACCGACCAGTGGGGTTCGACGAACCCACACGGGGCGACGACGTCGGATAGGGCGGAATGCCAGGAGCCACCTCGGCGAGGGAGGGATTGGGCGGCTGGAAACGATTGGTCGGCGGCGGCAGGGGATTGTCGATGACGATGTGCGCACCGAGGTCAGCCGACACCGCGACCTCAAGCGTGACTGGTGCACCCGGCGCATGCTTCATCGCATTCGTCAGTGACTCCTGGACGATGCGATACACCGCACGATCGAGGACCGCGGATGCACTCTCGACATCCTGGATGACGACCGACGGGCGAATGATCGTGCCGGTGGATTGCACCGACGCGACCAGCTGGGGGATCGAGCGCATCGACGCAAGGCTCGGGGGAGTCGACGCTTCTTTCTGCGAACCGGCGTTGGCCAAAGTTCCCTCCCGGACTCCGCCGACCAGATGCCGAAGATCTTCCAGGGACGCGTGCGCCTCCTGACGCAGCGCCGAGGCGGTCGACGCGACATCGGCGTCATTCTTGCTGCCGACCTCGAGCGCACCGCTGTGCAGGGAGATGACCGAGAGCCGGTGGGAGAGCGTGTCGTGGAGCTCCCGGGCGAGGAGTTCACGTTCGGACTGACGGGCGAGCTCCGCGGAGAGGGAATCATTGCGCTGTGTCTGCCGCGCAGCAATCGTCTCGACGGCCTTCATCCGCCTGGTCCGGCGCAGCAAAGCACCGACGCCGAGGCTGATGCCGAGTCCGATGACCGCCGCGGCGATGGTCACGAGGGTGATGGCCAGCAGCGCATCGGCCGGGGGTGCGGGCGAGTCGAGGTTCGTCATCTGTTCGGGGTCGGGCAGGAACAGGATAGCGAACGGGTTGAGCTGGGCCGGTGCCAGACACATGCGCACGGTGGCCCCGATGACCAGGACCGATGCTACCGCCGAGGCGATGATTGCCTGCCGCTTGGAACCGCGGACGACGAGATGGAAGAGGCCGATGAGCAGCAGGAACGCATCGCCCCACCCTGCCGCAAGCAGGGCCCCGGCGATGAACGGTACCCAGGGCCACTTGTGCCGGAAGAAGACCGTCGCCCACACGGGAATGAGGAGGAAGACCGCCACGATCCCCGTGTTGCTGATGGTGCCGTCGGCAAAAGCCCACGTGTTCGACGTCAGTGCCATCACTGAGATGAACAGGCCGAAGAGGAAGAGGACTGCGCCGACGAGGATGCTCACGGCGATGCGCACCCAGTGAGGAACCTGTCGTCGCCGTGGGTGGGCGAGGTTCTCAGGGCGCTGCTGAGGAAATGGATGGCCTGACACAAGTGAATAGTAGCGGCGGGGTCTGACACGCGTAGTCCGCCGATCGGGTGGACCGACTCAACCGATCGGCTAGTCGATTCGACCCAATGGGTGGACGTGCAAATCCTTGCCACCCGCGAGGCTTGACGAGTCAGCACGTCACAGCCTTTCAAACACCCTTTCAAGGAGCATCATGTCCAACCCCCGCGACCCTCAGTATCCCGGTCATCCCCAACAGCCCGGTTCACCGCAGCCAGTTCCCAATGCGGCCGGGTCTCAGCCCACTGATCCCCAGCAGTGGACACCGCAGTACGCCCATTCCGGACCCAACCAGGGCGGCCCGAACGGCTCCGGTTCCGGGTATCTCAACTCGGGTTCGTTCCCTCAGGATGGCTCGGCGCAGGGCTACCCCGGAGCACACTCCGGCTATCCAGGTGAGCACCCGAGGCAGCAGGGCTACGTCAGTGGTCCGTATGGCGGTCCAGGTGGTTCCTATGGACAGAAGCCGCCGAAGGCCAAGAAGCCTCTGCTTAAGCGCTGGTGGTTCTGGGTCATCGCCATCATTGTGGTCATCGCACTGTTCAACGCCTGCAGCGGCGGAGGAGATGTCTCAACCGATGAGGCCGGTGCTTCGTCTCAAGATGGGAAGGCAGTAGTCGCAGACAAGAAGGACGCGGGCACGGACAAGAAGGACGCGGGCACGGATAAGAAGGACGAAGCAAAGGCAGCGGAGGGTGCAGATAAGAAGGCCTCCTATGGAATCGGCGACGCGGTTCAAGCTGACGGGTGGGAGATCACGGTCAACAAGGTCGACGACGGTGTGGCGAAAGTCGGGAACGAGTACCTCGGTGCAGAGGCCCAGGGACAGTTCGTGACCGTGGACGTGTCGGTGAAGAACACTGAGTCCGAGCCGGACTACTTCTTCGAGGACAACATCAAACTCGGCGACGATGCGGGCAACAGCTACTCGGCGGATACTGAAGCAGGAATCTATGTCGACGAGAACTCGATCCTCTTCCTCGAAGAGATCAACCCGGGCAACACTGCCAAGGGAGTGCTGGTCTTCGACGTCCCCAAGGACGTCAGCCCTGATCGCCTCACCTTCGAAGGCGGAATCTTCTCCGATCCGATTGAGATCTCGCTGAAGTAGGGGGTCTCCGTGAGGCTGAGGTAACAGACGTGGAGCGGCTCGGACCAATGATGGCCCGAGCCGCTCCTCTTTATATACGTGTCTGTCTGTTTATGCGCTCAGTTCTTGGCCACGGTCGATGATCGCCCTGGCCGCAGTGAGCGTCTGCCCAAGGAAGCCCGCACCGAACAGCTTCACATGAGCGAGTAGCGCGAAGAAGCTATGAGCCGGCAGATCCCGTCGCCACCCGTCGGGCATCGGATGAGCAGCCTCGTAGCCGGTGAAGATCTCGTCCAGGAATGGTGTCCCGAACAGCGCGAGCATGGCGAGGTCCTCGAGACGGTGCCCACCATGAGCAGCGGGATCGATGAGCGTGCAACCCGAGGGCGTCCACATGAGGTTTCCGGCCCAGAGATCCCCGTGGACTCGTGAAGGCTTTTCACGTCCCTGCCCGGCAATTCCTTCGAAACTGCCTGCCGAGATTGCGCTGATCGCCGAGGTGATCATCTCCCTTTGTTCGTTCGACAGTTGGTTGCTGATGTCGGTCGCCATAGGTTCCAGACGCGTCTGCACCCAGAACTCGGTAAATGATGCGCATGAGGCGACTTCTACCTCGAATGGAGAATCGAGCGGACCGAACCACGCTGGTTCCGCAGGAGCCCAGCCGAAAGCTAGAGCACCGGAATCATGGAGCAGGGCAAGCTGACGGCCGAAAGAGAAGGCCGAGCTGGCATCAGGTGCAGTCTCCTCGATACGGTCCAACTGGAGGCTGCTCGCACCATAGTTGATGACGTCGACAACAGGAACAACATCCGGCTCGGCAAGCCACCTAAGTCCCGCAGCCTCAGCGGCGAAGAATCCTCGCGGGGCACCGACACGTTCTTTGATGAAGTCGCACATACTTTCAGAGTACTTCTTGCAGCAACCCCAGTTGCAGAAGAATGCGACCAGTAATTCTGTATGCCGCACGTAGGCGAGACGGAGCCTTCGCGGGGGACAAAATCAAGTAGTGAGACTGCAAGTAAAGAAATTTTCACCAAAGTATCAACTGCTTGTACTGTTTGTGAGGTGAGTAACTATTCAGAAACCGACGCTTCAATTGGAGATCGGCTGCGCCGGAGGCGGAAAGCTCTGCAGCTGACGCTCCAGCAGGTTTCGGATGCCGCAGGAATCACCATTGGATACTTGTCGCAGCTTGAGCGGGGCCGTTCGGTTGGCAGTGTCAGCACTCTGCAGAAGATCTGCGAAGTACTGAAGCTCAAGGTTGGAGACCTTTTCGAATCCAGCATGAATAGCTCGAAACCGGTTTTGCGCTTTCTGGACGCGGCTAGTCGGACATTCGGCAAAGGTGCCTCGAAGTTCAAACTCACTCCGGCCTATTTTGACCATTTGGAAGTGTTGCTGGGCGTCTTCGAACCAGGTGGGAACACCGGCAATGCAGCCTACACGCACGGGGCCTCTGAAGAGCTCTTGCTAGTCCTGGATGGAAACGTTGAGGTTGAGGTCGACGGCGAGGCGCATCGTCTCGGGCCCCTGGACTCAATGACGTATAACAGCAGCCAGCCGCACAAAGTGTCCGAGAGTACGGGAACCTCTCCAGCCACAGTTACATGGACCATGGCACCGCCCACCTACTGACGTTGGCGATTCGCGATATTCGCACTCGCGCACGATCTAAGCTCAAAGGAGAGAAATTTTGGAATCAATCCTGGACCAACGAGTCCCCAGTCAGAAGAAAGAGATTCGTGGCGTCGGGGGGATGGCGTTCACTGAGCTTTGGGAAAGATTCTCGTTCTACGGTCTTCAGAGCATCCTCGCCTTCTACCTGCTCTACGAACTGTCGGAGGGTGGGTTGGCGCTTCCTGCGGCTGCTGCCGCAGGAATCACCGGCGCGTATGGTGGATCCGTTTATCTCGCTCAGCTTCTGGGAGCATGGGCGGGTGAAAGGCTGATCAGCCCTCGTTCGATGGTTCTTGGTGGCGGTATCGTCATTGCGCTCGGCCACATCACACTCGCAATCGCACCCGGATTCGTGGGGCTGTGCAGCGGCCTGGCCATGATCATTTTTGGGACTGGCGCCCTGAAGACGAATATCACGTCGATCGTCGGCTTCATTTTGGACAAAGAGCCGGCGGCGAAAAAGGACGCGGGTTTTTCGTACTTCTACATGGCCATCAACACGGGCGCGGTGCTGGGCCCATTGACTACGGGCTTCGCACAGAATGAGTGGGGATTCCACTTCGGTTTCGGACTCGCCGCAGTAGGCATGATCATCGCCTTGGTTCAGTACGTCTATTCATCACGATTCTTGCCAGCCCGAGCAAGTCAAGTGACTCGTCCGCTTCCTGCTGGATCGAGGCGCAGAGCCGCAGCTATCGCTCTTGCCGCTATCGTCGTCCTGGCTGCTGCGTCGATTGCCGGTCTGCTGAAGGCAGAACGACTGTCGACGATAGTCACAGTTGCCTGTCTGGTGGCAGCGGCTGCGTATTTCACAACTATTCTCAAATCCACCAAGGTCAATGCGTTTGAACGTCAGAGGGTTAGGTCTTACCTTCCGCTGTTCTTGGCTTCGAGCCTGTACTTCGGGCTTCTCTTTGCAAAGTTCACGGCTATTTCTCTGCTCGTCAACGACCGGGTCGATCTGACTGTTGGGGGCTGGTCGTTTCCAGTCGGTTGGATCACTATGATCTCCTCGGCTTCAGGTGTTGCAATGCTGCCTGTCGCAGCCGCAGTTTGGAAGCGGATGGGCTCCCGCCAGCCAAAGGCCGGAACTAAATTTGCCATCGGGCTTGTGCACATCGGATTGGGCTTCGCGTACATCCTGCTTATCTCAGTGGCCCATCACGGCAGCTCGATTCCGTTCGTGTACATTGTCATCTTCATGTTCATCATGGGCAGCTCTGAGATTTTCATCGGGCCTATTGGCCTCTCACTCGCCACCCAGATTGCGCCGAAGGCATTCACTGCGCAGATGGTAGCGATCAACTTCCTCACCCTCGCACTCGGTTCGTCGCTGTCAGGTCTGTTGGGGCAATACTTCACAATTGTCTCCAACGACGTCTACTTCCTGACCATCGCGCTCGGCGCCGTCATTGCAGGACTGTTGCTATATGCGGTGCGCAAGCCGGTACATCAAGGCCTCTATGCAGGAATCGAGGAGTGAAGACCATGCATGGTCAGAAATTTGCGGTTATCGGCACTGGAACTATTGGGGCTCAGGTCATATGGCAGTTAGCAAAGAAGGGTGCTGATGTCACTGGTTATGAGCTGTACAGTCCCGGGCACTCACGTGGTGCAGCCGGTGGCGAGACGCGCCTGTTTCGCCATATGGAAGCCGAACACGTGGAGTATCTGCCGGTAATCGGCCGAGCCGACGCTATATGGAAAGAGCTTGAGAAAGAATCCGGCAGAACGCTGCGCAATCTCAATGGTGCGTTGATGATCGGTTCTGAAGGTTCACCGTCAACCGAGAACGCCTTAGCCGCGGCGGATCGGCTCGGTTCCAGCGCCAAGGTCTTCACCCACAAGGAAGCGCAGAAGCGATTCCCGCAATATGCCTTGAACGACGATGAAATCGCAATCCTCGACACGAGTGCGGGTACGATTTTCCCCGAACGAACTGTGAGAGCTGCGGCGGACGCTGCCGTCGAACGTGGAGCGCGAATCGTGCGAGAGAGCCGAGTCGGAGATATTCGGCAAGATGGCGACAAAGTCTCGATCTCTGTGAACAACGAGACAGCGATCTATGATCGTGTGATTGTTGCGGCAGGCGCCTGGACATCGTCGCTACTTCCCGACATGGCACAATTCCTCGCTACTCGCCGACTTCTGTCAGGCTGGTTCCTTCCTGCCGCAGGAAAGACGATTGACGGAATCTTGCCGTATATGCGACTCGACCCGAACTACTCATATGGCTTACCGACTGCGGACGGGCTTGCGATGAAGCTCGGTGTCGGTTTTCCGCACCATCTGCCGGTGACTTCCCCAGATACAGCTCCAATGCGAATTTCTGACGTCGATCTCGAACCGATAAGAGCTGTAGCCCGAGATCTATTTCCAAATCTGGACGACTATCCGATGCGAGCTCAAGCTTACTTTGAGGCATACACTCATTCGCGGCGGGAGTACATGAATTTCCACCCGACTATGTCGAACGTGTTTGTGTGTGCGGGTTTCTCCGGAAAAGGATTCAAGAACTCACCTTTTTTCGGCGAGCTGGCCGCCGATACGGTGCTGGGGCGCAATCTGTCCGTTCCAGAGGCGCAGTTCATTCTCGACTTTGAACACGTTGCCAAAGCACCTGTGTGACCAATTGATTGAGAATTAAAGCTTCGTGGCCGGGTCCGACGAACTGTCTCGCTGAGTACATCATTCCGATCAGCTGTACCCAATCAGATGCGCGAACACCACTGCTGCGATGGCGATCGTCACCTGCACTGCGATCAGCGGCAGCATCCAGCGAACCCATTTGATCCAGGGCACACGGGCCAACGCCAATGCCGCCATGAAGAAACCGCTGGTGGGGAAGCAGAGGTTGCCGATTCCGTCGGCGAGCTGGAACGCCAGCACCGCGGTCTGCTGCGTCACGCCGACCATCTCAGCCAGCGGCGAGATGATCGGCATGGTCAGCGCGGCCTGCCCGCTGCCAGAAGGAACGATGAAGCTCACGAGACCTTGGAAGAAGAACATTCCTACGGCCGACAGCCACGGTGGCAGGTGACCGATCAGATCAGCGAGATTGACGAGGATCGTGTCGAGGATCTGACCGTCTTGGAAGATCACCAGGATCCCGTAGGCGACACCGATGACAAGGGCTCCAGTGACGAGGTCGCGGGCGCCGGTGATGAACGCCTCGGCGGTCCCATTCATCCCCAGTCCGCCGACGGCACCCATCACGATTCCCATGAGCAGGAAGAGGCCCGCGATCTCGGTGAGGTACCAGCTGAGGGCGGACACGCAGATGGCCAGGGTGACCAATGTGGCAATGAGCACGACGAAGACCAGCTTGTGGCGCAACGTGAAAGTCAGGGTCTTCGAGGCGCCATTGCGTCGAATCTCGTCAGCGAGTGAGTCCTGCTGATAGAGCATTCCCTTCGTCGGGTCCTTCTTCATACGCTGGGCATAGCGCATCACAAAGACGATCGCGACACCGAGGAGCAGCGCCCACAGGATGAGGCGCAGCCACATACCGGAGAACAAGGGCAGCCCTGCGATGCCTTGGGCCACTCCGACTGTGAATGGGTTCATGAATGCAGCCATGAAGCCCGAGCTAGTTCCCAGGAGCACGACTGCTGCGCCGACCATGGAGTCGTAGCCAAGGGCAACGGCGATGGGCACAAGAATCGTGATGTAGGGGATGGTCTCCTCTGCCAGACCGAGCATTGCGCCGGTCAGCGAGAAGAACGTCATCAGCACGGGAATGAAGAGAATCTCCTTGCCCCGCAGTCGCTGTGTCATTGCTGCGACGGCCGAGTCAATGGCACCGGTGGCTCGCAGCACACCGAATGATGCCCCGACGATGAAGACATAGAAGATGATGTCGGCCGCACCGACCATGCCGTTAAAGACGGCGGTCAGAATGTCCCAGAACGATGCTGGGGTCGGATCTACCGCGTGGAACGTTCCGTCGATGATGACATCGCGGCCGTCGACCGTTTCTCGATCGAAGATCCCTGCCGGCACGATATGGGTCAGTATCGCCGCAATGGTGATGATGGCCATGAGGATGACGAAGACGTGGGGCATCTCCCTCTTCCGCCGAGGTGGTGCTCCGGTAGTCTGCTCAGTGATTTGAGTCGATGGTGTCTTGGAATTGGTCATGGTTCCCCTGCTTCATTGCACGTTCACGACAAACATTGTTTCCAATTCATCACCTTACCTTGCGGTCAAGGGCATCGATTGTGAACAGTGGAGGCACAGAAGGTG
>NZ_JALDSX010000065.1 GCF_022748595.1 Brevibacterium sp. ZH18 | reverse complement strand
CCGACCCCCGCCTCCTGGCCACCTGCTCCCGTGAGTGCCTTCGCTCTGCCGCCTGGCCCGGTACCCATCACTGCGCCTGCTGTCAATGTGATATGAATAACGCAACATTATCTTGCCGTATTTTATAAAGCTTAGGCTAAGCTAATTTTCAGATTGCGCACATCTCCCATGAAGGTTTCTCAGCAGGAAGTAGATCACTATGATTTCGACTCGCCTCCACTTGAGCGCTCTGGCAGGGGTCGTTGCACTCGCCCTCGCCGGGTGCGGATCAACCGGGTCCGATGACGCAGACGTCGCGTCCGAAGCAAAGGGCAGCACCCTCACGGTCGAGGACAACAACGGTGAGCAGACCGTGCCCAACCCACCCAAATCAGTCGTTGCCACGGACAACCGCACGTTCGAGACGCTCGACACCTGGGGCATCGAACTCAGCGCCGGCGCCGTCTCCGTGATGTCCGATGACCTCAGCTACACGAAGGACGACTCGGTCCTCGACCTCGGATCGCACCGCGAACCGAACCTTGAGAAGATCGTCGAGGCCAAACCCGATCTGGTCATCAACGGTCAGCGCTACGCACAGTTCCACGATGACATCGCGAAGCTGGCCCCCGACGCCACCGTGCTCGAACTCGATCCCCGTGACGGTGAAGACTTGGGCTCCGAGCTCAAGCGCCAGACGACCACCCTGGGTGAGATCTTCGGCAAGCAGGACGAAGCGAAGAAGGTCATCGACGACTACGACGCCTCGGTGAAACGAGCCAAGGCTGCTTACGACGGCAACGACAAGGTCATGGGCCTCATCACCTCGGCAGGCGACATCGGCTACGGAGCACCCTCGGTCGGCCGCACTGTCGGACCGGTCTTCGACATTCTCGGACTGAACCCGGCCCTCGAAGTCGAGTCGAGCAGCGATGACCACCAGGGCGACGACGTTTCTGTCGAAGCCATCGCGGACTCGAAGCCTGACCTCATGGTCGTCCTCGACCGTGACGCATCGTTCGCTCCCGACGAGCGCGATGAAGGATCGGCTCCTGCTGCCGAAGTCCTTGAGGGCTCCGAAGCGCTCAAGGACGTTCCCGCGATCAAGGACGACAAGATCGTCTACTTCCCGCAGGACACCTACCTCAACGAAGGCATCCAGACCTATACCGAGTTCTTCAACTCGTTTGCGGACACCCTCGAAAAGCAGAAGTAAGTCCTCCCAGCAGCAATTGAGATCGAGAGTATGACGAGTACACGCGACAGCCTCGCCGAGACCACCTCGGCGAGGCAGGGCCCCGCCGGGGCGAATGCACCTTCCCTGATCAGCTGGAAGCTGGCAGCAGGCATCGTCGGTGTCCTGCTCCTCCTCGTCGTCTCCCTGTTCACGGGCGTCTACGACATCTTCGGCGGTGAGTCCGGTGCGGAAATGTTCCAGATCACCCGGGTCCCGCGCACGATCGCTCTTGTCCTCTCGGGTGCTGCGATGGCGATGTGCGGACTGGTCATGCAGCTGCTGACGCAGAACCGCTTCGTCGAACCGACGACCACAGGCACCACCGAATGGGCGGGCCTCGGACTCATGCTCACGGTCATCCTCTACCCCGACGCTTCGATCCTGGCCCGCATGACCGGTGCGATCGTCGCGGCCTTCATCGGCACTCTCGTCTTCTTCATGTTCCTCCGCCGCGTCTCGCTGAAGTCCTCTCTCATCGTCCCGATCGTCGGCATCATGCTCGGCGCCGTCGTCGGGGCGATCTCCACGTTCGTGGCTGTCCAGACCGACATGCTCCAGAGCTTGGGCATCTGGTTTGCTGGCAGCTTCACCTCGATCCTGCGCGGCCAGTACGAGATCCTGTGGGTCGTCGCGATCGTCGTCGTGGCCGTGTTCATCACCGCCGACCGGTTCACCGTGGCCGGCCTGGGCAAAGAGGTCGCCACGAACGTCGGCCTCAACTACAACCAGGTGATCCTCATCGGCACTGTCCTCGTGGCCATCGCCACCGGCGTCGTGACGGTGGTCGTCGGCAGCCTGCCCTTCCTCGGCCTCATCGTGCCCAACATCGTCTCGATGGTCCGCGGGGACGATCTGCGCAGCAACCTGCCCTGGGTGTGCCTGCTGGGCATCGCCATCGTCACCGTCTGCGACCTCGTCGGGCGCATCATCGTCATGCCCTTCGAAGTTCCGGTCTCACTCATCCTCGGGGTCGTCGGGGCCGCGGTGTTCGTCGCGCTCCTGCTGCATCAGCGGAAGCGGGGCTGATCGAGAATGACTGCTGAGAGGACGGATGCTCACGACATGAGATCTGATGCAATGCACAGCACCGGCGCCGAGGTGGTGGACAGAACCGCTGGATCTGCACCGGCCACGGGGCCCGCCGGCACCGGCGCGAGTCGAACGAACTCCGCCGGGAAGCCCGCGAACGCGCGGACCGGGGAGTCGCCTCGGCGGCGGTCTGGGTCGTTGGCGAATCCTCGGGCCAAACGGCGGTACTGGGCGATCATGATCGGACTCGCGGTCGCCTCGGCGGCCATTGCTCTGGGCCTGTTGGCCTGGGATAACCCGATGCCGATCACCGACGAGGGATTCTGGCTCATCGCGCAGCTGCGGATGCGCAACCTCGTCGTCATCGCGATCGTCGCCCTGTGTCAGGCGTTCGCCACAGTGTCGTTCCAGACCGTGACGAACAACCGGATCATCACGCCCTCGATCATGGGATTCGAATCCCTCTACGTCGCGATCCAGACCGGGGCGATGTACTTCTTCGGCGTCACCGCGATCGTCGATCTCAAGGGCATCGGCCCGTTCGCGCTGCAGCTGGTCCTCATGGTCGGACTCTCCCTGGCGCTCTACGGGTGGCTGCTGTCGGGGAAGTACAGCAACGTTTCGATCATGTTGCTCGTCGGCATCGTCATCGGTGGGGGACTCGGATCGATCGCGACCTTCATGCAGCGCACGCTGACCCCGAGCGAATTCGACGTGCTCGCGGCCCGACTGTTCGGATCGATCTCGAACTCGGACTCGAGCTACCTGCCGATCTCGATTCCGCTGTGCCTCATCGCCTGCCTCGCCCTCTACCTCAGCTCGTCGCGGCTGAACGTGCTCGCGCTGGGCAGGGACACGACGAGCAACCTGGGGCTCAACCATCGGTTCGAGATGATGAAGGTCCTGTTCTTCGTCTCGATCCTCATGGCCGTGTCCGTGTCGATGATCGGGCCGATGGTCTTCCTCGGATTCCTCGTCGCGATGCTCGCCTACCAGTTCTCCGACACCTACGACCACAGGTACGTGCTGCCGATGGCTGCGCTGCTGGGCTTCGTCGTCCTCGGTGGGGCGTACTTCGTCATGAAGAACCTGTTCTATGCGGAAGGCGTCGTCTCGATCATCATCGAGATCGTCGGCGGTGGTGCCTTCCTCTTCGTCATCATGAGAAAGGGACGCCTGTGATCACACTGCGCGAAGTCCGCAAGTCCTACGGAAACGACGTGGAGATCGGACCGGTCGACCTGCAGATCCCGGCCGGGGGAGTCACCGCCCTGGTCGGGCCCAATGGTGCGGGCAAGTCGACGTTGCTGACGATGGTCGGGCGTCTGTTGGGCCTCGATGCGGGGACGATCGAGGTCGCCGGCTATGACGTGTCGTCGACGAAGTCGAAAGATCTGGCGAAGATCGTGTCGATCCTGCGCCAGGAGAACCACTTCATCACGCGACTGTCGATCCGCCAGCTCGTCGGCTTCGGACGCTTCCCGTACTCGAAGGGACGGCTGACGGCCGCGGACGAGGAGATCATCTCGCAGGCCATCGACTTCCTCGAGCTGAGTGAGCTCGAGGACCGCTTCATCGATGAGCTCTCCGGAGGTCAGCGGCAGAGGGCGTATGTCGCGATGGTCCTTGCTCAGGACACGGATTACGTCCTCCTCGACGAGCCGCTGAACAACCTCGACATGAAGCACTCGGTGCAGATGATGCAGCACCTGCGTCGGGCCGCGGTCGAAATGAGCCGCACGATCGTCATCGTCCTCCACGACATCAACTTCGCTGGCCACTACGCCGACCACATCTGTGCTGTGAAGAAGGGTGAGGTTGTCGAGTTCGGGACGCCGGAGGAGATCATGACCGCCGAGGTGCTTTCCCGCGTATTCGACACCCCCGTCGAGGTCATCGACGGCCCCCGCGGCAGGTTGGCCGTGTACTACTGACCTGTGCTCGCTGTACGTGCACTCTCTCATCGCTTTGCGGACGAGGCGACTGCTCATCGCTTTGCCGACGAGGCGACTGCTCATCGCTTTGCGGACGAGACGACTGTTTGCAAACAGGTGTGTCGTCTGTAAAGCGATGCGTCGACCGTTTGGCGCCGATTGCGCGGATGGGTTGGGCCGCGGGCCTTGTGGAAAACGGTCCGTCTTGAGTGCGAAATCCTGTGGACAGAAAAGCGCTATCCACAAGGGGCAAATCTCTCCTGGTGTCCGTGGACTGCAGTGGTGCAGATTCGAAGGATGTACAACATAGTCCTCTATCAGGAACTGGAGTCGGCGGGTGTGCCGACTCGAACCATCAGGCAGGCGCTGAGATGCTGTCTCCTGAAGCTGTGCAGCGGGGTCTACTCAGTGATAGCTGAGTGCGGACTCACGGCGCATCACCGAATCGCGAGCTTCATTGATGACCGAGGCTGGACGGAGTTGCATGAGAAGACTCCGATCGACGAGCTTCGTGAAGACTATTCATACCTCGACCTTCTACGTTGCCTGCGAATTCGGTACTACCCCCGGTATCGGGAGGACGACACCATTTGGGGAGCGTCTGCGGCTATGCTGCACGGCATCCCTCTGTTCGGTATCGACTCGGGACCGGTATCTGTGGCTCATCCGAGGCACTATTCGAAGACCAGTGAAGTCCATCGGTCCACCCGTTCAGTAGCGGAAGAGGACTGCAGTCACCAGGCTCAGCTCAGGTTGACCACTCCGATCCGAACGAGCTTGGACCTCGTCAGTCTGCGCGGCCAGCGGGCTGGGTTCGCTGCGATGGAGTTCGTTCTTCGCAAGATGGTCCTCAACCAATTGGGATCGCCGAACCTCAGGTTCGGGTACCCGCCGGAAATTGACCGACTCGCGCGTGGACAGATTGTGGACAACTGGATGCCAGCCATCAAACGCCTGCGGACGGGGCAGGCAACCGCCCGTCGAATGGCTGACGCTCTCGACCCTAAGTCCGAGAGCATCGCGGAGAGCTACTGTTCGTTCAACCTCCATGCCCTGAATCTGCGCGGACTGCAGCAGCAGGTGAAGATCTACGACGAGCGGGGCTTCGTCTCTCGCAATGACTTCATGGACAAAGAAACCATGACCATCCTCGAAGTCGATGGAGTCGACAAGTATGTGAAGGTCGGTCGAGGGCTCATGAATAAAGAGAGCGATCAGCACAACCGACTCTTGGCGCTCGGATTCACGGTGGTGCGTTTCAAGTTCAAGGAGCTTCTCAATCTGAGCACGTTTTCCGCCAAGCTGTTCGCGCAGGCGCCCAAGCTGCGCCAGCTTGTCCGTGTAGCCCGGTGATTGCGGTGTGTCCGTGCAGCCCCGTGAAAGCGGCGTGGGGCAGCGGGCCGGTGAGTGCAACTTTTCCGTGCAGCCCCGTGACGGCAGTGACCGGCGGCGATGCTCGTAGTCTTCTGCTTGCAGCCGGTTGAACATTGGACCATCGGTTTGCGCGTGCGGTCCCATCGCTTTGCAGACGAGACACCTGTCTGCAAACAGGCGTCTCGTCCGTAAAGCGATGGGGGGAGGTGTCAGCAGCTCCGCATCGCGCTCGAGTCAGCCGCGGGCTGAGGCCGTGACCGCGGGGCGCACTGTCACCCAGCGGCGCACCGCGACGATGAGGGCGATCACGAGGCCGACGATGAGCAGGCCGTCGGCGGCGATGTAGAGCAGATGCCAGCTGGACCCGCCTTCGTCGATGCCGGCGATGACATCCTCGGTGCGCTTGTTGAGGATGGGTCGGATGAACGCGACTTTGATGATGAGCACCGCGATCAGCGAGAACGCCAGTGATCGGTAGAGTCGGCCGACCGACTCCTTGAGCACCGACCACAGGAGGATGACGGCGATGGCGATCTCGACCCAGTTCATCGCGGTGAAGACCAGGCGGCCGATGCCCAGGCCCAGCGGGATCGTGATCCCCGGGGCTGTGAACTTCAGAGGTGCCTCGATGAGCGAGATTCCGATGATCATCCCGAGCCAGATGCCGGGAAGGATGATGCGGGCACCGGCGGCCAGCCGGGTGTCCTGAGAGCTGAAGACATTCGCCATGCCTCGGATTCTACTCCTCGTAGAAACCGTTGAGGGTGTGCGCAGGAAATCTGCCCAGCACCCCTCGCCGCGGGACGCGTCTGGGCACTCTAGACTGGTGCTCATGCGTCTGTTCTCCAACGCCGTCGTGCGCACGTTCGCCCCGTCCTCAGAACGATCGACGGGCAATGCCGCCGCGGAGGGATCGCTGGACGGAACGACCTCGGGCAATGCCGCCGCGGAGGGATCGCTGGACGGAACGACTTCGGCCGACGCCGACGACGCCGCCACTGACGGTGCCTCCCGCACTGACACTTCCCGCACCGACACTTCCCGCGCCGACACCGCCGCGGCCGACACCTCCCGCACTGATACCCCACCCGATGCGATCCTCATCGACGGCGAGATGATCGTGGCGGTGGGCACGCGGGCCGAACTGCTCGACATTGCAGCGGCCGAATCATCGACGACGGCGGCGTTCGCCTCGGCGGGAGGGGTCGGCGCCACCTCGGTGATCCCCGGTCTCGAGATCGAGGAGATCGACTGCGGCGGGCAGGTCATCATGCCCGGGCTCGTCGACGCGCACATGCATTCGATCCACTACGCGGATTCGCTGACCGACCTCGACCTCTCCGGTGTCCATTCCCTCGCCGAGGCGGTCGCCGCCGTCCGCGAACGTGCCCAGACGCTTCCGATCGGCACGTGGGTCCTCGGTTCGGGGTGGGACATCAATAAGTGGGACGACCCGCGCTACCCGGATCGGGAGCTGCTCGACCAGGAGGTTCCGGATCACCCGGTGGCCATGTGGTCGGTTGACCTGCACACACTGTGGGCCAACGCTCGGGCGCTGGAGATCGCGGGCATCAACACCCAGACTCCCGACCCCTCGGGCGGCGAATTCGTCCACGATCATGACGGTGAGCTGACCGGGCTCGTCCGTGAGGACGCCACTGATCTGGTGGCTCGGTTCATCCCCGAACCGACCCGCGAAGAGCAGGCCGCCCGGCTCGACTTCACGCAGAAACTCTTCCTCTCGCAGGGTCTCACCGGCATCCACGACTTCGACGGGATCCCCTCGACGTTGGGTTGGAACGACCTGCACGAGACCGGTGACCTGCACTTGCGTGTGATGAAGTACCTGCGCGGGCCGGAGGTGACCTGGGCGATCGAGACCGGGTGGCACACGGGAGACGGTGACGATTGGCTGCGCTTCGGCGGGCTCAAACTGTTCTCCGACGGGGCGTTGGGCTCGCACACCTCGCACATGTCCTCGCCGTTTCCCGAGCCGGCGGCCCTCGGCGCTGCGGAAGCAGAGCCAGGCGGTGTCGCAGACGGGTCGGGTGCGCCCGGAGACTCCGAAACCGGAAGTGTGGCGGAAGCAGAGCACCACGCGAACTTCGGTATCGCGCAGATGAGTGAGGATGAACTTTTCGAGCAGGCACGCCTTGCCACTGAGGCGGGCATCTCCGTGGCGATCCACGCGATCGGCGATCAGGCCAACCACCATGTGCTCGAGGTCTACGAACGACTGCGCCCGATCACCAAGGAGGCCGAGGAGCGCTACGAACGACCTCTCCGCCACCGGGTCGAGCATGCGCAGTTCATCCAACCGTCAGATGTCGCCCGGTTCGCCGAGCTCGAGGTCATCGCCTCCATGCAGCCCCGCCACTGCATCTCCGACCTCCACCTGCTCCACCTCATCGACGAGTCCGCCCAGCTCGCTGCCTATGCCTGGCCCGACCTGTTGCACGCGGGTGCCCATGTCGCGTTCGGCTCGGACGGGCCGGTCGAGCCTGCGAACCCGTTCGCCGCGATCTATGCGGCGATGACCAGGGCGAACATCTCCGGTGATCCGAGCACCACCTTCCAGCTCGAGCGACGGCTGAGTGCGGTTGAAGCGATCCGGCTCCACACTCAAGGACCGGCATATGCGGCCGGGCTCGAGGACCGTCGGGGATATCTGGCGCCGGGAATGGACGCCGATTTCATCGTCATCGACACCGACCCGTGCGCTGCCGAGGGCCTCAATCCGCGGGCTGCCGAAGGCCTCGATCCGCGGGTCGCCGAAGGGCTGGATCGGAACGCCGCCACGATTGATGGAAACGATCATGGTGGGCTGCTGGGCTACGAGAGTGAAGAAGCGCTCTTCGCCCACGCCGAGGCGATCCGGGACACCCGTGTCGCACTGACCGTCGTCGGCGGCCAGGTGAAGTACCAAGCCTGAGCCAGCCCGCCCGATCACGTTCGACCGACTGACAAGGATTGCCACTCATGCTTCGCTCCTACTTGGCCCGAGCGCAGAAGGTCGACGCCGCGACTCCCGACTCGCGCAACCGTGAAGTCGACTTCCTCCGTGCGGCAGCGATCACCGTCGTCGTGCTCGGCCACTGGACGATCATCGCCGTCAGCGCCACCGGAGGCATCGAACCCCATGGTCTGCTCGACCAAGCTCGGTGGACGCACCCGCTGACCTGGGTATTCCAGGTGATGCCGATCTTCTTCCTCGTCGGTGGCTACTCCAACGCCCTGTCCTGGCGATCGGCCCGACGCCGACAGACAGGCTATGCCGAATGGCTGCGTGCTCGTCTGCGTCGACTGGGACTGCCTCTCATTCCGCTTCTGCTCATCTGGCTGGTCACCTGCATCATCGCACTGGCCTTCGGTGCTGCGCCCGCCGCTGTGCAGCTGGCCTCGCAGATGGCGCTGGTGCCCACCTGGTTCCTCGCCGCCTACCTGCTCGTCGTCATCGTCGCCCCGCCCTGCCTCATGCTGTGGGAGAAGTGGGGCTGGTGGTCGATCGTTTTCGGCATCGCCGCCGCAGGAGTCATCGACGTCATCAGCATCGCCACCTCGAGCCCGCTGCTCGGCTACCCGAACTACCTGCTCGTCTGGGCGAGCTTCCACCAGTTCGGCTACGCCTGGCTCGACGGGCGACTCTCGACTTTCAAGCGCTGCCTGCTGCTCTTCGTCATCGGTGCCATCGGACTCGGACTCCTCGTCGGCTTCGGCCCGTACCCGGTTTCGATGATCACTGCTGGAACCGACACGATCTCGAACTCGAGCCCGACCCGGGTGACCATGGCGTTCCTCGGCATGGCGCAGGCGGGAATCGTGCTCATGCTCCAGCGGCCGCTGGCTGCACTGCTGCGCAGCCCTGGCCTGTGGATGCTCACGGTGCTTGTCAATCAGCGGATCATGACGTGGTTCCTCTGGCACCTCACCGCGCTGACCGCCTTCGCCCATGTACTCCTTGCTGTCCACGCGGACGCGCTGCTGCCCACTCCGCTGACCGGTGTGTGGTGGCTGACTCGCCCGCTGTGGGCCCTGGTATTGCTTGCCATCACCGGCGTTCTCGTCGCAATCTTCGGTCGTTTCGAATCCCCGCAGCCCGACGACCGTCCGGCGCCGCCGACATGGATGCCGATCGCCGCCTCGGCGACCATCTGCGCCGGATTGGCGATCATGGCCGATGCAGGAATGGTCAATGAGAATGGGGTCGCCTGGATCTGGCCGCTGCTGCCGCTGGTGGGCATGGTGATTTTCGGCGTCGTCAGGCTCCCGCGCGGGCGCTCCCGCCAAGACTGATCACACCGAGCCTCAACCAAGGCTGACTCCACAACGCGAAGAGCCGACGTCCCCGCGGGGACGTCGGCTCACCTCGGCGAGGGAAAGCTGCCGATCAGATGTGGCGACCACCCGAGATCTCCGTGACCGTTCCGGTCAGGTAGCTCGAGAGTCCGGAGGCCAGGAACAGCACCACCGAGGCGACTTCCTCGGGCTCGCCCGGACGACCCAGGGGGATCTCGGCGAGCTTCGAATCGATCGCGTGCTGCGGCATGGCGGCGGTCATCGCGGTGTTGATGAAGCCGGGCTGGATCGCATTGATGCGGATGCCCTTGAACGCGACCTCCTTGGCCACGGCCTTCGTCATGCCGACGATTCCGGCCTTCGCGGCAGAGTAGTTCGACTGGCCGAGCATGCCGACCTTGCCGCTGATCGACGAGACGTTGACGATCGCGCCGCCGCGGTCCTGCTCGCGCATGAGGCCGGTGGCGACCTTGAGGCCGTTCCAGGTGCCGCGCAGGTGGACGGAGATGACGTCGTCGAATTCCTTCTCGCTCATCTTCCGGATCGTCGCATCGCGGGTGATGCCGGCGTTGTTGATCCAGATGTCGACGCCGCCGAAGGTCTTCGACGCCACGTCGGCGAGCTCCTGGGTGTTCTCCAATGAAGCGACGTTGCACACGACGCCGGCAGCGGAATCGGCACCTCCGAGCTCGGTCACGGCCGAGCGCAGGCTCTCCTCATTCATGTCGCCGAGGACGACCTTCGCGCCGGAGTTCACGAGGCTGCGGGCCATGGCCAGGCCGAGGCCCTGCGCGCCACCGGTGACGACGGCGACCTTGCCGGTCAGCAGACCGGGGATCTCGGAGATGCTGTGGGTGTTCGACGCGGAGGTCGTCGTGGGCGTATCGGTCATAGGGTCCTTCTTTCTCTGTGCACGGTTGAGCAATGGGTGGGGCGGTGTTCGCCTGGTGCGTCGTTGCAGGTTGAACTGCGGTTTTGTGTTGTTACAGGTTGAACTGCGGTTTGTGGGCGCCTTTGAGCAGCTGGCGGGCGACGACGACGCGCTGGACTTCCGAGGTGCCTTCGTAGATGCGGAACAGACGGGCGTGACGGTAGAAGCGCTCGACGGCGGATTCGCGCATGTAGCCCATGCCGCCCTGAATCTGCACGCCCTTGTCGGCGATGCGCGCCAGAGCTTCGGATGCGAAGAGCTTCGCGGAGCTGGGCCCGAGCTTCCGATCCTCTTCGGCGTCCCAACGCTTGGCGGCCGCCAGTACCAGGGCCTTGGCCGCGGCGAGGTCGGTGTAGATGTCGGCGAGCATGGCCTGGACGAGCTGGAACCGCGCGATGGGCTCTCCGCCCTGTTTCGCCTCGGCGGCGTATTTCACGGACTCGTCGAGGATGCGGATCGACTGCCCCACGCAGATCGCACCGATGTGCAGGCGCCCCTTGTTCAGGGAGGCCATCGCGGCGTAGAAGCCCTTCTCCTCCTCGCCGCCGATGAGGTTGGCGGCAGGCACTCGGACGTCGTCGAAGAAGATCTCGGAGGTCCACGCCCCGGCCTGACCCATCTTCTTGTCGTGGGGGCCGACCGTGACGCCCGCGGTCTTGGTGGGGACGAGGAAGACCGAGATGCCCTTCGAGCCCTTCGCGTTCGGGTCGGTGCGGGCGAAGACCATGAGGACGTCGGATGACTCGGCGTTCGTGATGAAGCGCTTGCTGCCGTTGATGACGTAGTCGTCGCCTTCACGCACGGCCTTCGTGCGCAGTCCCGAGGGGTCGGATCCGGCTTCCGGCTCAGTGAGGGCGAAGGAGGCGACTACATCGCCGGAGGTCAGCCTCGGCAGCCATTCGCTCTTCTGCTCATCGGTGCCGTAGTTGACCAGGACCTGACCGGCGATGCCGTTGTTCGTGCCGAACAGCGACCGGAACGAGGGGGTGGTGTAGCCGAGTTCCATGGCCAGGAGCGCATCCTGCTCAGCGTTGAGCCCCAGCCCGCCGTACTCCTCCGGCAGTGCCCAGCCGAAGAGGCCCATCTCCGCGGATTCCTTGATGATGGACTCCGGGATGGCGTCGTTGGCTTCGATGTCGAGTTCGATGGGGACGACCTTCTCCCGCACGAATTCGCGGACGGTGGACAGGACGTCGTCGAGTTCCGAAGTATCCATTCCTCGTTCTCCTTATGGTGGCGGTGGTGGTGGCGGTGGTGGCAGTGGTTGCAGTGGTGGTGGTGATGTCTTTGTCGCCGAGGTGGGGGCTGAGTCCCGGCGGAGGCCGGGTCCCGTCGGGGGCTGGGTCCCGTCTGGGGCTGAGCCCCGTCGTCGGTTGGGTGGCGGTTCGTCTGCGATGTGGTCTACTGGCTGTCGATCCAGGCGCGTACCTGATCGGAGTCGGCGCCGAGTACGGGCGGTGCCAGGTCGTAGGAGACCTTGGACTTGGACAGGGTGATCGGGTTGCGGATCGTCGGGATGATGCGCTCGCCCTGACCCGTGTCGACGATCGGTTGGAGGCCGAGGTCGCGTGCACGTTCGACGCCCTGGGCGATCGAGTTGATCGGGGCGCATGGCAGGCCGACGGCGGTGAGCTTCTCGAACCACTCCTGCGCTGTGTGCTGCCGCAGTGCTTCGAGGAGTTCGGGTTCGAGCTCGTCACGGTGGGCGTTGCGAGTCTTGGCCTTGGCAAAGCGTTCGTCTTCGGCCCAGTCGGGTCGCCCGAGAGCTTTCGCCAGCGCCGCGAACTGGCCGTCATTGGCGGCGGCGACGATGATCTCGCCGGACTTCGTGGCCATCGGCTGGTAGGGGTAGAGGCTGGGATGGGCGTTGCCCATGCGAGTCGGTGTCACACCGGCGGCGGCGTAGGCGCCCGATTGGTTGGCCAGGCCGGACATCGCCGAGGACATGAGGTTGGTCTGAACCAGCTGGCCCTCACCAGTGAGGTTCTTGTGCTGGAGTGCGGCCATGATTCCGATCGTGGTGTGCAGGCCGGTGATGACGTCGAAGACCGCGACGCCGGCGCGGTACGGGGAGCCGTCGGGGTCGCCGGTCACGCTCATGAACCCGGACATCGCCTGGACGAGCAGGTCATAGCCGGGCAGCGCATTGTCCGCGCCGAAGCCGGTGACCGAGGCATAGATGACTTCTGGATTGGTCTCTGCCACTGAGTCGTAGTCGAGACCGAACTTCTTCAGGCCACCCGGTTTGAAGTTCTCGACGACGATGTCGGCGCGAGCCGCGAGCTTCTGCGCGACCTTGAGATCAGCGGCTTCAGAGAAGTCGAGGACGATGTCGTACTTGTTGCGGTTGATCGACAGATAGTAGGTGGCGTCGTCGTCACGCGCCGGTGGGCTCCAATGCCTCGTATCGTCGCCGTTGGGGCCTTCGACCTTGATGACCGTGGCTCCAAGGTCGGCCAGCATCATCGTGGAGTAGGGGCCCGCGAGGACACGGGAGAAATCGACGACGACCTGACCGGTCAGCGGGCCGTTGCCAGCACGCGGCAGGAAGTCATCGATGGTGGGGGTCGCAGCGGTGTCACCATTCATCTATGAAAGCTCCCGTCGTCGGCGGCTTCCGGTGCCGGAAGTTCAGCCTGAGATTGTTCAGCGTGTTCCACTCCACAATATAGCATTATGGGTAATAATCTTTAAAGACTAATATCAGTATTGATATGTAAGCCGATCGATGTGTCGGAGAGAATTCGTGAGTCGGAGAAAGCTCACGCGTCGGAGAAAGCTCACGCGTCGGAGAGGGCAGTGATGGAGATTCAGCAGGTGCGGGCGTTCCTCGTCGTCGCGGAGGAGCTGCACTTCGGTCGTGCCGCCGAACGTCTGGGTGTGCTCCAGCCACCGCTGAGCCGCACGATCAGATCGCTTGAGGACAGCCTCGGCGTCTCTCTGTTCCATCGCACGACGCGCAGTGTTCGGCTCACGCCTGCCGGCGAGGCCCTCGTAGAACCGGCGCGGACGATGTTGGAGATCCAGAACCTCGCCATCGATTCCGTGCAGCGCGCGGCGACGGGGGAGATCGGACGGCTGAGCTTCGGATTCGCCCGGTCCTCGTCTCGTGCACTGGCCGCCGCCTTGGTCGCTGCGTCGCAGGGGACGCATCCCGGGGTCACGTTCAGCCTCGAGTCGAACGTCTTCGCCGAGGAAGGCCTGGCGCGCCTCGTCGATGGGACCCTTGATCTCGCGCTGGTTCGGTGGGCGACGCAGCCGCCAGGAGTGACGGGGCGCCCGGTGATGATCGAGCGGCTGTGCGCGGCTCTGCCCGAGGGGCACCGGTTGGCCGGGCGAGCATCGATCCGCGTCGAGGAACTGGCCGACGAGGACTTCATCACCTTGCCCGAGCACCCGGGTTCGACCCTGCGCGAGAACACCCTGCGACTGTGCCGCGAGGCCGGATTCGCCCCTCGGCTCGTTCAGGCGGCCCCGGATACGCAGACGATCGGAGCGTTGGTCGCGGCGGGGCTGGGCATCTCGGTCACGTTCGACTCGGTGTCGGCCAATACGCGCGAAGTCGGGACCGTCGCCGTGCCCCTCGACATCCCGGAGGAGCCGTCGATCGTCTACCTCGCGCACTTGAGTGACCACGGGAAGGCGTCATTGGATGCGGTGCTCACCCTCGCCGAGGCGGTCCTGCCTACGGTCGGGTGAGCGTCGAGTCCCGCAGCATCCGCTTGAGTCCCTCGGCATATCGCTTGGCCATCATCCGCTGCGTCGCAACCGAGATCGGGGCGACTGCTTTGAGCAGCGGGTGTCCGGGAACGGATTCAGAAGTGATGGAGACGCCGAGGCGACCGTTCGTCCCGACGGACACGAGGAAGGTCTGCTCGCCCGACTCCAGATGACCGGGCAGTGTCCGGTAGACGAAGCCTGCTGCCCGCACCGAGTCCGTGGCTGACGGTCCGAGCGGCGGGGGGTCGTTGTCAGACATTCGCGTTGGCTTCGAGCCGATGACATCGATGACCTCGATGACTTCGCAGGAGCCGACCGGGACTGCGAGATCGCGTCCGCGCAACCGCACCGCAGGCAGAGGCCACACGGGGTTGAGCCACAGGTCGACGATCTGGCCGACATGCACCCGACGGACCGGGCGCGCGATGACACCGGCAGACTCCTGCAGCTTCCATGTCAGGATCGCTTCCCGCGCGATCGGGAACAGCTCGGCCGGGCCCAGATCAAGGGACTGCTCGAGCCGATTTGTCTGCGGGCGCCTCATACCCGCCAGGCTACGGCAGGCCAACTGCGTCTTGTGAATGCCGGCCACTCCTGCCTACGATACGAACACACCACTGAGCGAACGCTCGGTTACCTCTACGGACGATGGAGTTCACGCATGACAGAGCACGTGCCCACGGAAACCCAGCCCAACCTCGGCGCCCGGTTCACCGGCCAGGTCGCCCTCATCACCGGAGCCAGCCGCGGCATCGGACTCGGGATCGCGAAGCGACTGCAGGCCGAGGGCGCGACCGTGATCCTCACGGCCCGCAAACCCGAAGCCCTCGCCGAGGTGGTCGCTCAGTTCCCCGAAGGCACCGCGCTTGGCATTGCCGGCAAATCCGACGACCCGGCCCACCGCGCCGAGGTCTATGACACGATCGCCGAGAAGTTCGGACACCTCGACGTGCTCGTGACGAACGTCGGCATCAACCCGGTCTACGGACCGCTCATCGACCTCGACCTCGATGCCGCTCGCAAGATCCTCGATGTGAACGTGCTCGGCACGCTCGCCTGGGTGCAGGGCGCCGTCCACCACGAGAAGCTGGGCTTCCGCGAGAACAAGGGTCGGGTCGTGAGCATCTCCTCTGTCGCAGGTCAGGTTCCGAGCCCCGGAATCTCCTTCTACGGCATCTCGAAGGCTGCGGTCTCGCACCTGACGAAGTCGCTGGCCGTCGAGCTCGGACCGGACATTCGGGTCAACGCCGTCGCTCCGGCTGTGGTGAAAACGGACTTCGCCACCGCACTCTACGAAGGCAGGGAAGAAGAGGTCGCCTCCAGCTACCCGGCCAAACGCCTTGGCACTCCTGAAGACATCGCCGGTGCTGTGGCCTACCTGGCCTCGTCCGACGCTGATTGGATCACCGCGCAGGTGCTCACCGCCGATGGGGGAGTTATCACCGCCGGCGGAAAGGCCTGAGCCTTCCCCCCCACGGTGGAC
>NZ_JALDSX010000064.1 GCF_022748595.1 Brevibacterium sp. ZH18 | reverse complement strand
CAGGCCGAGTCGGGTGGGGTGAGAGTTGTTCCCGGGGATAATTTGTGTGAGGCACGACCCTCATTAGCCGGGGGTATTGACATGAGGCACTCCGTCCGGGGCTCCCGGGTCACGCTCCGGCTGCTCAGCCGAGGTCGGTGCCGAGCACCATACGCGGTGACTCCTCGCCGATCTCCTGGTAGGCAGTGTGGAGGATGGAGACATCGGGGATCTCGACGGTTGCCGGTGCTCCTACGTCGGAGAGCAGGACCATGCGCAGCATGGAGCCGCGCGCCTTCTTGTCCCGCTTCATGGTGTCGAGCAGCTGGGGCCAGACGTCGGCGCGGTACCCGATCGGCAGACCCAGTTTGGTCAGCAGCTCACGGTGGAGGTCGACGGTCTCGGTCGGCAGACTCTTGACCATCGCGGCCACCTCGGCCGCGAAGACCATGCCCACGGCAACGGCCGCGCCGTGGCGCCATTGGTAGCGTTCCTTATGCTCGATGGCGTGGCCGAGGGTGTGCCCGTAGTTGAGGATCTCCCGCCGGCCGGACTCTTTGAAGTCGTCGGAGACGACCTCGGCCTTGACGGCGATGGCACGTTCGATGAGTTCGCGCAGGACCGGTCCGTCCACCTCGGCGATCTCAGCCTTCGAATGCTTCGTCAGGAGATCGAGGATCACGGGATCGGCGATGAATCCGGTCTTGACGACCTCGGCGAGGCCGGTGAAGAGCTCGTTCTCCGGCAGGGTGCGCAGCGTATCGAGGTCCGCGAGGACACCCACCGGGGCGTGGAAGGATCCGACGAGGTTCTTGCCCTCCGCCGTGTTGATCCCGGTCTTGCCGCCGATTGCGGCGTCGACCATGCCGAGGACAGTCGTCGGAATATGGACGACGGAGAGTCCGCGCAGCCAGGTGGCCGCGACGAATCCGCCGAGGTCGGACACCGCTCCCCCGCCCACCGTGACGATGGCGTCGGTGCGGGTGAAATCGCTCTGTCCCAGGACCTGCCAGCAGAAGGCCGCGACCTGGATGTGCTTGGCTTCCTCGGCGTCGGGGATCTCAGCGACGATCGCATCGAGTCCGGTCGCCCTCAGGTCGTCGCGGACTGCTTCGCCCGTGGTGCGCAGTGCCCGCGGGTGGATGACGAGGACCTTCTCGACCCGGGGGCCGAGGACCTCAGGAAGCTGGCCGAGCAGACCCTGCCCGACAAGCACCGGATAGTTTCCGCCGGCTTGGACATTGATGCGTGTGACCGTCATAGATTCGTCTTCCCACTTCGCTTTGCCAATACTTCACGATCAGCCTATCGCCCTCGGCCGCGAACCAGGTGCGCTGGTCCCCGAGGTGTATCTCTCACTCTCGCTCGCGCCCGTTCAGTCTCCCTCGCGGCCGGTGTACTTCGCGTACTCTTCGGCTCGCTGCAGCCCGGTCAGCACATCGACGACGCGGTTGACGATGGTCGAGGGCGGCGAGTTCGACGCCTGCACGCGAAAGGTCGCGACCTGACTGTAGAGCGGTTCGCGCTCCTTGACGAGCGCCAGCCAGTTATCCACCGGGGTGCCGGCCCCGCGCAGCAGCGGCCGATGCGGAGAGTTCACTCTGGTGGAGACGGTCTCGACATCGATGTCGATGTGCACGACCTTGATCGCAGGGTGGAGCAGCTGGGCGCGCGTGCCCGAGTTCAGGATCGCTCCCCCGCCCAGGGATACGATTCCCGGTCGATCGAGCAGTCGGCGCAGCGCCTTGCGCACGACTTCCCGCTCGATCCTGCGGAAGTAGTCCTCGCCGCGTTCGACGAAGATCTCACCGATGACGCCGAATTGGTCGACGATGTTCGCATCTGTGTCGATGAGCGGCAGGTCGAGACGGTCGGCCAGGAGGCGGCCGATCGTCGATTTGCCGGCGGCGGGCGGTCCCGTCAGCACGATGCGCGAATGCGCGGCAGGAACCGGTTCCAGGGGCGGAACCGGTTTCGGAAGCGGAGTCTCGGTCATCGGCCGATGCGGAGGTTCTCCGGAATAGACGCAACATAGGCGTCCAGATTCCGTTTGGTCTCGGACACCGAATCTCCGCCGAACTTCTCAATCACGGCCTCGGCGAGGACCAGAGCCACCATCGCCTCGGCGACGACACCCGACGCAGGAACGGCGCACACGTCTGAGCGCTGGTGGTTGGCCTTCGCCGCCTCACCGGTGGCGACATCGACCGTGGCCAGGGCCCGGGGAACAGTTGCAATCGGCTTCATGCCTGCGCGGACCCGCAGCGGACCGCCAGTCGACATGCCGCCCTCGGTGCCTCCGGCACGGTTGCTCACGCGGCGCAGACCGTCGTCGCCGACGGCGATCTCGTCGTGTGCAGCTGAGCCTGGGCGCTTGGTGGTGAGGAAGCCGTCTCCGACTTCGACGCCCTTGATCGCCTGGATGCCCATCAGGGCACCAGCCAGTCGGGAGTCGAGGCGACGGTCCCAGTGGACGTGGGAGCCCAGGCCGGGAGGCAGGTCGTAGGCAAGGACCTCGACGGTGCCGCCGAGTGTGTCTCCGGCCTTCTTCGCGGCATCGATCTCTGCCACCATGCGTGCCGAGAGCTCGGCGTCGAAGCAGCGGACGGGATCGGCATCGAGTGCGTCGACGTCCTCCGCCACAGGAAGTGCGGGTTCGGATTCCGAGTCGCGGTGCTGTTCGGCACCGCCGATGGCCACGGTGTGCGAGACCAGGGTGATGCCCAGCTCGGCCAGGAACTTCGCTGCCACGGTGCCCAGTGCCACGCGCATCGCGGTCTCTCTCGCCGAGGCACGCTCGAGAATCGGTCGGGCCTCGTCGAAAGCGTACTTCTGCATTCCGACGATGTCGGCATGTCCGGGACGTGGCCGGGTCAGCGGTGCGTTGCGGGCCTGACCGGCGAGTTCGTCCTCATCGATCGGGTCGGCGCTCATCACCGCCTCCCACTTCGGCCATTCCGTGTTGCCGACTTCGATCGCCACGGGAGACCCGAGGGTCAGTCCGTGACGGACGCCCCCGAGGAGCCTCACCTCGTCGGCTTCGAACTTCATTCGGGCACCACGACCGTAGCCCAGCCGGCGCCTTGCCAAGCTCGCACGGATGTCGTCCCTGGTGATCGGTACGTGGGCGGGAAGCCCTTCAATGATCCCAGTCAGCGCTTCGCCGTGGGATTCGCCTGCAGTCAGCCATCTCAACATTCAACTGATTCTACAAAAGGAATGGGGAAAGCACTGACCCGAGCCACATTCCGGAAAGCATCGATGGTCCGAAGGCGATCGTTGTCCCCCGCAGACGGCCCTTCGACACGATCGCGGCAAGCGCGACGAGACCGGCGATGAGCATCATGATGACTAGGACGAGTGCGGGCGACCACGGCGAATACAGGCCTGCCACCGTGAACACGATGAAGGAGAGTTTGACGTCGCCGAGGCCCATCGTCGAGGTGCGAAGCAACCGCCCGATGAGGTGGAGAAGTCCGAAGAACACAGTTGCGCCGATTCCCGCGAAGAGGCCGACGATCCAGATGTGCGACTGACCGAAGACTGCGCCGAGGAGGCAGCCGAGGGCCACCAGCGCGATGAGCGGGAGGACGATCCGATCCGGCAGACGCCGCACCAGCAGATCGACGACGACGAGGAACGGCGTGGCTGCCGAGCACAGGCCCAGGACCACGGCCAGCAGCAGGGGGTCGAACACGTTCGGATCCGATGGAGTGAACGTCGTTCCGCTCGCCGGCGCATATGCCGTCCACCCGGTCATGTTCGGGAGAACAGCAGCGGTCGGGAACAGCGGCGCCGCGGCAGCTGCGCTCACGACGCCGACTGCGATCAGCATCGGGCGGCGGTAAGCCTGAGAGGACTCAAGGCTGTGGAGCTGGGTTTCGTCGGCGAGCCACCAGCGAGTGCCGTGGGCCAGCGCGAGGCCGGCGACGATGCTGATGAGGACGGCGAGACCGATCATCACGCCGTGGAGAACTCCAGTGTCCACCGTGCTTCGCCCTTCCTCGCAGGTCATCGGCCGTTCAGGTCATAGGTCGTTCAGGTCATCGGCCGTTCAGGTCACCGGCCGTTCGGGTCATTTCTCGAGTGCTCGATACATGGCTGCAGCGATCACGGCCTTCACATCGTCGCGTGCATCACCTGCACCGGCGGCTTCGACGAACATCGCAGACTGTTCGACGGCCTGCTCGACGAGCATCGCCGTCCCGTCGACCGGGGCCAGCCCATGGGCTTCGGCTTCGGCGAGGAAGGCGGATTCGGTCGCGTAGGCGACGTCGAGGGCCACGCCTCCGCGGAACCGCGGTGACCATTTCACGGTGGGGACCGCCTCGGCGGGCAGGGTCGAGATGACGATCTCCGAGGGATCGATCCGTTCGAGCGGAGCGGTCGCCGCTGTGATTCCCAGCTCCTCGCAGAGGGTGAGGGCGCGTCGTGCACGGTCCGGATTCCGGACGAGGAAGTCGATGGCGGTGATGCCGAGTTCGTGACAGGCCAGGATCGCCGAGGCTGCTGTAGCGCCTGCGCCGAGGATCGTTGCCCGGCCCGTCCCCTCCAGGCATGTGCCCAGGTGAGGCTCCACCGCCCGCACTATGCCCTGGACGTCGGTGTTGGCCACTCGGGTCGAGGTACCGCTGCGGACGAAGGTATTCGCCGCCCCGGTCAGCGCCGCTGTGTCGTCGAGATCCCACCCGTGATCGACGGCGAGTTCGACCAGACGGTCCTTCAATGGCATCGTCAGGGAGAATCCCGTGTGCTGGGGGTGCTCGGCGAGGAAGGCTTCGAGCTCCTCGGCACCGAGGTCGACGCGAGAGTATTCGCTCGTGTCGAGTCCCAGTGCCGCGAAGGCCGCACGGTGGAGAAGCGGTGACTTCGAGTGGGCGATGGGCCGACCGAGCACCGCAGCGAGGATCCGCATCAGTTCCCGTCGTCCTTCGTGTGGTCCTTGAGCCACTTGCGGTAGATCTCGACGTTCTTCCGGTGTTCGTCGTAGGTCTTGGCGAACTTCGTCTCTCCGGTGTCGGGGTTCGTCGCCACGAAGAACTGCCAGTCACCCTTGGCCGGGTTCAGAGCTGCGTCGACGGCTCCGGCACTGGGCGAATTGATTGGCCCGGGAGGCAGACCCTTCTTCTTGTACGTGTTGTAGGGACTGTCGGATTCGCGTTCCTTCTTCGTCGTCGTCAGATCACCGCGGGCGCCGTGGATGTAGGCCACTGTGGCATCCGACTGGAGAAGCTGTCCGGTCTTCGAGTCCTTTGAGATGCGGTTGAGGAAGACGCGCGCGACCTTCTTGCGGACCGCTTCGTCTCCGGGAGATTCGATCTCGACGAGGCTGGCCAAGGTCATGATCCGGTTCGCGTCCTTGAGGTCGATGCCGTCGTCCTCGATCTCGGACTTCGTCTTGTTGACCATCTCGGACACGACGTCCTCAGCGGTCTTCTCCTTGTTCAGGTCGTACGTGGCCGGGAACAGGTAGCCTTCCAGGCTCGGTGCTTCGATGTCGAGTCCGTAGTCCTTCGGAGTCTTGTCATCGATGGCTTTGTCGACTTCTTCGGCCTTCATCCCGGACTTGATCATCGTCGCTTTGATCTGGTCGATCTTGCGACCTTCAGCGATCGTGATCTTCGGAGGTTTGATCGGGTTGACGAGGGCTTCCACCGCTGCCTTGGAGCTCATCTTCTCGCGCATGATGACGGGCCCGGCGTTGATGGTCACCTTCCGCTTCTCGACCTCGTCGAGGAACGGCTCGGAGTTCATGATCACCCCGGCTTCGACCAGCTGGTTCGCAACCGACCGCGCCGAGGCGCCGGGCGGGATATCGAGCGAGACCTCGTTGGTGCCGGTGCCCTCGTAGTCTCCCTTAGGGCCGAACAGATCCTCGAAGACTCCCCCGGCAGCACGCACACCGAAGAACCCTCCGATGCCGAAGACGAGGACGCAGATGACGACGATGGCCGTCGTCCGCCGCCGCCGCATCATCCGTCGGCGCTTCTTGGCTCTGACCTCGGACCGCGACAGCCCTTCGTCCTCGGAGAACTCACCTGGGAACGGACTCATTGCTCACTCTCTTCGTCGGGCATTGCACGACCAGCGGGTGCACCGGTGTTGTGTTCGAATTCGAGGGCGTTCTGGAGGATGATCACGGCTGCCTGCGCGTCGACGATCTCGCGGCGCTGGCGCGAGTTCTTGCCGGCGGCCGCGAGGGCATGGTGTGCTTCGACCGTGGTGAAGCGTTCGTCGACCAATCGGATGGGCGTCGACGTAGCGAGGCTGATCCGCTTCGCGAATTCCAAGGCCGTAGCCGCTGCAGCCCGGGCGGCGCCGTCGAGGGATTTGGGATCCCCGATCAGCAGCTCGATCGGCTCGTACTCGTCGACGATCTCGCGCAGCTGCCGCAACGCCGCAGGTTCATCAGTCCGGCGGACGACGGTCAGCGGCGTGGCCAGAATCCCATCGGGATCGCTGCTGGCGACACCGATCCGCACGGAACCGATGTCGAGGCCAAGACGCCGACCCCGGCGGAAGCTCACTGGAGAGCTTCCCTGACCGCTGTGACTGCGGCTGGGATCGCGTCGGCATCGCTGCCGCCGCCCTGTGCGAGGTCCGGCTTGCCGCCGCCACCGCCGCCGAGGCGGCCGCAGGCCAGGGACACCAGCTTGCCGGCCTGCAGGCCGTTGTCACGAGCGTCAGGGGTTGTGGCGATGACGACGACTGGTTTGCCGTTGCTGACGCCGATGCCCAGAACCACGGCCGAACGATCAGAGACGCGCGAGCGCAGGTCGGTGACGACTGTGCGGATGTCTCCGGCGTTGGACACCTCGCCGAGGTCGGCGACGACGTACAGGGTCGAACCGACGGTCTGCGCAGCGTCGAGGAACTTCCCGGCCGAGGCCAGCAGCTGCTGCGAGTTGAGTCGGGCGATCTCCTTCTCTGCGTCTTTGAGCTTGCTCATCAGGTCGGCCACACGTTCGCGCACATCGGTGCCTGGAACCTTGAGCATGTCCGACAGCGACGAGACGATCGTGCGTTCGGCGGCCAGTGATCGGAAGGCATCCATGCCGACTGCAGCTTCGATGCGACGCACGCCTGAACCCACGGAAGCTTCGGAGAGCACGGAGATCGGGCCGACTTCGGAGGAGGCGCCGACGTGGGTGCCTCCGCAGAGCTCGCGGGAGAACGGGCCGCCGATGTCGACGACACGCACGACGTTCGGGTACTTCTCTCCGAAGAGCGCCATGGCTCCGGACTTCTTGGCCTCCTCGAACGGAAGGTACTCGGTGCCGACGTCGTAGTTCGAGCGGACGGCGAGGTTCGCGACGTCCTCGATCTCCGCACGCATCTGCGCGCTCGGCGCTTCGGGGAATGAGTAGTCGAAGCGCATGTAGCCGGGCTGGTTCATCGAGCCTGCCTGGACGGCATGGTTTCCGAGGATCTCCCGCAGGGCTGCATGCACGAGGTGTGTTGCGGTGTGTGCCTGGGAGCCCTGGAACCGGTGGTCGTGGTCGACGACAGCCAGAACCTCTGCACCGACGTGGATCTCTCCGTCAATGACCTCGACCCGGTGTGCGGGCAGCCCCTTGATCGGGTTCTGCACGTCGAGCACACGAGCGGTGAAGCCGTGTCCTCTGATCTGCCCGATGTCGGCGCGTTGGCCGCCGGCTTCGGCGTAGAACGGGGTGAGGTCGAGGATGACGTCTGCGGTCTGGCCGGGGGTCAGAACCTCCTGGGCGATGCCGTCGACGACGATGCCGCGAACGCGCGAATCGGCTTCGAGCTTGTCGTAGCCGACGAATTCGGACTTTCCGTCCTCGAGCAGGGCCGAGTAGGCGGAGAGGTCAGCGTGACCGCCGCCCTTCTTCGACTTCGCGTCGGCCTTCGCGCGGGTACGCTGTTCGGTCATGAGGGTGCGGAAGCCCTCTTCGTCGACGTGCACGCCCTGCTCGGAGGCCATTTCGAGGGTCAGGTCGATCGGGAAGCCATGGGTGTCGTGGAGAGCGAAGGCGACGTCTCCGCTGATCGTCTTGTCCGAGCCCGAGAGCGACGCGGCCGCATTCTGGAACAGCTGTGTGCCGGATTCCAGTGTGCGCAGGAAGGCCTTCTCCTCGGCATAGGCGATACGGGAGATGCGATCGAAGTCGGTTTCGAGCTCCGGATAGGACAGCTTCATGGCCTGCATCGATACGGGCAGCAATTCGGGCAGCACCTCGCTGGTGACACCGAGGAGTCGCATGGCCCGCACCGCACGGCGGAGCAGTCGGCGAAGGATGTAGCCGCGTCCTTCGTTGCCGGGGCGGACACCGTCGCCGATGATGATCAGCGCTGAGCGCACGTGGTCGGCGACGACGCGCATCTGTACATCGGATTCGTGATCTGAGCCGTAGGCACGCTTGGAGAGCCGACTGGCGGCTTCGATGACGGGGAAGACCTCGTCGATCTCGTACATGTTCTCGACGCCCTGAAGCAGGAAGGCGACGCGTTCGAGGCCCATGCCGGTGTCGATGTTCTTCGCGGGGAGTTCTCCGGCGATATCGAAGTCGACCTTGGTCCTGACCTCGCTCAGTTCGAACTCCATGAACACGAGGTTCCAGATCTCGATGTAGCGGTCCTCGTCTGCAACGGGGCCGCCTTCGACGCCGTAGTCCGGGCCGCGGTCGAAGTAGATCTCGGAGCAGTAGCCGCCTGGGCCGGGCTGGCCGGTGTGCCAGAAGTTGTCCTCATTGCCGCGCAGCTGGATGCGCTCGCGCGGGATGGACGTCTCGTCGAGCCACAGGTCGATGGTCTCAATGTCGTCCTCGTGCACCGTCGCCCACAGCAGGCTGGAGTCGAAGCCGAGTCCGCCTTCGGAGGTGGGGTTCGTCAGCAGTCCCCAGGCGAAGCGCACTGCTTCGCGCTTGAAGTAGTCGCCGAAGGAGAAGTTGCCGTTCATCTGGAAGAACGTCCCGTGGCGGGTCGTCTTGCCGACCTCTTCGATGTCACCGGTGCGCACGCACTTCTGCACGCTCGTGGCGCGGCTGAAGGGGGCGGGTTCGCGACCGGTGAGGTATGGGATGAACTGCACCATGCCCGCGATGTTGAACAGGATCGATGGATCGGAGCTGATCACCGAGGCTGAGGGGACGACTGTGTGCCCATTCGCTTCGAAGTAGTCCAACCAGCGCTGTTTGATCTCTGCCGTCTTCATCCAAGGCCTTTCACATGTTGCGTGTGCGTTCTTGCACTCATCAGTGACTAGTTTAGTGGCTCACCCACCGTAAGCGAGGCTGCCGCGCCTCGCCACTTCGACCCGCAGAGGGCCCCGAGGTTGTGCGAAGCGGCGCTGAGTCTCTCGGTCCGCAGTCAGCGGCGGGTCCGACCGTGGGTGAATGCACAACTGCCCGGAACTCGATGTTCCGGGCAGTTGAGGTTGCGCGATCCCGCGTGGGTGATCAGCGCGAGTAGTGCTCGACGACCAGCTGAACGTCGACGGTCACTGGAACTTCTTCGCGCTTGGGGCGACGAATCAGTGTGGCCTGAAGACCTTCGAGGTTGACGTTGAGGTATCCCGGAACTGCAGGGAGGACATCCTTGTGTCCACCGGCGGCAGCAACCTGGAACGGATCCATCGAGGCGCTCTTGGTGTGGACCTGAATGGTCTGTCCTTCCTTCACGCGGAACGAAGGACGATCGACGCGCTGGCCGTCAACGGTGATGTGACGGTGCACGACGAACTGACGGGCCTGGGCGATGGTGCGGGCAAAGCCCGAACGCAGCACCAGGGCGTCGAGACGCATTTCGAGGAGCTCGACCATGGTCTCACCGGTCAGACCGGAGAGACGGCTGGCCTCTTTGTAGGTCTTGAGCATCTGGGCTTCGCGGATGCCGTACTGGGCGCGAAGACGCTGCTTCTCCTTGAGACGGACCGAGTAGTCGCTGTCATTGCGACGACGGGCGCGGCCGTGCTCGCCTGGAGGGTAGGGGCGACGTTCGAAGTACTTCTCCGCTTTTGGAGTCAGCGGCATGCCGAGAGCGCGCGAGAGGCGCGTCATCCGGCGGTTACGTGCTGGTGCTGGCACTGTGAAACCTTTCATCAATATGGTGTGTCACGACTGGCCATAGGTTCTCGCCCTGGTCGAAACGGTTGTTTCCCTGGTTGGGAAAGAGGGATTGAGCGTCGAGATCCACTCGCACCGACCGCCTTTAGCGTGCAGGCACAACAGCAACCAATCTTAGCGGACTCCGCTCCCCCTGCGCAAAGCGACAGAACGGGGGTTTGAGCGAACAGTCGCGCGGCTGAAGCGAGCTCTCGGACAATCGATGCTTACAGAGGAGGCGTCTATGATGGCGCTCATGGACGAACCTGGCTGGGAGCTCCTGTCGAAGCGAGATATCTACCGCGGGTACGTCACCCTGACCGAGCATGAGGTCATGCTCCCCAATGGCGATGTCACTCACTACGAAGTCGACGAGTCCTATCCCTGCGGAGTCGCCGTACTCGGACTGACAGAGTCCGGGCATATTCGTTTGGCCCGAGAATACAGGTATCCCGTCGGCCGATGGATCTACGACCTGCCTGGTGGTGGCGCGAACATCGGTGAAGACCCTGTCGACGCTGCCCGACGAGAATACGAGGAGGAGACTGGCCTGAGCCCAGTCGATCTCACTCACCTGCATACGTTCTATCAGAATCCCGGACGGTCCTCTGTCCCCGTTCATCTCTACTTGTGCCGGTCCGTTGTTTCGGGCACACCCGTCACCGACGATCCACAGGAGGTGGTGAGAACGGTGGAGATGTCGTTGCACGAACTCGACGACCGCATATCCTCAGGCGAGATCATCGACCCTGCGCTTCTCATCAGCCGTCTCATCGCCGCGCAGAAAGGGTATCTCCCGCCCGTCTCGTGAAAATTATCGCCCGGTGTTGTCGGAAGTGCACTGAAGGTCACCCCGGTATGCAGCCCGAGTAGTCCTGACCGTCACCCGCCGAGGTGGCCTGCTCCGTCTTCGGGCCGTCGTTTCGGGGCCAGCTGCATCGCGGCGTCGGCCACTTCAGCACCGGCACCGCCGTAGATGTTGACGACAGTGTGAACCCCTGCCCGGGTCAGATGGGCATCCTGGTCCTGGCGCTGCACAACAGCGGCGATCGTCCCGTCGAAGCCCGCGATCCGCAGCTGTTCGAGGGCGAAGGTGTTGGAGTCGTGGATCGCCATAGCCAAAATCACAGTTCGGGCGGTTCCTCCCACGACCAGTCGATGCCAGAACTCGTGGTCGGTGGCATCGCCCTCCAAGACATTGAACTTCTCGGCTTTGAGCCCTTCCACCACCAGATGGTCGTTATCGACACCAATGACGGACAGGCCGCCTCGGTCGACCAGCCGTTCGTAGGCCCCGCGACCGATCCGTCCCATGCCCAGCACTACCACCTCGGCGGCACCGGTGTCGATGGGACGGTCGAGGGCGCGGAGCCGATCCTCGTTCTCGGCCGGCAGGACCTCGTCGAGCCGCGCGACGATCTGCAGGCTGTAGGCATTGGCGAGCGAGGAGACGATCATTCCCATGGCCACGGCCAGCGCGGTCACCGTCAGCCAGTTGTCGTCGAAGACTCCGTTGCCCACTCCGACGGCCACGACGATGAGGGCGAATTCGGAGAAGTTGCTCAACGCGAGACTGGTGCGGATGCTGGTCCGGTTGCGCAGGCCGAAGAGCCGGCCCATCAGGTAGAAGCTGAGGAAGTTGAAGGGGAGGAGGATCACGCACAGGATGACTGCCATCAGCAGGTCCGCCCACGTCGGGATCGCCTGGAGACCGATGACCACGAAGAAGGCGACGAGGAAGAGTTCCTTGACACTGAAGAGCGACTTCGAGAGTTCGGTGGATCGGGGATGGCTGGCGAAGAGCAGACCCATCACAAGAGCACCGAGGTCGCCGTGGATGCCCACAGACTCGAAGGCCACATAACCCGGGCCCAGCGCCATCACCACGCCGAAAAGCACCAGTAGCTCGCCTCGACCGACACGGTCGAGGACGCGGCGCAGCAGCCACGCCGCAGGGACCAGGAGCACCAGAGCGAAGGCCCAGAGACTCGGCGGCTCCTCCCCCGCGACGGTGATGAAGGTGACCGCTGCGATGTCTTGGATAACGAGGATGGCGATGGCGATCTGACCGTAGTAGGAACCATCATCGGACCGGTCTTCGAGCACTTTGACCACGAGAACCGTCGAGGAGAACGAGAGCGCGAACCTGTGAGATTCAGCGATAAATGGCGGTGTTCTTTTAACTCTTAGTGGCGGTCGTACCCATCGCTCCCGCAATTTGCCTTCGTGCGTGCACACAGCCGTGCAATTCATCGACTGTGAGGCTTGTCGGCCTTAAAACCGACAAGGAGTCTATGAGAGCATCCCGTCACTTGCTGGCGAAAGGCACAGCCAAAAGGGGTCGAATCTGTAATATTGGCTCTTATGATGCCAACGCCAACTTCGAGGCTCCGCTTCCGGGAGATGACCCAAGCTGACCTGAACAACATCGCGGCCTTGGATATCACCGGGGCGCGCAGCCCTACCGACTGGATCGATTGGAATCTTCGCAACTACGTCGAGCACGGATTTGGGCTCTGGGTGGTCGAAACGCATGCGGGTGAGTTCATCGGTGACTGTGGTCTGACCGTCCAAACCGTCGAGGATGAGCGCTTGGTCGAAAGTGGTTGGCACGTGCTGTCTTCTGCCCGCAGTCGCGGCTACGCCACAGAAGCTGCAGAAGCCGTGCGCGAGTTCGCCCGTGAACGCGGCGTCGACCACCTGGTCGCCATCATTCGTCCGAACAATGTCGCTTCACAAAGAGTGGCGAGGAAAATCGGATTGACGTTGGAACGCGAAGTCCATAAGAACGGCGGCCCCGCGCTCATCTTCGGCGCGGACTTAACCCAATAGGACCGCCCCAACCGCCGAGTTTAAGTTCAGGGCGCACCCAAAGAACTGTGCCTTCTTTCTCGCGATCATGTCCGAGGCCGATTAGAAGCGTGCAGAAAAGCCGCCATCGGCTTGTAGTAGTTGACCACTGATCCATCGGCCCTCAGCGGACAATAGAAACGACGTTACAGCGGCTATGTCTTGTGGTGTACCAAGCCGACCCAGTGGATGGTAGGGGCCCAGCCCAGTCTCTGTCTCTTCATCCATCCACCCTGTGTCGATGGGACCAGGATTGATGACATTCGCCGAGATCTTTCGTGGACCAAGCTCGCGGGCGGCCGAGATGACGATGCGGTCTAGTGCACCTTTTGAGGCTCCGTAGGGCAGATTGGCTGTCGTGTGATCGCTTGTGAAAGCGACGATCGCACCTCCAGTGTCTTCCGCCTGTCGGGCAAACGCTGCGATCAGGAGTAGTGAGGCGCGGGCGTTGACAGCAACGTGACGGTCAAAGCTCTCAGCGGTGGTATCGAGTATCCCGGATTCTTCGCCATGCGCGTGACTAAGAACAAGCCCGTCAATCGAGCCGTGCTCGGCCGATACACGGGTGATGAGTTCATCGGGTGCCGCGGGATCAGAGAGGTCGCAGGGATAGTCGGCTGAAGTGAGGTCACTAGTGCACACGTTCCACCCATCCAGACGGAGGCGCGAAGAGATTCCAGCGGCGATACTGTTTGGTCTGGCAGCGCCAGTGATGAGGACGGTCGGCATGTTCAAGCTCTATCGAATGACCATCCCTTGGCTGATGGTGTTAGTCACCGATGACGAGGATACTCGCGGCGGCCTCGACGACATCGTCGGTGATGGTCTCGAGTTGATTGATCCTCATGACTCGCCTGACCTGGGGGAAGAGACGTTCGAGCAAACGAAAGTTGCCTCGCGTGATTCTCTCGATAGCGACGACGGCTTGGGCGTCGGTGAAGTCGTCCATGTCGGAAACGTTGATCGATTCCGGGCATCCCGATGAAGATGATTGCGAGCTCGTGCCGGTCGTGTTCGTCGCGCAGGAGCTCCAGTGCCGTTGGTGTTAGTCGTTCTGCCTCGTCGATGATGACCAGCTCGACCAGTTTCGCCACGTTTCCGACGTGGACGCCAGTGACTTTCCCAATCGTGCGTAAATGCTCATCGATGCAGAACCCGACTCGGGTTTGAAGATGACCGATTTCATTCATGATCTGCTTATGACGAGGCAAAACCTCCGGGGTATAGAAGACTGTACGGGATCGATGGGCGGTGGCCTGGACTTTCGCATCAGCTGCAGACCGCGGCCCCCATTCGTCGACGAAGGTGCCTACTTCATCCCAGTGGGCGTACCTGCGAGCCGAAAGTGTCTTGCCGACACCTGCCTCGCCGTGGCAGATCCCAATCGTTTTCTCTTTGCGTACTGCCGTGGCGAACTCCTTGAAGCGGCGATGTTCCTTGGTGATGATGAAGTCTCGTGGCATTACTCGTCCTCTTCATAGGTGCGCAGCTTCGACCGCCGGCGCGTGGTCTTGCTACTTCTTTGGGGTTCTTCCCGATTCGCAACTCTGGGGATGCGCTCGTTAATGTCTTTGCGTAACTGTCGGCGGCGGGCTCGGCGGGCGGATTCGACTTCTCGGAGGCTCAGGCGCTGGTTCGGGTTCGTCTGATCGATAGCCACGCAGATAAGAGTGTCGCGCTCGTAGACGCGGATCTCTGAAATGTCGCGGGGATCGTAGCGGATCGTCACTGGTTTCCCGACGAGTGGGGCAAGCGTGGGTGAGAGATAGCGTTGACCTTGGAAATGGATGCCATCGCGGCGGACGGTGCGGTGTTTGGGCACTGTCAGCAACAGTCCGTCGAGTTCGGCCAGTGTCTCAGGCATCCTCGGGAGCCAGCCTTGACCGACCCACGCTGATTTGGGACTGGTGTTGATTTCTCGGTGCGGGCGTTCATTGTACGACGTGATGAAGTCACCGGTCGCCTGATCCAGGGCGGGCAGGTCCATTGAAGGTGTCGGCTTCTTCTCGGGGCCTCCGGTGTATCCGGGCAGGGTGGAGAGGAGTTCGGTGTTGAGGGTGCCGAAGAAGCGCTCGATCTTGCCGCGGCCTTGCGGGCGGGCGATGGTTGAGTAGATGATCCGGATTTTCAACGCGGTGGTGGTGTATTCGAGGTGGTGGCTGGTGAAGTCGCTGCCGTGGTCGACGTGGAGGACGTTGGGGATGCCGCACATGGCCCAGGCGGGGTCGTCTTTGCGCCAGATCGCTTGCCGGAGTGCTAACGCTGTATTCATTGCTGAGGGTGCTCCGGTGAAGACCATGTATCCGCAGATTGCTCGGGAGCAGTCGTCGATGATTGTCGTCAGCCATGGGCGCTCCGGGCGTCCGCTGGCATCGGTGATGAGGATGTCGAGTTCCGTGTGATCGGCTTGCCAGGTGTCATTGGGGCGCTCGGCGGTGTGGCGGTAGATGAGTTCGTACTGGTCCCTGTATGCGACAGGACCGTCGAGGGCGAGCGTCACCATCGCCGGATCCAAGCTTTCTAGGATGGAGCGGACAGTCCCATAGCTGGGTGCCGCTTCGCCTATTCGTTGGGCTTCTTTAATCGTGAGCCGGTGGAGATTAGCGATGCTCGTGCGTGGCCGGGTGAGGCTGAGTCGTTCGATGAACGCTTGAAGTTCGGGATGGGTACGTCTGGAACCAGTATCCTGTCGGGTCTGTGGTTCGAGAGCGGCGATGCCGCTGGTCTTGTATTGCTGGTGCCAGCGTTGCAGGGTGCGCAAGCCGAGGCCGGTGTCTTGGGCCAGAGTTGTCAGAGGAATGTCGTCTTCGACGTGGAGTCGAAGTATTCGCCACTTCTCTGGCCCGTCCATTTCACACCGGTTTAGTCAGTGTGTCGTGAGTGCCGGCGGCTTGACGGTGTCGGTACAAGGTGGCTCGCGACCAGCCCACCAAGCGTGCTGCGTCTTCAGCGGTGCGTCCTTTGGCGCGGGCGTCTTCAGCGATAGAGAGCTTCTGGGCGATGTCGTCCGGGTTCACCGGTGGCCGCCCGAACTTGGTGCCGTTTTGCTTGGCTGCGGCAATGCCGGCGTTGACGCGTTCGGTGATGAGTTCACGTTCATACTCGGCCAGAGTGGCGAGCATTCCCAGCATCATCCGACCCGATGAAGTCTCGGGGTCCATGTTGTCTGAGACGGATCGGACCTTCATTCCCCGGTCGCGGAGATGGTTCACGGTTGCCAGAACGTCGAGGAGTGATCGGCCGAGGCGGTCGATTCGCCACACGACGACTGTGTCGCCGTCTTCGGCATATTCGAGCAGCCGCCTCATTCCAGGTCGCTGTTTCGCCGTCTTACTCCCAGAGGTCACATCTGAGAACACATCTCGTTTCTGGACTCCCGCACCGAC
>NZ_JALDSX010000063.1 GCF_022748595.1 Brevibacterium sp. ZH18 | reverse complement strand
TCGCACGCGGGCCCACATTGACGAGTGCCGGAGGCTGAATAGCCCTGGCCGGGCTCGGCGCTCAGCGCTCAGCGCTCGGTTCTCAGTGCTGAGAGATCAGAAGCTGGGCAGGACCGATCCGTCGGACCACTTCTTCTCGATGAACTTCTTCACCTCGGGGGAGTGGAGGAGTTTGTCGAGCTTCTTGATGTTCTCGTCGTCCTTGTTCGCGGTGCGAACGGCGAGGAAGTTGCCGTAAGGGTTGTCCTGGGCCTTCTCCAGCAGGATGCCGTCCCTGGCCGGGGACAGTCCGGCTTCCAGAGCGTTGTTGCCGTTGATGACCGAAGCATCGACGTCCTCAAGGGTACGAGCCAGCTGCGCGGCGTCGGCCTCGACGAACTTCACGTTCTTCGGGTTGTCCTCAACGTCGGAGAGCTTGGCGTCAACCGCGTCGACACCGTCCTTGAGGCTGATGACCTTGGCCTCTTCGAGCATCTTCAGGGCCCGACCCTGGTTCGCGGGATCGTTGTTGATGCCGATCTTCGCACCCTTGGGCAGGTCCTTGACGTCCTTGATGTTCTTCGAGAACAGTGCGAACGGTTCGAGGTTGATCGGCTCGAAACCGGTGATCTCGTAGCCCTGACCTTCGACCTCGGATTCGAGGTATGGCTTGTGCTGGAAGTAGTTGGCGTCGATGTCACCATCGGACAGTGCCTTGTTCGGCAGTGTGTAGTCCGTGTACTCCTTGACCTCGATGTCGAGGCCGGCGTCCTTGGCCAGGTTTTCGTCGACGTACTTGAGGATGTCGCCCTGAGGCACCGGGGTCGCGCCGACGGTGAGCTTGGTGACGTCGCCGTCCTTCTCTCCGACAGAGTCGTTTCCGCCGCCGACGAGGCCGCAGCCCGAGAGCAGCAGGGTCGCCGTTGCCGCGACTGCGATGAGTTTGGTCTTCATGTTTCTCCTTGGGTGGTGTGTTTCGTCAGTGTGTTGAAGTCAGTTGTGATGAAGCCTGTGCGCTGTCACCGGGCGGGATCGACGGCACGTCCTCACCGGTGGTCGACGGCGCGGGCGAGCCGGTCGCCGATGAACTGGATGAGTGCGACGATGAGCACGAGGACGATGATGCAGGCGATCATCGTGTCCGCCTGGTACCGCTGGTAGCCGTAGGAGATCGCGAGCGCTCCCAGGCCGCCGCCGCCCACAGCACCGGCCATAGCGGTGTAGGACACCAAGGTCACCGAGGTGACCGTTGCGGCACCGATCAGGCCGGGCTTCGCCTCGGGGACGTAGACCTGCCGGATCACCTGGCCGTGCGAGGCTCCCATCATCAGCGCCGCCTCGACTTTTCCTTCGGAGACCTCACGCAATGAGTTCTCGACGAGGCGGGCGTAGAAGGGGATCGCACCGATGGTCAGTGACACCACGGTCGCCTGCCACCCCAGCGCCGACCCCACCACGAAGCGGGCGAACGGGATCAGGGCGATGATGAGGATGATGAACGGGATCGAGCGAGTGATGTCGACGATGAGCGAGAGCACCCGGTAGAGCGCCGGTCGAGCCTTGAGCCCGCCCTTCGACGAGGTGAATAGCCAGATTCCCAGGGGCAGTCCGATGAGCACGGCCAGCCCGGTCGACCACAGGGTCATGAGCAGGGTCTCGATGGTGGCGGGCAGCATCTGCTGCGTGATCGCAGGATTGTTCAACCACGTTGGATCGTTCATCAGGCTGCCTCCTCCGCATAGATTCCGTCGGCAACCAGGGCAGCGATGAGCTCCTTCGACTGAGCCGCACCGGCGACTGTGAAGCGGATCCGACCGATCTGCTTGCCCTCGATGGTCTCGACGGCACCGGCGAGGATCGCCTCGGCGCCAACTCCGGCCGACTGTGCGCAGGTGAGGACCTGAGGCAGGCTGGTGCCGGCCAGCGACACCTCGACGAGCGCGGTGTCCGAGTCGTCCAACCCGATGGGTGGAAGGGGGACGAGATCCTTGGCCAGGTCCGATCCGGGCTCGGAGATCACCTCGGCGAGTTTCCCGGTCTTGGCCACCCTGCCATCGGCCAGCAGCGTGACCGAGTCGCAGATCTCGCGGATGACGGACATCTCGTGAGTGATGATGAGGACGGTGATGCCCAGGCGGTCGCGCAGGGAGCGGATGAGGCCCAGGATCTGGTCCGTCGTGGTCGCATCCAGCGCCGAGGTGGGCTCATCGCACAGCAGAACCTTGGGTTCGGCGGCCAGCGCCCGGGCAATGCCGACGCGCTGTTTCTGTCCGCCGGAGAGCTGGGCGGGGAAGTTGTCGACGCGGTCGCCGAGCCCGACGAAATCGAGGAGTTCGCGAGCCTTCGCCAGGCGCTCGGACTTGGAGACCCCGGCGATCTGGAGGGGATGGGCCACATTGTGTAGGGCGGTGCGGGAATCGAGGAGATTCACGTGCTGGAAGACCATGCCGATGTTGCGGCGTGCCTCCCGCAATCCGGAACCGGACTGGTCGGTGATGTCGACGCCGTCGATGGAGACCGTGCCCGAGCTGGGACGTTCGAGCCCGGTCAGGCAGCGGATGAGTGTGGACTTGCCGGCGCCGGAGCGTCCGACGATGCCGTGGATCTCTCCGGCGGGGACCGACAGGTCGATCTCCTCCAGAGCGACGGTGGGTCCGAAGACCTTCCGCAGGCCGCGCAGTTCGATCACAGGCGTCTCCTCGATGGGTATGGGTGGTGTGGCATGGGGATTGGCGGCATGAACCTACGGTTCAGCAGTGCCGATGATTCAGCATGCCAAGGCGGCACCTCGGCCGCGAGTGCGGGCGTCATAAAAAGACGCACAACTGGGCGTTCGTGACCAAGGACACGCGGTTTCGGGGACACCGGCCGCCTCGGCGGACAACCTCGGCGGGGTCATCGCGACATCTCGGCGGACAACCTCGGCGGGGGAAGTGACGGGAGCGTGAACTCTGCCCGAAGCCACGGGAAAGGACCGGCGCAGTTCGCGTTCTCGTAACCTCACCGTCACTTCGCACCCGTATTCCTGAGTAGCTAAGGCTCATGGCCGCTTGCTGTCTCGGTATTGCGGTCGGGCGAGGACGATGATGGGAACACCGCATGCTCGAGGACACCACCAGGATCGCTGCGATCGTTCCGTGCCACAACGAGGAGATCACGGTGGCGACGGTGGTCCGCGACCTCAAGGCCGCCGTCCCCGGCATCATCGTCTATGTCTACGACAACTGCTCCAGCGATCTGACCTCGCAGAGAGCCTCCGAGGCGGGCGCGATCGTTCGCAAGGAGAACGCCCCGGGCAAGGGCAACGTCGTCCGTCGCGCCTTCGCCGATATCGACGCCGACATCTACGTCATGATCGATGGCGACGACACCTACGAAGCGGCCCACCTGCCCGAGATGATCGATACGCTGGTCTCCGGACCCTACGATCATGTCCTTGGCGTACGTCAGGACAACCAAGAGTCGACCTCCTACCGGCCGGGCCACGAGATGGGCAACATGATGTTCAACCGGCTCACCGGCTGGCTGTTCCAATCCCAGGTCACCGACATGCTCTCCGGGTATCGGGTGTTCTCCCGCCGGTTCGTGAAGTCGTTTCCGGCCATCAGCAAGCGCTTCGAGATTGAGACCGAGCTGACCGTGCACATGATGTCGCTGCGTCTGCCCAGCACCGAGGTGCCCATCGATTTCCGCGACCGTCCCGACGGCAGCGAGTCCAAGCTCTCGACGTTCAAGGACGGCTTCCGCATCCTCGGCCTCATCTCTGCCCTGGTCAGACACGAACGGCCGAGGCTGTTCTACGGTTTCATCACCACGATCCTGGCTGCGTTGTCTCTGCTGTTCGGGTTGCCGGTGGTCTGGGAGTTCTGGCAGACCGGACTGGTGCCGCGGTTCCCGACAGCCATCCTCGCCGCGGCCCTCATGGGGCTCGCGTTCCTGCTGGCCAGTGTCGGCCTGACTCTCGACGGACTGCGCCGAGCCAGGCGGGAGACCTCACGACTGGCCTACCTGGGGCTGCCTGCAGTCAGCGTGCCTGAGGCCGGCGCTGCGGAACTTGATCTGCCGCGTCAGACTCGTCGACAGTCGCCCGCAGCGAGGACCTCGCTCGCCTCATGACGGCACCGAAACCAACGAAGCTGCGAAGCTTCTTCGCTTCAGCGTTTGCCTGGGATGCCTTCCTCGCACTGCTGACACTGATACCGGCACTGGTCTTCACTGCGCTCTTCTTCCCGGGGCGCGCCAATGTCGACATCGGCAATCAGTATGCCCAAGCCACGGGCGACGTCCCTTTCTCCGACTGGCACCCACCCGTCATGAGCGCCGTGTGGCGTGTTCTCATCAGCATCACCGGTGCAGCCGGCAGCCTACTCGTCCTCCAGGTGGCGATTCTGGCTCTGGCCTGTTGGGGGCTCGGTGCGATCGTGCATCGGTGGGGTGCACCTCGGTGGGTGTCGCTGGTGGGTCCGGCCATCATGGCCACCCCGTGGGTAGTGTCGCAGATGACGACGATGTGGAAGGACACACAGATGGCCGTGTCCATGCTGCTGGCCGTCGTCCTCCTCATCATCACCCGTTTCGTCCCGAAGACCTGGGTGCTCTGGATCCCTGCGCTGGTGCTGCTCGTCTATGCGTTCGGGCTGCGGAAGAACGCCATCTTCGCCATCGTCCCGATCGTGGTCTATATCGGATACCTGCTGGTCAGGCGGCTGCGCGGCAGTCGAGGCTTCGCCAAGTTCGCGGGACGCTTTGGTTCACGGTTCGCGGGACGCTTCGGCCCACGGGTCGCCGGACGGCGAGGGATCGCGACGGCGGTGGCCTCGTTGCTCGTCCTCGTCGTCCTGGGCGCGGGCCTCAAGGGCACGGATGCGGCCGTCGAATCGCAAGAGGACGTGCAGGCAACCGGTCAGATCTCGCAGATCTTCCTCGACGACGTCATGTTCTCCGTGCCCAACAAAGATCTCCAGGCCTCGGACGCCCCGGCCGAGCTGAAGAAGAAGATCAGCACGGCTCGCGATAAGTGCCTGGAGAAGGGCGAGATCTGGGACGCCTACTGGAACTGCTATGGCAAGGGTGAGACCGGGGAGCCGTTCTCACCGATTGCCCACCAGGAGGAGCTGAAGGACCTGTGGCTGACCGAGGTGATCACCCATCCCATCCGTTATGTCGAATACCGGGCAGCAGTCTTCTCCTTCTACTTCTTCACCTCGGCCGTGGAGTATTGGCCAGCCGAGTGGCACTATGACGCCAAGAAGGTCGGCCTCGAGCAGGGCAATGACAAGGCCGACTACATCGTCAAGCCCTATGTCGAAGACTTCGCGCTCGACACGTTCCCGATGCTGTTCAAACCCTGGTTCTGGACTCTCCTCGCAGGTCTCCTCCTGGTCTTCGGGTACCGCGCCAGACCACGGTCACACGCGTCCCAGGTCCCGACAGTGACGAGGACCTTCTGGCCCGAGATCACGATGCTGGCCACCTCGGCGCTGTTCTATGTGTTCGGGTATTTCCCCATCGTCCCCTCAAACCACTTCCGGTACACGTTCTGGCCGGCACTCGCCGTGACCACCGCACTGCTGCTCGTCCTGGCAATGTGGCGGTCCCAGCGAGCCACGACGGCCGCGGATGCTCCGGGTCCGCGTCCGGGTCCGGGGGACCGCACCACCACCTCGGCGCCAGGGAAGGCATTGCCCGCTTCGGATCCGGGTGAAGCACCGTGATCGCCGGGCACGCCGCGTTCGCAGGCATTCAGCGAGTCCGAAACCTGGCCGATTAGACTCGGTGACTGTAATGAGAGAGTCTTTGTCGGCCCGTATGCGGCGCCTCGCAGCGGAAGCGTTCAAGTTTCTCACTGTCGGCGGTTTGGGATACATCGTCGACGTGGGACTCTCCAACCTCCTCGCTTATGGCCTGGGATCGATCCCGCCGCTGCTCGAGGGCAGCCCGATCAAGGCCAAGATCGTCTCCACCATCATCTCGATGGCAGTCGTGTGGATGGGCAACCGGCTCTGGACCTACGGGGACCGAACCACAGGCTCGAATCTGCGCGGCATCTCGCTCTTCATCGCCGTCAACATGGCCGGAATGATCATCACCGTCATCCCACTGGGCGTGACTTGGTATCTGCTCGACATGCGCGATCAGCTGACCTACAACATCTCGACGAACATCATCGGCATCGGCCTGGCCATGATCTTCCGCTTCTACGCCTACCGGACTTGGGTGTTCAAGGAAGCAACGCCGGCCGCCGAGATGGTCGTGGAGATGGACGAATCCCGCACCGTTCCCGACGACCGGGACTAAGGCTTCCGCACTGACTTCATCGACACAACGGTGGAGCTTCGATGCTCCTGTGCGTGCACCGATGAGTCGGCGCTCCACCGTTGTGTCGGAGCGAAGTGGCTGCCACCGCGAGAACCTCAGCGGCCGGTTCTGAACTTCCGATAGGCGCGGACGACTGGAGTCGGGGCCATGGTGCGCAGTTCGGCGCGGATGAGCAGTCGTTTCTGCTTCCATACGGCGCTGCGCCGGTCCGGCAGCTGACCGGCTCGGGCACGTGTGGCCAGCAGCTCGAGATGGTTTCGGAGTCTGCCGTTGTCGGCATGGAAGTAGTTCTGAGCCAACCACGCCGAGGTGGGAAAGCCGATGGCCCCGGCGGCAACCTCGGCGAGGGTGCCGGTGGCCCCGGAATCGGCAAAGGCCTCATTGAGCAGGTCCCTGTCATAGCCGAAGTCGGAGATCAGGAGAGTAGGAATGCCCCGGTCGAATGCCTCCAGCGCAGCCGTGGATGACACGGTCACCAGGGCGGCACCTGGCACGAGGAACTCGTCGAGGGGGCCATAGCCGAGTCCGATGCGCTCAGCACCTGGCACACCCCGTGCGCGCAGAGAGTGGAGGATGTCGACATACGAGTGCTGTTCGTGATGTGTTTCGTGCTCACCGGGTCTCGAGCGCATCTTGATGACCGCGTTCGAGTCTGCGTGACGGGAGGCGAACTCGGCGAGAGTGGCAACGATCGCCTCACGATCTTCCAGCAACTCGGGCACCTTGGCCTGGGGAGCGAACACCAGAGTCTGAGGGACTGCGGTGTGCATGAGCGACTCGGAATCACCGGCACCAGTATCAGCACCAGCACCAGCACCGGCAGCAGCGGCAAGCTGGGGGACCCCCGTTGAGCGCAGCATCGGCAGTCGGGCCAGGTAGATCTCACAGGGCACCTGAGTCAGGGCACTGACCTCGGTGTACTGGGCAACCTCGGCGAAGGAATGGGTGATGAACGCATCCATCAGCCGGCGATAATTCATGCCCTTCCGACTGGCTGGAAGCCCCATTCCGGGCAGGCCTGAGACCAGGGCAGGGCGATGTTCGTGCAGGTTCGCGGTGAGGAAGAGCTGGGCGACGATCGGGCCGGTGGCGGCGCCGAGCACAATGTCGGCGCGATGGTCGGTGATGATGCGGGCCAGGTCGGTGCGGTCCACGACTGGGATGGTGTGTCCGGCCCAGGCGGTGCCGGCGATAGCGTGGGTGATCTGCTCAGGAGTGGGCAGGATCGGGCTGTCGATGAGGTAGACATGAGCCTCGACACCGGGCAGTGAACTCAACAGCTGGGTCGCCCATTTGAGGTAGGACTCGCTGTCGGAGACGGAGACGATCCGGATCGGTGGATCAGCGGTCGACGAAACCGGCGGATCGGTGTGCGGGGCGCGATCCGTGTGCGGTGGTGGTTCAGGTGTCGACATCTGCCTTGACCGATTGGGCGTTGAGGGACTTACGCAGACTATCGGCAGAGGCACCGGTCCACCATTCTGTGGGAATCTCGGTGACGGCTATCGTCACGTCCGGGTTCAGTGTTGCCAGGGAGATCGCTGCGGTGCTGGGCAGGCTGCGGATGGTGGAATCCGGCGGCAGATTCACCAGGCGCAATTCGATCGGGAGACCGACGTGTTTGATGCGCACACGCTCGTCACGGCTGAGCTCGGCGAGGAATTCCTCGGTCTCGCGGCGGTGCGGGTAGTAGGTGATGGGGCCGTCGGCCATGAGCTCCTCGAGCCAGGCGCGGTAGGAGTCGGCGTGAATGAGTCCGTCGGCGACCAGGGCCGAACCGATGACCGGGTTGTCACGAGGGTGGCTGCCGCCTGTGGGCAGGGTCTGCAGGTGCTCGAACTTGTGGCGGGTGATTTCGCCGCCTGATTTGAGGAAGGCCTTGCGCATGGTCTTCGACACCGGCAGTGCGGTGTGCCAGCGCAGTTTTCCGGCCGGGGCCAAGCCACGCAGACGATCCGCGACGTGTGCGGCCATGACCGCGCGTGAGGCCTTGAGCTTCTGCCGCGGGCGCACGAGGGGCCCGCGCTTGGCGGTGAGGATCTCGATGGTCGAATAGGTGGCCAGACCGTCATCGAGAATCACGACCTCGGGCAGGCGACGCTCCAGGTAGGCCAGCGCGATCGCTTTGTGAACCTGACCCGAGCAGGCATCACCGATGTAGATGCGATCGAAGTTCTGCTTACGCAGGACTCCGGGCTTGGCTCCGACACGTTCGAGGGTGATGTTCTCCGGCAGCCATGCGGAGTCGAAGGCGTCGAGGAACGAGGTCATGCCCTTCGCATTGGCACGGGCCCGAATCAGCAGATCCTCATTCGGGTCGTGGACCTCGAGTGCAGAAAGGAACTGCAGGGGCGACTCAACGAAGGCGATCGAGGCCAGCCGAACCTTCTTCGACTTCTTTGCCTTCTTCGTCTTCTGCGCTGATAGTTCGGTTGCCTGGTCAGTGCCAGGGCCGGTGCCCTGGTCAGATGTCTGACCGGGAGCCTGCTGCAGCGCCGCCTGCAATTCAGGGGTCTCTGCATCCTTTGTGACAGTCATGGTGACCTCGTCTTTCTTCGGGCCTGACTTCTTCTTGGCTGACTGTTTCTGACCCGACTTCTTCTTCGTCGACTTCTTATCAGCGGACTTCTTCTTCGCCATCATCGGTTCGGCTCCGATTTGCGTGCGCCACCCAACTTCGAGCCCAGTGTTGACTTCACCTTCGGGACGAGCTTGGGGCCGTCGATGGAAATCCCGTAGCTCTTCAGCGTGTGCTGAGCGCGTTTGGCCTGCGTGCGCAGACGTCGCTTAGCCGAGCTGAGGCCCCTGCGAGGAGGGGAGATCTCCAACTGTCCGGGCAGATCCAGCTTCGACAGTCGTTTGCGTTTGAAGTACTTCATGTCGTCCCCGCCGAGTGCCGATTCGAGGAAGTCGATCGCATTCCCGCGCAGGTAGGAGGCCGTCTCGGACTGCATGCAATAGGTGACCGCATCGATGAGAGGCCCCAGGTCCTTCGTGCCGGCGGAGCGCATGCCGGCGGACACCGTGCCGGACGACGCGTTCGCGGGTGGATCAGCCACCTCGGCGAGGTCACCGGGCAGAACATATCCGCCCGTATGTAGGGCATCGACGATGGTCAGCGGGATCCGGTTGCTGTTCTGGTACGGGGTCAGGACCTCCAGCATCATCGAGGTGCCGATGGCGGCCGTGGCGGTCCCGAACAGTGCCCGTGCGGTCGCGAGGCCCGTCGAATAGCAGGACACGACGAGCTGTGGCCTGGTGGTGGCGATGACGATCTCGGCCAGCAGCGGCACGTCGGCGAGGACGAATTCCAATCCCAGCTCATGGCTGCGCTTGCGCAGCGGTTCGATCGTTGTCCGCGCCGAGGTGGGGTGAGGTTTGAAGATCACGGTGGACAGCCCGCGTGCTTTGACCTCATCGATCATCTGCAGGTGCAGATCCAGCTCTTCCTCAGCGGTGATGAGATCGATCTGGGCCAAGTACTGACCCAGGACCATTCCAGCATTGGGGATCGGATCGGCGAGATCCGCCGCCGCCAACTCAGGAGCCACCTCGGCGGCCATGCCCTCGATGACTGACTTCAGGTCAGCCGGCGGCAGTGACACCCGGTCGGGGGAGTGTTCGGCGAGCTGACGTGGGGTGATGCCCGGCAGGAGGTCCGTGTAGTAGATCGTCTGCAGGCGCTGGTACTGCGGCAGGGACAGCGGATTGCGGATCGGACCGTAGCTCATCAGACCATCGGAGTGCACCGAGATCATGGCCGTGGTGAAGATCTGGGTGAGCACACCAGCGGGGTGGCCGGGCAGGGATTCGACGAGGAGGTCGATGGGTTCGTCATCGGCGATCGCCCATTCCGAGCGCAGGGACCGCTGCATGATCGGGGCGCGTTCACCGGAGATGCCGAAGGCCTTCGGGTGGTTGGGCCAGATGGCGGCGTTCCAGTCGACGACGAGGTCGAAGTGGGTCAGCAGACCAGCCGAGCCGGGCATGTCATCGGCGGCCGGGGTCAGCTCGGGGGCGAAGGAATTGTTGGCGATGACGAGGATGCGGCGTTCCTTGGCCTCGCCGAGGTGGCCGGCCCGGATCAGGGCCACGACGTTCGCGAGCTGGTACTGGGTGGAGATCTGGATGATCTGGGCCATCAGCGTGCCCTCCTGACGATCGACTCGATGACGGGCATTCGGTGCTCGCCGAAGTTGTGCAGAGCCTGGTCGATGATGTCGTTGTCGACGCCCTTGAGCGTATTCGCCGCGCCCAGATTGAGCTGCGACCTGACCTCGTGGTCCATCGAGGATCCGCGGTTGTGGATCTGGAAGTAGAGGATGGAGAGGAAGTTGCGCACGGCCTTGCGTTCGAAGCGAAGGAACTCCGGCTTCTCCTCGAGCATCGCGAACACGGACCGGAAGGCAGGGATGAAGTCGAGCTGGCGTTCGTCGAAGATCGCCGTCAACGAGGTGGCGCTGCCCTTGCGATAGCAGAGGCCGGCGGTGTCGACGACGGCGAAGCTGTCGGTCTCGAGGTGGTGGCGCCACGTCCAGGGGCGATCTTCGCAGGTGCGCAGGGCCGGGTTGAACTCGAGCAGGCCGCGCTCGGCCATGGACCGGGAGTAGATGCCGGTCCAGCACTCAGGGAAGTCGACCATCGTCGAAGCGTCGTGGGGGAGGATGAAGTCCCTGGGGTTGAGCGCCCTGTTGTGGGTGAGGCAGGGGGCGTTGCGCAGTTTGCGGTTGAAGCCGTTGACGATGAGGTAGTTGGTCTTGACGAAGTCCACTCCCAGGCCGGTGATCGAATCCGTCAGGGACCGCAGATGGCCCGCTGCATACCAGTCATCACCGTCGAGGTAGGTGATCGTCTTACCGGTGGCGGCCTCCAACGCAGTGTTGCGTGCGGTGGAGACGCCGCGTGACTCCGCGTTGTGGATGGTCACGAGGTTGAGCCGGTCGCCGAATTCGGCAATGACTCCCGCGGTGTCATCGGTGGACCCGTCGTTGACGACGATGACTTCCAATTCGTCACGTCCGAAGCGCTGGTTGACCAGGCTCTGCAGGCTCCCGCCGATCGTTTCCTCGGCGTTCTTCGCGGCGATGATGACACTGACGACTGGAGTGGTCATTGGGTCCTTTCGCGGTGGTGCTGTTCACTCGTGGAGTTCGTGTCGTGCGCTGGTGTGAACACGCCTTCTCCTTGGCGGACGGGCGGTGTGGTTCGCATTCGATTGATCGTAGAATTTCTAAGCAAACGGTGGGTTGCGCCGAGGTTGACGCCCTGGACAGGCGAAGTTCACCTACTGTTCGCCCACCGCCCATAGCCTTGTGCAATGCCGGACCTGAAGCTATTCCACTTCGACATCCCAACCTGGGGAAACTACGGCGACAAGGCCCTGTTCCCCGTGGTCAGAGACGCCTTCCGAGTGATGGGGTCCGGTGGCTCAGGCGGCATCAGCAGCACCTCTGGTGGCTTGAGTCGGCCGGGCGGCGATATGCGGCAGTCGGGCAATGAGGTGGATTTCACATCGGCGGCGGCCCTGCGACGCGAGGTGGATTTGGCTCTCGTCGAGCGAATCAATTCAGCGGCCGATGCTGTCGTCATCGGCGGTGGCGGGCTGTTCCTGCAGGACACGAACCCGAACCGGCTCTCGGGGTGGCAGTGGAAGATCTCCGCCGAGGCGCTCGCCGCCATCGAAGTCCCGCTCATCATCTATGCGCTTGGTGACAACCGGTTCCCCGGCCAGCCCGAATTCGATGAACTGATGCGCTCTCATGTCAGCCAGGTTCTCGACCAGTCCGTGTTCTTCGGCCTGCGCAACACCGGAAGCATCGAGACGATGTCCCAGTTCCTCGGTGCAGGGGAGACTTCAAGGACCGACTCGATTCGCTTCCAGCCATGTCCGACGACCATCGCGGGTCTGCTCTACGAGCCGTTGATCGACCGTCGCTCCGATCCGAGCCAGAAGATCCTGGCGATCCAGATGCTCGTTCATCCGCGCCAACAAGCTGCGGGCTATGACGCCGAGGTGATCCACCAGGCCACGATCGAAGCTGCCCGCCTGCTTGTAGCCAAGGACTGGACCATCCTCAGCGTTCCCTTCCACCCCGATGACGCCGAGGTGTCGCGGCAGTTGGTCGCCGAGGTGCCCGAGGTCGAAGAGGTCAGATTGCATGGCTCCGACGTCGGGTTCTTCGCCGGCTTCGACCTGTTCGCCTCCATTCCCTATGTGCTGGGCGGTCGCGGACATGCGCAGATGATTCCCTTCGGCGTCGGCGCCATCCCGATCTCCTTGGATCTGCATGCGAAGTTGGGGTACTTCGCCGAGGACATCGGGCATCCCGAATTCGTCGTGCCGGTGGGGCCGCAGGGCATGGCGGATGAGAGCGAAGTTGGCCGCGATTCTTCTCGACGGGCGCAGATTTTGGCGCGGCGGATCGTCGACACGATCGAGCGGGCCTACGCGCAGGGCAATGATCTGCAATGCGATCTTCTGTCGACTCGGCAGAATCTGTTCGACACCACTCGAGACAACCATGCTGTGATCCACGATTTGCTCCGACCTGGGGCCCGCCCCGTTTCGACGGGAACTACTGCTGGGCCGTCAACGTGCCCTGAGAGGCTGCGCACTTCTGTCGACATTCGAGCCGAGGAATTCCACCTTGCGGCTGTGGCTGAAGCTGAGGAATTCAGTGCTGCGCAGACGCGAGACCTCACCAAAGTTCGCCGCGAGCACAAGAAGAAACTCGAAGGCGCCGCCACGCACAGCAAGGCCCTCGAGACGGAACGCGAGAAGCTTCGAGCGCAGCTCAAACACAAGGAGTCTCAGCTCGAGCGACAGTCTGCGCAGCTTGACGCCCAGACCACGGAACTCGACGCTCAGACCGCGGAGAAGAACCGTCAGGCCGACGAGGCTGCCGGCCTGAGGAAGCAGCTCGACGAGTCCGAGGTCCGGCTCAAGTCGGTCAACGACCGTACTGCCACCGCCGAAGCGAAGATCCTCATCGACAAGACGGCGCATGGGCTGGCGTGGAGAGCCCGGAGAATCAAGCGGGCATTCAAGCGCTGAAGAACGGCGTAGGCAGCCCGAAGTTGCGAGAGGAAATCGGGCTGCCGACCTCGATCATCTCGCTGGCCGGCCGGGGGTGCCTGCTTCCTCTTAGGTTGACGAGGTGTCATGAGCTCGTCGCCGCGTTCGATTCGTCAGTTCGCGCACGATGGTCTCGCTGCTGATGAACACCGCAGCGAGAACCGTGAACAGCACGATCTCCGTCGGAACGCTGACGAGCACTCTGAGTAGAATCTCGTACTGCGTGAAGCCAAAACGATCGAAGATTATGGCGTTAACGGCCGACGCAGCGACCCCTACGGCCAATAGCACGAGGTACGTGTAGCCGAGGAACCGGCCGAGCGTCTTGCGCGTGAACAGGAGCATGATCATGAACGTGATGACCGGGGCCAGCATTGCGTCAGACAGGTCGTGCACATTACGCAAGGTGAAGACCGTGTATTCCGCTACATGCTCTGCCAAGTAGAACGAGTAGTAGATTGCTCCAGCGATCAGCACTAAGACGGCGACAATGATGTTCACGGCCGGCCGGGACATGGCGAAGCTATTTCCGTTGGAAGCTACATCGCTCATGACTGCCTTTCGCCCTTCGTTTCTCATCACTCAGTTGACCTTACAGCTCACCGGCACGAGAGAATCTCCTTTACCGACGCGCGGACACGACAACGGCCCCACAACCTCGGCGAGGTGATGGGGCCGTTCTCAGCTGATCAAGTCAGCCGACGATCAGGTCAGATCAGACACTGACCTTGCGGAGGGAATCGATCTTCGATTCCTCGCCCGGCATGACTCGCTTCTCACCGTTGCCGAATGCGGTTTCGAGGACGCGGACGCCCTTGACGAGCGAAGCGAATTCGCGCGGTTCCATCGACGCGGACTGGTCCGAGCCCCACATCGAGGAGTCGAGCGTGATGTGGCGCTCGATGGTGACCGCACCGAGGGCTGCTGCGGCGAAGGAGATCTCGAGGCCGAGCTCGTGGCCGGAGTAGCCCACGGGCACGCCGTAACGCTCACGCATTGCCGGGATGGCCTTGAGGTTGACCTCTTCGGGAGGCAGCGGGTAGGTCGAGGTGGCGTGCATGAGGACGAGCTTGCTCTGGTCGAAGACCTCGACGGCTGCATCAAGTGTGGCCCAATCGGACATGCCCGAGGAGCACAGGACGGGCTTGCCGGTGGCGGCGATGGCACGGAGGAGTTCGAAGTCCGTCAGCGAAGCCGAGGCGACCTTGTAGGTCAGGGCGTCGAACTCGTTTTCGAGGAAGTCCACGGAGTCAGTGTCCCAGGGGGAAGCGAACCACTGCAGGCCGACTTCTTTGGCGTAGCGGTCGATTTCGGCGTATTCGTCCTTGCCGAACTCGACGCGCCACTTGTAGTCGAGGTAGGTCATCTCGCCCCATGGGGTGGAGCGCATCTTGGACTTCTGGTGTTCAGGCACAGCCACATCGGGGTTGCGCTTCTGGAACTTCACGGCATTGGCGCCGGCGGTGACGGCGACATCCATGAGCTTCTTTGCGATCTCGACGTCGCCGTTGTGGTTGATGCCGATTTCGCCGATCATGTACACGGGCTGGTTGGGGCCGACGAGCTGATTGCCGATGGCCACTGGGGCGAGTTGATCAGTCATGAAACCTGCTTTCGGTTGGTACGCAGATCATCTGCGTGATTCGTGAGCAACGGCTGTTGCTGCTGGATGGATGGTTGCAGTCGATGGGCGGTGTGTGATGGTGATGCCGAAGCCCCGACGGATTCGAGGACTCGGGCGTTGGCGGACTCGGCGACGGGCTGGTGGGCCGCGACCGGTTCGCGATCGGCTGTGCGTCTCGACGCTGGTCCCGCGACCGGCTGGTGTGCCTGTTCGCTGACCGGGATGAGGTCGCAGACCTCACGGACGGCGCCGTGGCCGCCCGTTCGGTCGAGGACCACGCGAGCCGCAGCGAGCACCTTGGGGTGGGCGTCCGCGACTGCAATGGGCCAGCCGACGACGTCGAAGGCTTCGAGGTCGTTGATGTCGTTGCCGACATAGGCCACACGGGCCGGGTCAAGTCCTTGATCGTCGATCCACGAACGCAGGACCTCCGATTTATTGTCGACACCCTGAGTGACTTCCACGTGAAGTTTCTGTGCCCTGCGAGTGACGACTGGGTTGCGTTCTTTCGACAGGATCATGACAGGAACTCCTGCCTTCACCAGTCGCGAGACTCCCATGCCGTCGCCGCGGTGGACGCGGACCTGCTCGTTGCCGTTCTCATCGACATAGGCGCCGTCATCGGTGTGGACCCCGTCGAAGTCGGTGACAAGCGCGTCGACGTCGACGACCTGAGCCGTCTCCTGTGTCGAGGCGATGGCCCGAACTAGGGACAGATCGGACATGTCGTCGATCTCGCGGGCGTGTTCGGGCGGGACCTCTTCGATGGTGACGCGGCCGAAGAACCGGTGCTCGTGCTCGAGGAGGCCGTCGGTGCGCATGACGTAGAAGGCGCCGGTCTCGTTGTAGTGCTTGGCACGATCCTGGCGGCGTGGGCGGAAGCTCGCTTCGTGGCCGACTGCCAGAGCGTGCTCATCATCGTCGAGTCGCCACAGGAACGAATGGTCCTCGACAGCCGAGAACACGACGTCGGCCTCGCCGTCCCTGACCGCGCGCACCGCGTTGTCGATCGATGCGGAATCGATGAACGGGGAGGTGCACTGCATGAATACGGTGGTGTCGAAATCCTCACCGAGGCTGCCCAACGTGTAAATGAGAGCCGATTCGCTGGTCGCGGTGTCCCCGGCGATGTCCGCGGGACGGTGGGATACCTCGGCGCCGGCCCGGATCGCTTCAGCGGCGATGCCGTCGTGGTCGGTCGAGACGACCACTCGATCGATGCTCGGGGTGGCCTTGGCCGCGTTGATCGCGCGGGCCAACAGGGAGATTCCGGCAACCTTCTGCAGGTTCTTCAGGGGGATCCCCTTGGACCCGCCGCGGGCCGGGATGATGGCCACGGCCCGGTGCGGCTGTGCTGGAGCCTCGCGTCGGCTGGTGCCCTCGGCGAGGGCGGAACCCTCGTGCGAGGTCGGGGCTGGGGGAGTCAGAGTCGATTGGTCATTCACAATGATTCGACGCTAACGAC
>NZ_JALDSX010000062.1 GCF_022748595.1 Brevibacterium sp. ZH18 | reverse complement strand
CGAGATACGACAAGCTCGCCATCACCTATCGAGCGGCCGTCGTGATCAGCGCGATCCTGACATGGCTCCGCCAATAAAGGAGACATGCCCTAGTGGGAAGATTGTGCGCGCCGAGGATGCCGAAGAAGACGCGGACGACTCGGTCAACCAGATCGCTGGCTTCCAGGGCACCTTCGAGCAGTTCGCCCTCGACTGCTCGGCCAAGGGCAAGGAAGGCAAGACCTGGTCCGAGACCTACCCGGGTATCGTATTCCCCGCGCGTCTGCAGCATCTGGCCGATGAGCCCTTCTCCTGTGCCTTGGGCAATGGCATCTCAGACCGGGACGCACTGACGAAGGCCAATCAGGAGATTCTGCGGTCGCTTGAGGGCAACACTCTGCCCACCGGTGCCGACGGCGACGACCGAGAGGTCACCTTCGGCGATGCTCGTACCGGCGTCATCCAGGCACTGTATTCGGAATCGCTGTGGGCCACCTTGGCCACAGGGTTGACCGAGCTCAAAGAGGGCGACACCGCAGGAGTCCTCATGGAGCTGGCCGATCAGTACAACGAACGCACTCCGGAGGGTCACTACGATCCGATGCTGCAGGCATTCACGAACATCCGCTGCACGGATGAGAATAGCTACGGCGACAAACCTGACATCGAGAAGCTGCGCGATCTGGCGAAGCGCTTTGACGATGCCGGGCCGTTCCAGTCAGCCTCAGTCTCACCTGGTATCTACGACTACTGTGACTTCTGGAAGTTCAAGGGCACTCTGCCCAAGCCGCAGCACCTGACTGCGGTGCCGAACATCCTCGTGGTCTCGACCTCGCACGATTCGGCAACTCCTTACGCCTCCGGTGTGAAGCTGGCTCGGACAATCGACGGAAGCCTGCTGTCGGTCTCCGGTGCATCGCACACCTCGTACATGTCCGGTGATGAGGCGAAGGCCTGCACGGATGTCACGGTCAACGGCTTCCTGACGAAGGGCGCACTGCCGAAGACGGGAGACTTCGGGCCGAAGCTGCCCAAGCCGGACACGGCAGTCGATGACCGCGGAGACACGATCACCCTGCCTACGAGGTGCAAGATGGAGACCTTCCGTGCCGATGACTTCATGCTGTCAAAGGACACTGTCCATGCTGGCGACAAGGTCCTCGCGAGCGTCAAGCACCTCGACCCTGAAACGTCATTCACGGTCGCATTCGAAACCGGCGGAGACTTCGGATCCCTGGCAACGGACAATGGCGGAAATGCCGCAGCGCAGGTGAAGGTGCCCAAGGATGCCAAACCGGGCACATACGTCGTACAACTCCTCGATGCCGACGGCAAGACCGTAGCCAACACCACGCTCACCGTGGTCGGCGACGACGATGGCAAGGGTGATGACGGCAACGACGGCGGCAGTTCCGACGGCACGGACGATGACCCGAAGGGCGGCGGCGATGAACCTGCCCCCGGCGATGACGGTACCTCCGACGGCGCCACCGGTGATAGCGACGGCAATGACAACAACGGACACGGGCCAGGTGATCTGCCGCGCACCGGCGCCGAGATCTGGCCGCTGCTGGCTGGAGCCGTGGTCCTACTGACCGCAGGCGGAGTCGTCTACCGCGCCTCCCGGCGAAAGGGCGGTGCCGCGCACTGATCGGTTGCTCACCGAGCGGCCCTCGCCTCCACTCGAGGCCGTCGTGAAGCACTAAGGTAGGACCGGAGAGAAGTGGGCCGGGAGCGGATTCGCCGTCCGCCCCCGGCCCTCATTCCTGTCTGACGAGCACGAGAATCTATACTCACGAACCAGTAGTACCCGTTGCGTGCACAGCGTCGGACAGGCACGGTGACGGACCGGCACAGTGACGGACCGGCACTGCATCGGTCAGGCACACTGTCGGAGATTGCGCTCATTCGACCCGGAGGAGACAGACGATGTCAGAGTCACAGCACTCGGTCTTTCGACGCAATCAATGGGCGCTGAGCCTCGCACAGCTGTTCGCCGGGATCGGCATCGCCACAGGATTCGCAGTGGGTGGAATCCTTGCCGAGCGACTGACCGGACGCACCGAGCTCGCCGGCTTCGCGCAGACTGCTTCCATCCTGGGCGCCGGGATCCTCGCCGTCCCCCTGGCTCGTCTGGCCGAGCGCAGAAGCCGTCGGACCGCCCTGGCCAGCGCGTACGCTATTGCATTCTTCGGCGCCGTCCTCATCGTGCTCGCAATCATGTTCGGCATCGACATCGCATTCTTCCTGGGCATGGGCTGCTTTGGCGCAGCAACGGCCGCCGGGCTGCAGGGGCGCTACGCCGCGACCGACGCGGCACCAGACCACCTCAAGGGCTCGGCGATGTCCGTCGTCATCTGGGCCACGACGATCGGGTCCGTGGCCGGGCCCAATCTGTCGGGACCCGGAACTCAGCTGGGACGCTCGTTAGGGCTCGACCCGCTGTCGGGTCCGTTCGTCATCGCGATCGCAGGCTTCCTGCTGTCGTTCATCAGCGTCCTGTTCCTGCACCGGATTACGCCCCTCATTCGTCAGCCGTCCGTCGGCTCTGCCGACACCGGGCCTGCTGCCGACACCGGGCGCCCAGAGGGCGCATCGACATCCCTTCGCCGAGGCGGCACCTGGCAGGCCATTCGCCGTTCCCCGAGCGCACTGATGGGTCTGCTATCAGTTGTCACTGGGCACATGATCATGGTCGCGACCATGGTGATGACCCCTCTGCACATGGACCATCACGGTTTGGGGCTGGAACTCATCGGCATCACGATCGGAGGTCACATCCTCGGGATGTACGGTCTGTCTCCGGTGTTCGGCTACCTCACCGACCGATTCTCAGCCGGTCGGGTCATCCTGCTGGGTCAGACTCTGTTCGCTGTGGCGCTGCTGCTCGGGCTCGTCGATGCTCTGGGGGAGTCTTCATTCGTTCGGCTCTCAGTCGCGCTGTTCGTACTGGGACTCGGGTGGTCAGCAAGTCTCATCGCGGGTTCGACTCTGCTGACTAAGGAGATCGAGCCCGACCATCGCATGGCGGTCCAGGGTCTGTCGGATGCGGGGATGAACTTCGGCGCCGCCGCGCTGGCCGCACTGTCAGGTCCGCTGCTCGCCTTCGGAGGGTTCGCCTCGATCACCGTGATGGGACTCCTGGTACTGGCAGTCGCCGTCTTCGTCAGCGTCCGGGCGAAGTACGGAACCCGGCACACTGGGTGAGCGCAGAACTCGGCATTCGCAGGGGGATCAGAGCTGCCTCGGTGGGGGAAGGAGCACCTGGGAAAGGTGCGAAGGAAAGCGATTGTAAGCGACTTCACCTCAGGAAGCCAGGACCGTGTGGAACAATCTTCGCTCATCGTGTAGGGTTGATGACTGGTCTGTTCTCACTCAACTCACCCTTTTTTAGTTGTGGGCGGCATTTGCCTTCCACAGCTTTTCGTATGGTGGGGAGAACCGCAGTCCATGGGGTCGTCAGTGTCAACGGACGATACACGATTACGTCGAACGCGATTGATTCGCGGGAATACGAGGTTAGCGAACGATATGGCCAAAAAAGAAGGGGTCATTGAGATCGAAGGCAGCGTTGTCGAGGCTCTCCCGAACGCATCGTTCAGGGTCGAGCTGAGCAACGGTCACAGGGTGCTTGCGCATATCTCAGGAAAGATGCGACAGCACTACATTCGGATTCTGCCCGAGGATCGGGTCATTGTGGAGCTTTCTCCATACGACCTTTCGCGTGGACGAATCGTTTACCGCTACAAGTAAGGATCTTCGATCATTCGAGTCGTGCCCCAGCTTGGGGTAAGGGCCGGAAGAAGGAATAACGATGAAGGTTAAGCCCAGCGTCAAGAAGATCTGCGAGAATTGCCAGATTACCCGCCGTCACGGTCGGGTCATCGTCATCTGCTCCAACCCGCGTCACAAACAGCGCCAGGGTTGAGCAGCTCTTCGAGCAGACGGAAGCACCCGTGAGGGGCTTCAGCAGCACCACACCCGCGCAGACCTCGCCACCTGCACAGCCCCGCTAGGGGAATTGCAGGACGACACCTTCGGTCGGGGGCCGAGGACCTTGGGACACCAAGGACAGGTTTGCATCAGCACCTCCGAAACTACAACAGGAGTTAGTACCTATGGCACGACTTGCCGGAGTCGACATCCCGCGCGAAAAGCGCGTGGAAGTCGCCTTGACATACATCTATGGTGTGGGCCGCACCCGTGCGCGCCAGACCCTGACCGAGACGGGAATCAGCCCTGACACCCGTGTGAAGGACTTGAGCGACGCCGAGCTCGTCCAGCTGCGTGACTACATCGAGGGCACATTCCAGGTTGAGGGTGACCTCCGCCGTGAGGTGGCCGCCGACATTCGCCGCAAGGTGGAGATCGGAAGCTACGCCGGCCTGCGTCACCGCCGCGGTCTGCCGGTTCGCGGACAGCGGACCAAGACGAATGCGCGTACCCGCAAGGGACCGAAGCGCACCGTGGCCGGTAAGAAGAAGTAATATGCTCACCCGGTTGAGCAGCATCAACCACCTCGATCAGGAGTAAAACACATGCCTCCCAAGTCACGCGCCGCAACCGCGCGTAAGCCTCGCCGCAAGATCAAGAAGAATATCGTTGCCGGCCAGGCCCACATCAAATCAACCTTCAACAACACCATCGTGTCGATCACTGACCCGACCGGTGCTGTCATCTCCTGGGCCTCCTCAGGTGAGGTCGGCTTCAAGGGTTCACGTAAGTCGACCCCTTACGCCGCACAGATGGCTGCGGAATCCGCTGCCCGTCGCGCACAGGAACACGGCCTGAAGAAGGTCGACGTGTTCGTCAAGGGACCGGGCTCGGGACGCGAAACCGCGATCCGTTCGCTGCAGGCCGCCGGTCTGGAACTGGGCACCATTCAAGATGTCACTCCGGTTCCGTTCAACGGCTGCCGTCCCCCGAAGCGCCGCCGCGGCTGATCCTTCCGTCGAACTGCAACGGACGCCGGGCCTTGGGCCCGACGTCGGTCGCAGAACGGATTCCACGTTAACCCGAACCGTTCTTCATGGTGTGAAAACCATGACGTGCAGTGCGAACGTCATATAGCGGATGTTCGCTGAAAGGAAGCCCACGTGCTCATTGCACAGCGCCCAACGCTCACGGAAGAAGTCGTCTCCGAGAATCGCTCACGGTTCGCCATCGAACCACTCGAGCCAGGATTCGGCTACACCCTTGGCAACTCGCTTCGTCGTACCCTGCTGTCATCGATTCCAGGTGCCGCCGTCACATCCATCCGGATCGACGGAGTGCTCCACGAATTCAGTACCGTTCCAGGAGTCAAAGAGGATGTCACTGAGTTCATCCTCAACCTGAAGTCCCTGGTCGTGTCGTCGGAATTCGACGAACCGGTCGTCGCCTACCTGCGCAAGCAGGGTCCCGGCACCGTGACCGCAGCCGATGTCTCAGCTCCTGCCGGAGTCGAGATCCACAATCCGGATCTGCATATCGCCACGTTGAATGGTGAGGGTCGTCTGGATATGGAACTGACCATCGAACGCGGCCGCGGCTACGTCTCGAGCGCTCAGAACAAGAACGCCGACGCAGAGATCGGCCGGGTTCCGGTCGACTCGATCTACTCGCCGGTTCTCAAGGTCACGTACAAGGTCGAGGCTACTCGTGTTGAGCAGCGCACCGACTTTGACCGTCTGGTCCTCGATGTTGAAACCAAGCCGTCGATGGTCCCGCGCGACGCAATCGCGTCTGCGGGCAAGACTCTGGTCGAGCTCTTCGGCCTGGCTCGGGAACTCAATGTCGAAGCAGAGGGCATCGAGATCGGACCGTCGCCTGTTGACGCAGCGCTGGCTGCCGATCTGGCGCTGGCCATCGAAGATCTCGATCTGACCGTGCGCTCCTACAACTGCCTCAAGCGCGAAGGCATCCACACGGTCGGCGAACTCGTTGCTCGCAGCGAAGCCGACCTCATGGATATCCGCAACTTTGGTTCGAAATCGATCGACGAAGTGAAGGCCAAGCTCAACGAGCTGGGCCTGAGCCTCAAGGACAGTCCCGCCGGGTTCGAGCCCGGTCTCGTTGATGAGGACCAGTCCTACGTCGAAGACGAACAGTACTGACCAAGACCTAGGAGTAACTCACTATGCCAACCCCAACCAAGGGTCCCCGCCTCGGCGGTTCGCCCTCACACGAGCGTCTGATGCTCAACAACATGGCAGCAGCCCTGTTCGAGCACAAGAAGATCACCACGACCGTGACCAAGGCCAAGCGCCTGCGTCCGGTTGCGGAACGTCTCATCACGGCAGCGAAGAAGGGCGACCTCGCCGCCCGTCGTCGCGTGCTCGGACAGATCGGCGACAAGTCGATCGTCCACGAGCTGTTCACCTCGATCGCCGAAACTATGGCCGAGCGTCCTGGCGGATACACCCGTATCACCAAGATCGGCCCTCGCGCCGGTGACAACGCTCCGATGGCCGTCATCGAACTGGTCCTCGAGCCCTACTCGCCTAAGCAGGCCACGGTGAAGGAAGCCGAGCAGGCAACCGCAACCGCAGCAGCGAAGGAAGAGGTCGTCGAGGAAGCTCCGGCAGAGACCACTGAGGAAGCGGCCGACGAGGCTGCAACCGACGAGGTTGCTGAAGAAGCAGCTGACGAGAGCGCCGAAGAGACCAAGTAAGGACTCTTTGACTCAACATCTCAGGCGGGCACCCACTGGGTGCCCGCCTGATGTGTATCGTGGCCGCGTTTGAAAGATTTAGCCGGACAGACGTAGCCATGTGTCGCCCCGTTGGAGACGAGCTGTGACCTCTTCTGCCAGTTCTATCTTGGGCAGATCGATTGTGCCAGCGTCGACGAATACCACTGCCCGTGGCCGGCCGAGCCCGCCGAGCACGTCGTGGACCGAATTCATGATTTCCGAGGCGATAGACGAATCGTCGACTTCGAAGTCGACTATCCCGGACGCTTCAGGAACAGTCGCCACGACAGCGGCGACAGCGCGGCCGATGCCCTCTCGGCGAATGACCAGTGCGCTGGAACTGTGCACAAAAGGATGATCGTCGATGACGTTTTCGACCGCAGACAGAGAGATGAGCTGACCAGAGATCGAGACCAGGTCGTCGAGCCTTCCATGGTGGATGACCTCTCCAGTGGTGGAGAACGTGACGCGATCGCCGGTCGCATAGCGGTCGGGACCGAATCGTTGCTGTTTGTCGCGAGTCGACGAGCTGCCAGGGCCCTCCCAACTTCGGACCTGTCCGGGTAACGGCATCGTGAGCACCATTTCCCCGGTCTCACCCGGTCTGATCGTCTGTCCATCGTCGGCGATGACGTGCAGTCCACAGTCCGGCATGGTCGCGGACGCGTGCCGAAGGTAGACAATGCCGCCGAGGAGGACCTGCCCCCACCCATCGATCACCTCGGTGCCGTGTGCCCTGAATCTCTCTCGCAGCCATGCCTTGAGCTCGGGTTCCACCGCTTCGCCCGCAGTGATGATGCGCCGAATTCCGGAGTCCGCCCGGTTATGCGATTCGTCCTCCCATTCACGGATGCTGCGCATGACCGAGGGCGCGGTGAGAAAGGTCGAAACGTTGAACCTGTCGATGATCTGCCAGGCGCGGTCACGGTTCGGAATGTCGAGGGTGCCTTCATAGAGAATGGCTGTATCGCCGAAGAGCAGCGGACCCAGCAGACCATGCCACTGGGAGACCACCCAACTGGTATCGCCGGCGCACCAGAGGTTGCCCGGCCCGCGGATCGCCCTGTGAAATGCCGCGATGTTGGGCAACAGCTGCCCCACGGTGTGCGAGGTCAGTAGTGCTGGTGAGTCGTGTGACGCCACGAGGACACGGCAGAGAGTGGTGTCCACGTCGACTGCTGACGTCGGAGAGACGAACCCTGCGGAATGCCTACGGTCTCTATGCGACTCCAGTAGGTCGGAGTACCAATGGTCACCAACGAACCAAGCGACATCCATTCCCGTCCGCCGCACGACGATCGTATGTTCCACACTCTCGATTGCGGCGAGGGCGTCGTCGACCCTGTGCTTGGTGGGAATGATCGATCCGTGTCTCCATGCGCCGTCCTGAGTGACCACAAGAGTCGGATTGAGCTGGGCGAACTTCTGGGACAGCGCTTCGACGGGTAGTGACACAGGGATGAGAGTCCACGGCGCTCCCAGCCCAGTGCAGGCAAGCATGGCGACCGCGGTCGACGGCAGCCACCCGGTATGGAGAGCCACACGGTCTCCAGCGCCGACCCCGAGCTTTTGCAATGCGGCGGTAAAGGTCGCCACGTCATCTGCCAGTTCACGGTAGGTCAATGATTGGCGGTCACCAGGTTCTCCCTCCCACTGGAGGGCGATTCGATCGGAATGCGTGTCCAGATGGCGCAGGAGCAGGTTGTAGAGCGCGTCGATTCTGGCTCCCGGGAACCACGTCCCACCTGTTGCATCCGGTCGGAACAACTCATCGGGTTCGACTTCCCAGTCAAGGGTGTTGATGATCGGACGCCAGTTGCTCCCAATCGTCTCCAAATGATTGTCGATCTTATCTGCGTTTTGTCTCTCAGGCATGGATGATGGTCCTTCCGCAGGTCATTGCGGTCCTGGCGAGTGCCGCACCGGTTCGCTCGATCTGAGCGGCTTCTGCCGCCGACTCGACATCGGCACACAGTGCCGCAACGACCACGCCTGAGGCGTCGCGGATCGGCACCGCTACCTGTGCAGGATGGACCATGTCCTGGCTGAGGACATGAACATAGTCGGACCGAGCCCACACGTCGCGATCAGAGTCCGAGATCTGCGGATCGCCCTCGATGATCGTCGACCAGTGATCCGTGGGTGCATGGGAAAGAAGGACTCGGCCGGGAGCTGACCTCGTGACGGGGTGGGTGGTTCCCGGGGATCTGAATGCCCCCCGATCATCGGCATCGATCTGATCAATGCACACGACTTCGCGGTCGACGAGGATGTGGATCGAGACTGTCGCGTTCAGCTGGTTGCGCAGAGAAACGGCGAACGGGGCGAAGGCAGTCGCGACCGGATGGCGGGACACGAAGTGGTTTGACAGGCGAGTCAGCTCCGGACCGAGGCCATATCTCGCGGTGGTCGGATCCTGACTGACGAGTTTCGCGATCGTCAAGGAACGCAGAAGCCGATGAACAGTCGGAACTGACATCCCCGACTCCTGAGCTAGTTCTGTCAGGTGGTGGAAGGCGGGCCCGTGTGCCAGGAGCTCGAGGAGTCGGCTGGCGTTTCTGATCGTGCCAAGACCGCCTCGGACACCGGACTCGTTGTCGGTCATTTGTGCACCTCTGCTCGCCGATTGCTTCCTTGGAAGCTTAACTCTCGAGAGATGATTGTGACAATAACAACACGGTTTCTTCAAAAGGTATTGCGTTTCACATAATGAAAAACTACGATCACTAGTGAAGTGAATGTCGTCACAGTGAAGCGGCGCATTCGTCCCCGTCATCCGAATGTGAGGAGACCAAGTGCGCACACGTGCCTATCAGCACTCGCTGAGTGGGAGTTCAATGGCCGCCGGGCAGCCATTGCTCGAGGTTGAGGCGCTGTCACTGGCCTTTGGCGGGGTCAAGGCGCTCTCTGAGGTGTCATTCACCGTGACGAGTGGTTCGATCCACGCGGTGATCGGTCCGAACGGGGCGGGAAAGTCTTCGCTGCTCAACTGTGTCTCGGGTCTGTATCGTCCCACCGCCGGGTCGATCGTCCTCAATTTCGTGGCCGGTGAAGAGGGCCGGAAACGGACACAGCGGATGTCGGCACCCTCCGACGAACGCGAAGCTGGGGAGAAGTCCATCGAGCGACGCGCACTGACTCGTCTGAAACCGAATCGTGTCGCTCGCCTCGGCGTGGCCCGCAGCTTCCAGAACATCGAACTCTTCGACCAACTCAGCGTGTTGGAAAACATCATGTTGGGCCGCCACATCCATATGAAGCAGAATCTTGCGGCGGCGTTTCTCTGGACGGGCCCGGCGAGGAAGCAGGAGATCGCCCATAGGGTGATCGTCGAAGAGGTCATTGATCTTCTCAAGCTGCAGGCCGAACGTTCGAAGCCGGTAGGGACGCTGGCCTACGGAATTCAGAAGCGCGTGGAGCTGGCACGAGCACTGGCAATGCAGCCGGCGCTGCTTCTCCTCGATGAGCCGATGGCGGGGATGAACGCAGAGGAGAAGGAGGACATGGCGCGGTACATCCTCGACGTTCATGAACTCGCCGGTGTGACGATCGTTCTCATCGAACACGATATGAATGTCGTGATGGACATCTCTCAGCAGGTCACTGTCCTCGATTTCGGCAAAGTCATCGCTGATGGAACACCCGCTGAAGTCATGAAAAACCCGGCCGTCGTCGAAGCCTACTTGGGGGCCCAGAAATGACTTCACGCGCGATCGAGACGCCGTCTGCAGATTCCGCAGGCGGACGGGGGAGCCAGAGCAGCGTAGTCTCCGCCATCACAGAGACCATGCCGCAGCACCTGAGGAATTTGGCCACCACTGATCCCACCGGTGTAGCAATGCAGGAGAAGCGGTACGGGATCTGGCAGTCGATGAGTTGGCAACTGTATTACCAGCGAGTCCGGGAATTCTCCTCTGGTCTTGCGGAACTGGGTGTGATCCGGGGTGACATCGTAGCGGTCCTCGGTGACAATCGGCCAGAATGGCTCATCGCGGAATTGGCTGCTCAGACCCTGGGGGCCAGCGTCGTGGGAATCTATCCGACCTCGATCGGCGATGAGCTCACCCATATCCTCGAATCCTCGGCGGCTCGAGTCGTCGTGGCAGAAGACCAAGAGCAGGTTGACAAGCTTCTGGCGCTCAAGACTGCTCACGAGGACGCGGGCCTCGCCTTCGGCATCGACACCATCGTGTTCTACGATCCACACGGACTCGAACAGTACACCGATGGCATTCTCCTCGACTTCACGGAGGTCGAAGCCAGGGGAGCGCGGGCGCTTGCCACGAACTCGGACTGACTGGATTCCCAGATGTCCCAAGGCGATGTTGATGACATAGCAGTCATCTGCACCACGTCTGGTACCACCTCGAAGCCGAAACTCGCCTACCTCAGTCATGCGAATCTACTGAGCATGGCAGCGAATCTCGATTCGATCGACCCGATCACACCGAACTATCGCTACGTCTCGATCCTTCCTTTTGCGTGGATCGGTGAACAGATGCTCGCAGTGGCATGCGGGCTGCTCAAGGGGATGGCGATATCCTTCCCCGAAGATGCTTCGACTCAACGAGCTGATATGCGCGAGATCGGGCCAGACATCATGTTCGCCCCTCCTCGCATCTGGGAGTCGATGCTCTCAGAGGTTCAGGTTCGCATCGATGAAGCCGGCAGACTCAAACGGGCCGTCTTCGGCTGGGGATACCAGATCTCAGATCGCATAGCTGCGGAAGCAGCGTCTGGTCGTCGCGCAGGACCCGGGCTGAAGATGCTCGGCAGAATTGCGAACCTCGTGGCCACACGTCCGATTCGCGAACAGCTGGGCCTGACCCGAATGAAGCGCTGCTACACCGGCGGTGCCCCCTTGGGGCCCGACGTATTTCGGTTTTTCCATTCGATCGGGGTCAACCTCAAACAGATCTACGGCCAAACCGAAATCTGCGGAATCGCAGTCGTCCACCGCGACGACGATATCTCCTACACCTCGGTCGGCACTCCGATCCCAGGAACCGAGATTCGCTTCTCCGCCGATCACGAGATCCTGCTGCGGTCGTCCTCGGTGTTTCGCGGATATCACCGGAACCCGGAGGCCACAGCCGAAGCCGTCGATAGGGACGGGTGGCTGCACACATCTGACGCCGGGTATCTTGACGAACATGGCCATCTTGTCGTCGTCGACCGTCTGAAGGATGTGAAGTTCGCAGCCGATTCGACGATGTTCTCCAATGCCTTCATCGAGAACAAACTCAAGTTCTCTCCCTATGTCGAAGAATCGGTGGTCTTCACTGACGGTGCGGCAGTCACCGCCATCATCACCCTTGATCCCTCCACAGTGGGGGCATGGGCAGAGCATGCGAAGTTGCCCTACACCACCTATACGGATCTGGCGGCCAAGCCGGAGGTCTTCGACCTAGTCGCCGAGGAGATCGTTCGTGCCAACGAAGATCTGTCCGAGGCCATCCGCGTCGCCCGATTCGTTCTCCTCCATAAGCAGTTCGACCCGGACGACGACGAGATCACCCGAACTCGTAAAGTCCGTCGCTCGGTCATCGCGCAGAGGTACGGCCCGATCATCGACGCACTGGATTCCGGAGCCGGAGACGTCACAGTCGATTCGACGATCACCTACCAGGACGGGACCACGCTCTCCCGCGAGATCCCGCTGCGAATCTATGACCTCTCCACTTACACGATGCCCACCGATGCGGCTCGCCGCCAAGTTTGGAGCGGACGCAAATGAGCACCTTCGTCTCTCTGTTCATCTACGGTCTGTCCGAAGGCGCCATCCTCGCGCTCGCCGCACTCGGATTCGTCCTCATCTACAAAGCGACTGGCGTCATCAACTTCGCTCAGGGCGAGTTCCTGCTCATCGGGGCCTACACCTTCTACACGGCGTTCGTGATCTTGCGGCTGCCGATCGTCGTGGCCGCGCTTGTCGGTGTGGTCGCGGCCGTGATCATCGGCGTGCTGGTCGAGCGATTCATCCTCCGACCCATGGTTGGGCAGAGCCACATCTCGATCATCATGGTCACGATCGGGCTGGCAGGACTGCTGTCCGCTCTGGTGCAGATGTTCTTTGGCACGCAACCCAGATCAATGCCGCCGCTGTTCCCTCGCAACCAGCTCGAGATCCTGGGGGCGCACATTCCCGCCAATCGGCTCTGGGTGCTTCTGGTTGCAGGGATCGTACTCACTTTGCTGACGCTGTTCTTCCAACGATCGAAGCACGGAATCGCGATGCGCGCGGTCGCCGACGATCAGCAGGCAGCGATGACTGTCGGCATTTCAGTCCGGCGAGTCTTCGCGCTGTCCTGGGCTCTGGCGGCGGTATCCGCCCTCATCGCGGGAATCCTGCTCGCAGACGTCACCACGGTGGAAATGAATCTCGTCAACTTCGGGCTCCTTGTGTTTCCTGTCGTCATTCTCGGTGGACTCGACTCGGTGCCTGGCACGATCGTCGGTGGGCTGACGATCGGTCTGATCTCCCAATTCGTGGCCGGATACTTGGATCCTGGCCTCGCCGAGGTGGCGCCCTACATCGTCCTCGTCCTCATCCTCCTGGTTCGCCCCTATGGCGTATTCGGTGAGAAACGCATCGAAAGGGTCTGAAAATGGCAGCCGTCGAAACAGGCCGGTATCACCGGACATACGAATCCCAGCTGAGGCTGTGGCACACCCGTCCGCAATTGATACGAATCGGCGTAGTCGCGGTCATCGCAATCATCGTTCCCTTTGTCTTCGACAACTATTGGCTGTCCCTGGCCAACACCGCGCTCATCGCCAGCATCGGTGCAATCGGACTCAACGTCCTTGTCGGCTATACGGGGCAGATTTCTCTGGGCCAGGGAGGGTTTCTCGCAGTCGGTGCATTCACCTCGGCGATCCTGACAGATCGCATGGGGGTTCCGGCTCCGCTCTCGATCCTCATGGCCGTGGCCACAACCGCCGTGATCGGAGTGCTCTTCGGGCTTCCTGCGTTGCGACTCAAAGGGCTGTATCTGGCGATTGCAACACTGGCATCACAGGTCGTCATCCTCTTCATCGTCAGGCGCTGGAACTTCCTCACCGAGGGGCAGGGCTTCGTCGATGTGTCCCGTCTCGAAGTCTTCGGCTTCAAGATCGAACGATCCACGTTCGAACAGCAGTGGTACATCATTCTCATCATCGTCACGGTCCTGGTCGCGATCACCGCCACCAATCTGTTTCGGACCAACATCGGGCGCGCGTTCATGGCCGTCCGTGATCAGGACATTGCGGCCTCGGCGATGGGAGTCAATCTCACCCGAACAAAGCTCACCGCCTTCGCCGTCTCAAACGCCTACGTCGGATTGGCCGGGGCACTGCTCGCCCACTACTCGGAGATCATCTCGTGGGAGAAGTTCACCATGGACGTCTCCATCCTCTACCTCGCGATGATCATCGTCGGTGGCCTCGGTTCAATCGCGGGTTCGATCTACGGTGCGCTGTTCATGACCTTCCTGCCAATCGCGGTGCGCATGTTCGGCGAAGTCATCGGGGGAGTGGTGCCACAGGTGCAGAAGCAGCTGCCTGCGGTCGAGCACGCGGCCTTCGGGCTCGTGATCATCATCTTCCTGATCTTCGAACCACGTGGGCTCAATCGCATCTGGCAGCGGATCAAAGATTTCTTCGGATTCTGGCCGTTCCGATACTGACCACACCACCTGGACTGCAGTTCTTCCACCACATTCGACATAGAAGTCGGCACAAACACAAGGAGAAACCCATGAAAGCAACCAAAGCAACGATGCTCTTGGCCGGGATCGCAGCCTCGGCGCTGGCGGTGACCGGATGCGGATCAAGCGGCGGCGGTGAGTCGGACGAGCCGATCCCGATCGGCGTGCTCGCCGACCTCTCCGGAGCCACCGGTGATGTGGGCTCGGTATTCAACGAGGGCATGCTCGCCTACGTCGACAATCTCAACGCCAACGGCGGAATCAACGACCGCCAGCTCGAGGCGATGAGCAATGACTATGCCTATGAGATTCCTAAGGCTGAGGAGCTCTATCGCAAATACGTCAACGATGAATCGGTGGCGATTCAAGGGTGGGGAACCGGCGACACCGAAGCTCTGCGGACCCGCGTGGCCAACGACGAGTTGCCATTCATGTCCGGTTCCTTCGCCGAAGAGCTGACCAACCCGGAGGAGTCTCCCTTCAACTTCGTGGTCGCGGCGACATATTCGGATCAGGCTCGAATAGGGATGAACTGGATCGCCGAGGACGCCGGTGACAAGACAGCAGTGGCGATTCTCCACAACGACTCTCCATTCGGTACAGCGCCCGTTCAGGATGCGAAGGACTGGGTGAAAGAGAAGGGGCTCGACATCGATGTCACCTCGTATGCCATGCCCGCAGGAACCACGAACTACTCGGGCATGCTCAGCCAGGTCGACGCCGACGGTGCGGATTACATTATGGTCCAGAACGTGGCCAGCCCGGCCGCGCAGTTGGCAAAGGATCTGGCCGACAGCTCTGGAGATCAGAAGATCGTGTGTCTCAACTGGTGCGGCAACGAGCTCTTCGTCACGGCTGCAGGTGAAGCAGCAGAAGGCCACATGATGGTGCAGCCCGTTGCGCCGTTGAGTGCTGACAAGCCCGGTCACAAGGAGATCGTCGACTATCTGGAAGCCAACGGCGGTGACCCGAAGACGACTGCGAACTCCTATGTCCAGGGTTGGTACACCATGCACGCCATGGCAGAGGGCATCAGAGCCACCCTCGACAGTGACAAAGAGCTGACCGGAGCCAACATTCGCGAAGCACTTGAGACGATGGGCCCGATCGACACCGGTGGGGTATTCGGACTCGGGGAGATCGAATTCAGCGCGGACAGCCATCGGGGATCGAATTCGGCCGGAATGTACACGGTCGAGGACGGAAAGATGGTGGAGGTCGAGGGTGGCCTGACGCCATGACGAACGAACCGACACCTGTGGCCGCAGGCGATGCCCATCTGAGGTCGGCAGAGTCTGCGGCGGCTGGTTCGTCGCCGGCGGGGACCACCGGCCCGGGGACGCTGCTCACCATCGACAATATAGAGGTCATCTATGACGAAGTGATCCTCGTGCTCCGGGGTATGTCCTTGGGAGTCGCGGAGGGCAAGATCGTCGCTCTCCTCGGCTCGAACGGAGCAGGGAAGTCGACGACTCTCAAAGCAGTGTCCGGTCTGCTGCCCAGCGAACAAGGAGAAATCGCCTCGGGACGGATCACCTTCGCTGGCGAGGACATCACTCGACTCGATCCGGCCGATCGGGTTCGTCGTGGACTGAGCTTGTGCATGGAGGGTCGGCACATCTTCGGTCATCTCACCGTCGCAGAGAATCTGCAGGCAGGAGGGTACACGGCCTCCGCGAAAGAAGACCGGCTCGACTTCGTATACGAGTTCTTTCCCAAGTTGGCAGATATGCGCAGTCGAACGGCAGGTTTCCTCTCCGGAGGCGAACAGCAGATGCTGGCGATCGGTCGAGCGCTCATGGCGAATCCGAAGCTTCTCATGCTGGACGAACCTTCGCTGGGACTGGCTCCGCTGCTGGTCGAGGAGATCTTCTCGACGATTGCACGGCTGAACGCAGAGACGGGACTGACGGTGCTGGTCGTCGAGCAGAATGCTCAGACCGCCCTCTCCGTCGCTCATCACGGCTACATCATGGAACGCGGTCGGATCATGCTCGATGATGAGGCAGGCGCGCTGAGCCAGAACCCCGATGTGAAGGAGTTCTATCTGGGGATTGGAGCCGGCGATAAGAAGAAAAGCTATCGCGATGTGAAGCATTACAAGCGACGCAAGCGCTGGCTGTGAACGGCAGCAACGCAGAGGTCGATTCGATGCAACGGTGAAGAACGATGGAGGGACAAGCAATGGCGGACACCGTCGGAAGCGTGCAACACCTGGGTCAAGTGCTGGCCAAAGCCGCAAGCAGCGACACAAGCCTGGCAGCGCGGTTGGCTTCGGCCGGAATCGAAGCGCAGAATGTGAGCGATCGGGACGGCCTCGCGGCGTTGCCTGTGCTGTCGAAGGACGAACTGGTTGGGCTGGCGCCCGCTCAGCATTCGCCCGGAGACGCCATCGCGAGCAGAATCTTCCAATCACCAGGGCCGATCTACGAGGCTCAGCCGCCGGGGTCGGACCCATGGCGATGGGCTCCCGCGCTGACCGCGATCGGATTGGCACCAGGTGATCGAGTCATCAACTGCTTCGGCTATCACCTGTCGCCGGCCGGAGCGATGTTCGATGAAGCCGTGATCGCGGCGGGGGCAACGGTCGTTCCAGCCGGTATCGGAAATCAGATCGCGCAGGTCCAGGCGATCACGGATCTCGGAGTGCGTGGCTACGTCGGACTGCCCAGCTATCTCAAGGCGCTCATCGACGTCCATGCCGACAACGGGGGGACTCGGGAGGACTTCGGGGTCGAGTACGCTCTGGTGACCGCCGAACCTCTTCCCGATTCGCTGCGGGCCGAGCTCTTGGAGTGGGTTCCGGTCGTGCGCATGGCCTACGGAACCGCGGAGGTGGGGCTGATCGCCTGCGAGGACGGATCGGGCCCGGGTCTGCGCGTCGATGAGGAGGTCATTGTCGAGGTCTGCGAGATCGGGACTGGTGTGCCGATCACCGAGGGCGAAGGAGAAGTGGTCGTCACAGTCCTGCGAGATGTCGCACCCGTCGTGCGATTCGGCACCGGTGATCTGTCTGCGTGGGCGGAGTACCCGTCTCGCCTGCAAGGAGTGTTGGGGCGCGTCGGTCAGGCGACGAAGGTCCGCGGAATGTTCGTGCATCCTCGACAGGCGGAGGCAGTGCTGCGCTCTGAGGACAGCATCGTCGGAGGGCGATTCGTCATCACACGAGCGCAGAACAGAGACCATCTGCGCTGCGAGATCGTCGTGGGGCAGAAAGCAGACGCGAGCAGTGATCGGCTCGTGCAGCGTGTGGACGACACCATTCGAAACCTCATTCGAGTTCGCGCGGAGGTCGTCCTCGTCGAAGGAATTCCCTCTGAGAGTCCAGTTCTCGTCGACGAGCGCAGTTGGTGAGAGCAGGACGCGGTAGTCAGATATGGCTGGCAACAACCGTGAGTGATTGTCGACGCTGACTACAACGGCGGTTCTTCACACCAGAGTCT
>NZ_JALDSX010000061.1 GCF_022748595.1 Brevibacterium sp. ZH18 | reverse complement strand
ACTGCTCATCAGTGAAGACTCGGTGTCGTTGCTGTGTAGTCACGTCTCCACCGTGCCAGTCCTGGAATGGTCAATAAAGGAGACACGCCCTAGCATCGCCTGCCCGAACTGCCCGAGGGGCACAGCACACGTGGATTCGTGTGCTGTGCCCCTCGACTTGTGTTGTCGATTCATCATTCCCTGTTCCTGCGTCGGCCGGTGATCAGGAGGGCTGCGGCCCCGAGCCCGATGAGGAAGATCCCCGCACCGACGAGCATCCCGTTGCCGGTGGCTCCTGTCCGCGGCAGCTGTGCCGGGGGAGTCGGTGCCTCAGGCTGTTCTGCGACCGGAGCGACCGGTGGGGCCTCCGGTGCCTCTGGCGGGGCGGGTTCCACCGGGGGTGCAGGCGGAGTCGAGGGTTGCTCGGGCGGTGTGCTGGGTTGTTCCGGAGGAGCAGGGGGAGTGGACGGTTCCTCTGGTGGCGTGCTCGGCGTCTCTTCGGGCGGACGGTGAACGGTCTCTGCTGGGATGCCCCAGTCACTTGTCCATCCCTGGTTGACTTCGGTCTCGGCAACGCTGGTCACGAATGTCACCCAGCCGAGCGGCATGTCGATCGCCTCCGTGCTCACCTCTGCGTGGCCATCCTGATCAGCAACGACGGTGATGTCCTGGGAATTCAGTTTCTTACCTTGAACCTTCTTCGACTGCTTCGGCTCCGATTCCGAATGATAGGCAGTCACCGTGACCACTGCTTCGGAACCGGGGCGCAGCCCGCTCAGCCTGACCTCGTCGTGGACGGAGTCGCCCTCGAGGACGGCATCGGTTTCGGCCGTTGGCGACCAGGGAACGAATCCCGTTTCCCGCGGCTGCCCGTGGATGCCTTTCCACTCGGTGGTGTGCTTGTCTGCGGCGATCGTCTCGGTGAAGTACATCCACCCTTCGAAATCGTCGGGAACCATGATCTCTGCGGATCGGTGCGTGCCGTTTCCGATGTCGTTCGACGTGACTCGACCGATCACCTCGGCGTCGTCGTTCTGCTTTCCCTGTTCCGGTGCTGAAGCTGTTCGCCACAGTTCATGCTCGACGGTGACGGTGTGATCGCCCACGAGGCCGGAGACGGTGAACTCATCAGTGATCGAGTCGCCCGGCTGAGGGGTCTGATCGGAGATCTCTGTCGTGACGCGCGGCTGTGACGACATGTCGACGGAGGCCTGTGCCGCGATTTCTGTGGGTTTGTCCGGGGTGACCACACGTTGGATCCGCTTCGTCTTGTGCGGCTCATAGAGCAGGACCGTGTCGGGAGCGACCTTCGCCGTCGCTTTGGCTGTGACTGTTCCCGGTCCTGCCAAGCCGAGAGTCTTCACCGTCGCCTTCATCCCGCTGGTGAGTGTGGTCGGGGCGTCTTCGACCCCGGTGACCTTGAGTGTGATCGGGATGTCGGGCACTTGTGCGCCGGAAGCGCTGGTCAAAGAGACAGTGAGTCCGACCTTGCCGGCGGTGGGGAGGCGCAGAGTCCCGTCGCCACCGGAGTCGCCACCGGAGTCGTCTCCGGAGTCGCCAGCGGAGTCGTCTCCGGTGGCGGAGCTGAACTCGGGAGCCGGTTGCTGCGCCGTCTTCGGCTTCGACGCGCCGTATGGCTCGAGCACAGGCATGTCGAGGACAGGTGTCAGGGTGACATCCAAGGTGTACGGTCCGGCGAACTTCTTCGCGTCGGCGGTGATCTTCGCAAACTGCTTCGCACTTCCTGCGAACTTCTCGCCCAGCTCGCCGGGCTTCTGCGGTGGAACCTTGTGGTCGTGGGGGATCGACTTGTCGAGTCGGGCCATGGCGCTCAGCGCGGCATGCACATCTTTCGAGGTCGAACCGGAATGTTCGTACAGGGCCCAGGCCGTCTGCGCGGTCGTGATCTTCTCAGGCTTCGAGTCGGTGAAGTATTTGGGCAACGGAGACTGTTTGCCGGCGTCGATGCAATAAGCCTGAGTGTTCTTGAAAGTTCGATACGAGCCATACCAGGTCTTGCCCTGCGGCGCGTGGTGCCAGAGGCCAGGGCCATAGGTATCCGACGCCTTGAGCATCGGGACTTCGCCGAGAGGACCGGGTGGGCCCTGGGCCATTGCGGGCCCCAGCCCGATGGCTGAGGCCAGGGCGAACACCACAAGAAGGAGAGCGGAGCGGAGAGTGAAGCGTCTGCGAGTAGTCATACGTTGATTTCACGGTGAGCGGCATGGTCATGACCAGAGGAGAAAATCTGCCTGTGAATTCACTCTGCACGATCCACAGGAAGACGAACGCGAGTCAGCGGCGACATCAATGAGGCTGTGGACAGAGATGCCTGGCTGATTTCAGAGAACCCTGAGGTCAGAGAGGTGCTGACGGGTGTCTGCTCTCAATGAGCTCGCATCGTGGCGCGGGGGAGTTCTGAACCGGCCCGAGAACCGAACCGTCATCCACATGCCATCGAACGTGAGTGGACCTTCTTCAGGGCTGGACTGTTGCTGTACAGACACATCAAACTCGACCAGGAGCCAGTGTTCGACCGTAAACTTGGCAATGCGGTTACTCCCCACGATGAAGGACGATATATGTCGGAACAGGCGGGCCCAGGAAACGGCCCCGACTCGCAGCACGGCACACACTCGGGCAATCCCGAGTCCCAACGTGCGCAACCGCCACGGGTCGCTGATCCCAGGAATCCCGGGACTCCGCCGAACACGCCCGGATCTCAGGGCGGCCAGGTGCCCCCGAACCGACAGGCGCCCCCGAACCGACAGATGCCGCCCAATCGGCAGCCCCCGGCTCAGCAGCGTCCGCCGCAGCAGCCGCCCATGCCACAGGGGCAGCCACCTCGGCAGGGACCTCCGCCCCAGCCCGGACAGCCACAGCCTGCGCGGTCGAACAATGATCGTTTCCGTCCGAACCCGGCGGCTCAGCCTCAGCCTCAGCCTCAGCGGCCAGGCCCCGGTTCACAGCATGGCCCGGGCTTTCAGCCCCAACCCCAGCAACCCCAACCCCAACCCCAACCCCAGCCCCAGCAGCAGCGACAGATTCCCCAACCGGGGATGAACCCGCAGATGCGGAATCACGGCAACCCCAACCTCGGCGGCCCGATGGGACAACCTCAGGGATACGGCCAGCCTCAGGGATACAGCCAGCCCCCGATGCAGGGCCAACCCCAGGGATACGGCCAGCCCCCGATGCAGCCGCGCGTGTACGAACAGCCGCGATTCGCGCCGACCGTGACTCAGGAGATGCGGGTCCGGGCAACGATGCAGGCACCGCAGCAGATGGTTTCGGAGACGCCCTGGACCGGCGCGGTCCGGCAGTCCCAGCCTGCCGAAGAACCCGGGTCGACCGGCAACGTCGTCCGTCTGGTCCTGGGTATCATCGCCGTAGCAGGTCTCACGGTCGGGCTGCTCATCCTCGCTCTCGTGGGCGGACTGAGCTTCGGACTGAAGATCTTCGGCCTGGTCGGACTGTCCGCGATCCCGCTGATCGGCATCGTCGCCTACGTCCTGTGGCTCGATCGGTGGAAGCCGCAGCCGAAGCTCATCCTCGGGCTCTGCCTGCTGTGGGGTGCCGTCGCAGCAGTCGTCCTCACTCTGTTCGTCACTCTGATTGGTCAGGTTGCCCTCTACCTCGCCGGCTTCGGGGGAGTGCCCGACGAACTCGGCACCATCGTCCAGGCGCCGATCATCGAGGAGACCACGAAGACTGCGCTCCTCGTCGTCCTCGTCCTCGCCGCCCGCAGGTATTTCGAAGGACCGCTCGACGGTCTCGTCTACGGAGCTCTCATCGGCGCAGGCTTCGCCTTCACCGAGAACGTCCTCTACCTCGGAAATGCCTGGAACGAACAAGCCGTCGGCGGACTGCTGCTCACCTTCGTCATGCGCTGCCTGTGCTCACCCCTGCTGCATACCGTCTTCTCGACGTGTGCCGGCGTGACGATCGGATTCGCCGCACGCAAATGGCCCTGGTGGGCCGTCGTCCTCATGTGGCTGCCAGGTCTCCTCTTGGGCATGGTCCTCCACGCAATCTGGAACGGAACGATGACCGGACTGGGAGAGCTCGGCTTCATCGCCCAGATCATCGGTCTCATCGTCCTCAGCTTCATCCTCACCTCGTGCTGGGTGGTGCTGGGTCTGATCCTGCGTCGCAGCGAGCGTCTGCACACGCTCAACATGCTCGGTGACTATGCGAATTCCGGCTGGCTCTCCCACGCGGAGGTGGACATGCTCGGAACCTGGAAGGGCCGCAAGCACGGCAAGCGCTGGGCCGATTCGTTCCCTGGCGGCAAGGAGGAGATGCGCACGATGATCCGCACCTCGGGCAAACTCTCGACTACACGCATGCGACTCCTCGCCGGTATCGGCGGAGCCGAAGAACGGAAGATCGAGGAATTCCAGCTCAAAGACTTCTCCTCGGCTCGTGACCGCCTCCTCGCTGCGTCGAGAAGAGTGGCGCGATAGCCCTCATGGTGCTGGTCGACGTCATCATCGTCCTGGTCGGAATCGCTGCGCTCTTCGCCGGCTTCCGCCAGGGTTTCATCATCGGCCTTGGCACGGCGGCCGGGTTCATCGTCGGATGGATCGTCGGTCGCCTGCTCTCGCCCTTGGTCGAGAGGCTCAGCGAGGGCACCACAGCGATGGACAACCCTGGACTCGGCATGCTCCTGGCCTCCATGCCGCTCGTCCTCAGCGTTCTCTTCGCTTTCGCAGGAAATGGGATTGGCGCGTGGATCAAGCGCTCTATGGACTCCGAGCTGGGGCAGGGCATCGACTCGATCGGCGGTACGATCACCGCCGGTGTCGTCTACGTCCTCGTCGTCTGGCTCGCCGCTGGCTTCATTCGGACGACTCCGCTCGTCGAACCGAATCGCTGGGTCGCCGATTCCACCGTGATCGCGGCGATCGACCGAACGATTCCGTATTCCTCTCAGATGGCGCTCGGTGACATCTCCTCGACGCTCAAGGCCACCGGATTCCCGCAGGTGTTCTCCGGCCAGACGGAGCAGATCCGCGGAGTCGGCAAACCGGATTCGGCGATGGTCGACGTCGGGCGCAGCGTTGAAGGCTCGGTCGTCAAGATCACGACCACCGCCACCTCGTGTCCAGCGGGTTCTGAGGGTTCTGGATTCGTCTACGCCGACGGTCTCGTTGCGACCAATGCTCACGTGGTGGCGGGTTCCTCAGAGCTCGCGGTCCAGGTCGGAGGCAAGGGCAGGCCCTACCCCGCCGAAGTGGTCGAATTCGATCCGCAAGCCGACGTCGCCGTGCTCCGAGTTCCGGACATGGAGGCTCCCGCCCTCGACTTCGGCAAACCCCTTGGCCCCGGTGACGACTCTGTGGTCGCCGGGTTCCCCGAGAACGGTCCCTACACGATCTCCCCTTCACGAGTGCGTGAGACGGTCAACGCACGAGGACTCGACATCTACGACTCCGATTCCGTGGTGCGTGAGGTCTATTCGCTGCGCGGCATCGTTCGCGAAGGTAACTCGGGCGGGCCGCTGCTCGACGCTGACGGGAAAGTCGTGGGAATGGTCTTCGCCCGATCAGCCACCGATGAAGAGACCGGCTATGCGCTCACCCGAGCCGAGATCGCTGATGAGCTGGAGGCCGGTGAGGAGAATCGCACACCCCAGCCGACGGGGCAGTGCACAGGGTGATGCCTACTTGAGGTCGAGGCCCGCGATGACGGCTCGGTGGTCGCTGGATCCGCGGTCGAGGACTTTGTCCGAGGTGGCGTCGAACCCGCGATAGAGCACATGGTCGAGACGGGTGACAGGGAACTGCGAGGGCCAGGTGAAGCCGAATCCGCCGTGCGTCTCGGCGCGGGAATCCTCGAGATGGGAAGTCAGCTCGGAGAAGTTGCTGTCGGTCGTGGCCGTGTTGAAGTCTCCGGCAACGATGACATGGTCGGCGCCGTCGGTTTGGACTGCGGTCGCCAGTCGACGGATCGCAGCGTTGCGCATGGCCTCGTGGCCGGGACGCACCGACGGCATGTGCACGGCGTAGAACCGGATGTCACCGTGATCGGTGGAGATCGTGGTTGCGAAGGCCCGCGGCCATTGCAGACCGAGGTCGATCTCCTCGGGGGCGGACATCGGCCACTTGGACCAGACTCCGATCGTATCGACGACCTGGGAATGGGTGAAAGCGGAGTCGAGCTCCTTGTGGATGATCTTTCCGGACAGGGATTCGAGTTCTTGGATCGTGACGATGTCCGGATCGGCTGAGACGATGTTCTGCGCCGCAGCTGTGGGCTGCGGCATCCGGGCCCCCACATTGTGGGTGGCCACGGTCAGATCTGAAGTGCCGGCGTCTTTGGCCGGCAGCAGTGCGGCACCGAACATGGATGCCCAGACGATGGTCGGGACCAGGAAGCCGATCGCGGAGAGAACCGAGAAGCGGATGAGGAACATCAGAAGCACAAGCGCGAGGAAGACGCCCGTCCAGGGCAGAATGCTTTCGATGATCAGGGCGATGCCCAGCCGTGAGGGAAGTAGGTGATGGAGTAGCAGGAATGCCGCATAGAGCGCACCGAAGATCAGCGCTGTGATCCCCTTGGTGGGCTTATGCGTCTTTCTGGGGCGCGGAATTGCCTGGTTCATCGATATTGAAGCTTAACCGCTGATCCTGTCCTGATGCTGGGTGACTCATGCGATCTGGCTCACTTGGTCACACGAGATTCACTTGAACGGAGGAAGCTCAGGTGACTGGTGCCGATTCAGCGGTGCGCGGTGGACTCAGCGGTGCGCGGTGGCACTCCACACGGTGACATCGGGGTGGGTGTCGTAGCGGTAGCCCGTGCCTCTCATCGTGCGGATCACTGAAGCGTATTCGCCCAGGCGCCTGCGCAGGCGACGGATGTGGACGTCGACGGTGCGCTCGTCGGGCGCATCGCCTCCTGACCAGACGGCGTCGATGAGGTCTTCGCGCGGCAGCGTCGAGTCCGCGTGAGAGACCAACGTTGCGAGCAGGTCGAATTCCTTGGTCGTGACGTCGACGAGTTCACCGTCGATGCGAACCTCGCGGCGCGGGATGTCGATGCGCAGGCGTTCGCTGGCCGCACCGGCGAAGCTGTCGCCGAGGCGAGAACCGAATCCGCCGGTGGGTGCACCACCGGTCAGCTGCTGATCGGAATCATTGCGCAGAGCCGGCGGATGGATGCGGTTCGGGATGCGCGAGCGGACAGGACCGTGGTTGCCGGCCGGAGTTCCGGTGGCGGCGGGGGAGCCGTTGGCTACGGCCCGCACGGCGTCGATATCGCTGCCGCGGCCTTCTGGAGCAAGCGCGATGACAGCCTGGGTCTCTGCCTGTGAGGCGAGTTCTTTGGCGTAGGCCTGCAGTTCCCCGGCGATGGCGGAGAGGTTGGTTCCGTCGGCAGCGGCCTTCGACTCATCGAGGCCGATGTAGACGATGATTCCGCGAGCGGCCTTCGGTGAGGGCACGACGCCGGCAGGGCCGTAGGTGTGCGGCGGGTTCTGCGGATCGACTGCGCTCAACCGAGCTCCTGCGCGACGGGTGGCAACTGCACTGCGGGGGTGAACGAAATCTGGTTCTGGATTCGACATGGCTGTCCTTTGCTTCGACCCTGTGGGTCTGTGTGACTGAATGAGTCCGCTGCAAAACGTGCGTGATCTCGTTCGAGGCCGGACAGCGGGAGGTCGGTCACCGGCAACGAACGCAGAGCATACACATGTCTGCGGGGCGCATTCGCGCCGTGTGAGTCGTCGAAGTCATGGCTTCATTATTTGTCACAAAACTCTGGGGGTGCAAAGAAATCCCCGAAAATGAGACGAATGTGACGAAATGTGACGAAGGAGGGGGCGGCGTCATCCGGGTCGGGCACGGGTGCGCAGCTCCGTCGCTCAGTCGACGATTCCGTACATCCGATCGCCGGCGTCGCCGAGGCCCGGGACGATGTAGCCCTTCTCGTTGAGCTTCTCGTCGAGTGCCGCCGTGTAGATCTCGACGTTCGCGGACTCCGCGTAGTCCTTCTCGATCCGACGCACGCCTTCAGGGGCGCTGACGAGGCAGACTGCTGTCACGTCACGCGCGCCTCGGGCAAGGAGGAAGTCGATGGCCATGGCCAGAGTTCCGCCTGTGGCGAGCATCGGATCGACGACGAAGATCTGACGTCCGCTGAGATCATCAGGCAGACGATCGGCATAGGCGCTGGGCTCGAACGTCTCCTCATCGCGGACCATGCCCAGGAAGCCGACCTCGGCGGTGGGCAGGATGCGCAGCATCCCGTCGAGCATGCCCAGGCCCGCGCGCAGAATCGGGACGACGACCGGGCGGGGTGCGGCCAGGGTGGTGCCTGTGAACGTTGAGACGGGGGTCGTGACCTCTTTGTCTTCGACGGCCACGGAGCGGGTGGCCTCATAGGCAAGGAGCATCACGAGCTCTTCGGTGAGCTGCCTGAAGCGAGCGGAATCGGTGTTCTGATCTCGCAGGACGCTGAGTTTGTGGGCGATGAGCGGGTGATCGGCTACATGAAGGCGCATAAGGAAATGGTACGGGCAACAGGCCTCAGGAGCACAGATGGGCGCACGAGCGTGGGCGGGTCGTGACAGCGGATGGTGAGCTTCTCGCCCGAACGAGGCAGAACTTCTCACTTGAGGGCGTGGAAGTGTGGTGAAAGAACTTGGAAACGGTCACAATGGGAGCATGTCCTACTTCACTGAGATCCTTGCCGAATCAAGCGATGGTTTTCGTGCCCTCGATGTCGACGTTCGGGACTGCCCCGACCTCGACAGCCTCGTCGATATGATGCGCACTGCCGGGTCCGACGACGGTGAGGCGATCGCTGTCATCGAACACGAGGACGAATGGTTCGGCCTCGTGCGTCTGTGCGCCGACAACGAGGTCAAGGTATTCCTGTCCGACCTTCGCGCCGTCGAACTCAGTCCTTTCGCGGAGATCTTCGCGGACTACCTCGACGCTCAGCCGGATGCCTATGAGGCAGAGCCGGAAGAGGAGTTCGGTGCCGACGACGATGACGTCGAAGGCGAGGATGACGAGGAAGAAGAAGACGAAGAGGTCGAGATGCTCGAGTTCGACGCCGACGCCGAATGGGGCGGCGACGTCGACATCTACGCCGACCGCGGTGTCAGTGCCGCAGGCCTGATCGAACAGGTGGAGAAGTACCGGTCGGACCCGGCCCGCGTGGTCGCCCACGTCGGCGAGACCGTCGGGTTCGCCGATCAGCTCGAGGCCGCCCGCTGAGTTCCCTCGCGCCGGACCCTGTAGATGAGGCCCGGATGGCCCTTGCCCTCGCCGAGGCTGTCCTGGCGATCGAGCACGACGACGTTCCCGTCGGGGCAGTCGTCCTCGACGGCGATGGTCGCGTGATCGGGCGCGGTCATAATCGACGCGAGATCGATCAGGATCCGCTCGGGCACGCCGAGCTCGCCGCCCTGCATGACGCCGCCGAGGCGACTGGACGTTGGCGCCTCGAGGGCTGCACGCTCGTCGTCACCCTCGAGCCCTGCGCAATGTGCGCGGGAGCTGCCGTCGGCGCACGCATCGCACGCGTCGTCTACGGGGCGTTTGACGAGAAGGCCGGCGCTGCAGGGTCGGTATGGGATCTGCTGCGTGACCGTGCGGCACTCCATCACCCGGAGGTCACCAGCGGAGTCTCTGCGGGGGAGTGTCGGGCGCTGCTCAGCGACTTCTTCAGTGCCAAACGGGGGTAGTTCGCCTGCCTTCGCTGCAGGTCGAGCCGCTGTCTCAGCGGCGTGGTTCAGGTCACTGTCGCTCGATTTGGCCGTCGCGTCGGCCTGACTGTAAAGTTGTCCGCGGTGGCGTGTCCGAGCGGCCGAAGGTGCAACACTCGAAATGTTGTGTACGGTAACCCCGTACCGTGGGTTCAAATCCCACCGCCACCGCCACATGGAATCCCCTGCCAGGCAAGCGCTGGGCAGGGGATTCGTCATGTCAGGTGGTCTGCAGTCGCAATGACGCGATTCGATCTCGATCTCCTGCCCCGCAGGTGTGACGATTGACACATCTTTGAAGAGCGGCCAAACTGTCCTGATGAAATAGAAACTTCTTTCCGTTATGCGGAAAAGTCATTCTGCTCACGGGGATACTGTCGCGGAGGCGATGAGGGTTCTGTTTCATTGCGCATGTTCAAGGCGCAGAGTCTTCAAGGCGCAGAGTCGTCGACGACGATGCCGGCGACTGATCAAATCGAACAACCAGAGGTGGTCCATGGAAATGGCTGACAACGATCAAGGGCGGGACACGACTATCGCCCCCGAGGACACCGGAAAGTCCGGTCCGCTCGACAGATTCTTCGAAATCACAGCCCGAGGTTCCTCGATCAAGCAGGAGATCCGCGGAGGCATAGTCGCCTTCGTGGCGATGGCGTACATCGTGGTCCTCAACCCGCTCATCCTCGGAGGTTCCCAGGACGTCGCGGGCAACTCGCTCGACTTCGCCCAGCTGACCGCTGTCACCGGCCTCATCGCCGGCGTCATCACGATCCTCTTCGGCGTCGTCGCACGGCTCCCGTTCGCACTTGCGGCGGGACTGGGCATGAACAGCTTCCTGGCCGTCTCCGTGGTCCAGGAAGTCACCTGGGTTGAGGCCATGGGACTCGTGGTCATCAACGGCGTCATCATCGTCATCCTCGGAGCCACGGGCATCCGCACCGCGATCTTCAACGCCGTTCCCCACGCGCTCAAGGTCGCGATCACGGTCGGCATCGGCCTGTTCATCGCGTTCATCGGCTTCGTCAACTCCGGATTCGTCACCCGTACGCCGGCCGGGCCTCCCGTCCAGCTGGGACAGGACGGTTCGATCGGATCCCTGCCGACTGTCGTCTTCCTCTTCGCGCTCATCCTCATCGCGGTCCTCTTGGCGCGGAAGGTCCCGGGCGGAATCCTCATCGGCATGGTCGTGGCCACGATCCTGGCGATGGTCATCCAGGCCTTCGCAAAGCTCGGCACCGTCGGCGATCCGGTCAACCCGGACCCTCTGGGCTGGAACCTCTCCGCTCCGGAGATCCCGAGCCAGATCGTCGCTCTGCCGGACTTCTCACTCATCGGTGCCTTCGACCTCGTCGGCTCCTTCGAGCGCATCGGCGTGCTCGCCGCGACGATGCTCGTCTTCACCCTGGTGTTCACGAACTTCTTCGACGCCATGGGTACGATGACCGGTCTCGCCCGCAGCGCCGGACTGCAGACCTCTGACGGAATGTTCCCTCGCATCCGCGGCGCATTCATCGTCGAGGGCCTCGGTGCCGTTGCCGGTGGTGGAGCCTCCGCCTCGTCGAACACCGTGTTCGTCGACGCTGCTGCTGGAATCGCCGAGGGCGCCCGGACAGGACTGGCGGCCATCGTCACCGGTGTTCTGTTCCTGCTGTCGATGTTCTTCGCCCCGCTCATCGGAGTCATTCCGATGGAAGCCGGTGCTGCGGCACTCGTCGTCGTCGGCGCCATGATGGTCACCCAGATCCGCGAGATCGACATGAGCGACTTCCGGACCTCGCTGCCGGTGTTCCTGACCATGGTGACGATGCCGCTGACATACTCGATCGCCAACGGCATCGGCGTCGGATTCATCTCCTGGGCACTCATCCACGTGATGAGCAAGCGCGGCCGCGATGTCCACTGGCTCCTGTGGGTCGTCTCCGCCGGATTCGTCCTGTACTTCGTTCGCGGACCGATTTCGGCTATCTTGGGAGCATGACGAATATGTCTGAGATCACAGCCTGGTCGAAAGGTCAGATCGCACACGGGTGCTGAGGACGATTGAGTCGTCGGCGCAATGGGTATGAGACCCGTGCCGCGACATGACGTTCTTCGCTGCTGTTCGCATGGATAACCAGAAGCTCGAGGAACGAAGCAATTGTTCTAACCATGCACTGCGCGCCGCATTGATGAGGCGCAGGAGGTAAGTGCGATGTCAGCAATGGCGACCGAACGTTCCACCGCCGAGATTTCTGTGAACGGTACCGCTCACGAATTCACCGGCACACCACATACGAATGCCCTGGACTTCATCCGCGGCGAAGGACTGACTGCAGCCAAAGAAGGCTGTGCCGAAGGTGAATGCGGTGCCTGCGCGATCATGGTCGCCCGCCCCGACTCCGATGGAGGGACCCGGTGGACCTCGATCAACTCATGCCTCCTCCCCGCAGCCGCGCTCGACGGGCAGGAAGTCATCACCGCCGAAGGCCTCGCTGAGGGTGAGCACTTCCACCCCGTGCAAGAGGAGATGGCCGTCCGCGGAGGATCCCAGTGCGGGTACTGCACCCCCGGATTCATCTGCTCCATGGCCGCCGAATACTACCGACCCGAACGTGCAGGCGACGCTGCAGGGTCGGACCACCACTGCGGACCCAACGGCTTCGACATCCACTCCCTGTCCGGCAACCTCTGCCGCTGCACCGGCTACCGCCCCATCCGCGACGCCGCCTACGCCCTCGGCCAGCCCGAAGCCGGCGACGCGATCGCCGCACGACGCGATCAGCCGGCCCCCACCTCGGCGAGTACCGACATTACCCGCGCCGACACCGCCACCGGGGAACCGGGACGATTCCGTCGTCCCTCCACCCTCGCCGAGGCGCTCGACATCCTTGCCGCCGAACCCGAGACCATCGTGATCGCCGGGGCCACCGACTGGGGCGTCGAGGTCAACATCAAGGGCGCACGTGCGAAGTCGATCCTCGCGATCGACCGCCTGCCCGAACTCCGCGGCATCCGATACACCGAGGATTTCGTCGAGATCGGCGCCGCCCACACCCTGACCGAACTCGAACGCGAGCTCGCCGGTACGATCCCGCTGCTGGGCAAGCTGCTCCCGCAGTTCGCCTCCCGCCTCATCCGCAACGCAGCCACGATCGGCGGCAACCTGGGCACCGGATCGCCCATCGGCGACACCCCGCCGGCACTGCTGGCGCTCGAAGCCGAACTCGTCCTCGCCTCGGCGACGGGATCACGGGTCGTCGACTTGGCCGATTACTTCACCGGCTATCGGCAGACCGTGCGCGAGCCGGGCGAACTCATCGCTGCGATCCGCATCCCGCTGCCGCTGGCCCCGCTGACCTCGTTCCAGAAGATCGCGAAGCGCCGCTTCGACGACATCTCCTCCGTCGCCATCGGCTACGCCGTGACCGTCGAAGACGGCATTGTCACCACAGCCCGACTGGGACTCGGCGGAGTCGCCGCGACCCCGCTTCGCGCCACGGCGACTGAAGCCCTGCTCGAAGGCGCACCCTGGACGCTCGAGACCGTGCGCGCGGCCGCGGACACCCTGGCCGCTGAAGGCACCCCGATGGACGACCACCGGGCAAGCGCGAAATACCGTACCGCGATGCTGCGGTCCTCATTGGAGCGCTTCTACGCCGAGGTGCTGAACGCCTCGGGAGGTCCGGCATCGGAGAAGGAGGCGGCACGATGAGCCAGCTGTCACAGCGCCCCGTCGACCCCATCGTCGGCGAGAGCCACCACCACGAGTCCGCCTTCGGTCACGTCACCGGAGCGGCCCTCTACACCGATGACCTGGTCGGACGTCTGACCGGAGTCCTCCACGCCTTCCCCGTGCAGTCGACCCAGGCACACGCGAAGCTGACCTCCGTCGACGTCGCTCCCGCCTACGCGGTGCCGGGCGTCGTCAAGGTCATCACCGCCGCGGACATCCCCGGCATCAACGACCAGGGCGTCAAGCACGACGAGCCGATGCTGCCGGTCGATGAAGTCATGTTCTTCGGTCAGCCCATCGTGTGGGTCCTCGGCAACGACCTCGAAGCCGCGAAGGCCGGGGCAGCAGCCGTGGCCGTCGACTACGAACCGCTGCCCTCGCTGGTGTCCGTGCGTGAGGCGATCGAGGCGAAGAGCTTCCACGGCATCCAACCCGTCATCGACAAGGGCGACGTCAGCGGCGCCTTCGCCGATGCCGCGCACGTCTTCGAGGGCGAATTCGAGTTCGCCGGACAGGAGCACTTCTACCTTGAGACGCAGGCTTCGCTGGCCTACGTCGACGAGAACGGACAGATCTTCGTCCAGTGCTCGACCCAGCATCCGACCGAGACGCAGGACATCGTCTCCCACGTGCTCGGCGTGCCCGCCCACGAGGTGACCGTCCAGTGTCTGCGCATGGGCGGCGGCTTCGGCGGCAAGGAGATGCAGCCCCACGGTTACGCGGCACTCGCGGCCCTCGGCGCGAAGCTCACCGGCCGTCCCGTGCGCCTGCGCCTGGACCGCACACTCGACATCACGATGACCGGCAAGCGCCACGGCTTCCACTCCTCGTGGAAGATCGGCTTCACCGAGGAGGGCAAGATCCTCGCCCTCGACGCGACGCTGACTGCCGACGGCGGCTGGAGCCTCGACCTGTCCGAGCCCGTTCTCACCCGCGCCATGTGCCACATCGACAACGCCTACTGGGTGCCCAATATCCGGGTGGCCGGTCGCATCGCGAAGTGCAACAAGACCTCGCAGACCGCCTTCCGCGGATTCGGCGGACCGCAGGGAATGCTGGTCATGGAGGACATCCTCGGCCGCGTCGCCCCGAAGCTCGGGTTCTCCGCGCGCGAGCTGCGTCGCCGCAACTTCTACGAAGCGGGCCAGGACACCCCGTACTACCAGCCCGTGCGTCACCCCGATCGCATGGAGGCCGCTTGGGACCAGGTCGTCACCGGCGCCGAGGTGGAGGCCCGGGAAGCCGAGATCGCTGAGTTCAACTCCCGCAACGACAACGTCAAACGCGGACTCGCGCTGACCCCGGTGAAGTTCGGGATCTCGTTCAACCTCACCGCCTTCAACCAGGGCGGCGCCCTCGTGCTCGTCTACAAGGACGGCTCCGTTCTCGTCACCCACGGCGGCACCGAGATGGGGCAGGGCCTGCACATGAAGATGCTGCAGGTCGCGGCCACGACTCTCGGTGTGCCTCTGTCGACGGTGCGCCTTGCACCCACGCGCACGGACAAGGTCCCCAACACCTCGGCGACGGCGGCGAGCTCCGGCACCGACCTCAACGGCGGTGCGGTCAAGGACGCCTGCGAGCAGATCCTGGGTCGACTGACGCAGGTCGCCGCGGGAATCCTCGGGGCACCCGCCCACGAGGTGAGCGTGAGTCGCGGCATCGTCAGCGCGCTGTCGTCGAAGAAGACCATCACGTGGGAAGAGCTCATCAACGCCGCGTACTTCCAGCGCATCCAGCTTTCGGCCTCAGGGTTCTACCGGACCGAGGGCCTGCACTGGGACCTGTCGCTGATGACCGGGGAGCCCTTCAAGTACTTCGCCTACGGGGCCGCTGCCGCCGAGGTCGAGATCAACCGCTTCGACGGCTCCTACACGCTGCGTCGAGTCGACATCGTCCACGACGTCGGCGACTCGCTCTCACCACTCATCGACCTCGGCCAGATCGAGGGCGGATTCGTCCAGGGCGCCGGGTGGCTGACCCTGGAGGATCTGCGCTGGGACGAGTCAGACAAGCCCAGCCGCGGTCGCCTGGCGACCCAGGCCGCGAGCACCTACAAGATCCCCAGCTTCTCCGAAGCCCCTGAGATCTTCAACGTCTCGCTGCTGGAGAAGGCTCATGAAGAGGGCGCCGTCTACGGTTCGAAGGCCGTGGGCGAACCCCCGCTGATGCTCGCCTTCTCGGTCCGTGAGGCGCTGCGCGATGCCGTCGGTGCCTTCGGTGAGCCCGGCGCGTCCGTGCAGCTGAACTCGCCGGCCACACCCGAGTCCGTGTTCTGGGCCATCGAATCGGTTCGGGAGCCGGCCGGGTCTGGTGGGTCTGGCGAGGCTGCAGAAGGACTCAGAGTTCCGTCATGACCTGGATGGACACAGCAGCCGAGCTTCGCAACGCTCGGGTGCCGGCCGTCCTCGTCACTCTGGCCTCGGTCCGCGGGCACGCCCCGCGGGAGGCAGGAGCGAAGCTGATCGTCACCGCCGCCGACCTGTACGGGACCATCGGCGGAGGCAATCTTGAGATGACGGCTGTCACCCGCGCTCGTGAGATCCTCGCGTCCGGGTCAGGGAAGGCGTCGGGCGGTTCGGGCGCCGACGCGCACGCCGAACCCGAGATGCTCACGCTGCGCCTCAACGACAAGGCGCCAGCCAAATACGGTCGCCAGTGTTGCGGGGGAGAGGTGATGGTTCTGCTCGAACCGCTGCCCATCCCCGCCTCGGTGGCGATCTTCGGCATCGGCAATATCGGACTCGAGCTGACCCGGATCCTGTCCCGGCACGACATCGATCTGCATGTCTCGGACTCCCGGCCCGAGCAGCTCGCTGCCCTCGATGCACTGGAAGCGCCGGTCGCGAAGATCCGACGCACCTTCGCGGTCGTCGGCGAACAGGTGCTGACCGATCTGCCGACGGGCACGCATGTGCTCATCATGACCCACGATCACGCCGAGGATCTGCACCTGTGCGATGCCGCGCTGACCCGCGGCGATCTGGGTTCGATCGGGCTGATCGGCTCGAGCGCCAAATGGCAGCGCTTCCGCAAGAACCTCATCACCGATGGCCACGAGCCCGAGGCCGTCGACGTCATCGACTGCCCCATCGGCCTGCCCGCACTGCCTGGTAAGAGTCCGGCGACGATCGCGCTCAGCGTCGCCGCCGACCTCATCAGCCGCATGCACTGACTTTCATATCAAGGAGCACCACCATGTTCATCTGCCGCGCCCGCGTCTTCGACACGCCCACCAGTCCCTTCGCCGGAGGCAGCCTGCGCGCCGACTCCGACATCGCGCTCATCGTCGACGACGGACTGATCATCGCCCGCACCGACTTTGCGACTGCCAGCCAGGAGCACCCCGACGCCGAGGTGGTCGACCTCCGCTCCGGTGTCCTCATCCCCGGTCTCATCGACACCCACGTCCACTATCCGCAGGTGCGCGCGATCGGCTACCTCGGCAAGCCCCTGCTAGAATGGCTCGACCACTGCGCCCTGCCCGAGGAGGAGAAACTCTCCGACGAGGTTTATGCCGGTGCCATCGCGAAGGAATTCCTCACGGGCCTGACCTCGGCCGGGACCACCTCGGCGATGGTCTTCGGTTCGCATTTCGCCACGGCCATGGACATCTTCTTCGCCCAGGCCGCCGAGGTGGGTCTGCGGATCACATCGGGCCTGGTCACCAGCGACAGGATCCTCCCGGAATCGCTGCTGACGAACGTCGAGAAGTCCGTGACCGAGAGTCAGGGACTCATCGATCGGTGGCATGGCAAGGACCGTCTGAGATTCGCGATCACCCCGCGCTTCTCGTTCTCCGCAAGCCGTGACCTGCTGGCTGCAGGCGGGCAGTTGCTCGCGGACAACCCCGATGTCTGGGTCACCTCACACCTGAACGAGAACCGTGACGAGATCACCGGCGTCGCCGAGTTCTTCCCCGAAGCCCTCGACTACCTCGACACCTATGACCGGGCGGGACTGCTGGGGCGACGGACGATCCTGGCCCACAACGTGCACCCGAGCGACCGGGAGCTCGCGCGCATGGCCGAGGTCGGCGCCGCCTCGGCGCACTGCCCGACCTCGAACTCGACCCTGGCCAGCGGATTCTTCCCGCTGCGGCGGCACCTCGAAGCCGGAGTCCGTGTCGCCCTGGGCTCGGATGTGGGCGCCGGCACCGGGTTCTCCCTGCTCAAGGAGGGTGTGCAGTCCTACTTCATGCAGCAGCTCGACCCCGCTGGGGGAGTGCCGCTGAGCTCAGCGCACCTGCTCTACCTGGCCACGGCCGCCGGCGCGGACGCCTTAGAGCTGTCCGACCAGGTCGGCGACCTGTCCGTGGGCAAGCGCTTCGACGCAGCCTTCATCAAGCCCGAACCGGGTCAGCCGCTGGACGTGGGCATCGAGCACGCAACCAGCGATGAGGACGCCCTGGCGAAGATCTTCGCTCTGGGCACCCCCGCCGACATCACCCATGTGTGGGTCGACGGGGAACTCGTCAAGGGCTGACGACCTCAGCGAACACCCGACGGCGGCTCACTCGCGCAGCACTTTTCACACTCAGCAACCCTTCGGGCGC
>NZ_JALDSX010000060.1 GCF_022748595.1 Brevibacterium sp. ZH18 | reverse complement strand
CGCCACCAGTGTGTGGATCTAGTCTCTTACGAGACTGAGCAAATGTCAGTAACGCGGTCCTGAGGGGTTCTTCACTGCCCGCTTGACCGAGGCGACCAACGACTTCGCCGAACCGATTGCGGTGCCCGGAACGGGGTTGCCCTTCTTGAACAGGGGCAGGGCAATGAGTACGAGGATGATCGCCAGGACGGCGAGGATGCCGAAGACGATGAGGAAGCTGCCCCACCATGGCCAGCCCAGGCCCTCATGGAATGCGGCGGCCCCGGCGAAAATCACCATGAACGATGACAGGAAGAGGAAGAAGAGAGCGACGACGGCAAGTGCCGAACCGATGCCCAGGTTCTTCGCGCCGGCAGTCGCCTCGGCCTTGGCCAGTGCGATTTCTTCCTCGGCGATCGCTTTGGAATCGTCGCCGATGCCTTTGATCAGTTCGCTGATCGACCTCTCGGCCATGAGTGCTCCTATCGACAAAAACGTGGACAAGTTAACTTAAGAATAGTCTGAACGCGCCGGGTGACCAAAGAAGAACGGGTAAATGATTGAGAAAAACCCGCCGGATCCAGCTTCGACTGCTCTCCACGAACAGTGGCTGTCACCGGCGGGTTCTCTGCAGCTCCAGATCGGTCGCGCCCGAGATTCAGTCTTTCGCGACCGACTTCTCGATGAGATCCATGACCGACGAATCGGCCAGTGTCGAGGAGTCGCCGACCTCGCGGTGCTCTGCAACGTCCTTGAGCAGTCGACGCATGATCTTGCCCGAACGGGTCTTGGGCAGTTCGGAGACGATGTGGACTTTCTTCGGCTTCGCGATCGGGCCGATGTCCTTGCCGACGTGTTGGCGCAGCTCCTCGGCAGTCTCCGGGGAGTCTTCGACATTGTTGCCGACGATGACGAATGCGACGACGGCCTGACCAGACGTCTCGTCGGCAGCACCGACCACAGCCGCCTCGGCGACATAGGGGTGGGCGACCAGAGACGATTCGATCTCCGCGGTGGACAGCCGGTGTCCGGACACATTCATCACATCATCGACGCGACCGAGGAACCAGATGTCCCCGTCCTCGTCCCGACGTGCGCCGTCACCGGCGAAGTAGGTGTTCTCGAACCGCGACCAGTAGGTCTCCTTGAAACGCTCCGGATCTTTCCAGATGCCGCGCAGCATGGACGGCCACGGCTGACGAATGACGAGGAGTCCGCCTTCGGGCCCGGCGGGACTGTTTCCCTCGTCGTCGACGACGTCGACGGCGATGCCCGGGATCGGTCGCTGGGATGAGCCGGGCTTTGTGCTCATCACGCCTGGAAGCGGCGCGATCATGTGTGCGCCGGTCTCGGTCTGCCACCAAGTGTCGACGATCGGGCAACGCTCACCGCCGATGACACGGTGGTACCAGCGCCATGCCTCTGGGTTGATCGGTTCGCCGACACTGCCGAGCAGACGCAGGCTCGAGAGATCGTACTTCGCAGGGATCTCCTCACCCCACTTCATGCAGGTGCGGATGGCCGTCGGGGCAGCATAGAGAATTGTGGCCTTGTACTTCTCAATGATCTCCCACCAGCGTCCCTGGTGAGGAGTATCCGGAGTGCCTTCGTAGACGATCTGGGTGACACCGGCGGCCAGAGGACCGTACGTGACATAAGAGTGTCCGGTGACCCAGCCGACGTCGGCTGTGCACCAGAAGACATCGGATTCGGGCTTGATGTCGAAGACGGCCTTCATCGAGTACAGCACCTGAGTGATGTAACCGCCCGAGGTGTGCAGAATGCCCTTGGGCTTTCCGGTCGTTCCCGAGGTGTAGAGGATGAACAGCGGGTTCTCGGAGTCGAAGAATTCACATTCGTGCTCGGGACTCGCAGCTTCGACCGTCTCGTGCCACCACTGGTCGCGGCCGTCGGTCATTTCGACTTCCTGACCTGTGCGGCGGACAACGAGGACGGTCTCGACAGGTGTGTCGCCGTGCGATAGGGCCTCGTCGACGGCGGGTTTGAGGCTGGTGGGCTTGGAACGTCGGTAGCTTCCGTCGGCTGTGATGACCACGCGCGCCTCAGCGTCGATGATGCGCGAGCGCAGAGCGTCGGCGGAGAATCCTCCGAAGACCACTGAATGGGCAGCGCCGAGGCGGGCGCAGGCCAGCATCGAAATCATCGCTTCGGGGATCATCGGCAGGTAGATCGCAACGCGGTCACCGGCTTTGACTCCGAGTTCGGTGAGTGTGTTGGCGGCTTTCGACACCTCGGCGAGGAGCTCAGCATAGGTGAAGGAGCGGGAGTCTCCCGGCTCTCCTTCGAAGTTGATCGCGACGCGGTCTCCATTGCCGGCGATGACGTGACGGTCGAGGCAGTTGTAGGCAACGTTGAGTTTGCCTCCGACGAACCATTTCGCAAAAGGCGGGTTCGTCCAGTCAAGGACTTCGCCGAAGTCCTCCTTCCAGTCCACGAGGTTGCGGGACTGCTCGGCCCAGAAGCTCAGGTAGTCGGCATCGGCGCGCTCGTATTCGTCGGCCTTGACGTTGGCGGCAGCCACGAACTCTTCTGGTGGGGCAAAGGTTGCGGTCTGTGCAGCTGTGCTGTCGGTCATTTTTCCCTCCGGCTTCATTGATGGATCGAAAATTCTAGTTGCACTGTATACCCGTGATGGGGGACCCGGGCACCGACGTCCATGCGATGAACGGTGGTTCTGGGGGTAGCCATCGCAGTGGTGCTGTGCTATACGCCACATCTTGTGTCCGTTGTGAAATGCCGCAGAGGCCGAGTGCGCGGATTCCCGGTCACCTGCCGGGGAGCGCGACAGGAGTGCACAGACGCCGCCTGTTCTGCAAGGATGGGGTCGGAGTCTGGCAGGATGGAAACTGACCAGACACATGAAGCTTGATGACACTGTCCCCAAGATCGACTGGAGTAAGCGATGAGTTCGCCGCAGCATCCAACCGGATCAGGAGCACAGCCGTGGCACGATCAGCACGCGCAGAATCCTGGCCCCAGCAACCAACCACCGGCCGGGCAGGCACCGGCCTACGGGTCGGGAATGCCACCCCAGGGGCAGTTCGGTTCGGCGCCCCATAATTCGGGCCCGGGTCCATACGGTTCAGGGCCGGGACCCTACGGTGCGGCTCCTGGGCCGAACGGTTTTGCCCCGGGACCGAACGGTCAGGGCAGTGCACAGGGTCAATATGGATCCGGACCGGGACCCTATGGCTCGGCACCAGGTCCTTACGGTTCCGCGCCGGGCCAGTACGGATCGGCTCCTGGTCAGTTCGGCCCAGGAGGTCAGGCCTCACAGAAGCGTCCGCGCACCGGCCCCGGTCTCATCGGGCCGCTGACTCTGCGTGACCTGCTCCTGCTGTTCGCGGGACTCCTGTCCTTGATCGTCCTCTTCGTGCCGTTCAAGACCTACGGCTTCGTCTCCATCTCCCTCTGGGCATGGAACATCGACACGATGGGCACGCTGGTCTTCAATGTCTTCGCGATCTGGCTGATCGTGGCCGCAGTTCTCGTCAACAAGTTCGGCAACAGCGGGCTGAAAGTCGGGTCCCTCAGTCTTGACCAGACGATCTCAGTTCTGTCCGGTGCCGCGTTCACCTTCGCATTCGTCGAATTGCTGACGACCGCCCAGTACTGGCACGTCGGTTCATACTTGGCTTTCTTCGCCGCCCTGATCGCCTTCTTCGCCGGTGTCTTCACAATGATTCCGTTCTTGGGACAGGAATTCGCCAATCGTGACGAGGTGCCTGCCCACCCGAAGGCGCGGCCGATCACCAAGCGCGCTCAGCATCCGGCACCTGTCGCGAATATGCCCGGCGCCCACAATGGTCCGGGCACGAACAACGGTCCTGGCGGATTCGGTTCCCCCTACGGCGGTCAGCCCACAGGCCCAGGACCGGTCGGATCGTCGGGCTACCCCGGTGGACCCGGTCAGACTGGTGGCCCCGGCTACCCCGGTGGATCAGGTCAGCCCGGAGGCCCCGGTCAGTTCGGCCAGCCAAGCCAGTTCGGCGGACAGGATCAGTTCGGCGGACAGGACCAGCCTGGTCCCTACGGTCAGTCAGCGCAGCACAATCAGCAGACTCCATCCGACCAGTTCAGCCAGCCCGGTCAGCCCGGTCAGCCGAGCCAGTCCGGTGAGTCCGATGACTTCGGTTCGGACAGTGTCTATGCTCCGCCGGAGCAGCGCACCGGTTCGGGACAGACCTACCTGGGTGCACAGGATCCGCAGGACCCCAAGCATTCTCAGAGCGAGCCGACACAGACCTTCGGCTTCGGCGCACAGCGCGAGGCCTCGCCATGGACTTCACAGTCGGAGTCTGCACCGCAGGATGCGGTGTCCGATCACACCACCGCCGAGGCGGATTCGACCTCATCTAATGAAGGATCGACCTCATCGAGTGCAGGATCGACTGCAGCCGTTGCCGGTATCGGCGCTGCTGGTGCAGGTGCTGCCGTTGCGGGAGCCGCAGCAGCGAACTCGGAATCCGAACGCCGCCGCGGACGCCACGCTGCGCCTGAATCTGGCAAAGACTCGACAGCGCCCGACGGTGATGCGACGCTGACGGACAGCAATTCACTGGCGTCGAAGGTCAACGCGAAAGACTCGGATACGAGTGCAGACGCCTCTGACGGAGCCGCTTTGCAGCCTGACGCCGATTCGAAATCACAGGCATCGACGACAGCATCCTCTGCAGGGACATCTTCTGCGACACCAACCTCGTCCTCGCCGACTGCATCGTCAGACCCATCGGACAGGAATGACGCGAGCGCAGTTGGCACCGACGCAGCGAACACCGACGCAGCGAACATCGACGCAGCGAACGCCGACGCAGCGGGCCGCGAATCGTCGAACGACAACGCCAGTGCTTCACCAAGTGCTGTATCTCAGGAAGCAACGCGGAAGAGCAGCTCCTCCGCGGCTGGTGCCGACGATTCCAGTTCAACCGGCAGCGGCTCCAACGGTGACGTCGTCGACAACGGGCGAGCCAACGACAACATTCGCTCAACCGAGGCGACTGTCGTCACCGGAGCGACCGCAGCCGGTGCTGCAGGTGCCGGAGCTGCCGCAGGCACAGCAGGCGCGGGAGCTGCCGCATCTGATGATGCGGATTCGACCGACCAGAAGTCGGCCAGGTCGGAGCGCACGACGCTGCCGGAGGACGATGAACCAACGCAGTACGTCCCGATTGCCAATCGGGACCGTAGCGAAGATTCCAAATCGGCTGCTGAAGGGGCACCGTCGGCACCTCGATTCGGTTCCGAGGACGAGACGATGATCGCCGGGGAGGCGACCGTCAAACAGTCGGCAGTCCAATCGGACCGCCGAACCGGAGACGGCCGCAGCGGAGCCAATCCCGCCGAGGCTGGCCGCTCTGCTGGCGATCGTTCGGAGAGCGACCGTGCCGGTGGAGACGTCGACCGCTCAGACAAGACCGGACAAGATGCCAACGGCAACGCCTCCGCCAACAGCAACGGCGACGCCACCGGCACCGGCACCGGCAACGGCCAGAAGATCATCCAGGCCTTCTGGTTCGCGGTTCCGGAACCGCGCGAAGCCGTGGACGCGACCACCGGAATGCCGGTCTTCACGATCTACCCCGGCGATTGGTTCCTCGGACTCGAGGACAACGGCTCGTGGTTCAAGGTGCGCGACGCCGACGGCAAGGAAGGTCTCCTGCGCAACACTGATGGAGTCCAACGAGGCTAACCCGACCCGACTCGTGTGCTGAGACTGTGGATAAGTTGACCGCCGAAATCTGTGTGACAGCTCAGATGGAAACGGTGCAAAGGCATCCACCGCTACTCTGATCAGCCGAGACGGTCGAAATAACCGCTGAGAGGGCGGTGCCTGTGACTTGAGTGCACAGGCACCGCCCTTTCTGCGCTCTGTCCACAGGTGCCCGCCACGCCCTATCTTGGCCCGATGCCCGGATGCAGGCTTGTGTCATGCAGGTAGCCCTCATCACCGACCTCGGCGCGATCACCGAGGAATGCGCCAGAGTCGCCGAAAGCATCGGCATCTCGCTTCAGGTCCTGCCCCCGGATTCGGGTGGCTGGCAGAACGCTTCGCTCATCCTCCTCGGCGAGGATGTCCGTGAAGCACCGGCCACGGACCACGCCGACCGCATCCTCGTCGTCCTCGACGGCGACGAACCGAGCTCGGCATGGAAGCGGGCGGCCCACCTCGGCGTCGAACAGCTCGCGGTCCTGCCATCGGCTGCAGAATGGCTGAGCGGTCGCATGATTGCGGCGATCGAACCTCCGGTCTCACCAGGTGTGACAATCGGCGTCGTCGCCGGTTGCGGAGGCGCAGGCGCCTCGGTGCTCGCGTGCGCTCTCGCCCGGCGTGCTGGACCTGATGTCCACACTGTCCTTGTCGACGCCGATCCACTGGGCGGAGGACTCGACCTGGTGTTGGGCGCTGAACAGGTCGCCGGACCCCGATGGTCCGACCTGAGCGCCTCACGCGGTCAGCTGCGCCCGTCGACACTGAGCCAGGCGCTGCCGCGACACGAAGGACTCGCGATCCTGTCATGGGGGCGAGACGACATCCTCGACCTCGACCCTGACGTGTTCGACGACTTTCTTGCCGCCGCCGGACAGGCCTTCGAGCTCGTCATCGTCGACCTGCCGCGTCACGCCCCACCGCAGTGGACCAGACGCTGCCACCATGTTCTCCTCGTCTCACCGGCTCGCGTCCGGTCCGCGGTTGCCGCATCTCAAGTCGCCAAACGACTGTCGCAATCACATCCTGACGTCCGCCTCGTCGTGCGCGAGACCGGTGCCGGAGGACTTGACGCGGAGCTGCTCGCTGACTCGATCGGGCTGACTCTGGCTGGCAGCATCCGCGATGACCGGGGACTGTCCGCTGCCGTCGATCGGGGCGAGGGCATTCCCGGCGGCGCCCGTCTCGGCCGACTCGTCGACAGGCTCCTAGGGGAGTGGATGGAATGAGCGAATGGCTCGATGCCTCCCTCGTCGCTGAGGTCCGTAAGACCCTGCTCGACAACCCAGGACCGGTCACGACGGCTGCCGTCGCCGAGGCGGTGCAGCGGACCGGACGCGTCCTTGGCTCCAGCGCGCTCCTCGAGCTCGTCACCAGGCTGTCCGCTCAGCTCTCCGGCGCCGGTCCGCTGCAGTCCGTGCTTGAGGTCGCTGACACCACCGACGTCTTCGTCAACGGTCCGCGAGAGATCTTCGCCGACACTGGAGCGGGGCCGCGACTCCTCGACCTGTCCTTGGGCTCAGAAGACGAAGTCCGGTCTCTGGCTGTGCGGCTGGCGGCGCTGGGCGGTCGTCGTCTCGACGATTCGAGCCCGTTCGTCGACGTCCGTCTGCCGGACGGGGTGCGCATGAATGCGATCGTCCCACCGATCGCCGGCGAGCATACGACGATCTCCTTCCGTGTCCCCAGACGCGCCGGTTTCACCTTCGATCAGCTCTTGACCGGCGGCTTCATTCCCGAAGACGTTCGCGATCTCCTCGCCGAGGCGGTTCGATCGAGGGCGAACATCCTCATCTCGGGCGGGACGGGAACGGGAAAGACCGTTCTCCTCGGCGCACTGCTGGGTCTCGTCGATCCCGCCCACCGCATCGTCATCGTCGAGGACTCCCGGGAGCTCATCGTCGGACACTCCCACGTCGTCCAGCTCGCCGCTCGCCAGGCCAACGTCGAAGGCGGAGGCGAAGTGACGTTGACCGACCTCGTGCGCAACGCCATGCGGATGCGCCCAGACCGCCTCGTCGTCGGTGAGTGTCGCGGAGCCGAGGTCAGGGACATGCTCACGGCGCTCAACACCGGGCACGAGGGTGGGAGCGCCACGATCCACGCGAACACGGCCGACGCCGTGCCGAGCCGCCTGGCCTCCCTCGGCGCCCTGGCGAACATGAGCCCGCAGGCTGTGTTCTCGCAGTTCTCAACGGCCATCGATCTTGTCATCCACCTGCGCAGAGCGGCGACGGACAGAGGCATCACCGAATTGGCGATTCCGACGCGGACGAACAGCGAAGGAGTCACGATGGAACCCGTGTGGGGTCGGCCCTCTCCGCTGACGGCGGGAACGTTCAATCGTCGTGCGCTCGCCCGATTCGAGGCTGTCCTCGAGCAGAGGGCCGTCTGATGATCACCGCGATCGCGGTCCTTGTGGCCCTGAGCATCATCCTCAGCGCGCCGCTCGACCCCGGTGCTCGATTGCAGCAGCTGCTGCACACGGGTGCGAAGAGAATGAAGCGCCGAGGCGGTAGCGAGCGAGGGCACCGACGCCGAGGCGCCAGCCGGTCGGGTCGGGACCGACCGCGGGATAGCTCGGATGACGAGTTTGGGGCCGAGCCGGTGCCGCCGGCGCGCCGGGGTCGAGCCAAAGAGGAAGCGGAGCAGGAGAAGCTGTGGGCTATCGGAGCGGTCGAGAACTGTGCTCATCTGCTCAAGGTGGGGATGACCCCACAAGCGGTGATGACGACTCTGAGCAGGCAGAACGATCGATTGGCGCCGATCTCGCGGGCAATCTCACTCGGTGAGGAGCCAGGGCGGGCGATCGCCACCAGAGGGGAAGACCTTCCCCCTGCTGCCGCCGAGGTATTCGCCGGGATGGCGGCGGTATGGACCGTGTCCGAGCGCTCTGGGGCTCCCGCAGCAGACATGATTCTGCGCTACGCGGACGCACAGCGTGATGCCCTTGACGCTGATCGGGAACGGCGCATCGCGATGGCAGGGCCACGGGCGACGGTTCGAGTGCTCAGCTGGCTGCCGCTCATCGGGGTCGGGCTTGGGCTGCTCATCGGTGTTCAACCGGTTCAGCTGATCTCAGGTCTGCCCGGTCGGCTGAGCATCGGCGGGGGAGTCGTGCTCTACATCGCCGGTCGGTGGTGGATGAAGCGGATGATGGTTCGAGCTGAGCGTTGATTCTGATGACGCCGATTCTGATCGGAATTTTCATCGGGGCAGGAATCCTGCTCTGGACAGGGACGTCCGCTGAACGTCTGCGACGGCTGCTCGGCACGCAGGCGGGAGTTGATTTCCCTCCGAAAGCCGGCCGTCCAAACGTCGTTGCTGTCGCCGATGATCAGCTTGCCTTCGACCTCGATCTCGTGGCGATCTGCCTGACCTCGGGGTTGCCGATACCTGTGGCCCTCACTCTCACTGCAGATGCGACGGGAGACCGTTCGGGTTTGGGGCGGATCGCCAGGTCGATGACCATCGGCGGCCAGGAGCTGGGCGACGACGACCGGCTTCTGCCGGTGCTCGACGTCTTTGAGTTCTCAGAGCGCACCGGTGTAGGACCGGCACCGCTCATCGAATCCGTTGCGAAGGAGCTGCGGGCATCGTCGCGTCGGCGCCGTCAGGAGGCTGCTGCAGCTCTGGGCGTCAAGCTCGTCGTTCCGCTCGGCGCCTGCATTCTGCCAGCGTTCCTGCTGCTGTCGGTGGTGCCCGTCGTCATCTCACTGCTGTCTGATCTGACGACAGTGTTCCTCTGACTGCATCGATCCGGCGTTCAGCCGACATTGGTAGGGTCGAAGAATGACACCGGTCACACCCTTCAGTCAATTGTCCAATGTCGAGCAGGCGGAAGACTACGCCGACAACCTCTTCACCGGACGACATGTCAGGCTTCGTCCCCTTCAGCAAGACGACCTTCCCTATCTCGAACAATGGTGGTTCGACCCGTCGATCGTCGTCCTGCAGAACCACACCGTTCTGCCCCGTCCCGAGGGTGGTGTTTCCGAACAGTTCGCCTTGTGGAGTGCGAACAAGAGCAGCGATGCGGTGGGCTTCAGCATCGAGCTGCTCGAAACCGAGGAGTTCGTCGGACATGTGACACTGTTCGACCGGAACTCCATCAACCAGTCAGCAACTTTGTCCATCATCCTCGGGCCCGAGTTCCATGGCCGAGGCTACGGATCCGATGCCGTGCGTTTGGGAGTGAAATACGGTTTCCTGCAGTTGGGACTCAATCGTATCGAGCTGCAGACCTGGGCCTTCAATACGCGTGGCATCGCCTCGTACACCAAAGCCGGGTTCGTTGAAGAGGGACGCCGACGGGAGGCAGTGTTCTTCAACGGACGCCGCCATGACGAGGTCATCATGGCGATCCTCAAAGACGAATGGGGCGGCAGAAGCTGACCAGGATCCTCGCCTGAACCGTCCGGCCGCTGCCTGCACGATCGGCTTGCTGACGGTCTGAGCCACGGTCGCACTATTCTGATTCGCAGTGGCAAACACCTGTCACAGAGGGCGTATTCAGCCGAGTCTGGATCCCGATCCTCTGGATCGCAGCTGCTCACTCTCAACTCGTGTGCGGTGACCTGTGGACCCTCATTCGACTCATGCGCGTCTGGCCTGTGGACGGTGAACTCGTTTCCACAGGCCGATTTTCGACTCTGGACGCCTGCTTAACTCTGCTCCCATTCTGAGAGTCCGTTCGCAGGGCGCGAACGAACACTTCCATGAGGAGGAGACAATGAGCACAGAGACATTGGCGAAGGACTTCAACAGCGAACCGCGATATCCGCAGTGGGGCCAGCCGCCGAACACACCATCCCAAAGTGTGGATGACGTGGACGATGGTCTGGACGTTGCGAGCAATCGTCTGGTCAAAGCCGATGATGTCCCGGACACTCACGACGATCTGCCCGCGGTGTGGGGACCCGATACCGGGGCAACCACAGCTGAATATGCGATCACGACCTTGGCAGCCTGTGGTTTCGCGGCTCTGCTGGTCATCATTCTCAAATCGGAGCCGATCAAGGAACTCGTCTCCGGCGTCATCGAGACGGCGCTGGGTCTCGGAGTCTGACATGGCCGGAGGATGCTCCTGCGAGAAGCCTGCCAGGCGCGAGTCGCGAATTGGTCGCGAACCGACGACGCGGCACGCCACGCGTGAACAGCACGCCACGCGTGAACAGCACGGGACGTGCGAACAGCATGCGACGCGGACAAGGCTCGAGAAACGGCGTCGGGATTACGGAACGGCAACCGCCGAGTTCGCTGTCGTGATGCCTGCCATCGTGCTTCTCGTCATCGTTCTCGCAGGAGCAGCCGGTGTCGGATTCTCTCAGCTGCGAGCTTTCGACGCAGCACGCTCGGCTGCACGTGAGATTGCCCGAGGTGAGCCCGAGGCCTCTGTCGTCAGCGAGGCGAAGAAGCATGCAGGCGACGCATCTGATGTGCTCGTGCGCTCAGACGGCGGCTATTCGACGGTGACCGTGACCATTCGGCTGCCGGCTGCGATCTTCTTCCTCGACGAGGTCGAAGCAGCCGCGACTGCTCGGACCGAGGGCCGAGGATCAGGCGATGCGAAAGCGCAGAGCCAACCCGGCAGCCGATTCGCACTCCGTGACCAGATGCCTCGCGGAGCGCACCCCCGAGGTAGCAGGGATTCGCCGCCATGACGAACATCGTGGTCGGGCTGTGCTCGATGATCCTCGTCCTCGTCACAGCGATCGGCGGTCTCAGCCAGGCATTCGTCGCCCACACCACGGCCCAGAGTGCCGCAGATCTCGCTGTGCTTGCCGCAGCGGACGCCGTCCGTGGCCTGGCAGCTGGTGAACCCTGTGATGTCGCAGAGGAGGTCGCAAAGAAGAATGGAGGAACAGTGCGAGACTGCCGCGCTTCGATGTCCGAGCAGAGCGCCTATGTGGAGGTGGAAGTCGAGATTCCTGGTCCTCTGCCGAAGGTGAAGGAGAAGGCCGTGGCAGGTAAGTGAGGATGATGCTGTGACGGGTAAGCAGGGGAGGTGCACTCAGTCGAGCATGATCCACGTGCTCAGCTGAGCAGTGCTCAGTTGAGCACTGCTCGCAGCAGTCTCAAGGCTGCATCCTTCTCCAGCGGCTCATTGCCGTTGCCGCACTTCGGGGACTGCACGCACGACGGACAGCCGTCTATGCACTCACACGAGGCGATTGCGTCACGAGTCGCACCCAGCCATTCTTCGATGACCTCACTTCCGCGCTCAGCGAATCCGGCGCCGCCTGCCAGCCCGTCGTAGACGAAGACTGTGGCCATGCCGGTATCTGCGTGCAGTGCAGTCGATACTCCGCCGATGTCCCAACGATCGCAGCCGGCGAACAGCGGCAGGAGTCCGATCGAGGCATGTTCGGCCGCGTGAACCGCGCCGGGCAGATCGGCGGCGATGATCTCGGCTTCGTCGAGAAGCGTCTGCGGGATCGTCCACCACACAGCTTTGGTCTCGAGAGTGCGCTCCGGCAGGTCGAGCTCGTGTTCGGCGATGATCGCTCCGCCGCGCTTGGCTCGCATCCGGTACGCCACCACTTGGTCTTTGACATCGACGGTGCCGCTGCACACGGTCACACCCGAAGGCAGTGTCCGCTGTTTGTCGGTGTCGACGATTTCGATCTCGGTCTGGGATCTCGCCTGCGTCGTGTAGTCGACTTCGCTGCGTTCGACAAGCGCCACACGATCTTCGAGGTCGAGGTCGAGGACAGCGAAATCAGCTCCCTGATGGGTGTACACGGCGCCAGGATGCGCACCGGTGTGAGCCCCGGACTCATCGACCGTGCCCAGCAGAGTTCCCGTGCTGGCCTCCACGAGGCGGAACTGGCCGCCGCCGCTGCCTCGGATGTCCGACATCTCCGTGGCGGGGCCATCCTTGGCCCAGAACCATCCGGTGGGCCGTGCACGCAACAGCTTGCGCTCGACGAGGTCGGCGATCACCTCGGCGGAATTGCTCGGAAAATGCACGAGATCAGCCGGCGTCAGCGGCACTTCGGACGCTGCCGCGCACAGGTGCCCGCCGAGGACATGCGGATTGCCTGGGTGGATGACGCCGGCGTCGACGGGCGCATCGAAGATGACCTCGGGATGGTGGACGACGTAGGTGTCGAGCGGATCGTCGCGGGCGATGAAGACCGCGATCCAGCGCTGGCCGGCACGCCCCGCACGACCGGCCTGCTGCCACAGTGAGGCCAGAGTCCCCGGCCACCCGGAGATGATGACGAGGTCGAGTCCGGAGATGTCGATGCCGAGCTCGAGGGCATTCGTCGAGGCGACTGCCAGGAGCCTGCCGGAGCGCAGTGCTGATTCGAGGAGCCGGCGCTCCTCAGCGAGGTAGCCTCCGCGATAGGCAGCGACCTTCTCTCGCAGCGACTCGTCGACGGCCCCGACCTGGTCACGCACGGTGGAGGCGAGAGCCTCGGTGCCGCGGCGGGAGGCGATGAACGCGATCGAGCGGTAGCCGGCGCACATCGCGTCGGTGAGAATATCGGCGGCTTCGACGAGCCCGCTTCGTCGCTCGCCGGTGGGGGAGACCGGCGGCTCCCAGAGGGCGAAGCTGCCGGCAGCTCGCGGGGATGAGTCCTGAGTGATTGCGTGGACGTCGCGACCGGTGAGTTTGGAGAATGATTCGTCGGGTTTCGCCATGGTCGCCGACGCCCCGATCACCACAGGATGAGACCCGTAGTGTGCCGCGATGCGTAGCAGCCTGCGCAGGATGAGTGCGACGTGGGACCCGAAGACACCACGGTACCGGTGCGCTTCATCGATGACGATGAACTGCAGAGACTTGAATAGTCGCGCAAATCGCTGGTGCTGCGGCAGGATGCCGCGGTGGAGCATGTCCGGGTTGGTGAACACGATGTTAGCGTGGCGCCTGGCCCAGTCCTTCGACGCCTGCGAGGTGTCGCCGTCATAGGTTGCCGGCCGGACACCGCGGACGATGAGTTTCTCCAGTTTCGCCAGCTGATCGGCTGCCAGCGCCTTCGTCGGTGCGATGTAGATCGCCGAGGAGGTGCGCAGCTTCTCTCGGGTGAGCTGGATGGACTCGAGGACGGGAAGCCAGAATCCCAAGGACTTCCCCGAGGCAGTCGGGGTGGCGATGACGACGTCAGAGCCTTCGCGAGCGGACTGCGCCGCCTCGAGCTGGTGGTCCCATAGCTTGTCAACGCCGATGGCGTGGCAGGCGTGCTTGAGCTCCTCGTCGATCCACTCGGGCCAATCCGACTCGTGTTCGAACCGCTGTGGAATATCGCGTACGTGGACGATCCGCTCATCCCTGGCACCGAATCCGGTGACGATGTCGAGAAGAGCGGAGGAGGCCATGTCTCCAAGTATGGCGCACTCCCCGCCGCTCGACTCTCCGGAGGCCGCTGTCGGGCTCCCCGGCGGGCGGCAACAAGAAGAAGCGGCAGGCGGCAGGCGGTAGGCCACCAGGAAGAACAGGAGGGAGGGGCACGGTGCTTCCGGGAGCCAGGGACTCGATTCTCCTGAGACATAGCTAGGATTCTCGTGTGAGTGAACTAGGCGAGACCATCGTGGCAGAGACCCTCTACCGAGCCGGATATACGGAGCCGAGACTCCGACAGTTCTGGGGCAGCGCCATCGCCGATGCGCTGGTCCGCAATAACGCGGCACCGGCGATCCACTTCTGCGGAAGGGTGCTGCGAGCAGACGCGGGGTCGAACCCGTTCGAACGCAACCTCGCAGCGCTCGCCATGCTCTTCCATTTCCATCAAGGTGTCAGCGCCGAAGCCGTGCGTGCCGCACTGGGTGAAAAGGCCTATGACGCCGCCGTTGGAGCCGGACTGATCGAATCACCTGAACCCGAAGCGCAGCAGGTGAAAGCACCCTTCGCCATCACACCATACGACCTGCCGCCGGGGATTCCCCGCGGCTTCCGTTCGGGCGATGAGAACCTCTACCTCGTCAGCGATCACGGCACCCTCATCAACCCCGACGTCCTCGACGGTGACTTCGTGCTCGGCCTCGGCGGGGCAGGGCGCACCCTCGTCTCGCTGACTCCGCGCGACCATGTCGTCGTTTCCGCGGACATCGGCACCGGCTGTGGGATCCAAGCTCTGCTGTTGGCCCGTCACAGCGATAGGGTCATCGCCACAGACATCTCCGAGCGAGCTCTGCGTCTCGCCGCACTCAGCGCTCGACTCAATGGGGTCACGAATATCGAGTTCCGCGCCGGATCACTGCTCGACCCGCTCGACGAACCGGTGGATCTGCTGGTGTCCAACCCGCCATTCGTCATCACACCGCGCGCCGCCGAATCGTCGAGATCAGCCGAATCGTCGAGATCAGCCGAGTCGTCGAACGCCGCAGAGTCGTCGATCTCAGCGGTGCCGAACTTCGAATACCGAGACGGAGGGATGGCGGGGGACTTGCTGGTGCGCGCGCTGTTCACTGCGATCCCCAAGGTGCTCAAACCGGGCGGACGTTCCGTGTGCCTGGGGAACTGGGAAGTCACTTCGACGGACCCGAACCCTTCTGCTGCGCCAGCGGAGGAGATGGCCTCGGGAGAAGAGACCTCGGCAGAAACAGTGTCGGTGGGGTCAGAACCATCTGCACAATTGCGACGCTCAACGGACGGCATCTCATCAGCAGGCCCGGAGTCCTGGGTGGCCGATCCCGAGACCTCGGTGTTCGTCATCGAGCGCGAAGTCCTCGACCCTGTTGCCTATGCCGAGACGTGGATCCGCGACGGTGGCATTCCCCGAGCCAGCCGTGCGTGGAATGCCGCCATGGCCGCGTGGATGGACGACTTCGCCTCACGCGATGTCGCCGAGGTCGTCTTCGGGTACGTCATCATGGCGAAGGCTGATGAGGCCGAGCGAACGGAAGCCGAGCGAACGGAAGCCGAGCGAACGGACACAGCCGGAGACGGAGCAGCCGGAGACGGAGCAACGCGATCCTCGACGTTTAGGACCAGGGTCAGGACAACCTCGGCGATCGCGAACAATCCGCAGGGAATCGGATCCTTCGTCGACACACTCGTCGCACTCAGGTCGTGGTTGGAGTCAGCCTCCGCCGAGGAGATTGCGACCACAGCATTCACCCGTTCACCGGATCTCGTCGAGCGCCGACACTTCGTCCCCGGCGATTCCGAGCCGAACTCGATCACCTTGGAGCAGGGCATCGGATTCGGGCAGGTCTTCGACCTCGACACGGCCCTGGCAGGGTTCGTCTCTGTCGCCGATGGGAGCCTGACTCTGCGGCAGACCGCGGGCGCTCTGGCCCAACTCCTCGAAGTGAATCCGACTGCTCTCGAGGACCAGCTCATCGCTCAGGTGAGGCAGCTGGCGGCCGCCGGAGTGCTGCTTCCCGTGACAGAGTAGGAGCGAGAAACGGTAGTATCGAAAGCCGTTGCCGTCCGGTTCGCCTCCATCAGCCCGATGCAGGTCGGGCGCGATCAACAGTGTTACATTGGGCCGGATCGTCCATTCATACGATCAACCGGCGCCCTGAGAGGAATGTGAAAGCGTGACCACAACCGAGAAGCAGCCCCGCCGTCTCGTCATCGTCGAGTCTCCGACGAAGGCGCGAACGATCGTTGGGTACCTCGGAGAGGGTTATGACGTCGAGGCGTCAGTCGGCCACATCCGCGACCTTCCGACGCCATCGGAACTGCCCGCCGATATGAAGAAGGGACCCTACGGAAAGTTCGCTGTCGATGTCGACAACGGCTTCGATCCCTACTACCGAGTCGACCCTGGCAAGAAGAAGAAGGTCACCGAACTCAAGCGTCTCCTCAAAGACGCCGATGAGCTCTACCTCGCAACAGATGAGGACCGCGAAGGTGAGGCCATCGCCTGGCACCTTCTCGAGGTTCTCAAACCGAAGATCCCGGTCAAGCGCATGGTCTTCCACGAGATCACGCCCGAAGCGATCAAACGCGCTCTGGAGAACACCCGTGAGATCGACGAAGCGCTCGTCGATGCTCAGGAGACCCGCCGCATCCTCGACCGCCTTTACGGCTACGAAATCTCACCTGTCCTGTGGCGCAAGATCCGTGCCGGGCTCTCCGCGGGTCGTGTGCAGTCTGTGGCGACCCGGCTGGTCGTCGAACGCGAACGTGAGCGCATGGCCTTCGTCCCGGCAGACTACTGGGACCTGGACGTGGATCTGGGGCTGCCCGACGGCACCAGCCCGTTCGCCGCGAATCTCGCGACCCTCGATGGTGCCCGCGTGGCTTCGGGTCGTGACTTCAATGACAAAGGCGAGCTGAAGAATTCCTCGGCCACCGTCGTCGATCAGGCCAAGGCAGAAGCCCTGGCCACAGAGCTCAACGGAACCGCTAAGGACGCTCTGACTGTCAGCGCGGTCGAGTCGAAGCCGTACTCACGTCGACCTGCCGCCCCGTTCACAACCTCGACGCTGCAGCAGGAAGCCGGCCGCAAGCTGCGCATGAGCGCCCGCCAGGCCATGCGCACCGCCCAGTCGCTCTACGAGCACGGCTACATCACCTACATGCGTACCGACTCCTCGGCCCTGTCGGGACAGGCGATCTCCGCCGCGCGGAAACAGGTGACCGAACTCTACGGTCCGGAATTCGTTCCGCAGTCGCCGCGTACCTACTCGGGCAAGCAGAAGTCCGCGCAGGAAGCTCACGAGGCGATCCGTCCCTCCGGTGACTCGTTCCGCACCCCGGCGCAGGTCTCGAAGTCGCTCAGCGGCGACGAGTTCCGCCTCTATGACCTCATCTGGAAGCGCACCGTCGCCAGCCAGATGGCAGACGCCAAGGGAAAGACCGCGACGATCAAGGTCCGCGCTGACCTGGCCGACGGCCACGAGGCAGGCTTCAGTGCCAGCGGCACCGTCATCACCTTCCGCGGATTCCTCGCTGCCTATGAAGAGGGCACGGATGCCGGCCGCTATGACAAGAAGTCAGACGAGTCACGGCTGCCGCAGGTCGAAGAGGGCCAGTCGCTGTCCGTGGTCAAGGCTGAGGCTGACGGTCACACCACCGCTCCGCCACCACGGTTCACCGAGGCCAGCTTGGTCAAGCAGCTCGAAGAGCTGGGCATCGGCCGTCCGTCGACCTACGCGGCGACGATCTCGGTCATCCAGGACCGCGGCTATGTCACGTCACGTGGCAACGCCTTGGTACCCAGCTGGTTGGCGTTCTCCGTCGTCCGGCTTCTCGAAGAGCACTTCACTGGGCTCGTTGACTATGCGTTCACCGCTGATCTCGAAGCCGAGCTCGACCGCATTGCGATGGGCGAAGAGGACCGCAACGCATGGTTGGCCCGCTTCTACTTCGGTGACAAGTCCCACGACCGCGAGGGACTCAAGGAAGTCGTCGACGACCTCGGCGACATCGACGCCCGCGAAGTGAACACGGTGGCCATCAGCGAGGGTGTGAATCTTCGCGTCGGCCGCTACGGACCGTACCTTGAGGTGACGTCCTCAGTCGAAGGCGAGGACCCCAAACGCGTCTCCGTGCCCGAGGACCTGGCCCCCGATGAGCTCACCGCCGCCAAGGCTGCCGAACTCATCGAGACACAGGGCGGCGAAGACCGTGAACTCGGCGCCGATCCGGAGTCCGGCCACACGATCGTGGCGAAGAACGGACGCTTCGGCCCGTACGTCACCGAGCTGCTGCCCGAACCCGAAGAGAAGCCGAAGCGGGGCGCCAAGAAGCCCAAACCGCGGACCGGTTCGCTGTTCAAGTCCATGAACATCGACACGATCGATCTGGACACCGCGCTCAAGCTTCTCAGCCTCCCTCGAATCGTCGGACAGGACGAAGAGGGCACCGACATCACCGCGCAGAACGGCCGTTACGGTCCGTACCTGAAGAAGGGCACGGACTCGAGGTCGCTGACCGATGAGGAGCAGATCTTCAACATCACCTTGGAAGAGGCGCTGAAGATCTACTCCCAGCCCAAGCAGCGAGGTGGCCGGACGGCAGCAGCGCCGCTGAAGGAACTCGGCGAGGATCCGGTGTCGAAGAAGCCGGTTGTCGTCAAGGACGGCCGATTCGGTCCCTACGTCACTGATGGTGAGTTCAATGCCACTCTGCGCAAGGACGACGCCGTTGAGTCGATGACCCTCACCCGCGCTGTCGAACTCCTGGCTGAGAAGCGTGCGAAGGGACCGGCCAAGAAGAAGGCCCCGGCCAAGAAGGCTCCTGCGAAGAAGTCGACGGCCAAGAAGACGACTGCGGCCAAGAATACGACTGCGGCCAAGACGACCGCCAAGAAGACTCCGGCGAAGACGGCTGCAAAGTCGACGACGGCTGCGAAGTCGACGACGGTTGCAAAGAAGACCACGGCTGCGAAGTCGACGACGGCGAAGACGACTGCGGCCAAGAAGACCACGGCCGCGAAGAAATCGCCGGCGAAGCCGAAGACGCCCTGAGGTTCGGCCGGCAGCGCGCTTAGGTGGTCATTTTGGGCTGATTTTCCCATTCGGGATCAGCCCAAAAT
>NZ_JALDSX010000005.1 GCF_022748595.1 Brevibacterium sp. ZH18 | reverse complement strand
GGTGCGGCCCGCTCGTCATGGTGTCATCATCCTCCGGCAAAGACCACTAGGTGCCCGATGCCTGAGGACCCGGCACGATCAGATCTCGGTGGAATCCTCGTTCGCTGCGGGAGAGGATTCGACGACCTCGGTGGCCACCGTGGGGGAGGTATGCGACACGCTGATCTTGCGCGGACGTGCCTCCTCGGCGACAGGAATCGTCAGCGACAGCACGCCGTCCTGGTAGTTGGCCTGGATCCGGTCGAGGGAGACCCGATTGCCCAGAGTCAGCTGGCGGGCGTAGGTGCCGGTCGTGCGTTCGCGAGTCAGCCACTTGACGTCCTTATCAGCCACTTCGGACTGACGCTGGGCGCGGACGGTCAGAGTCCGGTCCTCGACGTCGACATCGATGCTCGAAGGATCGACCCCCGGCATATCGATACGGGCGATGAAGACCTCTCCGTCGCGGTAGAGGTCCATGGGAAGCGATGTCGAATTGGGTGTGCGGGTCACTTCCGAGAAGAATCGATCGAGGTCGCGGATCGGGTCAAAACGTGTAGCCATGAGCTTCCTTTCGTTGAGGTCGTTACATTGAGTCAAACACACTCAACTTTGAAATCATTCCTAACTCATGAAATTCTCAGCCTGTGAGTCTCGTTCCGGTCCTCCTCGCGCTCGTCCCCGTTGCCGCACTGATCCTCTTAGGCACCGGCCTCAGGCGACTCCCGGGCTTCACCAGTCCCGACTTCTGGTCGGGAGCCGAGAAGCTCGCGTACTACTGCCTGCTGCCAGTGCTGCTGTTCTCCAACGTCGCCGAGGTCAGTGTGGCCCATGTGCCCCTCGGACGACTTGCTCTGGCCCTCGTGGCCCCCACCGTGATCGTGTCGCTCATCATCATCGCGGCCCGTCGAATCGTGGCTCGCGACCTCCCGTCGTTCACCTCGGTGCTCCAGGGTGGGATCCGTTTCAACACCTATATCGGTCTGTCGCTGTCGGTCAGTCTCTTCGGCGCCGAGGGCGGGGCACTCGCCGCGATCGTCGCCGCCGTCCTCGTCCCCACCGTGAACATCATCTCGAGCCTCGGCTTCGAGTTCCTCCGCACCGGGCCCAGCTCCCTGGCCGCCATCGTCCGCACAGTCGCGACGAACCCATTGGTCCTCGGCTGCGCTACCGGGGGAGTCTTCAACCTCACCGGCGCCCCGATGCCCGAGGTCGTGGACTCGGTTCTCTCGCCCCTGGCAGCAGCGGCCCTGCCCATCGGTCTCATCTGTGTGGGCGCTGGTCTACGCCCCGTCTCGATCCGCGACCATGCTGGGGCCATGGCGACCTCAAGCGTCCTCAAACTTCTCGTCCTGCCGGGACTGACGATTCTGGCCCTCGTCCTGTTCGACGTGCCTCGCACAGCGGCCATGGTCGCACTGATCTTCCAGGCACTGGCAACGGCGAGTTCCGGTTACGTCATGGCCCGTCAGCTCGGTGGCAACTCCGACCTCATCGCTGCCCTCATCGCAGTGCAGACCCTCCTCATGCTGCTCACACTTCCCCTGGTCCTGCTCATCGGACAGACCGTCCTCGGCTGAGGAGCCGTCGTGGGCTTGCGATGACGATAGAAGTGAATGATGACGACAGAAGTGAATGCAGTGAGCGGCCGGACCCCAGAAGGGATCCGGCCGCTCACAGCTGTGTCTCACATCCAGGCGATCATTCGCCCGCAGTGATATCCGGGTGGCGAGCACCGAGCTCGGAATCGATGCTCAGCAGGCCCGAGCCGCTGTCACCGACGTGCTCGAGGCGACCGATGATCTCGGAGATCGTCGATTCCTCTTCGACCTGCTCGTCGATGAACCAGTGCAGCAGCGGCAGAACGTCGAGGTCGCCCTCGGTCTGCGCGGTGCGGTAGAGGTTGCGGATCGACTCGGAGACCTTCTCCTCATGAGTGAGTGCAGCCTTGAAGTAGTCGATCGGGGAAGAACCCGACACCTTCGGAGCGGCGATGTCGCCGATCTGAGGAGAGAAGCCACGATCGAGGCTGTGCTGGATGAACTTGGCAGCATGGACCTGCTCCTCCTCGGACTGTGCGCGCATCCAGCGCGTCATGCCGGGCAGGTCGAGATCGTCGAGCTGAATGGACAGTTGCAGGTAGACCATCGACGCTTCGAGCTCGAGGGTGACCTGCTCGCCGAGGACCTTCTGCATAGCGGGGCTCAAGTGCATATGTATCTCCTTTGCGAATCGAGGCGGAGAAGTTCCGCCTTCATGGTGTACAGCTTGGCACCTTTTCTAGAACGGTTCCAGTGTGGGAAGGCTCGGCAAACAATGCTGAGGCATGCCACACCTACGCCCGCGCCCACCGGACTCGGTGCGAATGCCGATGGGCTGGCCATAGACACTCACCCGGTCACGGTGCCAAGCTGGTGGCATGCAGGAACGAATTGACGCACTCACCCAGTGGCAGAGGGCCGACGACGCACTTCACGCACGATTCCTCACCGGATCGTTCGTGGCCGGAGTGGCCTTCATCAACGGAATCGCCGACGCAGCAGAGGCCGCGGGTCATCATCCGGATGTCGATCTGCGGTATCCGCACGTCGACATCACGCTGACGACCCACGACGCTGGATCGATCACCGACAAGGACATCGCGATGGCCGAGGAGATCTCGACCATCGCGGAGGCTCAGGGCATCGACGCCGAATCCTGAGCGCAGAATCCTCCTCTGCCCAAGACACCTCAGATCTGCCCAAGGGCTCTCAGAGTGCCGGATGGCGCTTGTGGAACTCCGTTTCAGCTTCGAATGCGTGGGCGACCCGCAAGAGGGACACGTCGGCACCAGGCTTGGCCACAAGCTGGATTCCAACCGGCAGGCCCGAGGCTGAGAAGCCGGCAGGCACGGAAATCGCCGGGCACCCTGTGGCCGAGATCAGGCACAGCGCCCGCATCCAGTCGAGATAGCTTTCGAGGTGGACGCCGTTGATCTCGCTCGGATACTCGATGGACGCGTCGAACGGCAGCACCTGACACGTCGTCAGCGCCAGCACATCATGGTCGCCGAAGAATCTCTCGACCTCACCGTAGAGGCGACCGCGGGCACGATCGGCAGACACCACCTCGGTGCCGGTGAGACCCAGACCCATCTCGATGTTCCAAACCACGGAGTCCTTGATCTGGTCGGGGTGCTCCTCGAGCAGCGGACCCCATGACTGGACGAAGTCGAGGGCGCGACGGACGTTGAAGACCTCATCAGCATCGCCGAGGTCGGGGATCGTGTCGTCAACACCGGCTCCCAGCTCTGTGAACACGTTCACCGAACCTGCGACGATGTCGCGCACCTCGGTCTCGACCGGCAGCAGGCCGTCGAGGTCAGGACTGAACCCGACGCGCAGGCCGCGCAGATCGGGGGAGTAGTCCACAGCGAGCTCGAACTCCGGCAGGTCGAAGACAGTGCCCGGCTCGGAGATCGAGCGAGGCCCGCCCGGAGCCGGACCCGATGCCGCGCTCATCAGCAGGGCCACGTCGGCAACCGTGCGGGCCATGAAGCCACTCTGAGCCAACCATGCGAACGGATTGCCCGGCAGCGTGTGCGGGATCCGACCGTTCGAGGGCCGGAATCCGACGACGTTGTTGAACGAGGCCGGTGAGCGCAGCGATCCGCCCATGTCCGAACCGTCACCGGAGGCCTGGATTCCCGCCGCGAGGACAGCGCCGACACCGCCCGATGACCCCGACGCAGACTTCGACGTGTCATAGGGATTGACCGTGGTGCCGAAGACCGGGTTGAACGTATGCGACCCGGCGGCGAACTCCGGAACATTCGTCTTGCCCGTCGTGTTGATCCCCGCCTTCTTGAGACGGGAGATGATGAGAGCATCCGTGTCCGGAACCCGATCGGCCATGATGGGCGAACCCCAGGTCGTGCGCATACCAGCAGTATCGTGGGTGTCCTTGTGGGTCATCGGCACACCGTGCAACGGGCCGACGACCTCTCCACGCGCCAGCGCCTCGTCGGCTGCCGCCGCCCGGGACATGGACGTCTCATCGTCGCGCGTCACGACCGCGTTGATGGCCGGATTGATCGCATCGATACGGTCGAGATGATCTTGCAGCGCCTCACGGGCCGAGACCTGCTTCGACGCAATGCGAGCCGCGAGCTCACGGGTGGACAGCCAACGCAGTTCGTCGCTCATCCTCTCACTTCCCGACTTTGCTCAGGAGAGCGCTGAGGCCGGCACGGATTCCGGTCTCAAGCGTGGTCTCGACATCGTCGGGGGCGAAGAACGGCGAGTGGTTGCCTGCCGGCGCTTCGTCTCCGGAGAACTTCGCGGGGGAGTAGCCACCGAAGAACCAGTACACGTAGGGGACGTCGATGTCATCGCCGAATGCACCGAAGTCCTCACTGCCTGTGACTGGTCCTTCGAGGTGGACCTGGTCCTCGCCCAGTTCGTCGCCGACCGCGCTGAGGAAACCGTCGGTCAGGTCCGGATCGTTGTAGCAGCGAGGGAAGCGGTACATCTCCTCGATGACCGGCTCCGGCGCACCTGAGCCCAACGCCTCGGCAAGGATGATGCGTTCGACGCGCTGGAGCACGACTGCACGGACCTCCTCGTTGAAGGTGCGGATGTTGAGCTTGAACTCCGCGGAGTCCGGAATGATGTTCTCCTTCAGCCCGCCGTGGAAGGTGCCGACGGTGACGACAGCCATGTCCCGTCCGGAGATCTCACGCGAGACCACGCTCTGGAGCCGAGTGATCATGTAGGCACCGAGCACGATCGGGTCGATAGCGCTCTCCGGCTGGGAGCCATGTGCCTGCTTGCCCTTGACGGTGACCCTGAGGCAGTCGGACATCGCCATCGCAGTGCCCTTGGCCGTGTAGATGTGGCCGGCCTTGCCGGGCCACACGTGCTGGCCGTAGATCGCCTCCGGCTTGACGATCGAATCCCAGATTCCGTCGTCGAGCATCGCCCGCGCACCCTCGCCTGTCTCCTCGCCGGGCTGGAAGATCATCACCACGGTGCCCGACCACTGATCGCGGTGCTCGACCAGGATGCGCGCGAGGTAGAGACCGACGGTGATGTGCGTGTCGTGGCCGCAGCCGTGCATCACCTTCGTGGTCGCACCATCGGGCAGAGTGCCCTCGGCGACCGAAGCGTAATCCAGACCGGTGTCCTCGACGATCGGCAGGCCGTCGATGTCCGCCCGATAGCCGACGACGGGTCCGTCGCCGTTCTCGATCACGGCGACCACGCCGGTACCGCCGAAGATGCTCGTCGTCAGGCCGAGGCCTTCGAGCTTCGCGCGGATCGTTGCCGAGGTCTGTGTCTCCTGCATGGACAGTTCGGGGGAGCGGTGGAACTCCTTGTAGTCTGCGACCGCCTCGGCGAGGTGGGCCGAAACTGCGTCCCGGAACGATGTGTTGAGCGACATGGTGTCCTTTCTTAGGGGTTGTTCTCGATGGTCTCAGGTCAACGAGGCAATAGCATCAGTTGAACGAGACAATGGCATCAGTTGATGCCGACATTGTCGCCGCCTTCTGTAGCCTTCAGGTCTGTCACCTTCTTGTTGCGGGTGAACCATGTGATTGCGATCGTCAGAATGACGACGATGGCGACGTCACCGGAAGACAGGACGGGAACGAGCGGGATGAGCACGAGGATGACGAGCGCCGCGATCCCGAGTGCGATGAGCGTCGACTTGATCTGCTTGAGAGAGACGATGAGCTGGACCGTGACGCCGCCGAGGATGGCCGGGAGGATGTAAAGCTTCGCCACGAGGGTGACCGGCTCAGGGATGATCGTGACCAGCCACGTTCCGAGGATGCCGACGAAGAGCACCATCGAGAAGACGTGGATCAGGGCCGCACCGCAGATGGCCATCGTCGCAGCGTATCCGCCCTTCTGGGTGCCCGGCTTCACTCCGAGCGTGTCCTGCGCGACGATGGCCGAAGGCAGCAGCTTGTTCGAGATGTTGCCGATGAGGAACGCCTGGTACATGCCTGCCGGACCGAGGATCGGGAAGTAGGTCAGCGGCTCGACGATGTAGAACACGCCGTAGACCGCGAAGACCGCAAGGAATCCCTTGAGGATCTCTCCGAAGTTCACATTCGCATGTGCGACGAAGAGGAGGTAAAAGGGCACCGAGGTGGCGATGAGGAATCCGATGAACAGCGTGATCGAACCCCACTTGGTAGTGGTGCGTTCGAACGCCTCATGCGAGGGCGAGGTGATGATGTTCGACATGATGATCTCCTCAGGCTTCCGGGATGCCGAGGCCGGCATAGTGGGCGAAGTAGGATGCGATGAGTGCCACGACCAGGGAGATTCCCAGGCCCCATTCCTTCAGCCACGGCATCTTCAAGGCGTGGGCGAGGAAGAGGCAGATCCCCATCACCGCTGCGGAGACGAGGATGGCGATGACGTGGGTCGGTGACTTCGGGAGCTCGCGGAAGGTCAGTGCGGCGAATGCCGCGAGCAGCGCTGCTCCCGGAATGATCGACATCAGTGCCGGATTCACCTTTTCCAGCTTATGCGAACTGCGTTTGAAGACCGGCGTCAGGATCAGCGTGGAGATCATCCAGCCGGCGCCTGAGAGACTCATAGCCATCAGGGCCACGATGAAGACGCCGCGGGTGAATGTGTCGTCACCGAGGCTGGCTCCCATCGTGCCGGCGGCGATCGATGCGGAGGCGACCTCGGTGGCCGCCGATCCGATGAGACCGACCCGGACGACGACCGGGGGAGTGCCGAACAGCGGAAGCAGGGCGATCGCTACGAGCACGACGGACAGTGATGGTCCGATGGCCGCAACACCGCCGGCACGAAATGCCGTCCTGACTTCCTGTTGCGTCATCCCTGCAGATTCGGCGTTCTTCTTGACTGCGGTCATGTAGATCAGTGATTGAATCACGACGACGCCCATGACGGCCATTGCCAGGATCCAGAGGACGGGGGCATTTGCGAGCCCGATGTAGTCGGCCGATTCACTTGCCAGCACCATAGCTGCGCTCCTCACTTCATTGTTGGAGACTTCGGTTTCGACATCGTTCGAGATATTCGAGATATTCGAGGTTTCAGGTCGAAAATGGACCACGCAAGGCAGAACACTCCAGTGTGAACCACATCACGTATCTCAGTAACATACCCTGCTCGACACCCATGCGGGCAGCTGTTCGGGCAGTCTTCCCATCTGGCGAGAAGAGACTTGTCAATGCTGGGCATGAGCCGAATCGATGGGTATCGTCTTGTGGTGAGCAGCTCGCATCTGGGAGCAGCCCGACAGCGTGTGCAGTGTGTGCAGTGTGTGCACTGAGGCTGGCGTGAAGTGCATGCAGTGTGGACCAGACAGAGAAGAGACACGACGGTGATTGACCAGGACGTCGCAAACAATCTTGACCGAGCCGAGGCCTGCTGGGTCGCAGCTCTCGAGCGGGTGGACGCCGCGAACATCGACCTGCCCAGCGGCTGTGAGTCCTGGACGAACCGGGAGTTGGTCAATCATCTCATCGGCGGGGGACTGCGCTACGCGAAACTGCTCGCACAGAAGCCATCCGAAGAGGTCGAGGCTACGCGAGGCCAGAACCACCTCGGCGAGGATCTCGTGGAATCGTTCTGGGCGCATGAACGAGCGTTCAGGCAGGTTGCAGGGGAGTGCGACTTGGATCAGAGCGTCCCGCATCGCATCGGCTCGATGCCCGGTACTCAGCTCGTGCGGATGCGAATTCTCGAACTTGCGCTCCACGCGGCAGACCTGTCTGTCGGGACGGGCACACCGTGGCCGATCGACGACGATCTCGCGGAATACATGACCACCGACCTATCCGAACTCATCGTCGAACTCGGAGCGCCAGGTGGATATCGTCCGCCGACGAAGCGAGAGTCGTCTGGGTCACATGCCGAACGCGTGCTGGCAATCTCTGGCAGGTAGGCAAGCAATCTCTGGCCGGCAGGCAAGCAGTCTCTGGCCGGTAGGCAACACCGAGAGCCACGGGACTTGCTGAGTGGTCAGAGAATCGGCATGAAGCCCATGAAACCAGAGGATCGACATGCGGCTGGCATGCGGTTAGGGAATCGACACTCGATCAGAGAATCGACCCCAGCAGCTCGTTCTCATGGAACCGGGGAGGCACCTTCGTGAGTTTACTTAACATAATGTATATTATCGGCGTTATACCCACTGGCCTGGAAGTGGGGCTGTCGACGGCTGTATAGACAACACTGCAGGCATCATTACGGCATCACGGCCACGGCGAATTGGGCCACGGTGAATTCACTGGCACATGATCTGCCTGCAACGGTGCGTGACACAGAACGATGCGTGAATCCACCGACGGCCGCAGACAACGTGCAAGACGTCTGCGGCCGTCGGGGCGTATATCGCATGTGCAGGTGTTCGGTCACCGACGACATCTCGTCAGCGACGATCTGTCTGGTATCGGGCCGTCATACCTGTGAAGGTTCCGGCTCAGCTACCGCCGAGGCCGACCTTGCCGGAATCTCCGCTGTCGCTTCCGCCGCCGTCATCGGCAGCGCCGTTGCTCTTGGTCAGGCCTGCCTTCTTGCCGCAGGTCGGCCATGCGCCTGGACCCTGCTTCTTGAGGACCTTCTGAGCGATGCGGATCTGTTCCTTCTTGCTGTGATCGTCCGCGGTGCCCTTTCCGCCGAATCCGTTCCACGTCTGCTTCGAGAACTGGAGTCCGCCGTAGTAGCCGTTTCCGGTGTTGATGTGCCAATCACCGCCGGATTCGCATTCGGCGACCTTGTCCCAGACGCCTCCTGACGCGGCCTGCGCCGGTGCGCTCATTCCTGTCATTCCGCCGGCGACGATCGCGCCCGCTCCGACGACGAGGGCGGCCTTGCGGAGGCTGGTGCTAACGAGGTTCACTGTTGTCATCTCCGTACTTCGACTGCAGTTGGATCTCACAGCCCAATCGTTATCGGGCCGTTACACACCGTAACGAAGATGAGTCCTCATGTGAACCTCAATCCAGTGCAGAGCTATCCGAATCGCCTCACAGAAGTCACAACGCGAACTGAGTGTCTATCTGTTCACATACGCTGCCAGGTACTGAGCAGTCAGCGACGGATTCGGTCCTGCAGCCGTGTCCACCAGGGCCGACGGTGTGCCTTCGAACACCACGAGTCCCCCGTCATGTCCGGCGCCCGGTCCCAGGTCGATGATCCAATCGGCGTGGGCCATGACTGCCTGATGATGCTCGATGACGATGACGGAACGCCCGGAGTCGACGAGGCCGTCGAGGACCTCCAGCAGATTCTCCACATCGGCCAGGTGCAGTCCCGTCGTCGGTTCGTCGAGAATGATCACCTGCGCCGCGTCCGCCGCTTTGGCCGACAGATGAGTTGCCAGCTTCAGCCGTTGGCGCTCACCACCAGACAGCGTCGTCAACGGTTGGCCCAGGCTCAGGTAGCCAAGCCCCACCTCGGCGAGATGACCGAGGATCCGGCCCACAGCCGGCAGCCTCGACTCCCCCGCCGCAAAATACTCGACCGCAGCAGCCACCGGCAGATCGAGAACTTCCCGAATGTTCTTCCCGCCCAAGGTGTATTCGAGAACCTCAGCCTGGAAGCCCTTGCCCTCGCACGCATCGCATGGCGCCGACATTCCCGCCATCATCGGAAGATCCGAATAGATGACCCCGGCCCCATTGCACACAGGGCACGCTCCTTCGGAGTTCGCACTGAACAGCGCCGCCTTGACCCCATTGGCCTTGGCGAAGGCCTTGCGCACCGGCTCGAGCAGGCCGGTATAGGTGGCGGGGTTGCTGCGTCGTGAGCCCTTGATGGCAGCTTGGTCTATCATCACCACACCGTCACGACCGGCCAACGATCCTTCGATGAGCGTGCTCTTGCCCGAACCCGCGACTCCGGTGACCACTGTGAGCATGCCCAAGGGCACATCAACATCGATGGTGCGCAGATTGTGGGAGTCCGCTCCCCTGATCTCCAGGGCGCCGCTCCCCTGCCTGGTCGATGATTTGAGGTCAGCGGTATAGCTCAGATGCCTTCCGGTCAACGTGTCACTGGCTCTCAGCCCGGCGAGGTCACCGGTGAAGCAGATCTCCCCGCCAGAGGTGCCGGCGCCAGGACCCAGATCGACGACGTGATCGGCGATCGCAATGGTCTCAGGCTTGTGTTCGACCACAAGCACAGTGTTGCCTTTGTCTCGCAGCGCCAGCAGCAGCGAATTCATCGCTTGGATGTCGTGCGGGTGGAGACCGATCGTGGGTTCGTCGAACACATAGGTGACATCGGTCAGGGCAGAGCCCAGGTGACGCACGAGTTTGATCCGCTGCGCCTCTCCCCCGGACAGCGACCCGGCACTGCGGTCAAGTGACAGATAACCCAGACCGATGGCCACGAAGGCCCTCACATCGTCGGTCAGCGACTCGACGAGTGGGTCTGCACCCGAGCCTTCGATCTGATCGAGCCATGCCTGGAGGTCGGAGATCTGCATCGCGGCTACCTCGGCGATGGACTTGCCTGCCAGCAGCGACCCGCGGGCGGCCGCGTTCAACCGGGTTCCGTCGCACTCGGGACACCGCGCATAGACGACTGCACGATCGACGAACTCTCTCACGTGCTTCTGCATCGAGCTGCGGTCCTTCGACAGGAAGGACCGTCGGATCCGTGGGATGAGCCCGTCGAAGGTCATATTCGTCCCGTTGACGACGATCTTCTCGCCCTCGGCATACAGAAGAGTGTGCTGCTCCTTCGCGGAGTAGTCGCCGATGGCTTTGTCCGGGTCGAAGTAGCCGGATTCGGAGAAGAAGCGCACGTTCCACCCACCGGGTTTGTATCCGGGGATCGTGATCGCACCGTCGTTGAGAGACTTCGACTCATCAACCACCTCGGCGATGGCGATGTCCGTGGCCGTGCCCATGCCCTCACAATGAGGGCACATGCCGCCGTTGACGGAGAAGCTGCGGGCCTCGACCTCCTTCGAGTCGCCTCGGTCGATCGTCACAGCACCCTTGCCGCTGATCGTGGCAACGTTGAATGAGTACGCGTTCGGCGAACCCAGATTGGGCTCGGCGAGGCGAGCATAGAGGTTTCGTAGCTTGGCATTGATGTCGCTGACCGTTCCGACGGTCGATCGCGGGTTGGCTCCTATCCGCTCCTGATCGACGATGATCGCCGTGGTCAGGCCCTGGAGCACATCGACGTCGGGACGGGCCATCGATGGCATGAACCCCTGGACGAAGGCACTGTAGGTCTCATTGATGAGACGTTGGGACTCGGCCGCGATCGTCGAGAACACGAGCGAACTCTTTCCCGAGCCGGAGACGCCGGTGAAGACCGTGAGGCGGCGTTTGGGAATGTCAACGGAGATGTCGCGCAGATTGTTCTCACGAGCTCCGCGGACGCGGATGACGTCGTGGTGCTCAGTGTTGTCCTCCACCGGCGATCAGGGACGCTGCTGGACGCGGATCGCGTTGCCGGCTGGGTCGCGCAGGGCGCAGTCGCGCAGTCCGTACGGCTGGTCCATCGGCTCTTGCACGATGTCAGCCCCCTTTGCCTCCACCTCGGCGAAGAACTCATCGACGTTCGGGGTGGCCAGCACGATAGCCGCGTAGCTGCCCTTGGCCATGAGCGATTCGATGACCTCACGTTCGCTCTCGCTCACGGTCGGATCGGTGATTGCCGGCGTCAGCACGATCGACGTGTCGGGCTGGCCCACGGGTCCCACCGTCAGCCACCGCATCTCGCCCTGTCCGACGTCGAGGCGGACCTCAAAGCCGAGGACGTCGCGGTAGAAGACCAACGAGGCCTCAGCATTGACATGCGGCAGAAAACTGGCGTTGATCGAGATATTCATGGACGTCATCTTGGTCCGGTCGGGGGCCGGGAACTTCTCGATTCCTGACCGGTCGCGAAGCGTTCCTGACCGGTCGCAGCGCGTTCTTGACGACGATGCTCGGCAGTTGGTGCTCACCGTGCGACGCCGCATCCCGGAAGGCTCGAGATGACATTCCCACCAGTTCGCTGAACCGGGTGCTGAACGTGCCCAAGGACGAGAAGCCGACGGTGAAGCAGATGTCGGTGATCGAGAGGTCAGCACGCCTGATGAGCGCCATGGCCCGTTCGATTCGCCGGGTCATGAGGTAGGAGTACGGCGATTCGCCGTAGGCGGCCTTGAACTGCCTGCTCAGGTGTCCGGAGGACATGTGCACCGAGGCGGCCAGATCGTCGAGGTTGAGCGGACGGTCGAACTCCCGGTCGATCCTGTCGCGAACCCGCCGCAGCGGCACCAGCGCTTCGGTCACCCGGCTCACTCCGTGTCAACGCCCTGTCGCAGGGACTCACCGCGGAAGAAGCCGGGATCTCGGATCGACTGGATGATCATGATGACGACACCGAGGAGGAGGACGCCGATGCCGAGGACGAAGACGAGCCCGATGCCGAAGACCGAGGAGCCCGAGCCGTAGGCAGGATCGAGCGAGTCGATGGCAGTGGTGACAAAGATGACGAGGAGTGTCACTCCCCCGACGAGTGGGAACAGGAACCGGAAGAAGAAGTTCCTCGGTCCCCGAAACAGCGAGTGACGGAAATACCAGATGCAGGCCAGCCCGGTGATCCCGTAGTAGAAGCAGACCATGAGGCCGAGTGCCGTGATCGTGTCCCACAGCGCATTCTCCGACAGCAGCCGCATGACCACGTAGAAGGCGATCGCGGCCCCCGCCGAGGTCACAGTGGCCACCGACGGGGACTTGTAGCGTGGTGAGATGTTGCCGTACTTCTTCGGCAGCGCACCGTAGTGGCCCATCGCCAGGATCGTTCGTGAAGGAGAGACCATCGTCGACTGCAACGACGCCAGGGAGCTCGACAGCACGGCGATCGAGACGAGCACCGCGAATGGCCCCATCACCGGGGTTGCCAGGGCCGCGAAGATGGACTCCTGGTTGTCAGGATTGCCGGCGCCCAGTCCGTCGGTGCCGATGCCGGCGAAGGAGATCACGGCAACGGTGCAGGCGATGTAGATGATGACGATCGCAATGATCGTGAGCATCGCGGCCCGTCCCGGGGTCTTCTCCGGATCCTTGGCCTCCTCGTTCATCGTGATGACCGTGTCCCAGCCCCAGAACAGGAAGATGGACAGGGACACGGCAGCGGCGACCGTCGAGAAGTCGCCGGCTTCGGCAGGGTTGAACCAGCCGAGCTCGACAGGAGTTGCATCGAACGCCGTCCCGTTGGCCACATGCACGAAGGACGCGATGACGAACCAGCCGAGGGCGAGAACCTGGAAGGCGACGAGCCAGACCTGGATCTTCTCCGTCGCTTCGACCCCGCGGAAGGAGACCCAGGCAGCGCCGGCGGTGAGCACGACGGTGACGGGAATGTTGATCCACAGCACACGGGTGAGGTCGGCGATGGCCGGGTCGCTGAAGACCTGGGCCAGGAGCAGGAAGAGGAAGTCCACCGCGACGGCGGCAAGGTTGGACAGCACGAGGACCGTCGCGGAGATCAGCCCCCATCCGCCCATCCATCCGAGCCAGGGCCCGAATGCCCGTGTCGCCCAGGTGAAAGTGGTGCCTGAATCGGGCATCGCCGTGTTGAGTTCGCGATATCCGAAGACGACGAGCAGCATCGGCACGAAGCCGACGAGCAGGATCGCCGGGGTGTGGACCCCGACCTGGGAGATCGTGGGTCCGAGTCCCGAGGTCAGTGTGTAGGCCGGCGCAATGCACGAGATGCCGATGATGGCTCCGCCGATGGCACCGATCTTGCCCGCGGACAGGCCTTTCGAGCTCAGACCGGATGAGGAAGCGTCAGCGCCTCCACCGGAGTGACTCGCAGCGTTCGCGGACGAGCCGTCTCCTGGAGGGCCTGCGGGTGGTGGAGTTGCCGATGTCATCAGCTCATCCTCTCAGAGTCAGCTTCAGCTTCAGCTCTTGAGGATCTTCGCGGCAGTATCCTGCCCGATCCTGATCGCACCGTCAACGTGCTGATATCCGTGGGCGGCGATGTCGGAACTTGCGAAGTGCATCGGCCCGACCGGCTCGTTCTGGACGGGACCCCACCGATGGAGCCCGCCGAGGTCGTAGCTCGTCGCGTATGCTCCCCTGGTCCATTCCTCGTCGCCGAAGTCGGAGAGGTAGAACACCGTGGGCTCCAGCGCCTTGGGTCCGAGGAACTCGGCGAGGGCTTCGACGATCGCCTGTTTCCTGGCGTCCTCGTCGAGGGCCCACATCTCGTCGGCCCTGATATCGGAGATGAATCCGACGAGTGTGCCCTGCTCCTCGCCGTGATTGGTGTTGTCGTAGACCTCCTGGACGAGGCGGTCGGCCCCGAACCCGGTTCCGCACAGTCCGTCCTCGCGCCAGAATGGCGTCGGGTAGGTGGCATGGACCTTGATCACCAGGCCCATCGACTGATGCTGGTGCGAGATCTGCTGCAGCCGGGGCAGGTGCGGGACGTAGCTGATGCGTGAGTACAGGTTGGGCGGGACGGCGATGATCGCGGACGAAGCATGGACGGTTACCGTGTCCGAATCGACGACGACAGCATCGTCGGTCCAATGGATCGTGCGCACAGGGCTGTCCAGACGCACGACTCCCTCACCGAGGTCAGCTGCCATCTGTTCGGAGACCGACTGCATTCCGCCGACCACGCGTCGATCGAGGATGAAATGATCGTCGACGAGGTTCGTGAACGACCCCGCCGAGGCGGCCATGAGGATCGCCTGCAGCGCCGAGAAGGTGGTGGCGGGCTTCGTCAGCATTCCCCCGGCGATGAACATGCCGATGTTCGCGCACGCGAGTTCGTCGTGGCACTGTTCGCGCAGCCAATGGTGGAATGAGATGGAGTCGAGCTCGGCTGCCTCGGAATCATCCCATGGTGCGACGGGCCCGATGCGGGCGGCGAGCTCGTCGAGGGTGTCGATGAGCCGCTGCATCTCGGCTTGGGTGCTCTCCGCCACCGGGAACATGTCACCGCTGTAGACCGTGCGGGTGCCATCGGGCGCGATGTAGACGCTGTCGCCCTCGCGATAACGCGGGTAGGTCTCTTTGCCCATCTCTTCAACCAGGGCCAGGAGTGCAGTCTGATCGGGCGAGATCCACTGCCCGCCGAGTTCGTACATCTGTCCGTCGATGTGGTTGGTCCAGGTCCGTCCGCCGACACGGTCGCGGGCCTCGAGCACGACGACTTCCTTGCCGGCAGCCTGCAGTGTCCGTGCCGCGCTCAGCCCGGAGGGGCCAGCTCCGATGATGACGACGTCACATGATCGATCTGACATTGCACTCTCCTCCGCAGGACCCGTTCCGAGGAGCCGGCAGGCATCCCCGATGGCATCAGACTATCCACGGTTGCGAACTCTGCCAAGGCCATCTCCGAAGTCCTCGGAACTTACCCGTGCGGAATCAGCGCCACGCACGGGCATCAACGGTGCTTCCGTCGACGATGGCTGTGATCCAGCCCCTGAAATCCGGACGGAAACCGTCGTTATCGTCGTTATCGTCGAAGTCGTCGATATCGTCGAAGTCGTCGTTATCGTCGATTCCGAGGCGATCGAGCCGAGGCAACTGAGCCGAGGCGACCGAGCAGTCGCCTCGGCGAACAGACACTGCGCACAGTTCAGCTCAATGGTCAGACATTACCGAGAGGCGGTCACTGAACTTCGTACTTGCCGTTGATCTGCCCGGCACCGATGCCGCCGACTGCTTCCATCGCACCCTTGGACAGGTCGATGCAGCGGGAGCCGTGGTATGGCCCGCGGTCATTGATCCGCACCGTTACCGACTTGCCGTTGGCCGTATTGGTGATCTTCACCTTCGTGCCAAACGGCAACGACTTGTGCGCCGCGGTCAGCTTGCTGGAGTCGAAGGTCTCACCGTTGGCAGTCTTGCGCCCGTTGAAGCCGTCTCCGCCACCGCCGTAGTAGGACATCGGGCACGATCCGGACTGTCCTGCAGATTTTCCGGACTTCGAGGGCCCGTCGTTCTCGTCAGCGCTTCCGCCCTTCGAACCGGAACCGCCGGTCGATGACTTCTTGCCTGAGGAGTCTTTCTTGCCCGCGTCATTCTTTCCCGAGTCGTTCTTGCCGGAATCCGTGCTCGGCGCGGTGGGGCTCGGCGCTTCGGTCTTCAGCTCGAGGGACATCTTCCCCGGCTTCTCCTTGGCCTGCTTCTTCGCTTTGTCGAGGAACTCATCCGGGCCCTGGGTCACATCGGACTGGATGACCACGGGTGACTCGGCGATGACCTGCTGTCCCCCACCGCCGGTGCTCGGCACCATGGCAAGGCTCGACGCGACCACGGCGGCTGTGGCTGCGGTGGGAACGATGAAGGCCGAGAGTACCGGACGGGTGCGCACTGCGGCGAGCACTCCCCCCGCGGTGTTCGTCGAACGCTCGGGAGAATGCCGACCCGACTTCTTCGGAGATTTGAATGCTGCGAAGAGAGAGCCCGTCGATTTGGTGCTCGGTGAAGAGTGTTTGCCCACAGTCAGTCCTCAAAGTACTTGATCAGAGTTCTCGACAACCAAGAGCACGCTGGAACGCAATTGTCCCGTCAGTGTCTCCAAGTTATCGGATCGTTACCTGAGGAGAGTCTAGTTAAGAAACTGTTACAAAAGCAATACGACGCGCTCATTGAGCGCGCCGCAGAGGTGAGAGACGAGTCACGAGGACTCGGATTCACTGAGCCTTCAGATCATTTGGACTTGTCGCCGGTGGACGTCTCGTCAGTGCTCTTACGCGTGACGAGCTTCCGCACGCCCTCGGCTCCCGAGGTGACAGTCTCCTGCGCCTTGTCGAAGGCCTGCTCGACCTTGCCGCTGCGCACTGCCTCGTCGATCCGGTGGGAGACATTGCCCAGGACCTTGTTCACGCTGGACTCCGCGGCCTCAATGAGACGGTGGCCGGACGTTGCCTCGCGAACGTTCTTCATGCTGCTGCTCGCCGAGTCATATGCCCGCGTTGCTGCGGAACGGGCCTTCTCACGAGGGGTCCGTCTGGTGGAATCGATGACAAAATCGGGTTCGATCGGTTCTTGTGTTCGGCTCATACCACCATAGTTGTCGACACCGCGGGCGAGGTCAACAGCAACATAGGATTGGACCATGAATTCTCAGGCAGAGATCATCGCCCACAGAGGCGGACTGTGGCCAGGTATGAGTGAGAACACTCTTGAAGCCTTCACCGCCGCACATCGTGCTGGAGTGACATGGATGGAGACCGACGTCCACGCCTCCGCCGACGGCGTCCTGTTCGCTGCCCACGATGCCGCGCTCGACCGGATCGCGGGCCGACCACAGAGAATCCGCGACCTGCGAGCCCGTGAACTCGATTCGATCGAGCTCACGGCCGGCGGCCGGCTGCCGCGTCTGACCACTCTCATCGAAGCACTCCCCGAGGCCAGATGGAATATCGACGTCAAAGCCGCGCACAGCATCGCGCCGATGGTCCGGACGGCGAGATCTCTCCATGTCGACCATCGCCTCCGACTGGCCTCTTTCTCGACCTCGACGCTGCAGACACTGCGCGAAGCGCTGCCTGGGGTCCGGACCTCCTTCGGAACCCTCGAGACAGCTCTCTTCGCCCTCGGATCCCTGCCCGGCCTGCCCGATCACGGTCCGGCGTCACTGCCAGCCGGTCTCGACGCACTCCAGGTGCCGATGTCATTCAAGAGCCTGCCCGTCGTGACCCGCGACTTCGTCGCCCGTGCGCATCGGGCGGGACTCGAAGTCCACGTCTGGACGATCAACGACTCAGCTTCGATGCGCATCCTGCTCGACCGAGGTGTCGACGCCATCGTCACCGACGACGTCATGCTCGGCCTCGCCCAGCTGGCACCGGGGAATAACCAGACCCGGTAGACTGTTCTTTCGTATCAGACGTCTGCAGTCGAGTCGGAAGGTGAGAGAGATATGAGCGAACGCAGTCTCCGCGGAACACAGTTGGGCTCACGCAGCCTGGAAACGGAAGAGGGCGTCGAGCCGGCACCTCGCCAGATGGTCGAATTCGAGTGCGAAGACGGCACCCGGTTCAAGGTTCCCTTCTCCATCGAGGCCGAAGTCCCCTCGACATGGGATTCCGGAATCCACGGCGTCGGAACCCGTGTCGGTGTCAACGAACCCGACGGCGAACCCGTCAAGCACGTGCGCTCCCACTGGGACATGCTGCTGGAGCGTCGCTCGTTCGACGAACTCCAGGTGCTCCTCGACGAACGCCTGGCGATTCGCCGCGGCGAGGTTCCCGCACAGAGCTGAGTCTCCCGGCGTACATCGCACGACAAGAAGGGGTGCAGGTCATCAGACCTGCACCCCTTCTTCGCACCCGCGTACTCAACGTGCCGCGTCGGGTCACTGGTGTGTCGCAGGAGCTCCGTTCCGATCGCCGTTGCTGCCGTTCACGTCTGTGGCCTTGCGCACAGCGATCCGGCCGAACAGCTCCCTGGCCTGCTTCGTGCGCCTGGCCAGGCCCCACCCGGCGACTTTCGTGAATGCCTCGGAGATGATCGACCCGCTCATCTTCGACTCCCCCAGCTCGCGTTCGACGAACACGATGGGAACTTCGGCAACGGCGAAGCCGGCTTCAACCGTGCGATAGGTCATGTCGATCTGGAAGCAGTAACCCTGAGACTGCACGTCGGAGAGATCGAGAGTCTCGAGAACCCGACGAGAATACGCGCGGTATCCGGCCGTGGCGTCTCTGACACCGAGCCCCATGACCGTGTTGACGTAGAGATTCGCTCCGCGGGAGAGGAGGAATCGAGATCTCGGCCAATCGACGATCGCACCACCGGGCACCCATCGGGACCCGATGACCAGGTCTGCATCGCCCGACTCTGCGACTTCGAGCAGCTGGCCGAGGTCGAGGGGACGATGGGAGCCGTCGGCGTCAAACTCACAGATGATCTCGTAGTCACGCTCGAGGGCCCATTCGAATCCGGCGAGATAGGCCATGCCCAGTCCGGACTTCTCACTCCGGTGCAGGACGTGCAGACGGGGATCTCCCTGCATCTGCTCGTCGACCCATTCACCGGTGCCGTCGGGCGAACCGTCGTCGACGACGAGTACGTCGACCTCGGGCTGATTCTCGAACAGCCCGGACAGTGTCACAGGCAGCGCGAGTCGTTCGTTATATGTCGGTATGACAACCAGAATCTTCGAAACCACGGCCTCCACATTACGCCGCTGCCCTGAAAGATATTGAGCCGACACCCCCGCCTTCGGACCACGTTGTGAAACGAGTTATCTAATGACAGGGGCGCCGGCTCCATCCCAGCTGCTGTGGAATGACAACAACGAATCTAGTGGCTTACGCTGAGTTTGCAAAATCCCTCTGACCTGGGGTTATGTTCAAATCCGCAGGTCAGACGCAAGCAAATCTCTGCAAAATTGTTGTCAATCGGCGTGTCGTCTTGATTCGGCAAGCTACTGATGCGTATTCGGTCCGAATGAAGCCTGCGAAAGTCCCACCAGGCGACACCTCGAACCGTTAGGCAGCTGCCTCAGGCCTGGCTGCGAGTGGACAGGCTGTGTCAGAGCGCGACGCGCGTCGGCAACGGCACGTCGGGTGAGAGTTCGGGCAGTCCCGGGGTACCCGAGCGCGGATCCGTGCTCCACGCCGCGACTCGAGCGTCGGCGACCTGGACGACGAGCCGTTCGACCTGCCAGCAGACGAAGTCAGCCTCAGCTCCGGGGGCGAGGACGCCGCCTTCGGGATCGCCTGCTGCCCGATGAGCGAATCGCGTTGCCGTGTTCATTGCGGCGCGGGCGCCGATGCCGTTCTCACCGATCACGGCGAAGCGCACACCTGCCCACGGCGATTCCTCCGAGTGCGTCAGGGACACCTGCGCACCGGCGGAGAGCAGCTGTGCCAGAGGCTGCGGCCTGGCGGCATCAAGGGTGATCGCCACTCCGCAATTGCCCAAGGCAGTGACGAAGCGCTCATCGATGTCGAAGTCGAGGAGGAGTCGGTAGCCGTTGCGCTGGGCTAGTGCCGCGTTGTCGCGCAGACGATCGAGGACCTCGCCGAGGCGCTCGTTCGACTCGATGCTGATGTAGAGAGCCGTCTCGGGCGGTGTCTCTTCCGCCAAGAAGGCCTCGGCACTCATGGTCGCCCGCTGCGCAGCCGCCTCGGTTCCCCACTCGGGGTAGGCGACGATCCGCAGATCCTCCGGGGCGTTCGCCGCGAACTCGGCGACCGCCTCGGCGCTTCCGAGGACGTGCGCGTGCGAGAACCCGCGCTCGACGAGCTGAACACCACTGGGCGCACCCTCACCGAGGACAAGCCCCGCGTGGACGAAGCCAGGAGTCAGGAAGTCCCCTCCGAGGTCGATCGCCTCCGGGTCCAAAGCCTGTGCGGCCTCGTCGGATCCGATGAACGAAACCTTTCCGTCCTCGGCCCCGAGGGCCGTCGCGAAGGGATCGACACTGCTGTAAACATCTCCACCAAAGTACATAGTCACAGCCGACAGGCTACACCGTCGCGACTCGCCGCTACACTCGCGTCAGCGGCGTCGGGTATCGTCATCGAGTGTGAAGCCTTTGGTTCTGATCGATACGCCCGCCCTGTACTACCGCGCCTTCTATTCGGTGCCCGATTCGATCGTCAATGATGATGGCCAGCCGGTCAATGCCGTCCGAGGTGTCCTCGATGCAACCGCACAGATGATCCGTCGGTTCGACTCCGCCCGCGTGGTGGCGACGATGGACGCGGATTGGCGCCCGGCCTTCCGCACCGCAATCCTGCCCGAGTACAAGGCGGCACGGGTCAAGGACGAGGAAGCCGGTACGGAGATCCCACCCGATTTGGCCGTCCAGCTGCCGATCATGCGCCGTGTGCTCGCCGCGGCCGGCATCCCCATCGCCGAGGTGGACGGAACCGAGGCCGACGATGTCATCGCGACCATGGCCGCCCAGTCCCAGTCCCCCGTCGTCATCGTCTCCCCCGACCGTGACCTCCTTGCTCTCATCGACGCCGACACCGATGTCAGTGTGCTCCGCCCCCGCAAGGGCGGCGAGTGGGAAGCCATCGCCCAGTCCGATCTGACCGCTGCCTACGGCGTGCCCGACGGCACCCGGTACCGGGAGCTCGCGGCTTTGCGCGGAGACCCATCGGACGGTCTACCTGGGGCGCCGGGCATCGGAGAGAAGACTGCGGCGACCCTGCTGGAGAACTTCGGTTCACTCGAATCGGTCATCAAAGCGGCCAAAGCCGGGGTGAAGACGGGCGGGCTGAGCCCCAAGCGGGCGAACACCCTGATCGAATACGAAGAGGCCCTGCACAAGACCGTCGAAGTCATGCGGTGCCTGACCGACGTCGCCCACGGCATCGACCTGGAATCCATTCCCGGGCAGCTCGACCGGCGGGCGCTCGAGGACGCCGCCCAGGGGCAGAACATCCGCCGCTCGGTCGACAACCTCGTCGCGGCGCTCGAAGCAGCGAGTACGACGCCTGCCTCGACCGGGCCACGGCAGGCTCCCCCGCAATCGGCAGCTCCGATTCCGAACCGCCACAACTCGACTGGAAGGGCCGGCGACGCTTCGGCAGGACAGGCCGGCGACGCTTTGGCAGGACAGGCTGGCGACGCTTTGGCAGGACAGGCTGGCGACACCTCGGCTCCTTGGTCGCAGGCACGACTGGTCGGATTCGATCTGGAGACCACCGGCGTCGACCCGGCGACCGCCCGAATCGTCACGGCCGCCTTCGTCGAATCCGCCGACAATACACGGACTTGGTTGGCCGACCCGGGCGTCGAGATTCCCGAATCAGCTCGCGCCGTCCACGGAATCACCACCGAGTTCGCGCGTGCCAACGGCGCGCCCGCCTCCGAAGTGGTGGCACAGCTGTGTGCGGTCCTCGCCGACCTCCGCACCGAAGGCGCCGTGCTCGTCGGACACAACATCGTCTACGACCTCAGCGTCATGGCCGCCGAGGTCAGACGCCATCAGCCCCACATCGACCTGGCCGCGATCATTCCCACGATCGTCGACACCTTCGTCCTCGACAAACAGGCCGATAGGTTCCGAAGAGGCAAACGGACACTGACCGCGACGGCAGCGGCATGGAAGGTCGAGCTCCTCGATGCCCACGATGCGGCCGCCGATGCCCTAGCCGCCCTGGACATTTCCCGAGCATTGGCCGTGAGCTCGAAGGAAATCGCGCGGCTCACCCGCGACGAGGTCATGAGCGCCCAGGGCGAGTGGAAGCGCGCCCAGGCGGCTGACCTGCAGGCATTCCTGCGCAGCAAAGGCAACACCGATGCTGTCGTGGATGGCTCCTGGCCCATGTCCTGAACGATAGAATCAACTGCGACCATCACTCGACGAAGGACGATAATGGGATTCTTTTCTCGCTTGCTCAACCGCCCCGGCGCACAGGCCGACCGAACCACGGGCTGGTTCGACAGGGCCGCCGACGACATGGCGGCTGCGAGCCGTGAGTACGCGGAGCTCAGCGACAGCGACCTGACAGAGGCCGCTGCAGAGATCTTCACCGAGGGAACCCAACAGGACAGCCTCATCCGCTACTGTGCGCTCGCACGGGAGGCCGCAGAACGGGCCCTCGACGAACGCGCCTACGACACTCAGCTGCGCGGCCTCGTCGGTCTGCTGCAGGCGAATATCGTGCAGATGGCCACAGGTGAGGGCAAGACCCTCGTCGGAGCACTCGCCGCCGCTGGCTACGCCCTGCAGGGCAGGCGTGTGCATGTGGTCAGCGTCAATGACTACCTCGCACGTCGTGACCGCACCTGGATGAAGCCGGTCTTCGACCTCCTCGGCGTGGAGTCGGCATCCATTTCCGCCACCCAGGACGAAGACGAACGCCGTCAGGCATATCGCGCCGAAGTCCTCTACGCCTCGGTCACGGAAGTCGGGTTCGACGTGCTACGGGACCGTTTCGTCACCGATGACGATCAGATCCGCGTGGCCGATCGCGATGTCGTCATCGTCGACGAGGCCGATTCCGTGCTCATCGACGAGGCACGCGTGCCGCTCGTTCTGGCCGGATCAGCCAGCGTCGAGGATGCGAACTCTCAGATCGCCGCCCTGGTCGAGACCCTCACACCCGGTACAGACTACGAAGTCAGCCCCGACCACAGGGCGGTCTCCCTCACGGACGGGGGAATCAACCGGGTCGAAGCCGAACTCGATGTCGAGCTGTTCGGCGATGACGCCTCCGACCTGGCAGCAGTCAACCTTGCCCTGTATGCGAAGGCTCTCGTCAAACGCGATGTCGACTATCTCGTCGTCGACGGTCGGATCAAACTCATCTCCGCCTCCCGCGGTCGAGTGGCCGAACTCCAGCGCTGGCCCGATGGCCTGCAGGCGGCCGTCGAGGCCAAGGAGAAGGTCGGCACCACAGAGAGCGGCGAGATCCTCGACCAGATGACCGTCGAAGAGCTCATCCACGGGTACGAGACTGTGTGCGGCATGACGGGAACCGCACTGGCAGTCGGTGACGACCTCCGCGAGTTCTACCGCCTCGAAATTGTTCCCGTCGAAACGCACCTTCCTGTCGTCCGCGTCGACGAGCCCGACCGGCTCTACACCTATCAGGAGTCGAAGGAGCGCGCGATCGTCGACGAGGTCGCCGAGAACCATGCGAAGGATCGTCCCGTGCTCATCGGCACCTCGTCGGTGGCCGAGAGCGAATCGCTCGCCGCTCGACTGACAGAGCGCGGGATCGAGGTCAAGGTCCTCAACGCGAAGGACGACTCGCTGGAAGCCGAGATCATCGCCGCGGCCGGTGCCCCAGGGGCCGTCACGGTCTCGACCCAGATGGCCGGACGCGGAACGGATATCCGACTGGCCAACGAGTCGGTCGCCGAAGCCGGCGGACTCTTGGTCATCGGTGCCGGACGCTATCTCTCCTCGCGCCTCGACGACCAGCTGCGTGGCCGTGCTGGGCGTCAGGGCGATCCTGGCACGTCAGTCTTCTTCACCAGCCTCGAGGACGAGCTGCTCACCCGTGTCCCGGAGATCCAGCGCTTCGTCTCCGAAGGCGACGAGACCGGATGGATCGAGTCGAAGCGAGCACTGGGCCTCGTCGAACATGCTCAGCGCATCGCGGAGGGACAGAACACTGCACTGCACCGTGACACGTGGAAGTTCAACGAGCTGATGGCCAAGCAGCGAGAGCTGGTGCTCACACGCCGTCGGGAGCTGCGCACAGAGGACGAGGCCATCGACGAGCTCAAGGCCCGCCTCGGCGAAGTCTCCGATGATCTGGCCAAGGATCATCCGAGCGAGCTCATCGACTCCACCTTCCGCGAGGTCATGCTTTTCCACCTCGACTCACGCTGGGTCGATCACCTCGCGTTCCTCAATGACCTGCGTGAGGGAATTCACCTGCGCACGTTTGCTCGGGAGAAGCCCCATGAGGCCTTCAACACTGAGTCGATCCGCGTCTTCTCCTCATTCTGGTCGGACGTCGTCGACGATTCGGCCACGACGATCGAAGAGGCGGATTTCACGGACACCGGGATCGATCTGGCGTCGCACGGACTCAAGCGCCCGTCGTCGACGTGGACCTATCTGACCACCGAGAGTGCGTTCGGCTCCGACATCGAGAACATCGTCAAGAAGGTCAAACGCTGACGCAAATCTCCCCGATAACCCGCCGCTGACGCAGTCCTCCATTTCTCGGGGACGTGTCAGCGGCGGTGTCGTTTGAGCGACTGAGGTCGGTTCAGCGGCGGTGTCGGTTGGGCGGCTGAGGTCGGTTCAGCGCCGCAGTCGATTCACTGTCTGCGGATGCACTGCGAACGTCGGCTACCTAGGAGTCGGCAACGACTCCGCGGCGGATGGCGTCGACCGTCCGGCGGATGCGCACAGCGGTCTCTGCCGGCGCCACCTCGGCAACCTGGCCCAGCAGATCGAGGCTCTGCTTGGCCCAGCGGACGAAGTCACCGGCGGCAATGTCCGAACCGCGCAGCGAATCGGCGAGGTTCTTTCCCTCGGTCCACCGATACATCGGCTTGAACAGCCCACGATCGGGTTCAGCCGTGGTCGGCAGGGCGTGCTGCTCTTCGAGTTGGAAGAGCTTACGCCAGATCGTCACCGCTTCATCCCCGTTGACTTTGAGATCGCGGCTCGGTGCCCGTTCGGAGTGCAGGGTGTCACCTCGCCGGGACTGGTAGACGAAGCAGGAGGCGAAGGCCGCGAGCTCCGGTTCGACAAGACGGTCCCAGAGACCGGCACGCACTGTCAGTGCCACCAGCAAGTCCCGCTCACCGTAGATCCGGCGCAACATGTCGGAATGCTCCGGACCGAATCCGAGAGTCTTCAGGACCAGCTGGACGCGTTCGAAGACAAGCGCGATCGATGTCGTACGTCCTTCGATGCGTGCCACAAGGGAATCGTTCTCCTTGCTGAGTTTGGCTGCCCGGTTGGCCCACCGCGCATGCATCTCCCGATCCGGGCAGTCGTGGCACGGATGGGCCCGCAGCTGTGCAGTCATCTCCGCCACGTTCGAACTCACGCCAGAGGCCTTCGCCGAGGTCTCCCAGAGTGCCCCGGAATCGACCTTGCCGTCTTCCTTCGCGGCGCTGAGGATGGTCAGGAGCTGCCTGCGGTCACCGGCCTGGCGGTGGTTGAATTTCTTCGGAACCTTGATTCTGCCTTGGGCCGCGACCGGTTCGGTGACCTCATGGGGGCGCAGGTGCCAGACCTTGCCCTGTTCGGTGAGCACGGTCGGCAGTCGTGAGACTCCGTCGCGCGAGCTCATCGGGGAGATGATGACCGCGGTTCCCTCGACCCGTCGAGCGGGCAGAGTGATGATGTCGCCGACCTTCAGAGACGTCAGCGACTCCACGATCTCGCGCTGTCGATTCTTCGACTTGGTGCGCGTCTCCTGTTTCTCTGTCTCGGAGATGGCCTGGCGCAGCCGAGCGTATTCGGCGAAGTCGCCGAGCTCGCACTGCATCGACTTCTCGTAGGCCGCGATCGTCGACTCGTTCTTCCGAACCTTCTTCGCCAACCCCACGACGGCCTTATCCGCCTGGAACTGGGCGAAGGAGGTTTCGAGCACCTTGGCTGCCTCGGCCGATCCCATGCGCGAGAGCAGGTTCGCGGTCATATTGTAGGTCGGGCCGAAGGCCGAGTTGAGCGCATAGGACCGGTTCGAGGCCAGACCCGCGAGCTCGCTGACTTCGAAGCTCGGATGCCAGATGACGACGGCGTGTCCGATCTGGTCGATTCCGCGACGGCCGGCACGACCGGTCAGCTGCGTGTACTCCCCCGGGGTGATCGAGACATGTGCCTCGCCGTTGAACTTCACGAGCTTTTCGAGGACCACCGTGCGGGCGGGCATGTTGATGCCGAGAGCCAAGGTTTCGGTCGCAAAGACGACCTTGATGATGCCCTGCGAGAACAGCTCTTCGACGAGCTTCTTGAACTGTGGGATCATCCCCGCGTGGTGAGCGGCGACCCCCAGCAGGAGTCCTTCCGCGAACGAGTGGAACCCGAGGATCCCCAAGTCCTCGTTCGAGAGTTCTTCGCGCAGCTTCTCGAGCTCGGCATTGACAGTGACCTTCTCCTCACGGGAGTTGAGGTCATAGCCGGATGACAGATACTGCTCGACGGCCTCGTCGCAGGCGTTGCGGGAGAAGATGAACATGATCGCCGGCAGCATCCCCGCCTCGGCAAGTGAGGACACGACCTGTGTGCGGCTGGGCCTGCGGAACCGCGCACGCGTCGCTCTTTCACGCTTCGACCGCGGTCCGCCGTGGGTCCGTGTGGCATGGTTGAGCGCCGGGTCGATCCGATCCGAATCGTGATGGGTGAACAGGTCGTACATGCGGTGGCCGACGAGGACATGGTTGACCAGCGGAACCGGTCGATGTGTCGTCGAGATGATCGTCGTGGGTCCGCGTACCTCGCGCAGCCAGGCGCCGAATTCTTCGACGTTAGAGACCGTCGCGGACAGCGAGACCATCTGGACGCGGTCGGGAAGATGGATGATGACCTCTTCCCAGACGGGGCCGCGGAATCGGTCAGCGAGGTAGTGAACTTCGTCGAGGACGACGAACCCGAGGTCTGCCAGACCCGCGAGGTCGTTGTAGAGCATGTTCCGCAGGACCTCGGTGGTCATGACGACGATCGGCGCATCACGACGAATCGACGTGTCACCGGTGAGCAGACCGACATTCTCGACGCCGTGGACATCCATCAGGTCATTGAACTTCTGATTGCTCAGGGCCTTGATCGGGGTCGTGTAGAAGACGCGTTTGCCTTCGTCCCTCGCCAGTTCCACCGCGAATTCCGCAATGAGGGTCTTCCCCGCACCGGTCGGGGCCGTGACGAGGACGTCCTTGCCCTCCTGCAGCTGTGTGCATGCTTCGATCTGGAAGTCATCGAGCTCGAAGTCCATCCGCGAGGTGAAGCGACCCAGCGCCGTGCGAGACAGTGCGGACTGCTCCTTGAACCGCGCATATGCCTCGGCGGGGCTTGCCGGGGTGTCCGCGTCAGCCGGGTCGATCGAGATCGTCGGATCCTTCCGGCCCACCGAGGTCATCGGACCTTCGGCGTCGGATGAGTCGGATGAGTCGGACGGTCGCAGGGAATCAGTCATGCTTCTCTCAGTCAATCGGTTCGTCGGGGTCGACCCACAGGCCTTGTGCGATGAGTCGCTTCTTCCGCCTCCGGTCGCTGAAGACACAGATCACCCAGGCCACGCTGAACAGCGTCATCATCGGAATCACGAGGAAGAACATCGACATCGCATCGGGAGTCGGAGTGGCGATCGCAGCGAACAGGAAGACGAGCATCACGATGATTCGCCACGATTTGCGGATCCTCACAGCGGAAAGGATTCCCATCATGTTGAGTCCGACCATCAGCACCGGCAGAACGAAGGCGAGACCGAACACGACGATGATGACCATGACGAAGCTCAGATAGTCCTGAGCCGGGATGATGTTCGTACCACCGGCGGGTGTGAACGACGTCAGGGCCTTCACTGCGTTCGGCAGGGCGAAGAAGGCCATGGTGGAGCCGGCGAGGAACAGAGGAATGGCGGCTCCGAGGAATCCGACCGAGTACAGCTTCTCCTTCTTCGTCAGTCCCGGAACGATGAACGCCCAGACTTCGTAGAGCCAGATCGGACAGGCCAGGAAGATGCCGATGAAGAACGACAGCTTGATCTTCAGGTCGAAGGGCGAGGCCACTCCGGCGAAGTTGATCTCAGCAGTGCGCCCGCTCGAACTCCGAATGGTGCGGATGGGCTCCTGCAGAATGTCGAGCACCGGGTCGTAGAGGAACCATCCGGCGACGGCACCGAGGGCGATGGCGATCGCCGCGATGAAGAAGCGGTTCCGGAGTTCGACCAGGTGCCCGACGACGGGCATCTTCTTCTCAGGGTTCTTCTTCCTCGACGAGAACGATCTCCGGGAGCTGTTCTCCTTCACTTCTCGTGAGACTGCGGATCCTGCCTGTCCTGCGCAGGCTGCTCAGCCTTAGCAGACGCTCCCGGCTCGGACGCGCCGTCGGCACGAGGCTGGGCCACGGGCTGCTGGGCAGCAGGCGTCGAGGGGTCACGGTTCAGTTCACCGGGTTCCGTGGTCGTGGGCTCATCCTCGTCACGCAGGTCCTTGATCTCGGACTTGAAGATCTTCATCGACTGGCCCAGGCTTCTGGCCAGCTGCGGCAGCTTGGGGGCACCGAAAATGATCACGATGATGAGGATCACGATCGCGATCTGCACGAAACTTGGTCGCATGGGGACTCCTTGACTCTTGTTGGCTCTCTACGATTCTACGCCGTGTGGATGCGGCTTTCATACCTGCCGACGGGCACGTCACAGCGGTGGCGACATGTTGCCAGGACTTGTACAGCAGGCCCTCAGCCCAGCCGTGTCAGCCCAGCCGTGTCAGCGCCGCGTCCACGGCTTCGCCGTCGTCGATCTCTGTGATGACGTCGGCATGGCACAGCAGGAACCGACTCAACCAGTCAATGGAGTGCACTAGGAACCTGATCCGCACACTTGGCTCACCGTTGGCGGAGTATTCACGCTCTTTCAGCTCGAGTTCATCTGCCAGCCACGCGCCGGCCGCCGACAGGGTCATCGTGACCTCGCGCGGATTCTGGTCCGACGTGCCGGTGGCCAACGGCGGATGGGCCGCTGTCGTCCATGACCGGATTCGGCTCAGTGCGAACCGCCGTGGCGCCTGTGCCGAATAGCACCAGGCGTCGAGGTACCAGTCGGCGCCGGGGACCAAGCGGCTGGGGGCCACGATGCGTTTGGTCAGCTCATCGCGGGAACCCACGTAGTAGTCGATCTCGACGGCCGACTCCGAGTCGATCGCCTGCTTGAGGAACTCCATGAGCTCCTCGTCCGCAGGGATCGGTGAGACCTCGACCGTGGTGTGGAGGTTCTCCCCCGCCGCGACCCGCAGTTTGGCTGCGGCGCTGCGCACGGCCTCGGTGTCGAGTCCGGGCAGTGTATCGATGAGGTCGAGCGCGAGGACGAGGACTCCGGCTTCCTCGGCGCTCAGACGCACCGGGACGGAGACCTCCTCGGCGTTGGAGATGTAGATCTTCCCGCCTTCCCAGGAGGCGTCGATGAGATCGTCGGGCATATGTCCGGGACGCCCCGTGACGAAGAGCAGCTGCAGATCGTCGATGAGGGTGTCCGCGGCGATGCCGAAGTAGACGGCAGTCTCTTCGAGGTCGGCTCCGGGATGAGCATCGAGGTAGGGCACCAGGCTCAGCAACCGGGTCAGTCGCTCACGCGCTGAGGACATTGCGGCCTCCGAGTCGTTCGAGGGACTCTCTGATGGTCTGGCGGCGAGCGTCGACGGCCTGGACCAGTTCATCGGGTCCGATCACCTCGACGGCGTCTCCGAAGCTCACGATCTCCTCGGCTAAGGCCGCCGCGTCCGTGAATTCGATGACGATCGTCTCTCCGTCTGTGCGCACCTGCCGGCGACGCAGCGGATCGGCTCGATGTGCGCCGAGGCGCAGCGTCGCTTCGCTCACAACGGCCATCTCGGTGCTCGCGTTCAGCGCCACGTGCGGGGCAAAGTCGGCGGGAATGTCATAGTCGCCCGGTTCACGGCCTCCGAGCTTCGACAGTTTGCCCTCGACCCGGGAGAGGCGGAAGGTGCGTTGAGCCTCACGGTCGAGGTCGAAGCCCAGAAGGTAGACCCGATCGCCGCGACTGAGCAGAGCGTAGGGTTCGAGCCGGACTCTGCGAGGGTTCTGTCCCGGTTTGTGGTATTTGAACCCGATCGCCTCACGCACGTTGATGTGGTGCAGCGCCGTGGCGAAGTTCGCACTGCCGAGCTTCTTCGCCGCCGGTCCCTGATGTGCGTCCTCGCGCCCCGAACCGGTGTCGCTCAGATCGATGCCCAGGGCCCGTAGTTTGGTCAGGGCCTGGGAACTGGACTCACCGAGTTCCGTGTCAGACCAGAACTGTGCGGCGACGGCCACGGCGGCTGCCTCGGCGGGAGTCAGATCGACGTCGCCCATCGCATAGTCGTCAGCGGAGATCCGGTACCCGGTCTCCCCCACATCGCCGTAGGCGTCGTGTTCCGATCGTGTGGCGATCGTGATCCCCATGTGCCGCAGCAGCTCCTTATCACGGGAGAATTTGCGGTCGAAGGCGATGTCGTCGAGGCCCTCATATCCCTCGATCGCGTTCATGAGCGTCTTCCGCGACACCCATCCCCGGGCGGATCGAAGTGCGATGAGCAGATTGAGCAGCCGTTCGGTCTGCTGTCTCTGTCTGCTGGGGCGGGGTGTGTTCACGATTCCACCGTAACCTACTGCGGGCGATAGTCTTAAGACCATGATTCATTGGCGCAGAGGAATCGTGACCACGATTCGTTCCACCCGGCCAGGATACACAGAGGTCGAGGCCGATCTTGACCAGGCCCTGCCGGGTACGACGATCACCCACATCAGGGCCGTTGCCTACACCGAGGCGGTCGGTGACCCGCAGGTCGGCGACACCGTCCTGCTCAACGTCTCGGCACTGGCCAAACGCTTGGGCACGGGTGGCTTCGGCCTCGTCGTGGCCCTGCCCGATGCTCTTCCAGCCGACCCTCCCGAGGGTCCGGGTCATCTCGTCAAGGACCGATACTCTCCGCTGCAGACGATGGTCCTCGGCGTCGACGACCAGGAGTCCGAGCACCATGAGACTCTGGCACACGCGGAGTCGCTCGACGCGATGCCCGTGCTCGTAGCCGATCTGCATTCGGCGCTGCCCGCGATCGTCGCCGGCATCCGGGCCGAGAACCCGGATCTGAGAATCGCATACGTCCTCAGCGACGGCGCAGCCCTGCCCGCGCGGTTCTCGCAAGCCGCGGCCGGACTCAAGGACGCCGGCTGGCTGGAGGGGACCATCAGCACCGGACAGTCGTGGGGCGCCGATCTCGAGGCGGTGACGATCCACACCGGGCTGCTCGCAGCCAAGCACGTGATGCACGCTGACATCGCCATCGTCGCGCAAGGGCCGGGCAACCTCGGGACCGGGACGAAGTACGGATATTCGGGGCTCGTCACCGGCGAGCACCTCAACGCGGCTGCGCTGCTGGGCGGAGTGCCCGTCGGAGTCCTGCGCATGTCCAATGCCGATGCCCGCGGCCGCCACTTCGGTGTCTCGCACCATTCGCTGACGTCTCTGGCAGAGATCGCCCGTCCGGGAGTCAGGATTCCCGTGCCGGACTTCTCGACCCTCGCCGAGGCGGACCGTGGGGAGATGGAGGCCGATCCGTCCGGATTGGACGAGGTCACGGCCGCCCAGCTCACGACCCTGCACATGCACAAGCTCGTCGACGTCGACCTCGACGGACTGTGGACGGCGCTCAAGTCCTCCCCTGTCGGTCTCTCGACCATGGGACGCAGACTGCCCGCCGATGCAGCAGCATTTCTCGCTGCTGCCGCGGCGGGCAGAATGGCTGCCGGACTCTGAGCCCCGGCTCAGAGTCTCAGCGCACGTTCTCCAGATCGCAGACGAAGATGAGGCTCTCACCGGGCTTGATGACGCCGCCGGCTCCCTGTTCCCCGTAGGCCAGGTGTGGTGGGATCTGCAGGGTCCGGCGTCCGCCGACCTTCATTCCCTGGATTCCCTGGTCCCATCCTGAGATGACCATGCCGGATCCCAGGCGGAATTCCAGCGGGGTTCCCCTGTTGTACGAGGCGTCGAACTCCTCACCGGTCGAATGGGCGATGCCCACGTAGTTCACGCTCACGGTGTCGCCCGGCTTCGCCTCGGCGCCGTCTCCGATGATGTCATCGACGATGACGAGTTCGGTCGGTGCTTCTGCGCCGGGGAAATCGACGACTGGTTTCTGCTTGCTCATGGTGTCTCCTTGAGTCGTAGTTCTGGGGTATCTGTGATCTCAGCCGTGGGCTGAGGGACTCTCAGCCGTTGGCCGAGGGACTCAGCCCTGGGCCGAGAGGATGTCGATGACGAAGACGAGGGTCGCGTTCGCCGGGATGCTCGGCGGGCTGCCCTGTTCTCCGTAGCCCTTGTCCGGTGGGACGACGAGGACGATCTGGCTGCCGACCTTCGCTCCGACGAGGCCTTCGTTCCATCCTTCGATGACCTGAGCCTGACCGACCGGATCGACGGCGAAGGGTCCGCGTCCATCCTGCCAGCTGGAGTCGAAGTATTTCGAATTGTCGTCCCAGAGCCAACCGGAATAGTTCACGGCTACGCTCTGGCCCTTTTTGACCTCGGGACCTTCGCCTTCGATCGTCGTATAGGTTTCGAGCTTGCTGGGCGCCTTGCCCTTGGGCTTTGAGATCGACGGCTCGCCGTTGTCGGCCCATTTGACCGTGACGGGGTTCTTCGACTGGTCGGCTTTCTTGCCCTCGGCGCGCGTCAGCGGCTTCGTGGTCTTCTCGATGTCGATGACGTAGACGAGAGTCTGCGACGGCTGGCCCTGTTCAGCACTTCCATTGAGCGACATGAGAATGCGGGATCCGACCTTCGAATCCAGGAGGGCGTTGTACAGGTCCTCGGAGATCTGGTTCTTGTCCATCGGGAACCCTGCCGGCGACTTCGAATCGTAGCTCGACTCGATCTGCTTGCCGGTCGTGCCCGAGATCAGCGTCATCTGCGCCGAGACCTGTTCCCCGTCGGCGACCTTATCGCCCTTGCCTTCGCTGACGACCGTCTTCCCGGTCTCACTGACGACCAGCGGGGCTTCGAAGCTGACCTTCGGCTTCTCACCGAACTTGCCCTTGACAGTGATGTCGTCGAGGCTCGTCGACTTCGCGTCCTGCGCAGACACGGATGGTGGGGCACTCGCGGTGGAGTCCGCATCGTCGCCCTGCCCGCAGGCGGAGAGCAGCAGGGTGGCTGCGGCGATAACGCTGAGCACTTTTGTGCGCACGTGTTTCCTTTCGTTCAAGACCAGATCTCTGAGATCGTATACGCCGAAATCTTACAGGCCCGCGATGAGAGCTTCTGCCTGCGGGTGCGTGGGCTCGAAGGGGTTCTTCAGCGCCACAGCCCGGCCGGATTCGTCGTTGAGACGCAGATGCACCCAGTCGACGGTGTAGTCACGACGGGCAGCGTGGGCGGCACGGACGAACTCTCCGCGGATCGCTGCGCGCGTCGTCGCCGGCGGCACGTCCTTCGCCTTCTGCCTGGCGGCATCGGGAACCAGGTTCTTCGCCAGTCCCGCAGCCTCGAGCTTCGGGAACAGCCCGGTCTCCGGAGTGATGTCGTGGTAGGCGATGTCGAGTCGGTGGATCCGGGCGTCGTCGACGTCGCCGCTGCCACGCGCCAGCGACCGGTCGATGAGCGCCTTCTTCATCACCCAGTCGATCTCATGGTCGACGGCGGAGAAGTCCTGGGACTCGACGGCTTCGAGCATCCGGGTCCACAGGTCGATGACGTATTCAGCCATTCCGTCGTCGCCGAGGCTGTGGTCGCCCTTGGACACGAGCACACGGGCACGGTCGCGGTAGTCGGCGAGCAGTCCCAGCGGCGTGATCGACGTCCCGTCGGTGCGTTCGAGATTCACCTTGCCGGTGAGGTCCCTGGCGACGAGCCGGATGTCGCGCACGGGATGGCGCAGTCCGTGCTCGGGAATGCGGGCTCCGGCTTCGATCAGGTCGAGCATGAGGACCGCGGAACCGATCTTGAGCGCCGAGGTGGCTGTCGACATCGAGGAATCACCGACGATGACGTGGAGGCGGCGATACTTCTCCGCATCCGCGTGCGGTTCGTCGCGGGCGTTGATGATCGGCCGCGACCTGGTCGTGGCCGAGGACAGGCCCTCCCACATGACGTCGGAACGTGCGGAGAGCCCGTACATCATCTCCGAGCGCTTCGGGTCTTCGTCGGGGACGAACGACGACTGTGCGGGAATGATCGCGCCGGCACCCACCAGAAGCTGCCGGGACACGAGGAAGGGCAGCAGCACGGTGGTCAGCCGATTGAAGTCGAGGTTGCGGCGGATGAGGAAGTTCTCATGCGAGCCGTACGAGTTGCCTGCGGCATCCGTATTGTTCTTGACCATGTGGATCCGCCCGCCCAGACCATCGGCCTCAAGGCCGTCCTGAGCCTGGTTGAGCAGGTCGATCATCAGCGCCTCGCCTGCACGGTCCTGGGTGAGCAGGTCGGTGAGCGTATCGCACTCGGCCGTCGCGTACTCCGGATGCGAGCCGACGTCGAGGTACAGCCTCGAGCCGTTGGGCAGGAACACATTCGATGAGCGTCCCCATTCGACGATGGGACGGAACAGGTACCGGGCGATCTCCTCAGGGCCGATGCGGCGGTCGCCTTCGTCTGCCGAATGGGCGAGACCATATTCGGTCTCAAGTCCGTAGATACGTGCCATCAGTCCTCCCTCAGCTCCGCCATCTCGGCCTCACTGAGTCGTTTGAAGGTTCGGTGCCCGCTCGCGTTGCGGTCGAGGACCGCCGCCTCTAGGTCCTTCGTGGGAAGGGGCCCGTTCGTGGCTGCGGCGAGAGCGCGCACACCATGGTCGAAGACCTCGGCCAGCGGCAGCACAGAGGTCAGGAGATCCTTGAGCGTCGCAGTGATCGCGTCGGCCTGTCCTCCGATGGCCACATGCTCGGTCTCGTCCATGACGGAACCGTCGTAGCTGAGGCGGTAGAGCTGATCGGTCTTGGCCGTCACGCCGAGTTCAGCGACGACGAGTTCGACCTCGAAGGGCTTCGATTCCGTGGTGAAGACCCCCGCCAACGTCTGCGCGTACGCGTTCGTCAGACCGCGAGCCGTGACGTCCGTGCGGTGGTATGAATACCCGCGCAGATCCGCGTACCGGACCCCTGCCTGTCGCAGCGTCTCGAATTCGTTGTATTTGCCGACTGCGGCGAATCCGATGCGGTCATAGATCTCGGCGATCTTGTGCAGCGTAGGTGAGGGATTCTCAGCCAGGAGTAGGATGCCCTCGTCGTAGCGCAGCACCACGACCGAGCGGCCTCGGGCGATGCCTTTGCGGGCGAAGTCCGCCCGATCCTTCATCAGCTGTTCGGGTGAGACGTAGAACGGGGCCTGGCTCATGACTGTGCCTTCCTGGTCCGACGGGCAACGACCTCGGTGGCGGTGGAGAGAACCGCGGCGGACGGAATCTCCACGGCACCGTGCTCGAGGTCGACGGTGATGATCGTCGGTGCGATCTGTCGCACGAAGTCGGGACCGCCGGTGGCCGAATCGTCGTCGGAGGCGTCGAACAGTGCCTCGACGGCCACGTCGATCGCGTCCTCGGTCGCAAGATCCGGTCGCCAAAGCTTCTTCAGCGCACCGCGGGCGAAACCGGAGCCGGAGCCGATCGCGTGGAACCGGTGCTCCTCGTACTTCCCGCCGGTGACGTCGAAGCTGAAGATCTGCCCGGCGGGGGTCGATTCGTCGACTCCGGCGAACATGGGCACGACCGCCAGCCCTTGCATTGCCAGATTGAGATTGCCGCGGAGCATCGAGGCCAGCCTGTTGGCCTTGCCGCCGAGTGACAGGCGTGCTCCCTCGATCTTCTCGTAGTGCTCGAGCTCGAGTTGGAAGAGGCGGATCAGGTCGAGAGCCAGACCCGCTGTGCCCGCAATGCCGATGACCGAGAAGTCATCGGCGGCTTTGACCTTCTGCATCGAATGGGACGCGATGAGACTGCCCATCGTGGCGCGGCGATCGCCTGCCATGAGGATCCCGGCAGCAGTCCGGAAGCAGATGATCGTCGTTCCCTCCGGAACCTGATCGGACAGATCGCGTCCGCCCGCCAGCGGAAGTGCGTCGGGCGCTACGGCGCGCGCGAGCTCGACGAACGAATTGCTCGTCGAACTCAGAAATGCAGGAGAGAACCCCGACATCTCATTGGCCGCCCTTCTGCACGAAGTTGCGGACGAACTCCTCGGCGTTGGACTCGAGGACTCCATCGATCTCATCGAGGATCGAATCCACATTCTGGGTGTTGATCTGTGCCGACACCGCCTCGGGCGGATCGACCGGGGGCTCGCCGCCGCCTGCTGAGTGGTCCTTGTGCACCTGTTCCTGAGAACTCATCTGACACCTCTTTCGTCTCTCGTGGCTTGAGACAGCCACATCGTCGAACCGACTCCGCGTCAGTCCGTCGTGGTTTTCAGTCTATCCACTCCGAGCGCACGGAGAAGGCCCTGCGCGTCATGGACCTCGGCCAGTCGCTCTTCGAGCAGCTCGCGATTGCCCTTGAGCGGTTCGCTCATGGGCAGGCGCACGATCCCATAGTCGCCAGCGTCGAGGACAAGGGAGTCCCAGCTGGCCGCGACCAGAGAGTCAGAGAAGCGGGTCACAGCCAGGGACCGAAGGTAGGCCCGGGTGCCGTTCGGTGCTGTGAGCACGGCGGCCTCGACCTCCTCATCGGTGGTCAGGCGCCTGATCCGTCCGGCTCTCTCCAATTTGTGGAAGAGGCCCTTCTCGGGACGGATGTCGTGATACTGAACGTCGATGAGGGCGAGCTTCGGATGGTCCCAGTCAAGGTTCTCCTTGCTGCGATAGCCCTCGAGCAGGACCCATTTGGCGATCCAGTCGATGGAGTCCGAGAGGCTGCGCGGGTCCACGGCCAGGCCGTCGAGGAGGCGGCGCCATTCGCGCAGGACCTCGACGGTGTCCCCGTCGTCACCGGCGTGCTCGGAGCATGCGGCGTAGAAGACGTTCTGAATGTCAAGAGCGGTCATCGTGGTGCCGTCGGCCATCGGCAGCTTCGCACTCAGGCTGAGGTCGTGGCTGACGTCCCACAGCGACTGCAGAGGATCAGCGAGTTCGAGTGTCGGCGCGAGTCCGGCCTCGATGAGTCCGAGCACGAGTGAGGTGGCGCCGAAGCGCACGAGGGTCGCAGGTTCGGCCATCGTGGCGTCGCCGATGATCACATGGAGTCGGCGGTATTTGGCCGGATCTGCGTGGGGTTCGTCACGGGTGTTGACGATGGGTCGGCGCAGGGTCGTCTCGAGTCCGACCTGGGCTTCGAAGAAGTCGGCCCGCGAGGAGATCTGGAACCCCTTCTCCTCCCCTTCGCGTCCGATGCCCACCCGTCCTGAACCGCACAGGATCTGTCGGCTGACGAAGAACGGGATGAGTCCGGCGACGAGCGCATCGAATTCGACACCACGGTCGACGAGGTAGTTCTCGTGGGTGCCGTAGGACGAGCCCTTCGAATCCGTGTTGTTCTTATAGAGGTTGACCGGCTCGTCCGAGGATTCGAGGCGGCGCACAGAGGCCAGCCCCACGAGGTCTCCTGCCCGGTCATACGTGACGAGGTCGCGGGGAGTCAGCACTTCGGGCGACGAATACTCGGGGTGTGCGTGGTCGACGTAGTAGCGGGCACCGTTCTCGGTCACGACGTTGGCCAGGTACTGTGCTTCGACGGACTCCTGCGGCATGTGAGTCAGCTGGGAGATGTCGGCGTCGGCGACGTTCATGAAGAACCCGCGGGCATCAGCAAGCGGAGACTCGGTGGCGAAGTCCCAGAAGTTCTGGGAAGACTTCAGTCCCCGTGGGCCGGCGTAGGCGTCGACGACACGCGCCGAGTCTCGCATCGGGTTCGCGTGCGGATTGCCGGGCTGACTCAGGCCGAACTCGGTTTCCGATCCCATCACACGGTGCACACTGATCATCTGAACTCCCTCAAACGTCTAGACTCGGGGACGTGGCTGCGAAGAAATCTCATCTCCCGATCGCTCTGATCGTCGACCTCGTCCTAGTGGTCCTCTTCACGATCATCGGTCATTACACACATTCTCATAACTTCGACCCGCAGGGGCTGATGACCACAGCGTGGCCGTTCGTCGCCGGGCTCGTCGTCGCCTGGCTGCTCTCGGCAGTCTGGGACCGACCGATCGCTCCCCTGCGAACGGGAACCGCCGTCTGGGCGATCACCGTCCTCCTCGGTCTGGTCATCCGCGGTGTCACCGGCGCTGGCGGGGAACCGGGCCAGGTGCCGGTCAGCTTCATGATCGTCGCCACGACACTCAACTTCATCACCTTGGTCGGCTGGCGCGTCGTCGCCACTGCACTGACGGGCGGCGGGACGAAGACGCGTCGCCGTTCCTGAGCCGACGGGGTCCTGCTCGGACACCTCCGGAATCACACCCTGCGGACAACATCGGGACAACCTGGACACCCGGGATTCCGACCCCGTCCGAGCGTGAGCTCAGACCAGATCGGAATTCGGCGTGACCTCGGCGATATCGGTCTCGAGCGGCATCGCGGGAGCACCTCGGGTCGTATCGAGGTGCATCATCCGCAGATGCGTCACCCGCTCACCCTTGCGTCCTGAGATCCGCGCCCATTCGTCGGGATTCGTCGTGTTCGGGAGATCCTCGTGCTCGCTGAATTCCTCGGCGATAGCGGCTTCGAAGTGTTCAGGGTGCAGACCGCGCTCGCCGGTTTCGAGCAGCGATTTGATCGCGCCCTTCTTCGCCCGGTCGACGATGTTGTGGATCATCGCGCCAGAGGCGAAGTCCGAGAAGTGGAGGACTTCCTTCGATCCGTCGGCATAGGTAACCTCGACGAATTCGTTCTCGGGTGTCTGCGCGTACATGCGGTCGACACAGTACGAGATCAGCCCGGCGACCGCCTCGGCGGGGGTCGTGTGACCGGAGAGCACGCTCGGGTGCAGCGGCAACTCGTCGGTCAGGTACTTCTCGAAGATGTCCCGAGCTCCATCAGAGTCAGGGCGTTCGATGCGGATCTTCACGTCGAGGCGACCGGGACGCAGGATCGCGGGGTCGATGAGGTCCTCGCGGTTCGAAGCGCCGATGACGATGACGTTGTCGAGCTGTTCGACGCCGTCGATCTCGGTCAGCAGCTGCGGAACGATCGTCGTCTCCACATCGGAGGACTTGCCGGTACCGCGCGTGCGGAACAGGGACTCCATCTCGTCGAAGAAGACGACGACGGGGAAGCCGGCCGAGGCCTTCTCCCTGGCACGCGCGAAGATCAGACGCAGCTGCCGTTCGGTCTCGCCGACGTACTTGTCGAGCAGCTCCGGACCTTTGATGTTGAGGAAGTACGTCTTGCGCACGCTCGGAGCACCGGTCCGGTCCGCCAGCGAGTTCGCCACGGCCTTTGCGATCAGGGTCTTTCCACAGCCGGGAGGGCCGTAGAGCAGGATGCCCTTCGGCGGTTTGAGTCCGTGTTCGGTGTAGAGCTGAGGATGTTCGAACGGCAGCTCGACGGCGTCCTTGATCTGACCGATCTGGTCGGCCAGTCCCCCGATGTCAGAGTACGTGATGTCCGGAACCTCTTCGAGCAGAAGAGAGGACACCTCGGGCTTCTCGACGACTTCCAGCGCATAGTGCGTACGGGTGTCGACGACGACGGCATCGCCGACGCGCAGTCCGGCATCGACGAGGTCCTCGGCGAGGGTGTAGACCTGTTCGTCATCGCCGGGCGCACCGACGAGGATTCTGGTCTCGTCGACGAACTCACGGACGTTGACGACGGAGCCGACGGGGGCGAACGTGCCGGTGCCGATGATGACCAGGCCCTCTGAGAGCAGCACCTCGGTGCCGGCCCGCAGTGTGACCGGGTCGACCTCTGGTCCGACGGCCACGCGCATGCGTCGTCCGCCGACGATGACGTCGGCGGTCGTGCCGGCCTCCCCCACTGCGATGAGCGTGCCCCAGTTGTTGGGCGGCTCGGTCAGCCGACGGGCCTCTTCCTTGATCCGAGTGAGTTCGTCACGAGCAGTGCGCAGAGTCTTGGACAGAGCTTCGTTGCGCTTTCCGGCGCTGAAGAGCTGCTGGCGCAGTGACGCCGTGTCTTCGCGCAGGCGCTTAGCATCGGTCGTGGGCTCAGTCATTGGTGTCCTCCTTCGACTCTGTGGTCGCAGATTCTGGGGTTGCCGGCTCTGTGGTCGCCGGCTCTGTGGTCGCCGGCTCTGTGGTCGCCGGCTCGGTGGTCGGCTCGGTGGTCGGCTCAGTGGTCGGCTCAGATTGGTCCAACCGCTTGCCAGCCTCGCGCATCACGCGACGCAGCTTCTTGCCGTTGGCGACTCGTGTGCCGATGGCGGCCTCGGTCATCTCTGGGCCCGTCCAGGCGTCGACGTCTTCGGTGGCGGCCGCGGTGCCCTGCGGGCGCTTCTTCTTCTCCAGCGGAGCGACCCCGGGAGCCATCCGGCGGGCGATGACGAGGAAGCCGGTGTGGGCGATCATCCTGTGGTCGGGACGCACGGCAAGACCGTCGACGTGCCACCCGCGGACCATGGCCTCCATCGACTGGGGCTCGCTGAAGCATGCGGTTGCGCGCACGGCCTCGACGAAGCGTGAGAGCTGCGGCACTGTGGCCACGTAGGCGATGACGACTCCACCGGGTGTCAGCGCAGTGCTCACAGCCTCCAGCGTGGTCCAGGGAGTGAGCATGTCAAGGACAACCCGGTCGACGGTGCCGGCGTCGAACGTCTGCGGCAGCGCCTCACCCAGGTCGCCGACGGTGACCGACCAATTGTCGGGACGGCCGTCGAAGAAGTCGGCGATGTTGCCCTCGGCGATGCGGGCGAACTCCTCTCGGAGTTCGAACGAGTGGACCTCGCCTGCCGGGCCGACCGCACGCAGCAGGGCCATCGACAGAGCGCCGGAGCCGACACCGGCCTCGACCACGCGAGCTCCGGGGAAGATGTCGCCGAGCGTGACGATGAGCCCCGAGTCCTTCGGGTAGACGACTGCCGCACCGCGCGGCATGGAGAGCACGAAGTCCTCATAGCGGGGGCGGAAGACCTGAAAGTCGATCCCCCCGGTGTTCGTCACGATGATGCCTTCGGACCTGCCGATGATGTCATCGTGGCCGATGAGGCCCTTATGGGTATGGAAGAGCTCACCGGGGGCCAGCACGATCGTGTGCATACGCCCCTTGGGGTCGGTGAGCTGGATCTTCTCACCGGCTCTGAGAGCCCGGTCGGGTTGGGTTTGGCTTACCTGAGTCATGATGATTCCACTCTACGCTGACGGGAAGTGACGAGGCACACCTGGTTCAGGCTGCGAGAAGCTCGTCGAAGAACTCCTGGAGATCGATGACGCCCACAAGGGTGTTCTCATCCATGACGAGGCTGAACTGCGCCTTGGGACGGTGAGTGAGCGACTCGAGGAGGTGCGGGGCTGTGATGTCCTTCGGCACGCCGATCCATCCGGCCAACGGCCGAGCGACCTCTCCTGCGGGAACCTGCGCCAATGATTCGGCCAGGCGACCGGCAGCGGCGTGCCTGTCGACGAGACCGTAGGGCAGTCCCCTCTGGTCGAGCACGACGATGAGGGTGCGCTCCTTGGCGTTACCCAGCGTGTTCGCGTAGTCGAGCGTGTCGGCGAGGTCAGCGTCCCAGGTGGCGGCGATGGCCGGCTGGATGACCTGTGAGAGGTCGTAGGTCTCCATCTTCCGGGCCCGCTTCGCATGAGTCGCGGCGTCCCCTGCGGAGAACCAGAGCATGATGGCGATGAGTGACATCCAGGCCACGGTCAACGGATCCGGGCGCTCACCCGCGAGCAGTGGGGTGATGACCGACCAGCCGATGAAGCCCACGGCGATGACTCGACCGACCCAGCTGGCCACGATTGTGCCCAGGTACTGCGACCCGGTGATGCGCCACATCAGGGCCTGCAGGGCCCAGCCGCCGTCGAGCGGGATTCCGGGCAGCAGGTTGATCGCACCGAGGGCGCCGTTGGCGAATGTGACCGCGATGAGCAGCATCCACGGCACCGAGGCGGGGGTGACCGCACTCAGGCACCACCATCCCAGCAGGGCCAGGACGATATTGACGATCGGGCCGACGATGGAGATGACGAAGCTCGTCAGTGCGGCCTTGTCGCGCGGGTTCTCGATCTGGGGTTCGAACCGGGTGAAACCGCCCCAGATGTTGAGCTCGATCGCTGCGACCTTGAGTCCGTAGAACTGTCCGGCGACGCCGTGTGCGAGTTCGTGGAGGAACACCGAGGTGAAGAGCAGGACCGCGTAGGTGAATGCGACGAGCCAGACCCAGGGGCCCAGGTCAGGGCGAACCGAATTCAACCATGGCGCGAAGAGGATCGTGATGACGATCGCGGCAAGGAACCATGACCATGCGAGGATCACCGGGGCGCCGAGAACAGTCCCCAGGCGCAACCCCGAAGAGGCACCAGTCTGGTGATTTTTCGCGGCCATCTAAGGAATTCCTCTTGCTGGGGGTCGGGAGTTCAAGCCTAACAGCGACCGGGGTGCCGACGCCTGCCGACGCGTCGTGTCAGGCCGAGTCGTTACAGTGGTTCCATGGCCGAGCTCATCAGTCTTTCGCCCTCGCGGGCCAACGACTTCATCCAGTGTCCGCTGAAGTTCCGTTTCCGCAGCATCGACAAACTGCCGGAACCTCCCTCTCAGGCAGCGTTCAAGGGCACAGTCGTCCACTCGGTCCTCGAGCAGCTCTTCACGCTCCCGCCCGACGGCCGCACCCAAGAGGCTGCGGATTCTCTGCTGCGTCCCAGCTGGGACGCGCTCGTGGAGAAGGACCCCAGCGTCCTCGAGATCTTCACCGACGAAGGAGACAAGGAGACGTTCTTCACATCCGCCAGATCTCTGCTTCGCGCCTACTTCTCACTGGAGTTCCCCGAGCATCTCGAGCCCGACGAGACCGAGAAGTTCGTCCGCACGACGCTCGATAACGGCCTCGAGCTGCGCGGCTTCATCGACAGGGTCGATGTGGCCCCGGGCGGCGAGAAACGTCTGGTCGACTACAAGACGGGCAAACAGCCCAAACCCCAGTACGGTCGGGAGGCGAAGTTCCAGATGGGCTTCTACGCTCTCGTCGAATACCGACTCACCGGTGAGCTCGTACACACTCTGCAGCTGATGTACCTAGGCTCGCAGAGCGTGGTGAAGTCGCATCCGACGATGAGCGACATCGAACGCACCGAGTTCGAGATCGATGCGATCTGGAAGGACATCATCACCGCTGCCGAAACGGACAAGTGGCGGCCCAAGAAGTCTCCCCTGTGCAACTGGTGCACGTTCAAACCCATCTGCCCGGCGTGGGGCAACAGCGCGCCTGCGACCCCGGAGATCACGCGGATAGTCGGCGCCTGAGGTCACGCCGGTCGTCAGTCCGTCAGATCACGCGCTTCGCTGGGCAGTGAGCTCGCGCAGGTCGTCGACTGTGGCCCCTTCGAGGCTCGACCACAGGATCCGGTCGGGCTTCGCTTCGAGGTCGACGAGATGAGGGATACCGATCGCGATCGTTCCCGCCGCCTCGGCGCTGGCCAGTCCCGGCTTCGAGTCTTCGAGCGCGACACAGAGGCCCGGCTCGAGACCCAGGCTTTCCGCACCTTTGAGGTAGGGTTCCGGATCGGGTTTGCCGGCACTGACCTCATCGCCGGAGACGAGTCCGACGAAGCTGCCGTCGGGGCAGGCCGCGATGACAGCTTCAGCGAGTCGCCGGTAGGACATCGTGACCATCACACACGGAATCCCCTCTGCCACGAGCGCGGCGAGGAAGCCGAGGGCCCCGGGTCGAAACGGTACGTCCTGCCGGATCTGGGCGATGACCTCGTCGAGGAGCGTGTCGACGATCTGCTCCGCAGGCAGGTCGAGACCAGCGTCGCGCATCATCCCCGCCGAGGTGAGCAAATCGTTGCCCACGAATTCCAAGCCCTGTTCGTCGCTCCAGGGGATTCCGTGGGCGTTCATCAGCTCGGTCTCGGCCCGGATCCAATAGGGTTCCGTATCGACCAGGGTTCCGTCCATGTCCCAGAGGACTGCCGCAGGATTCGTCATGGTTCCAGCGTAGTGTTGAAGCATGACTTTTCTTCCATCAGGGTCCGGTGCACTCGTGCTCATCGCCTTCGAGGGACAGGACGCAGATGCGTCCGAAGCCGCCAGCTCATTGGTCAAAGATCTCATCGATGTCTGGCGGCTCGACGACAGTGAGATCTTGGACACCGACGGGTTCTACGAGTTCCGCTTCTCCGAACCGGAAATCGTCCGCGATGAGAACGGGCGCGCCTCGATCGCCTGGCCGGGCATCGAGGTCCATCGGGGTGTCCACGAAGGCGCCCCGATCACTGTCATCCAGGGACACGAGCCGGGACTGAAGTGGCGTGAGTTCCTCTCCCTCATCCTCACCCAGGTCGGGCCCGAGGATTCGATCGTCCTCCTCGGTGGTCTCCATGCCGAGGTCCCCCACACCCGGCCGCTGCCGGTTGTCGCCAACACCGAGGATGCAGGACTCGCCGCCGATCTGGACATCGAGGTCAACGGTTACGCAGGGCCGATCGGGATCCTCGGCCTCCTCGGTGTGGAGAGCGCGTGGAGGGGACTGCGGGCGATCAACCTGTGGGTCGGCGTGCCTGACTATCTCACCGATTCGCCCTCGCCGAAGGCCGAGCTCGCTCTCGCCTCGGCGGTCGAGCGGTACACGGGAGTCGAGATCGACATTCCTGTCCTCGAAGAGGAGAGCCGCGCGTGGGAACTCGGCGCCGATGAGCTGGTCGAGCTCAATCCGCACCTGGTCGAGCTGCTCAAGGGACTCGAACAGCTCAATGACTCCACGGAGCTGCCGGAAGCCAGCGGTGATGCAATCGCTGCCGAATTCGAGCGCTACCTGCGCAAGCGCGGCCGCGAGAAATAGGAGGCCGAGCCGTCCTGGCTGCCTCAGGCGCAGCGGTGAGTGATTCAAGTACAGCGCCGAGCGATTCAAGTACAGCGCTGAGCGATTCAGGCGCAGCGATCACGCAGTCTCAGTCGACGAGCGTGATTCCGAGAAGAGCGTCAACCGCGTCTGCGACTCGGTCTCCGCTCACCGGTGCGCTCTGGCCAGCAGGCGAATCGGCATAGTGCTCGGCCCATTCGTCCAGGATGCCCAACGCCCGTGGGCTGTCGAGGTCGTCGGCCAGCGACTCCCGCAGAAGCCCGATGATGTGATCGCGCAGGCCCTCCCTGCACTCTGACTCGCACATGGCCGCGTGCTTCCACGCCTGCAGCCGCGCCGAGGCCGATTCGAGCAGATCGTCGGTGAAGTTCCAGTCGCTGCGGTAATGGTTCGCCAGGAGCACGGTGCGGATCACCATCGGGTCGACACCCTGGGCCCGCAGTTGAGAGACGAGGACGAGGTTGCCCTTCGACTTGCTCATCTTCTCGCCCTGGTAGCCGACCATTCCGGTGTGCATATAGGTCTTGGCCAGCGGGGTCTGCTTCCACGCCGCAGCATGTGCCGCACTCATCTCGTGGTGCGGGAACACCAGGTCGCTGCCGCCGCCCTGAACATCGACGGGCATACCTGCGTAGTCCTGTGCGATGACAGTGCATTCGATGTGCCATCCGGGACGGCCTCGACCGAGGCTGCCGCCGTCCCATGACGGCTCGCCCTCACGCGCAGCCTTCCACAGCAGCGGGTCGATCGGATTGTCCTTGCCCGGTGTCTCCGGATCGCCGCCGCGCTCGGCCGACAGTTTCTCCATCGTTGCCTTGTCATCATGGCTGATGCTGCCGAAGGGCGGGTGGATCGGAGTCGAAACTCGGTAGTAGACGTCACCATTGTCGAGTGCGTAGGCAGCCCGAGAGGCGACGAGGTCCTCGACGGCGCTGACAATCTGCGGAACTGATTCGACGACGCCGATGTAGCTCTGAGGAGGAAGCACGCGCAGAGCCTGCATGTCCTCGCGGAAGAGCTCGATCTGCGACTCGGCGAGTTCGCGCCAGTCGACGCCGGTGGCGTCGGCCCTCTCCAGCAGGGGGTCATCCACATCGGTCGTGTTCTGCACGTACGTCACGTCGAGGCCGGCGTCGCGCCAGATGCGGTTGAGCAGGTCGAAGGCGACATAGGTCGCCGCGTGACCGAGGTGGGTGGCGTCGTACGGGGTGATTCCGCAGACGTAGAGGCCGGCCTTCTGGTCACGCCCTTTGAGAGTGCGTGGACTCCGGGTGCCGGTGTCGAAGACTGTCGGCACCTTTCCGGAGCTGGTGAGGCGGGGCAACTGAGGTTCGGACCATGACTTCACGGGGACCAGCCTAACCGAGTCACCGCCGAACGGCACTTCCTCGAGCTGCCGGGTCTCGGCCAGGTTTCGCAACCTCGCCCCAGATCAGTTTCCAGCTCGATCGTGGATGCTAGATCGGCGGCCAAGGAATGACAGTGCGATCATCGGGCGGGTCCGGGAAGAAACCCGATTCGGCCAGAGCCTGACCACGACCTTTGAGCGCAGCGATCTCGGGTGCCGACAAACAGTCCTCGAGGACGGACACGAGGTCGTCGTTCATCGCTGAGACGTCGTCCAGAGCGTCGACCTCGTCAATGCGGAACGACGACTGAGAGAATCCCCACACGACAGTGCGCAGCTTCTCCTCCTCGTGGAAGGTCAGACCGTTGTCGATGCCGAATGAGCCGATGCTCCTCGGCCCCGCCCACGGCAGATAGCTGCCATGGATGACGTGTCCAGCCTTCCTGTCCGCATTGTTCGCCAGCAGGTCGAAGAAGGCGATCGCCCGGAGGTCGTCGTCAATGGCATGGGAGAGCACGAGATCCGCGCCGTCCTCGGTGCGCAGGGCAAACATCGGGGTGTGCTCGGCCGGGATGCCGTCAATGCTCGTGAGCGTGATCGACTCATCGTCTCCGGAGGCCTCGACGTAGGCCTGAAGCGACCCGATCCCTTCGGGCAGGTCATCGCGCAGCACAGTCGGCGGGACGACCCCGAGGTCGAGGTGCGCGCTCAGTCGATAAGCGGCGACTTCGCGCAGGGCCAGGGTCTGCGGCGGGAAGTCACGCAGCGGAACCTCACCCCCGCTGGGCTTGTACACGGCACGCAGGTGGTGGCCGGCGTATTCGACGACGACGAGGCGTGTGTCGTTGCTGGCGCGAGGGATCGATCCCATCACGGTGCATTCGCCGCGCTCAAGCGCCGCCTCGACGAACTCCCGGTGATCGAGAGAGTCGCCTCCGCCAGCACCTGCTGCCTCTCCGGACCCGGCGCGTTCGTCGGGATCAGAGCTGCCGGTCGAGTTCGGATCAGTCGTCGAAGTCTGCATGATCGATCAGGTGCGGGCGATCCCGTTGGCGCGCGGGCACAGATGTCCGTCGGGCTCGAGCGGCAATGAGCAGAACGGGCAGTCGCCGCGGCCCGCAGAGACGACCTGATCGGCGCGTCTGGCGAATTCGCGTGACCCTGCCGCGTCGAGGACGACACGCAGGACATCGCGTTCGACTTCGTCATCGTCGGGGTCGGCAGAGGTTCCCGACTGCGTGTCCTCTTCCGTGAGTTCGAAGCACTCGACGACGAGTTCGTGCACCACCGTGTCCCAGCCCAGACTCATGGTTCCGACACGGAACTCGGGTTCGATGGGCACACTCAGCCCGGCATTGTCGATGCGGTCATCGATCGCGGTCTGGGGCACTCGGGCGACAGGATCTTTGACCATGACCATGTCGAGGAGTTCGGTGATCCGATCCGCAAGGATCTCGACCTGTTCCTTCTCGACCACCACCGAGGTGAGGACCGACCCGGACTTCGCCTGCAGGAGGAAGGTGCGCTCCCCCGGCAGACCGATCGTGCCGACGACGAATCGTTCCGGGGCTGGGTGGTCGTATAAAGCTGCCATGCCTCCAGCCTAGTTCAAAGACTTACATGTCAGTCCTGCCTGGGATACATTTGAGTCATGAGCACTGATCCTCGTGAGGCCCTGGACGCATTCCTCGAAGCAGTCAGGGAACACTACGCTGCATCCGCACACCGCAATGGAGACCAAGACCCTCGTGTCGAGGCCGCATACATGGCCTTGGCCGATGCCTTCGAAATCTACGAAGACGCGATCTACACCGCCTACGACGAGGTCACTCCCTTCGAGCTCTTCGACGATGTCGAAGATGCCAAGGAGGATGACGATGACAATGAGCTCGACGGGGACTTCGCCGTCGAGGACGACGAGGACGACTGACTCGAGCGGTCAGGAGATCTGCTCGAGCGGTCAGGAGATCTGGTCGAGCACCTCGGCGATCTCAGGCTCGAGTTCCACATCGCTGGACAGGATCTGAGTCAGCTGCTCCGGCGTTCGCGCTGAGACCAGCGATGAGCTGATTCCGCGATGCCGATTGAAGGCCAGCGCGATATCGGTCGTCGTCACGCCCAGGGCCGCCGCTGCTTTGCGCACACCGGCCAGGACTCGCCCGGAGTGATCGTCGAGGTAAGCGTTGACGTATTCGGAGAGCTCACCAGCCAGGCGTGAATCCTGCGGGGTGCCCCGTCGATATTTGTCGCTGAGCACTCCCCTGCCCAATGCGGCTCCAGCGATGAGTCCGACTCCCGCATAGTTCGCGGCCGGCGCCAAGTCACTTTCGGCATCTCGGTTGAGCAGAGAGTATTCGGTGAGCGCACACGCGATGGGCACTCCGGCCCCGCGCATCTCCGCCAGTTCCCAACCTGCATGGTGGGAGACTCCGACATAGCGGATCTTTCCCAGGGTCAGCAGGGTGTCGATCGCCGAGGCGGTCTCCGTCCGAGCGACGTCCGGATCGAAGACGTCGAGGACGAGGATGTCAATGTGCTCCCGCCCCGTGGCCCGCAGCAGAGCGTCGACCTGATCGAGGATGCGAGCCCGGCCCAGACCGACGTCGATGTGGGATGACTCACGCACGGACACGCCCACTCGGGCAATCAGCATGATCTCCCCAGGAAGACTCAGCTGGGACAGGACATGGGCTGCGTTGACACCCGACGAGGGAAGCTCGATGAGGTTCCCACCTGCACCGACGTACGAATCCACGAGCCTTTGGGCGACCGCGGCATCGACCCGGTGACCCCATTCGAAGGTCCCGAGACCCACATCGCTGACAGCAAGACCGGTGGTGCCGAGGCGTTGTTGCTTCATGATTGTTGAGGTTACCCGATTCCGCGACTACCGTGGTCTCGTTCCCACCCCACTTTCTCAAGGAGACGCATGTACGACTGGCTGGTTGCCGCCGTGCTCGGAATCGTTCAGGCTCTGACGGAGTTCCTGCCGATCTCATCCTCGGCCCACGTGCGCATCGTCGGTGAGCTGATGCTGCCGGGCAAGGATCCCGGCGCATTCTTCACCGCGATCATTCAGATCGGCACCGAGGCTGCTGTCGTCGTCTACTTCTGGAAAGACATCGTCTCGATCATCTCCAAGTGGTGCAAGGCATTGGTCGGCAAACACGATCGCAAGGACCCCGAGGTCCGTCTCGGGTGGCTGATCATCATCGGATCGATTCCGATCGTCGTCCTCGGACTGCTGTTCCAGGACGCCATCGAGACCACTCTGCGCAGCCTGTGGATCACCGCGACCATGCTCATCGTCTTCGGCCTCATCATCGGCCTCGCCGACTGGGTCGGCAAGAAGCAGCGCACCCTCGACGACATGCACTGGGGGCAGGGCATCCTGTTCGGCCTCGCGCAGTCACTGGCCCTCATCCCCGGCGTCTCCCGGTCGGGCGGCACGATCATGGCCGGCCGGTTCATGGGATTCTCCCGCCCCGAGGCTGCCCGCTATTCGTTCCTGCTCGCCATTCCCGCTGTGCTGGGCTCAGGCTTCTACAGCGTCTACAAGAGTCTGGGCGCCTCAGACATGGTCATCGGGTGGGGTCCGACGATCATGGCCACGATCATCGCCTTCATCCTCGGCCTCTTCGTCATCCATTGGTTCCTCGGATACGTCAAAACCAAGTCGTTCGGAATCTTCGTCTGGTACCGCGTGGCCTTGGGCATCGTGCTCTACATCCTGCTCGGCACAGGCGTCCTCGCCGCGGGCTGATCTGCCGGCTCTCCTGAGAGCGCAGGGTCTCCTGAGAGCGCAGGGTCTGCGCTAGTGCAGTCCCCCGCCGCCCGGAGTTCCCGACTCGGCGAGGCCGGCTGCAGTCACCGACATCGCCGTCAGAACCGGGTGGCGTCCCGAGTAGTCGATGACCGTGAATGATCCAGGTGCTACGGCGATCCGCTGGAAGTCATCCAGGGGCATGCCCAGCGCGTCGGCGATGATGGCCTTGATGATGTCTCCGTGGGAGACGAGCATCGCCCACTGGCGGATGTCGGCCGTGGCAGGAGATTCTCTCCCAGCGGCTGCGGCTGCTTCGACTGCTGCGGCTGCTTCGGCTTCCACACGCCGTGCTGCCTCTTCGGCTCTGAGCTCCTCGACCACGGATCGGACCCGCCCCACGGCACGGTCGGCCGCCTCGGCGATCGATTCCCCGCCGGGGAACTGCGCCTGGGAAGCATGCTCGACCACGGTCTTCCACTCGGGCTCGGAAGCGAGATCTCGCAGGCTGCGCCCCGTCCACTCGCCATAGTCGAGTTCGATGATGTCCTCGTCGGCTTCGATCGCAGCGAATTCTGCGTGAGATGCGGCCAGTCTGGCGGTCTGCTCACACCGCTGCAGCGGCGAGTGCAGCAGGCGGGAGAAGCCGCGGTGAGGCAGCATCCGCAACGTGGACTCGAGAGCGCTTACGCCCTGATCGGTCAGCGACACGCCGGGAGCGCGTCCAGCGAGGATCCCAGCTGTGTTCGCAGTTGAGAGACCGTGGCGCAGGAGGACGATGACGGGCATGCGATCAAGACTAGCCCACATCGTTTACAGTGGGCCTATGAAACGTCAGCGTCCGCGGATGACCTACGAGTTCCGCAAGGTTTCCTTCTCCAAGGATGTTCCCCGGTCTGTGAGTCTGCAGGAACTCAACGACGAAGCCGAATACGGCAAATGGGAGCTGGCCCGGACGCGCATCTCCGTCGGCGGGACCCGGACGGTCTGGCTGCGCCGGAAGATCATGCCTCTGACGCTGAGCAGCTGACGCCGCCGTTGTGAAGTCGCCCTCTGCGCTCCTCCCTGTCCTCTTCGCCGGCCTCGTCACCATCACGGCCGGCGGTGCCATGTCTCTGCAGGGCCGAGCCAATGGAATGCTCGGTCCGCTGTTGGGCCATGCCGTCTTCGCCGCTCTGGTCTCGTTCGCCGTCGGGCTCATCCTCGCGGGCACGGCTCTGCTCTGCTCATCTCGTTCCCGAGATGCGGCTCGCACCCTGTTCCACGTGCTGCGTACACGGACAATGCCGTGGTGGATGCTGCTCGGCGGACTCAGCGGCGCGCTCGTCGTCATCGCTCAGGCCACGACAGTGCCTGTCATGGGCGTCGCGATGTTCACGATGGCCTTCGTCTCCGGTCAGGTCACCGGCGGCCTCGCCGTCGACTCGACGAAACTGCCCCCGGGTGGGAAGCAGCGGATGACGGTCGTCCGGGTATTCGGAGTCATCGTCGTCATCGCAGCCCTTGTCTTCGGAGCATCGGAGAGGATGAATCTCGGCGTCCCGCTCTGGGCACTGCTGCTGCCCTTCGTCTCCGGAGCGCTGACGTCTGTCCAGCAGGCGTGCAACGGCCGGATCAAGTCCGCCACCGGTTCGGCCGTTGTCGCCACGACCGTGAACTTCGCCATCGGATTCGCCGCCCTCCTCGTGGCCGCCGCGGTCATCATGCTCGGCGGAGTGCGATGGGAGGGATTCCCGACAGAGCCGACTCAATGGTGGATGCTGCTCGGCGGAGCATTCGGAGTCATCTTCATCGGACTCACCGCTTTGACTGTGGCGCGGCTCGGCGTGCTCTTGCTCAGTCTGTTCTCGCTCTTCGGCAATCTCTTGGGTGCACTCCTGCTTGATCTGGTGCTGCCCATCCCGGGATCCCTGGTGAGCACCACGACGGTCATCAGCGCCGTCCTGGTGCTCGCCGGGATCGCGATTACGATTATGCCGTCGACTAGGCCTTCATCAGGAAGTCGCCGAGGACCCGAGTCCCGAACTTGAGCGCAGAGATCGGCACCCGCTCGTCGACTCCGTGGAACATCGCCGGGAAGTCGAGGTCGCCGGTCAGCTGCAGCGGAGCGAATCCGTAGCCGGTGATCCCCAGCTCCGCCATCGACTTGTTGTCCGTGCCGCCCGAGAGCGTGTACGGCAGGACCTTCGCCGTCGGATCGTCGTCGAGCAGGCTCTTCTGCATCTGCGCGACGAGCGGAGTGTCGAAGGGTGCTTCAAGGGCGTTGCCCTCGTCATTGGCTTCGATGTCGATGCCCTCCCCCGCGAGCTCCTTGATCTTGAGCATCACATCTTCGTGCTGGCCGGGCAGGGTCCGGCAGTCGACGTAGGCCGTGGCCGTACCGGGAATGACATTGTGCTTGTAGCCGGCGTTGAGGAACGAAGGGTTCGAGGTGTTCTGCAGGGTCGGAGCGACGAACTTCTCGACCGAGCCGAGTTCCGCCAGCAGCTCTCCGATCGTATCGGCGCGGAATTCGATACCGGTGATCTCGGCAACCCCTTCGAGCAGCTGCCTGGTCGCGATCGGGATCTCCTGCGGCCACGCGTACTCGCCGATGCGAGCGATGGCGGCCGCCAGCCGGGTGACAGGGTTGTCGTCATTGCGCTGCGATCCATGGCCCGCTGTGCCATGGGCGATGAGGTTGAGCCAGGCGAGGCCCTTCTCAGCCGTCTGGATCAGGTAGACGCGCTGTCCGCGGACATCGACCGAATAGCCGCCCACCTCGGAGATCGCCTCGGTGGCGCCGTCGAAGAGTTCGGGATGGTTGCGCACGACATAGCGGGCTCCGTAGTTCCCGCCTGCCTCTTCATCGGCGAAGAACGCGATGATGAGGTCGCGACGAGGGCGGAGCCCCTGGCGCAGCATCGCACGGACCGAGGCGATGATCATCGCGTCCATGTCCTTCATATCGACCGCACCGCGGCCCCACAGCAGATCGTCCTTGATGACGCCGGCGAACGGGTCGACGCTCCAATCCTCGGCGGCGGCCGGGACCACATCGGTGTGGCCGTGGACGACGAGCGCCGGCGCGTCCGGATCGGTGCCCTTGATACGTGCGACCAGCGAGGCCCGGCCGGGTTCCGACTCGACGATCGTGGACTTCAGCCCGACCTCTTCGAACCAGGAAGCGATGAGGTCAGCGGCAGGCCGTTCTGGATTAGCTTTGTTGCCGCCCCAGTTCTGGGTATCGATGCGGATGAGCTGTTGGCACAGGGACGTGACCTCGGCCTCGGCGGCGCTGAAATCGTACACGGTGGTCTCCAGTCGGAAGAGTGCGAAGATGCTGACGGGATCCACGGTATCTCAACTGCGGCGAGGGGATGCGAGAGGACAGCGAAATGGCCCCCGGATCAGATCCGGAGGCCATTTCTCTGCTGTGCGCGAAGGGGGACTTGAACCCCCACGCCCGATAAGTTGGGCACTAGCACCTCAAGCTAGCGCGTCTACCAATTCCGCCACTCGCGCTTGCAACAGAGATTACTTTACACGCGAGTTTCGACCACGCAAAATCGGATCGGCCATTTGTGACGCATGGCACTTCCGGCTCTTCCTAGAGACGCAGAAACGGTGCTGACCAGGGATGGTCAGCACCGTTTCAGCGCAGTTTCCGCACCGCATTCGCTGTGATCCGAGACCTCAGTCCCGCAGCTCCGAGACCTCAGTCCCGCAGCTCCGAGACCTCAGAGAGGATGTGCGGCTTGCCCGATTTGAGGTCGAAGATCGCGAACGTCGACGCGAAGTGTCGACGCCCCTCGGTGATCGCGAAACCGACAGTCGACGGCAACAACACGGGCTTGGCAAACGACACGTCCCAGCGGTACGACTCGAGTCGCGTATCGACCGCGGACAGAGCACGCGAGGCGCCGTACATTCCGTGGGCAATGACGCGGGGGAAGCCGAAGCCCTTCGCGGCGAGTCCGTTGAGGTGGATCGGGTTGTAGTCCCCTGAGGCATGCGCATACCGCTTGCCGATGATCGGGTCGAGTCGCCACAGCGCAGTGTGCTGGGGAGCAATGAACTCCTCACGCGGCGCGTGGTCCTTCGGCTCGGCGTTCGGCAGCTTCTTGCCCTTGGCCAGATACGTCGAAGTCTCGCGCAGCTTGAGCACGCCCTCGACCTTCATCAAGACGTTGACCTCGATCGTGGTGCCCGACGGATGCTGGAACGGACCGGCGAGCTCAACGTGCATGTCAACGCTGTCCCCGATGTGAACGGGGCCGAGGACGTCGATCCGGTTGCCGATGTGGACCATCCCCATCATCGGCAGCGGCACCTCGGGGTCGCTGAGCAGCTGCATGCTCAGCGGAAATGCGAGGACGTGCAGATATCCGGGGTGGACGATGTTGCTCAGCCCGGCGCCGACGACACTGGTGAAGCCGGCGTAGGCGTCGGCTTCGATGGGCACACTGCGGTCCAGGGCACGCCGCGGAAGGTCGGGTCCCGTCCGTGTGCCGAGCGGAAGGGCCTTAAGCAGGGCCTTCGCATAGACCGGGAGCATCGAGTCCTTGGCCATCAGGCACCCACCATGTTCTGGCCGCATACGCGCAACGTCGTGCCGTTGATCCCGCGAGCCCCCGCCGAGGCGAGGAATCCGATGGTCTCGGCGACATCGACGGGCTGTCCGCCCTGTTGCAGGCTCGAGAGCCGGCGTGCGACCTGACGGGTCAGTGCAGGCATCTTGGCCGTCATGTCGGTTTCGATGAACCCGGGTGCGACGGCGTTGATCGTGCCGCCACGATGGGCGAAGTCCCCCGCCGAGGCTGCCGTGAGTCCGATGACACCAGCCTTCGAAGTCGCATAGTTCGTCTGCCCGCGGTTGCCCGCGATGCCCGAGGTCGATGCCAGGGACACGACCTGTGAGCCGTCGGCGAAGAGGCCCTTGTCGCTGAGGTGCGCGTTGATGCGCGCCTGTGCGGCGATGTTGACGGCGATGACCGAATCCCAGCGGGAGGCGTCCATGTTCGCAAGCATCTTGTCTCGGGTGATGCCCGCGTTGTGGACGAGGATGTCGACCTTTCCACCGACCGCCTCGGCGATCTTCTCAGCAGCGGTCTCCGCGGTGATGTCGAGCTGGAGCGTTCTGCCGCCGACCTCGTTCATCACCTCGGCCAGAGCCTGTCCGGCCTGGGGCATGTCGACGCCGATGAGCTGCGCGCCGTCGCGGGCGAGGTTGCGGGCGATGGCCGCACCGATTCCGCGGGCTGCTCCGGTCACAACGGCTGTGCGACCTGCCAGAGGGCCTGCGGCACCCGTGGACAGGAACGCCTCCATGCTCGTCGGGTTTCCCTCCTGCGAGGACACCGTGACGAACTGGCCGGAGACGTACGCCGATTTTCCTGACAGCAGGAACCACAGAGCCGTGGCCACCGACGGTGCGTGCATGTCGACACCGTCAAGGAGGATTCCGTTGGCCGTCGATCCGGCCCGCATCTCGTGTGCCAGGGACCGGGTGAGTCCCGTGATCCCCTGGGTGACCGCTGCCTGTTCGGGCGACTGGTTCGCCGCGTCCGGTGCCGTCGAGATCGTGATGACCCGACCGCATTTGGCCAGAGAGCGCAGTGCGGAGCCGATTCCGAGCACGGTCTCCGACAGGTCTGTCGGCGTCAACACATCGTCGAGGACGGCGATGATGGCGCGAAGTGACTCTCCCGCAGTCGAGTGGCGACGCACCTCGAAGCCGTTCTCGAGCAGCAGGTCGGCCAGCTTCTGCGCGTCCGCGCCCGCCCCGAGGACCAGGACCGGCTTCTTGCGATAGCTCTCAGGTGTCGAGTCGAAGCGCTGGAGCTCGACAGGCTGTGGAAGACCGAGGGTCTTCGCGACCTGCTTCAGAGGGCCGTTGACCAGGCCCAGGTATGTGTCTTTCATACTGCCTCCACAATCGCGGTGAGGCCCTGGCCGCCTGCTGCGCAGATCGAGACCAACGACCTCTTCTTGCCGGTGAGCTTGAGATGCTTCGCGGTGGAGGCGATGATGCGTCCACCGGTGGCTGCGAACGGGTGTCCGGCGGCCAGGCTCGAACCCAACGGATTGAGCTTGGCACGGTCGATCGAGCCCAGGGCCTTGTCCAGTCCGGCCTTCTCACGGCAGAACTCCTCGGACTCCCACGCGGCCATATGGCAGAGCACGGTCGAGGCGAAAGCCTCGTGGATCTCGAACACATCGAAGTCGTCGAAGGTCAGGCCGTTGCGGGCCAGCAGTCGGGGCACCGCGTAGGCAGGAGCCATGAGCAGGCCCTCTGCCCCGTCGACGAAGTCAACGGCTGCAGCCTCGGCGTCGACGAGACGAGCCAAGGGCGTGTATCCGTGAGCTTCAGCCCAGTCCTCGCTGCCGAGCAGCACGGATGAGGCGCCGTCAGTGAGCGGAGTCGAGTTGCCTGCGGTCATCGTCGCCGGAGTGCTCAGCTTCTTGCCGAACACCGGTGAGAGCTTGGCCATCGACTCGGGAGTCGAGTCGGGGCGCAGATTGGTGTCGCGACTGACGCCGAGGTAGGGAGTTGAGAGGTCATCGAAGAACCCTTCGTCCCAAGCCGCGGCGAGATTGCGGTGCGAAGCCAGAGCGAGTTCGTCCTGGGCCTCACGCGTGATCTGCCACTTGGCGGTCGTGATCGCCTGATGCTCGCCCATGCTCAAGCCCGTGCGCGGCTCAGCCGTCGAAGGGGCTTGAGGGGCCAGATGAGCGGGGCGGATCTGGGCGGCGATCTTCGCACGCTGCGGCAAGGTCTTCGCCCGTGACAGCTCAAGCAGGATCTCGCGCATCGAATCGCTGACGACGATCGGGGCATCGGACGCCGAGTCCACGCCCGAAGCGATCCCCGATTCGATCTGACCGGCGTTGATCTTGTTGTTGAGGCTCACGACGGCTTCGAGTCCGGTGGCACACGCCTGACCGAGGTCGAAGGCCGGTGTGGTGGGTGCCAGGGCAGAACCGAGCACGGCTTCACGAGTCAGGTTGAAGTCCTTCGAATGTTTGAGGACTGCACCGCCGGCGACTTCACCGATGTTCTCACCGGCGAGACCGTACCGGGCGACGAGCCCGTCGAGGGCGCTCGTGAGCATGTCGAGATTGCTGGCCTTCGCGTACTGCTTGTTCGAACGAGCGAACGGAATGCGGTTGCCGCCGAGGATGACGGCGCGCTGATTGGGAGTGGACATTTGCACCTCCGGTATATGGATTTAACTGTTACCGACAGTACCTGATACCGTCTGTTGCATGAAATCGCTCACAGACGGCCGTTCCACCAGATGGCAGGAACATCGCGACCACAGGCGTCGCGAATTGCTGCGTGCCGTCCGCCATGTCGTCGACGAACACGGCGACGACCTCTCGATGGATCAGATCTCCGAGCACTCGGGAACGACGAAGTCCGTGCTCTATCGGTATTTCACCGATCGCGCGGGCCTGCAGGCGGCCATGGGCGAATGGGCGATGGACGTCATCACGAAGTCGCTCGACGACGCCGCCCCGGTCCACGACTTTTCTGCAGCCAACGACGACCCGGCGGTCGACGATGAGGAAACGGCCGCCTCGGCGCGGGAGTCGCTCACGGAGATGATCCGTGCCTTCGTCAGGCTCGCCGCAGACTCCCCGAGCATCTATCGGTTCTGCGACACCGCGGTCAACCGATTCGCCCCCACGGAGACCGGCGGATTCTTCAACGACATCGCCAGTCTCCTCGCCGACCGACTCGGGCTCGAGGGCTCGCGCGGTCAGCTGTGGGCTGCAGGCGCGATCGGATTCGTCCGTGCCGCCACCGAGAACTGGCTGACCGATCCCGGTCAGCCCGATGAATTCGCCACCGCAATCAGTCAATGGCTCTGGGCCTCGCTGCCCGACAAACTAGGAGTAGACGAATGAAGCTGTCCCTCGATCCACAGGCGCTCAACGCGATCCTCGACGGCCGCTGGGCCGAGGCCCGACGCACGGGCCGCTCGCTGGCGCAGAATGAGGTCACGCACGAGGATCCGACCGATGATCTCGAGGCCGCACGGGAGCGCACACTCAGCGGCGTCCAGCTCATGGCCGAGACCGAACTGCCGCTGACAGGCCTACCGAAGTCGATGGGCGGTCGTAACGAGCACGCCGTCAACATCGCAAGCTTCGAGGAGACCGTCACCGCATCGCCGAGTCTCCAGATCAAGGCAGGCGTCCAGTTCGGCCTCTTCGGCGGAGCCATCCTGCACCTGGGCAACCCCGCCCAGCATGAGGCCTGGCTGCTGGCCGCGCAGAAGGGCGAGCTGCTGGGCTCCTTCGCCATGACGGAGATCGGTCATGGATCGGACGTTGCAGCGGTCGGAACGACTGCCACCTACTCGGCTGAGTCCGAGGAATTCGTCATCGACACCCCGTTCCGGGCAGCAACGAAGGAATACATCGGCAACGCAGCCCGGGACGCACGTGCCGCAGTCGTCTTCGCTCAGCTCATCACCGCCGGTGTCAACCACGGCGTGCATGCGTTCTTCGTCCCCATCCGCGACGACGCGGGTGAGCCGATGCCGGGCATCGGCATTGAGGACGATATGTTCAAGGGCGGACTCAAGGGCGTCGACAACGGCCGGATCACCTTCGATGGTGTCAGGATCCCGCGGTTCAACCTCCTCGACCGGTACGGATCGGTCACTGCCGACGGCACGTACTCCTCGCCCATCGAATCCCCCGGGCGCCGCTTCTTCACGATGCTCGGCACCCTGGTCCAGGGACGTGTGTCCCTCGATGGCGCTTCGGTGGTCGCGTCGAAGCTGGCCCTCGACATCGCAGTGCGCTACGGACTCGAGCGCAAGCAATTCAACAGTGCCGATGACATCAACGAGGTCACTCTGCTCGACTACCAGCAGCATCAGCGCAGGCTCATGCCGGCCGTCGCTTCGGTGTATGCCTCGGCGCTGGCGCACGAGAAGCTGCTGATCTCCTTCGAAGAGGTCTTCTCCGGCGCCGATGACAGCGAGGAGAATCGTGCTCTGCTCGAGACCCGGGCCGCAGGGTTCAAAGCGGATTCGACGTGGATGGCCCTCGACGTCATCCAGGAGTGCCGGGAAGCTTGCGGCGGTGCCGGCTTCATGGCCGAGAACCGTCTCGTCGGCCTGCGCGCCGACCTCGACGTCTACGCAACCTTCGAAGGTGACAACACTGTGCTGCTGCAGCTGGTGGGCAAGCGCATCCTCGGCGACTATGCGAAGGAGTTCGCGAACATCGACGTGAGAGGAGCCGCTCGCTACATCGGCACGCAGGCGGCCGAACGTACGATCTACCGGACAGGGCTGGTGAATGCGGGCCAGTCGATCTCCGATCTGTTCACGCTCAATCTCAGCGACCGGCGGATCCGCTCCGGCAAACTTCAGCGCTCTCTGCTCGAGACCAGGGTCGAGGTCATGGTCTCCGGGCTCGCCCAGAATCTTCGCCCGGCCGCGAAGATGCCTGCAGACAAGGCCGCGGAACTGTTCAACTTCCACCAGCACGAGTTCATCGAAATGGCCCGCGCCTATGTCGAGTTGGAGAAGTGGAAAGCCCTCGACGAGGTGATGAAGGAGCAGACCGAACCTGATCAGGCCAAGGTCTTCCGCCGCCTGCGCGACACCTACGGACTCAGCCTCATCGAGAAGCACGTCGGCTGGCACCTCATGTACGGTCGCCTGCCGATGATGCGGGCCCGTCAGCTCAACGAGACGCTCAATCGTCTCTGCGACAAACTCGCCGACAATGCGCTCGACCTGGTCGACGCCTTCGGGTACGGCGACGAGCATCGACGCGCCACGATCGCCACGGGCGTCGAGGCGAAGCGTCAGAAGGAAGCTGCCGATTACTACCGGCATGCCCGCGCCCAGCAGGACTACCCGGTCGATGAGAAGCAGCTGCGGAAGGCAGCGAAGGCGGATGCAGCCGCCAAGTCAGGGAAGTCGGCGAAGGCGAAGGCACAAAGGTAAGCGGACCGCTCAGACCTTGAACCCCGACACACAAAGGCCGAGGGCCGTACAGCTTCAGTGCTGTGCGGCCCTCGGCTTTGCTGATGATGCGGAGTTGGGTTTCAGTGATGAGGTGGTCGAGAGGTGCCCAGGCCTTGTTCGACAGTTCGGTTCAGGCGCGCAGGAAGTCCGTGAGCGCAGCCGAGACTGCAGCGGTCTCGGTCAGGAAGCCGTCGTGTCCGACATCGGATTCGATGACGTGATATGAGACAGCACCAGGGAGGTTCTGTGCTAGCAGCTCGACCTGGGCAGGCGGGAACAGCCGGTCCGAGGACACAGAGATGACGAGGTTGTCGGTGCAGGCATCGGCCAGCGCGGTGGGCAGGTCAGACGAGCGGCCGGTGCGCACATCGTGGTCGCGCAGAGCTCGGGTGAGGACGACGTAGCTGTGCGGATCGAAGCGAGCTGTCAGCTTCTTGGCCTGGTAGTCGAGATACGAGCTGACCTCGTAGTAGTCGGGCGACCTGCGTCTGCGGGAGAAGCGCTGGTTGAGCTCCGCATCATTGCGGTAGGTCAGGTGGGCGATCTGACGCGCCAGGCCGAGACCCTGTCCGGGAAACCGACCCACGGCCGTGTAGTCGCCGGAGTAGTAGTCCGCGTCGAGTTCGATCGCACGTTCCTGCATCATCGCCCAGGCGATCTGGTCGGCCTCGCAGAATGCCGGCGCCGCGATGACGGCGCACTTCTTCACCTTGCGCTTGTCGAGCAGAGCGAATTCGAGAGCCCTGGCCCCACCCATCGACCCGCCGATGACGGCGTGCCAGGAGTCGATGCCGAGGATCTGGGTCAGATTGTGTTCGAGTCGAGCCATGTCGCGGATCGTGACCGCGGGGAACCTTGAGCCGTAGGCCAGCCCGTCGTCATAGATCGACTGCGGACCGGTGGTCCCCGAGCACCCGCCGAGCGAATTCGCACACACCACGAAATACTCATTCGTGTCGATCGCCTCGCCCGGACCGACGATTCCCGCCCACCAGTCGGTGGCCCGGGTATCGCCGGTCAGGGCGTGCTCGATGAGGATCGCATTGCTGCGGTCCGCGTTGAGTGTGCCGAAGGTTTCGTAGGCGACCTCGACAGTCCCGAACGTGTGTCCGGAGTCTGTGACGAAGCCCAGAATGCGCTCGACGGAGGTGCTCTGGGTGGTCATGTCAGGCTGCGGCCGACGCATTCGCTGCAGCAGCGGCGAAGCCCTTGTCGAGGTCGGCGATGATGTCGTCGATGCCTTCGAGCCCCACCGACAGACGCACCAGGGCAGGGTTCACGCCAGCGGCGACCTGAGCCTCTTCGTCCAGCTGTGCGTGAGTCGTGGACGCCGGGTGGATGACCAACGAGCGGACGTCACCGATGTTGGCCACGTGCGAGTGCAGATCGAGAGCGTCGACGAATGCCACAGCGGCATCGAAGCCACCGGCGATGTCGAAGGCGAGGACCGAACCGACGCCGTTGGGCAGGTACTTCTTCGCATTCTCATTCCAAGGGCTGGACTCGAGACCGGCATAGGCGACGCGAGTGACCTGCTCATGGCCTTCGAGGTAGGAGGCAACCTTCTTCGCATTCTCGACGTGACGCTCGATGCGCAGGCTCAGGGTTTCGATTCCCTGCGCGATGAGGAAGGCGTTGAAGGGGCTGGCTGCCGGGCCGAGGTCGCGCAGACCCTGGACGCGAGCCTTGAGGCCGAAGGAGACGTTGGCACCGAATGCGGAGTCGGCGCCGAGGTCGCGGGCGTAGACGAGGCCGTTGTAGGACTCGTCGGGGTTGTTGAAGCTGGGGAACTTCTCCGGGTTCGTCCCGTAGTCGAAGTTTCCGCTGTCGACGACGACGCCGGCGATCGAGTTGCCGTGCCCGCCGAGGTACTTCGTGGCCGAGTGGAGGACGACGTCGGCGCCGTGCTCGATCGGACGGACCAGGTACGGGCTGGCCAGGGTGTTGTCGGCGAAGAGCGGCACACCGGCTGCGTGGGCGATGTCGGCCACTGCTGTGATGTCGAGGACGTCGGAGCGGGGGTTCGAGACAACCTCGGCGAAGAAGAGCTTCGTGTTGTCCTGCACTGCCGACTTCCATGCGTCGAGGTCATCGACGTCAACGAACGTGGTGTCGATGCCCAGCTTGCGCAGGGTCACGTGAAGGAGGTTGTAGGTTCCGCCGTAGAGGCTGGAGCTGGCGACGATGTGGTCACCGGCTTCGGCGATGTTCGTAATCGCCAGGAGCGCTGCCGACTGACCGGATGCTGTGAGAACGGCGTGGACACCGCCTTCGAGGTCGGCGATTCGGTTCTCCACGACCTCGGTGGTCGGGTTCGTGATACGCGTGTAGATCGGGCCGAGCTCGGTCAGCGCGAAGCGGTTCGCGGCCGTCTCATTGCTGTCGAAGACGAACGAGGTCGTCTGGTGGATGGGCAGCGCGCGTGCTCCGGTGACCGGATCAGGCGTCTGACCGGCGTGGATCTGGCGGGTTTCGAATGACTGAGCCATGATGTCTCCTTCGGGTGTGACGGGTCCGCCCGCAATCGTTCGTGCGAGTGGGTCGAGTGGTGGTGATGGCTCTACTCTCATCGACTCTCCGAGTTCGCTGAGGCGAACTCGTCATCTTCATGTCATGTGACGTCATGTTCCGTCACACATCATCAGCGGGCGGTGACTCGGGCAGGTTCGGGCTCAGCGGAAGTTGCGGGCCTTCGTCGGCAGCTGCACCTCGAGTGGGATGAGCTTGTGCGCGTAGAGGCTCACGACCTCTCCCCCGCGCTGGATCAGCCCGGTGACCACCAGAGCATTGCGGGAGGTGGCGACCGAGCGGTACCTCTTCATCAGCCCGGCCGTGGCGACGACGTTGAGCATCCCGAATTCGTCCTCGAGGTTGATGAATGTGATCCCCGAGGCGGTCGCCGGGCGCTGCCGGTGTGTGACGATGGCGGCCACCGTCATCCGGGTCCCGTCCGGGGCCGCCGCCGCGTCTGCCGTCGAAGCGTATCCGCGCTCGGTCAGGGACTGCCGCAGGATCTCTGTCGGGTATCCGTCGACGGTGATTCCGGTCGAGAACAGCTCGGCCAGAGTCGTGTCGAAGGCGTCCATGGTCGGTAGGGTCGGCGCCGAGGACAGGGTCGCGGTGCCCGGCAGCACACCCGGATGAGCACCGGCGACCCCGCCTGCCAACCACAGCGCCTGTCTGCGGTCGAGGTCGAAGCCGCGCAGCGCACCGGCGGTCGCGAGTCCTTCGAGTGCCTGCTTGCCGATTCCTGTCCGTTCGGCCAGGTCCGCCACCGAGGTGAACGGCGCGTTCGCGCGTTCGGTCACGATCACCTCGGCGATGGTGCCGACATGGGCGACCGAGTCGAGTCCCAAACGGATCCCGAACTCCCCCGAGGCTGCCGTGCGTTCCAGATCGCTGCCCGCCATCGAGTGGCGGATGTCCACGGGCAGGATCGGCACACCGTGACGGCGAGCGTCGGCGACGAGCGACTGCGGAGAGTAGAACCCCATCGGCTGACTGCGCAGCAGCCCCGTGGTGAACGCCGCATGGTGGTGGTATTTGAACCAGGCCGACTGATAGACGAGGTTCGCGAAGCTGATCGCATGGGATTCGGGGAATCCGTAGTTCGCGAACGCCGCGATGGTGGAGAAGATCGCCTCGGCGGTCTCGGCCTCGACGCCCTTGGCCGCGGCCCCGGTCTGGAACTTCGCCGCGAGTTCGGTCATCCGCTTCTCGGACCGGCGCGAGCCCATCGCCTGCCGCAGCTGGTCGGCATCGGCCCCGGTGAAGCCGCCGACGTCGATGGCCATCTGCATGAGCTGCTCCTGGAACAGCGGCACCCCGTAGGTCTTGGCCAAGGACTTCTGCAGCAGCGGGTGGAGGTATTCGACCTCGTCGAGGCCCTGCCGGCGACGAATGTAGGGGTGAACGGACCCACCTTGGATGGGCCCGGGGCGGATGAGCGCGACCTGGACGGCGAGGTCGTAGAACGTCTCCGGGCGCAGGCGGGGCAGAGTCGCCAGCTGAGCCCGAGATTCGACTTGGAAGACCCCCACAGCGTCGGCTCGCCGGAGCATCTCATAGACACCCTCGTCCTCGTCGTCGATGTCGGCCCGGTCGATGAGCTCACCCGTGTGCTGGTGGACCAGGTCGACCATCTCGTGAAGTGCTGTGAGCATGCCCAGCCCCAGCAGGTCGAACTTCACCAGATCCATGGCCGCACAGTCGTCCTTGTCCCATTGGACGACGGTGCGATGGCCCATCGTGGCCTTCTCGATCGGGACAACCTCGCCGATGGGTCGATCGGCGAGGATCATGCCGCCCGAGTGGATGCCCAGGTGGCGGGGCGAGCCGAGGAGGTCGCCCGCGATCCTCAGCACCGGGGCCGGGACCGGGGAGTCGTCGGCCTCGGGCAGGGCCGACCAGCGGTTGCTGGACTTCGAGAATGCGTCCTGCTGACCGGGTTCGTAGCCGAGGCTGAAGGCGGCATCTCGAATGGCCGACTTCGCCCGATAGGTGATGACGTTGGCGACCTGGGCGGCGCGCTCACGGCCGAAATGATCGTAGACGTACTGGATGACCTCTTCCCGACGGCCGGATTCGATGTCGATGTCGATATCCGGATACCCCTTGCGATCCGGAGACAGAAACCGGTCGAAGAGAAGCTCGTGCTTGACCGCGTCGACTGCGGTGATGCCGAGGACATAGCAGACCGCTGAGTTCGCCGCCGAGCCTCTGCCCTGGCAGAAGATGCTCGACCGATGGCAGAACTCGGTGATGTCGTAGACGATGAGGAAATACCCGCAGAACCCCAGCTGCGCGATGAGTTCCATCTCCCGGTCGAGCTGAGCCCAGGCCTTCGGATTCGCCGTCCGGGCCCCGTAGCGTCTGGCGCCTCGGTCCTCGATGAGTTCCCGCAGATACTCTTCGCCCCCACGAGCATCGGGCATCGGGGCGCGCGGCAGGTCCGGGCGGGCCGAGCCCAGGACGAAAGAGCATTCCTCACCGATGGCCACAGCGTTCTTCAAAGCCTGCCGAGGGAAGCGCGCGGCCATCTCCTCCCCCGTGTGGATCCGGGCATTCGCCGTCGCCGGCAGCCACCCGGCCAGTTCGTCCAAGGACAGCCGGGACCGTACCGAGGCTCTCACCTGCGCTGACTTCCACTGTGCCCGGGTGGCGAAGTGCACGCTGTTGCTGGCCACGATGGGCAGATTCGTCCGCTGGGCCAACTCGCCGAGGTGGCGCAGACGTTCATCGTCATCTGGGGTTCCGTCCCGGCTGAGTTCGACGGCGAGGTGGTCGGGGCCGAAGAGCGCGACGAGGTCGCGCAGGGCTCCAAGTCCGCCGTCGGGATCATTCAATGCTCGGCGCAGAGGTCCCTTGCGGCAGCCGGTGAGGATCGTCCAGTCCCCACTCATCGCGGCCAGCTCTTCGAGGCCGAACACCGGCCGGTTCTTCTCCCCGGCCAGGTTCGCCTCGGTGATGGCGGTCGACAGCCGGTGGTACCCCTCGACCCCACGAGCCAGGACGAGCAGGTGGGTGGCATCGGGATCGGTCTGGCCGGGGATCTTCTCCCTCAGCCCCACGGACAGCTCGGAGCCGAACACTGTGGGAAGACCCACCTCGGCGGCGGCATGGGCGAAGCGGACGGCACCGTAGAGACCATTGTGATCGGTCAGCGCTAGGGACGTCAGCCCGGCGGCTGCCCCTGCTGCTACAAGCTCCTCGGGGTCGGACGCGCCGTCGAGGAAGCTGAACTGGGAGTGCACATGCAGCTCGGCCCACTCGACGGTCGAGGTGCGCAGGACTGGGCCCTGACCAGGACCCGAGTACCGGTCGCGCCCATCGGACCCACCGGGGCCGACCGAGACCTGGTGGCGATCGGGACGGGAGAAGGCAGGCGCGTCGGAGCCATCGGCATGCTTGTCGACCGTCTGTCTGTCGGTAACTTGTTTGCTGGTGGCTTGTCTGCTGGTGGTTTGTTTGCTGGTGACGTGTCTGTCCCTGACCTGCCTGCCGTCTGTCTCTTTTCCAGTCTCCTTGCCTGCCTCCTTGCCTGCCTCCTTGCCTGCCTCCTTGCCAGTCTCTTTGCCTTCGAGGCGTCGGGCCAGCTCGGACCAGGGTGTGCGCGGATTCGAAAAGCCCATCAGCGGTATCGGCCGGTGATGTGCCACTGGCCGTTCTCCTTGCTCAGCAGAAGCGCCTGCCCGGATTCGGTGACGACCTGCAGACGGGTTCGGTAGGTGGCGCGCTCGGGGTCCCACCACCCGGATTCGACAGGCCAGGAGCCGGAGTAGTCGGTGATCGCCTCAGTGGCTCCGGTCGGAAATCGGATCGCGGCGGGTGTCGATTCCAGACCCGCGGGGCGTGCTCCCACAGTCCGTCCGTCGCCGGTGAGCACATCGACGGCCACATGCTCAACCGTCGTGGGTCGCGGTGCGTGCAGCGCTCCGGGCCAGGGGGCTCCGGGGCTGCGCACCGGGACGGACTTCTGCTGCCACGGGGTCCACAGGTTCGTCTCGCTCGGGTCCCATCCGCCTTGGAGTCCGGGGACCAGGACCGAATCAGGTCCGAACAGGCCCTGCAGGCGCTCCAGAGTGTGGGTGACCTGCCCGGTGTTCTCATCGAACAGACTCTTCGTGGCACCGATGGGCGTGGTCAGCTCCGCAGCCACGAGGCGAAGAGCGATGATCCCCTCCTCAGAGAAGTCCTCCGGATCCGGTGCCGGTTCGTCGGGGATGTCGAAATCATGGGCACGCCTGCTTCGGGCAGCGGCTTTCCCATCGGTCCGTGCGCTCCCAGCAGAGCTTCCACCCCGGGCGGCACCGGCGAGCCAGCCTTCTGCCTGCCAGCGCAGACGGTCCGCAATGGTGTTCTCGTTCATGTCCTCGATCCGCCAGGTCCGTTTCGAGGACTGCCCGGAGACCGCAACGAGTTCGATTGTGATCTGCGTGCAGACAAGCCCCAGCCGGCGCACCTTGGTCAGCAGATCCGCGGCAAGCTGGCGGGTCAGGAAGCCCAGCGTGTCACTGCGGGTTGTCGGTGCCTCCAGACCGAGTTCGGCAGTCAGCCCGTCCTCACGGACATGATCGTGCAGTGGCCTCCTCTCGGAGCCTGTGGCCAGGTCATGAGCGTGTCGACCCGGCGCTCCGAATCGCGAGTTCACATCCTTCGCGTCGAGTCGAGCCAGGGCGCCCAGGGTGCGCAGACCCAGGTGGGTGAAGGTGTCGATGAGCTTGGCGACCTCTGCCCCGGCGTACTCCAAAGTGGTGATCGGCTGTGCTGCCAGAAAGTTCACGGTCTCGCCCGGTTCGACCCGTCGCGCCTGGCCAGCTGCGAGCACTGCTGCGAACACGGTGTCGGCGATGCCTGGGAAGAACTCCCACCCGGTTGCAGACACGAGCTCCGAGATCAGATCTTCGACTGCACTGGGCTCATCGGCATAGCCGTGCCTGAGCGAGTCGAGAGGGATCGCCAACGTTCCGGGACCCAACAAGGTGAACCGGGCCACGAGGTCTTCGAGCGCTCCGACCCCGGCGGAGAAGTGCTTATTGTCCACGTCCTCGTCCCAGGCCGCCACCTGCGCTTCGGGGCAGCGGAATCCGACGGCACGTTTGTTGTTGCCCACAGCGATTCCCGCGGTGCGAGCAGGCGCATTGGCCGCGACCACTTTGCCAGCCCTGAGGACCGCCACCGGTGTCCGGGAGCTGAGATCGCGCTCGGCAGCAGCCGCGACAGCCGGCCAGTCGGGAACTGTGAGCACAAGTGTGCGGTGAGGACTCGCTCCCTGGGCATCCGCACCGGGCTGGCCTGAGTCGTGCCCAGGAGCGTGCCCAGAAGCGTGCGTCGGAGGGTGCGCGGGAGGGCGCGTGAAAGAGCTGTCAACTGACACTGCGGATCACCGGCCGTTCGCCTTTTTCTTCCCACACCGAGGTGGGAGCCGGCACCCGGGCCGGCGCCTCTGCAGGGGTCCCCTCGGGACCGGGCAGGAGGAATCGGTGGATCCCGGTTTGGGAGCGGGCCGTCACAAGACAGGACCGCAGACGTCCGTGACCGTGCTCGGTGCCCGACCACTGTGTGTCGGTGATTTCGATCTGCTCTGTACTTCCGGGCATCGGCTCCAGACTGATGAGGCTGATCTTGCGCTCACGCACTTTGGCCAGCAAACGGGCCCGCTCCCCCGCGCTGGGTCGGAATCCGGGGTCGACGATGAGGATGTCGAAGGATTCGATGAGGATGGAGGCCACGCGCAGCCAGTCCTCGGCTGGGGTGGCGAGATTGACGAAGTGATCGAGGTCGACACCCAGATCAGCGATCGACGAGACGGCTGGTTCGCCGAGCCCGATCCCCGCACACCATTTCTGTTCCTGGGTCGCAGCGGCGATCGTGGCGAGGGCACAACTCAATGACTGTCCTCCTGTCAGGGTCACGATCTCACCTCGGGGAAGACCGCCTCGGCGGAAGATCGGTGCCAGCACGGGATCCACCGGGCGAGGCTGGTGCCCGTCGAACAGAGCAGTGGCCGTGGAGATACCCATCTCCCGGCTGAGCTGTTCAACGAGTGGCACTGCAGACATGACATCCATTATCGAACTAGTGTTCTAAATAGGCAAGATTTACGCGGCTGCATTGTTCGCCCGGGCGTGTCGCCATTCCGCTTCGAACATCCAGTCGACGCAATTGTCCAGGTTGAAGCCGTACCCACCACCGAGAGTGCTCGGATCCGCGTCCACGACTGCTTCTTCAGCCACTTTCACCAGCCGCGCGGTGTCGAACACCGGACGGCCCGCCTGCCCCTGTTCCAGCGGCAGCATCTCAGACCCGTCAGGCAGGAAGAAGGCGAACGCGGCGCGCCCCTCCAGAGCTCCGGCGAAGCGCGCATCGGTTCGCGAGATGGTCAGCTGATATTTGTGAACCGCAGTGTGATGAGTACGACAGAGCAGGATGAGGTTGTCCATGTCCGTCGCCCCACCCTGGGACCAGGGGCGGATGTGATGAGCATCGCATCGCCGTCTCGCTCGGCAGCCGGGAAATTGGCAGCCGATGTCCCGCGCACTCAGCGCCAGACGCTGGCGTCGGCTCACCAGCCTCTTCGACCGTCCGAGCATGAGCACGTCCCCGTCGGCAGCTTTGATCGCACCGCTGATCAGAGCTTCGCAGGTCAACCGCTCCGCTGTCTCCGGAGCGATGCCTCCGAAACCGTCGATCCGGCAGGTCATGTCCGCCGACGCCGAGGCGGTCGTCCCGCCATCCACAACCGTCCCGCCATGCGCGGTCGTTCCGCCATCCGCTGACGTCCCCGCGGGGACGTCGCTGTTCGTACGCACCCCGGCAGGAACCGCGGAAGGATCGGTCGTCCCCGCGGGGACGTCGGCGAACGGAACATCCGTCGGTTCGGCAGCACCCGGCAGATCGGGACCTTCCACATCCGCAGATGCGAGCTCAGTACCGGCATGGGTGACAACCTCGGCGGAGGCATGCACGAGCATTCGTGCCCGATCGACGTCGACGGTGCCGGCTGACTCCGCTCGCGGAAACGCGTGGATGATCTCCATCAAGCACATGACTTGGGAAATCGGCTCATATGGCGGCTTCTCCTCCGGTTCAGTGACCGCGATAGGCAGAAAGTCGTTCTTGCCTTCAGCTGCAGGGCTCCCGAATACAGAATCGTCGGATGCCGGACTCTCGGCTGCAGTCGCAGCCGTCTCCGTTGAGCTCCCGAGTTCCCCCTCGCCCGACTCCTGCTCGATGAGGTGTCGAGCAGCCTCGAGCATGGAGAAGATCTCAGCGGCTTCGTCTTCTCCCAGATCGATCGTGATGCGGGTCCGTCCGGGCCCAGTCGTCCGCATGCTCACGCTGTCGGCTGGGAGGAAGCGGGGAATTTCGCCGCCGGCGATGGCGTCGGACAGCTGACAGTAGCTGTGAGCCACCACTCCGATCTGGCTGCCGGTGGCCACCGTGGCCAATTTCAGTGCATCTTCGTCGGGAATCCGCCCGACCAGTCTGGTGATTTCACGAACCTTGGAGAAGCTGACATCGCCCGAGCCCAGGCTCTCCTTCACTTTCGGCATCTCCCGCAGCGCGGTCATCACACGAACGTACTCCCGCGCGGTGTGAGCACTCACCGCCGCAATGTGCATGACCCACTGGGTCAATGACGTCACACCGATCCATTGTGCCCAGAGACCACGCTGGTCCACCTCGTCGATGAGTGCAAGCACACGTGCATGGCAGAAGGCGATGCACGAGATATTGCGGCGGATGTCGGCGACCAGCTCCTCCGCGCTGAGATCACTCAGGCCGGTGCTGGAGTCGTCAGAACCGCCAGAATTGTCAGAATCGGCAGAACCTTCCGGACAGTCAGCGCCATCCGGACCCCCTGACATGTTGCCCGATTCGTCTGGGCGCTTGCCCGGTCCCCTGTCGTAGTCCCCGGGATCGACGCTCAGCCCGCTCAGATCCGCAACCTGCGCAGATGCGTCCGAATGATCGTCGAATGGATCGGCGACGTCGTTCTCCTTCATGTTCAGTACCCTTCCCCCTCGGCCAGTACGGCCGGCTCGGTTCGTGAGTCCCCATGACCTCGAACCATGCTTTCACCGTACGGGTCGGTACTGACATGAGATTCGAATCAATTCACGCCTACTTCCTCTCTTTGCCAGACAACTTCGATTTTTCTTCGTTTCTGCAGGTGACCCGGTCGGATCGTATGACGCGCTCGCTACGACACAGAGCCCCTCACACTCCGTCGCCGCGCAAAGTCCGCTCGGCCCCGCGGGAAGCACTGTCGCACCGACGTCCCCGCGGGGACGTCACGACATCGCATTTCGCATCGCACTAACCTGGTGCCATGAGCGAGCACACCCCGGACACCGCCTCGGCGCGAGAACCAGCGCAGGAATCGTCGCGCGAACAGGCCACACGGGACTCCTACGATGCGATCGCGGAGGTCTACACGGACTGGATCGCGAACGAGCTGACCACTAAGCCACATGATCGAGCCGCCCTCGGCGCGTTCTCAGAGCTCGTCCTCTCGACCGGGCACGATGAGACTCTCGAGATCGGCTGCGGACCAGGTCGGATCACCGCGTTCCTCGCGGCCCTGGGCGTCAGTCCGACCGGCCTCGACCTCTCCCCCGCCATGCTCGAAATTGCCACAGGTCACTATCCGAACCTCAACTTCGCACTCGGCTCGATGACCTCGCTGCCGTTTGCCGATGACAGCTTCTCCGGTCTCGTGGCCTGGTATTCGATCATCCATGTCCCTGATGAGGACCTCAGCACTGCCTTCGCCGAGGCGGCGCGTGTGCTCCGTCCGGGCGGGCTGTTCCAGCTGGCTTTCCAACTCGGCGACCGCGTCGACCACGTCACCGACATGGCCGGAGTCGAGGTCGATCTCGACTTCCACCGGCGCTCGCTCGCCGAGGTTCTCACCGCACTCGAGCCACATGGTTTCGTTCCCGTGACACGGCTCGAGCGCGAACCCGACCGGTCCGGCCAGTTCCCCGAGGCGACCAGGCAGGGATACCTGCTCGTCCGGCTCGCGCAGTGAGGACAGATCCGCAGTGAGATCAAATCCGCAGTGAGATCAAATCCGCAGTGAGGGCAGATCCGCAGTGAGATCAGCCCACCCGACGACAGCCATGTGGTGCCGGAGTGCGCAGCACCGACGGATGATCAGTGACAAAATAGGAGTCATATGAACATCGACATCGTCTTCCACACTCCCGAGATCCCTGGCAACACCGGCAATGCCATCCGTCTTGCCGCTGTCACGGGAGCCCATCTCCACCTCGTCGAACCGCTCGGGTTCGACCTCTCCGACGCCAAGCTGCGTCGTGCCGGGCTCGACTACCACGATCTCGCCCACGTCACGGTCCACCCGACGTTGGCGGACCTGTGGGACCACCTCGGCGAGCGTCGGGTGATCGCGTTCAGCACACACACGGAGAATTCCTTCGCCGAGGTGGAATACAGAGACGGCGACGTCCTCCTGTTCGGTCAGGAGTCGACCGGGCTGCCCGATTCCGTCGTCGCCGATGACCATGTGGATATGAGCGTGCGCATTCCGATGCTGCCCTCGCGCCGTTCACTCAATCTCGCGAACTCCGCGTCCATCGCCATCTACGAAGCGTGGCGCCAGCAGGGGTACGCCGGGGCCTGAACCCGCGTAGACTTCTGCCGATACACATTCCCGAAAGGACCACAATGACCTCCAAAGTGCTCACCATCGCCGGCTCCGACGTCTCAGGCGGAGCCGGACTCGAAGCTGACCTGAAGATGTTCGAAGAGTACGGCGCGTTCGGCACCGCCGTCGTGACCTGCATCGTCACCTTCGACCCTGATGACAGCTTCGGCCACGTCGTCGAATTCATCGATTCCGACGTCGTCACCCGCCAGCTCGAGTCGACGTTGGCCGTCCACAAGTTCGACGTCATCAAGTCGGGCATGCTCGGTTCGGTGGACTCCGCACTCGTCCTCGCCGAGAAGCTGAAGACCAATGAACTGCCCTACGTCTTCGACCCGGTCCTGGTCTGCAAGGGCGTGGGCACGATGGTCGACCTCAAGGATCTCTTCGTCGCGAACCTCGTGCCGCTGGCCACCGTGATCACCCCGAACCTCGAAGAGGCTGCAACCTTGGCCGGACTCGAGCCGATCGACTCGGTTGAGGGAATGATCGAGGCGGCAAAGATCATCCACGGCCAGGGAGCGAAGAACGTCGTCGTCAAGGGCGGTGCACGCCTGGCCGGCGATGATGCGATCGACGTCCTCTTCGACGGTGAGAAAGTCACGACGCTGCGCTCTCGCAAGGTCAACGAGAAACTCGTCAACGGAGCCGGATGCTCATTCGCGTCCTCGATCGCTGCCGGCCTCGCCACTGGTCTGAGCATTCAGGATGCCGTGGTCACAGCCAAGGAGAAGGTGGCACACGGCATTGCCGCCTGCCTCGACAACGCCACCGGCGTTGCCTCGCTACTCCACCCCGCATCGCGCACCCAGCCGTCGCCTGAAGTCTCGGTCACCGTCGACTGACACCGTGACCGGCTGACGGCCCGATCGGCGACCATGATCGCAGCCGCAGTCCAGCACGGTTCAATCTGGTTCAGTTCCACCGGGTTCAGTTCCACCGGGTTCAGTTCCACCGGGTTCAGTTCCACCGGGTTCAGTTCCACCGGGTTCAGTATGAGGCGTCCCCGCGGGGACGCCTCAGCTGTATCGGAACTCGCCACAGCCTCGGTGATGGCGTGGATCTGCGGCTCCCAGCAGCCTCGGTGGTCTGACTTCGCCGTGCCCTGACCAACGGTCGCGCGTCCCCGCGGGGACGTTCTGGCCCGAAGTTTTGCTGTCGGTTGGTGCGTCCCCGCGGGGACGCTCTTCTGCCGACTCCCATGGTCCAACCAGACCCACCCCAGCTCGAGGAATGATTGTGAATGACGGCTGAATGATTGTGGGGGACGACGGGGGACGGCACAAAGAGAACTGCCCCGCGCACCATTTCCGGTGTGCGGGGCAGTTCGCTTCAATGCTGTGAAACGACTGGAGCCGGATGACCGGCTGGAGTCGCGTGGACGAAATGAACCGTCCGTGTCGGTCGGAACCGACGTGGGATCAGCGCTTGCCGAAGCCCTTGTAGCGATCCTTGAACTTCTCGACGCGGCCTGCGGAGTCGAGGATGCGCTGCTTTCCGGTGTAGAACGGGTGCGATGCGCTTGAGATCTCAACGTCGATGACTGGGTAGGTGTTGCCGTCTTCCCACTCGATCGTCTTTTCGCTCTTCGCGGTCGAGCGCGTGAGGAACTTGGTTCCGGACGACAGATCGTTGAACACGATCGGCGCGTATTCCGGGTGGATGTCCTTTTTCATATTCATACCTTTGCTGAATCCGCTCAGGCGCCTGGTATGGGTCGACCCATCCGCCAGTGCCCGAATTCGTCTGCTGGACACGCTGCGAGCCGTAGGAACCGGACACGAAGCGACAGTCCAGTCTATCTGATGGACTGCCCCAAAGCGATTCGGCTCTGTCCTCTTAGACTGTGGCCATGGACACCAAGGAACGCATCTCCGCCCAATTCGACCTCCAGCCGGCGGCCACCGCGCCCGAACTCATGGCGAACCCCACCGCCGAGGCTCTGCCCTCCATCACCGGGGACGTCGACGTCTTCGCGATCGACCCCGAAATCGCAGACACTGCCGCACTCCTCAACGCGACCGGACTCGGTCCTGAAACTTCTGCGAACTGCGTGCTCGTCGCCGGGTCGAGATCCGGTGAGGAGCGCATCGCCGCCTGCATGGTGCTTGCGAACACGCGGGCAGACGTCAATAAGCGCGTGAAGAAGCTCCTCGACGTGCGCAAGGCGTCATTTCTGCCGATGGATCGCGCCGTCGGGGAATCCGGAATGGAGCACGGAGGCATCGGACCGATCGGTCTGCCCGCCGACTACCGGATCCTCGTCGACTCACGCGTCGCCGAGGCTGACGAGATCATCATCGGCTCCGGAATCCGCGGGTCGAAGCTCATCCTCTCCGGTGCGGCTCTGGCGTCGCTCCCCACCGCCGAGGTGGTCGACGGGCTCGCGAATGAGATCGACTGATCCCAGCCGGGTTCACCCCGATCCCAGCCGGGTTCAGTTCAACCCAGACGGGATCAGTTGAACCCAGCAGCCTCGAGGACGAAATCGATGAGCGGACCGTAGAGATACGGGACGACATCATCGTCGAGGGGCACTGTGACCTCGATGGCGCCCTGCGCTTCGGCGACGAACAATGCCGGATCGTTGCAGTCGGCGTAGCCGAGCGTGCGCAGTCCACGGCTCGATGCTGCACCGGCCCACCCGTGGTCGGCCACAATCAGATCAGGTGTGGCACCACCTCGGCGATCGATGTCGTCGAGGAGGGCGTGCATGGGTTCGGCGAGGTGGGTGTGCGGGGTTCCACCGTGTTGGTGCCAGGTCCACACGCGGTTGATCTGTCGGCAGTCACCGCCGAGGTCGGGGACGGGAACAGCGTTGGCCTGGTGTGTGATCTGGGCGCCGTGGGATTCGGCAGCGGCTGCGATCGCCATGTGCACGGGAAGCAGGCCGGCAGGGTGTCCGGTGGCGAAGAGGATCTCTCCCCCGGCACGGGTGACATCCCCGATCGCCGTGGCCAGTGCTTCGAGGGCGTCGATGCAGCGCTCGGTCGAAATAGTGTCGACGCCTTCGACGAAGTCCGTCTCGGGGCGTAGCCCGCACCGGTCGACCATGAGGGCGAAGACGGAGTCGTAGTCCCAGTCCTGAGTGAGTTCGACACCGAAGTCGAATTGTCTCTCCTGTGCGAGGAAACGGTGGATGTGGGAAAGGTTGTTCTCTCTGGGAGTGGCAACCTCCCCTGTGATGCGTCCGGCCTCAAGCGCGGCGGCAAGCGATGTGCGGTCCACTGGTCTCCTCATTGGGGGTCGATTCATTCGGGTCAAGACGTTCAGGTCGAGGCTCTCAGGTCGAGGCTCTCAGGTCGAGGCGCTCAGGCTGATGCTTTGGAACAGTCAGGCACCGTCGGCAGGATCCGCCTGCAGGGCGAAGCAGGTCACTGCCGCGGCAGCCGCGACGTTGAGCGAGTCGACTCCCCCGCTCATCGGGATCATGACCGTTGAGTCGCAGGCGGCGATCGTCGATCGGCGCAGTCCGTCCCCTTCGGTTCCAAAGACAACGGCTGTGCGTTCCGGGGCCGACGCCGCGAAGTCGCGAATGGCCACCGAGTTCTCGTCGAGAGCCAGGGCCGCAACGTGGAAGCCGAGGTCACGCAGTGAGTCGACACCATCAGGCCAGGACTCGAGCCGGGTCCACGGCACTTGGAAGACCGTGCCCATCGATACGCGGATCGAGCGGCGGTAGAGCGGGTCGGCGCACCTCGGCGTCACCAGGACAACATCAACGCCGAATGCAGCGGCCGACCGAAAGATGGCGCCGACGTTCGTATGGTCGACGACGTCCTCGATGACCACGATGCGTCGGGCGTCGGTGACGAGGTCGGCGACGCTGGGAAGCTGCGGTCGGTGCATGGCCGCCAGAGCACCTCGGTGGAGATGGAATCCGGTCAGGGATTCGACGGCTGCATCGGTGCCGATGAAGATCGGCGCATCGTTGGAGGCAATGAGGTCCGCTAAGTCGAAGAGCCATTTGGGGCTGGTCAGATAGGAGCGGGGCACCATGCCAGCCGCATGGGAGCGGCGGATGATCTTCGAGGATTCGGCGATGAACAGGCCCTCGGCCGGCTCGCGGACGCTGCGCAGGGCGACGTCGGTCAACTGGGTGTAGTCACGGAGATCGTCGATCGCAGACGAAGCAAGTGTCTCCTCGTCGAAGAAGCGCAGACGACCGGCTGCGATGCCAGCCTCAGCTGCACGCGAGACGATCTGTTCGCGAGTCAGAGGTGCCTTTGCCGGAGTGTTCATGCGTCCACCGCTAACCCGTTCACAGCGTCAGAATCCGCCAGATCGCAACGAGGCCGAGGATCACGATGACCGAGCGCAGGAGGACAGGTGAGAACTTCCGGCCAACACGTGCGCCGAAGTAGCCGCCGATGAGCGAGCCGATGGCGATGCAGATGACGGCGGTCCAGTTGATCCGATCGTGACCGACGATGATGTACGTCGTCGCTGAGACCGTATTGACGACGAGGACGAGGACGTTCTTCAGCCCGTTGAGGCGCTGCAGGTCGTCGGGCAGGAGGAGGCCCAGGAGGGCGATGAGGATGATGCCCTGCGCGGCGGCGAAGTACCCGCCGTAGATCGCGGTGAGGAAGACCACGATGAGGACGAGGATGTACCGACCTGTCGTGAGCTTGTCCCCCACAGAGGCTGCCACGTGCTCGTGACCGGCCTTCTCGGCACGACGCAGGGAGCGGTTCTTGAGGTACCGCGAGAGCGCAGGCTGTCCCACAACCATGACCAAGGCAACGACGAGGAGGACCGGAACGATCGTCTCGAATGCGTCCTCAGGTAAGTGCAGCAGCAGATAGGCACCGGTCAGCGACCCGAGCAGAGAGGCAGGAACGAACCCGAGGATCCGCCGCCATTGCCCTTTCAGCTCTTCCCGGTAGCCGATCGAGGAGGCGATGTTGCCCGGAATCAGCCCGACGGCGTTGCTCATCGTGGACACCACCGGCGGCACACCGAAGGCGACGAGCGCCGGGAAGGTGATGAGCGTACCGGAGCCGACGACCGCGTTGATACCACCGGCGCCGATGCCCGCGAGGACGATGAGCGCGACCTGCCACAGCTCCATCCCGAGCACTGACTCCATGCTCAGAGCTGCGAGTGGGCGTGGAAACGCTGCCCGTCACGGGTGAGTTTGACGTCGATGCCGAACGTCGCCGAGAGGTTGTCGGCGGTCAGCGTGTCATCGATGGGCCCGGCGGCGAGGTCCGTGCCCTCAGCCAGCAGGAGCACGTGTGTGATGCCGACCGGGATCTCTTCGACGTGGTGGGTGACCATGATCGTGGCCGGGGCCCACTTCGACGAGAGGATCTCAGTCATTGCGGCCAGCAGCTCTTCACGGCCGCCGAGGTCGAGACCCGACGCCGGCTCGTCGAGCAGGAGGAGCTCAGGGTCGGTCATCAGGGCGCGGGCGATCTGCACGCGCTTACGCTCGCCCTCGGAGAGAGTGCCGAACGTACGGCCGGCCAAATGTGTGATGTTGAACGCGCCGAGGAGGTCCTTGGCTCGCTCGATATCGTCCTCTTCGTACTTCTCGACCCAGCGTCCGGTCACGCCGTAGGCGGCGGTCAGCACGGTGTCGAGGACAGCTTCGGACAGTGGGATCCGGTTGGCCAGAGCCGTCGACGCGTATCCGATGCGCGGGCGCAGTTCGAAGACATCGACGCGTCCGAGGCGCTCTTCGAGGATCCCGACCGTGCCGGTCGTCGGATGGAGGCGTCCTGCGGCCAGCTCCAGCAGAGTCGTCTTGCCGGCGCCGTTGGGTCCGAGAACGGCCCAATGCTCACCTTCGGAGACGGTCAGGGAGAAATCTTGGAGGAGAAAATTCTCTCCACGGCGCACGGAAACATTATCCACAGTCAGGACATCACTCATATCAGCCAACTCTATCGCAGGCTTGCGGTCTATTCTGGTTCGACATGGACTTGACTACTGACTCACTGCTGCTGACCCTGGCGATGAACCACCGCCTGCGCTCAAGCCTCGCCCCTGACGAGGTCAGCGCGGCTTTTCTCGACGACGATCGTGATGTTCCTCTCATCGTCGCCGACGAGGTCTTCGACTCCTCACCGCCGACAGGCCTGCTCCTGTTCACAGCTCAGGCGGCCGCTGCCGGGATCACTCATGCCCGCCTGGCCCTCCACCACCCGTCGCTGCCGCACACGACACCGCCGGTAGATAAGGCCGACCGGCTTCGGGTCGGTCGACACACCGCTCCGATCGTCCTCCACCGGGGCACACAGCAGGCTGCGGTGCTGCTTTTGGGCGCCGAGGCCAACGTCGAGGTCATCGCGTGCCGGGAGACGGTCTTCCGCCCGGTCACGGTCGAAACCCCCGCCGAGGCTCTGCGTCGTCTGCGTCTGCTCGTGATGGAGGGATTGACCCTGATCGAAACCATCGACGTGCCCACGACGTGGCGCGAGGGTCCGTGGCGAGACTGGCAGGAGGAGCTGAGTTCGACCCATCCGATCTCCCGGCTGATCCCTTCGGTCGCCGATGCGCGAGCGATCTACGCGGCACTCGACATCCATGACCGAATGCGCACAGTGCTCGCTCCGGCCACCGTGGATCCGCCGGCGTTCGGGGATCTGCTGTCTCGCCTGCACCCCGCGGCCGCTGACTACATCATGGCTGTGGCTACGATGAAGGGGTGAATGACTCAGACTCCGCAACCCCGATGCCAGAGAACTCCATCCAGCTGCTCGTCATGGACGTCGATTCGACGTTCATCAATGAAGAGGTCATCGACCTCATCGCCGTCCACGCCGAGGTGGGTGATCAGGTTGCTGACATCACCGAGCGTGCCATGGCCGGTGAGTTGGACTTCGCGGCCTCGCTGGCCGAACGTGTGGCCCTGTTGGCAGGTTTGCCGGTCACGGTCCTCGACGAGGTGCGTGCGCAGATCTCCCTGACCACCGGTGCCCGCGAGCTCGTCGCTGCCGTCCAGTCCGGCGGCGGCACGGTGGCATTGGTCTCAGGTGGGTTCACCCCGATCATCGCTCCGGTCGCAGCAAAGCTGGGCATCACCGAGGTCTATGCCAACGGCCTCGAGATCGAGGACGAGAAGCTGACCGGTCGCACAAGCGGTCGCGTCATCGATCCGGGTGCGAAGGCAGAGATCTTCGCCGATCTGGTGCAGTCCTATGACTGTGATCCGGCACGTACCGTGGCGATCGGCGACGGCGCCAACGACATCGGCATGATCGGGGCCGCAGGTCTCGGCGTCGCCTTCTGCGCGAAGCCGGCCCTCGTCGAGGCCGCCGACGCATCCGTGACGACGCGAGACCTGCGTGAGGTGCTCACTCTCATCGAGGCACGCGGCTGATCGAAACCTGCTCGTGAGACCCTGCGCCTGAAGCGCAGAGACACCTGTGGCCCTCGGATATCCGAGGGCCACAGGTGTCTGTCAGGCCGGTCATCTTCGTGAGGCCGATCATCTCTGTGAAATCAGACGAAGCGAAGCGTCACACGATCTGATGCCTCACACGCCGAGGAAGACCCTCAGCTCAGGTGCCGGATAGTTCCCGGGTTCGACATCCCAGCTCTCGAGGTCGAAGACCGCGAGCGAGGAGGGACGGAACGAGTCGGGAACGCCGGTTTCCGGGCTCAGGTGGGCGACCACCTCGGCGACGGTGGGCTGGTGGCCCACGATGTAGGCGCACGTCGAATCGGACGGGATCGAATTGATCGCATCGATCCAGTCCTCGACTCCCCCTTGGTAGAGGGATTCGTCCTCGCGAAGCGCGAGACCTTGACCTGATTCCGGTTCACCGTTGTGCCGGTTGACCGCTTCGACCACGGCCTGTCCGGTCTGGACGGTGCGCCTGGCCGCCGAGGCGATGGCCACGTCAGGCGACCATCGTTCGGCGATCTCGGCCCCTGCTTCGACAGCCTGAGCCAGACCTTTCGCGTTCAGTGAACGTTCGAAGTCGGTTCGGCCTTCGGCCTCCGCCTTGGCGTGGCGGGCGAGAATGAGAACAGGCATGTTGTCGCTCTCAGGCGCCGGTGGAGTGGAAGCCGCCGTCGACGTGGACCATCTCACCGGTGGTGGCAGGGAACCATTCCGAGAGCAGCGCCACGATGGCCTTGCCGGCGGGAGTGGTGTCCTTCTGGTCCCAGCCCAGCGGTGCGCGGTCGCCCCACATGTCTTCGAGGGTGCCGAAGCCGGGGATCGAAGTGGCGGCAGTGGTCTTCAGCGGTCCTGCCGAGACGAGGTTGACGCGGACGCCGTCCTCGCCGACGTACTTCGCGAGGTAGCGGGCCGTCGACTCGAAGGCGGCCTTGGCCACGCCCATCCAGTCGTAGACCGGCCAGGAGATGGTGGCGTCGAAGGTCAGGCCGACGACACCGGCACCCTTGTTGAGCACGGGCTTGGCGGCCACGGTGATCGCCTTGAGTGAGTAGGCCGAGACGTGGATCGCAGCGGAGACCGATTCCCACGGGGTGTCGAGGAAGACGCCGCCGAGGGCGTCCTTCGGGGCGAAGGCGATCGCGTGCACGATGCCGTCGATGTTGCCCTCGAGGCGTTCGGGCAGTGCTGCCAGGTCCTCTTCGTTCGTGGCATCGAGTTCGATGACCTTCGGGGTCGAGGGCAGACGCTCGGCGATGACCTGAGTGATCTTCATCTGGCGGCCGAAGCTGGAGAGGATGACTTCTGCACCCTGCTCCTGTGCAATGCGGGCGGCTGCGAAGGCGATCGAGGCCTCGGTCAGCACGCCGGTGACGAGAATGCGCTTTCCGTCAAGAATTCCCATGGTGGTCCTTTCAAACTGTGTGCGGTCAAACTGAGTCAGTTCTGTGGCTCTGACGCCGTCGGTGTCGGCGTCCCTGGTGTGAAGTCTAGATGTTCGCGGGACTCAGTGTCCCATTCCCAGCCCGCCGTCGACGGGAATGACGGCTCCGGAGATGTACGCGGCCTCGTCCGAGGAGACCCAACGGACGACCTTCGCGACTTCGGCCGGCTCGGCGAATCGCTTCGCCGGAATGGTCGAGAGGTATTCCTTCTGTTGTTTCTCATCGAGTTCGTCGGTCATGTCGGTGCGGATGAAGCCGGGAGCAACGACGTTCGCGGTGATGCCACGCGAGCCGAGCTCACGCGTGATCGACCGGGCGAACCCGACGAGGCCGGCCTTCGACGACGAGTAGTTCGCCTGTCCCGGAACTCCGTAGAGTCCGGAGACCGAGGAGATGAGGACGATGCGGCCCTTCTTGGCACGGATCATATTCGTGATTCCGCGCTTGACGGTGCGGAAGGCACCGGTGAGGTTCGTGTCGACGACGGCGCCGAAGTCCTCATCGCTCATGCGCATGAGCAGATTGTCACGGGTGATGCCGGCATTGGCGACGACGACCTCGACGGGACCGAGCTTCTCTTCGATCTCCGAGTAGGCACGGTCGAGTGAATCGGTGTCTGTGACATCGGCGGATACGGCCAATGCACCTTCGGGGGCGTCTCCGTTGCGGGAGGTGACGGCCACCTTGTCGCCCTGGGCGAGGAACTCCTCGGCGATGGTGCGCCCGATCCCCCGGTTTCCTCCGGTCACGAGGACTATGCGTGGTTCAGTCACAAAACTCTCCTGTTGATCGACGATACTGACCAAATCTATCGTTCCCAACCTATCGTGTTCGGGCCGGCGTCGATACGACGCACACAAACGAAGAGTATGATTTTGTACGAGCAATCGATCGAAGAAGGCTATGTCCAAGCACCCGCAGCAGATCACCACGGCAGACACTGCCCTCGATGACGACATGAAGTCGCGGATCATCAAATACTCGATCACGATGGGTATCCGCACACTCTGCTTCGTGGCCGCCTATTTCATGTTCGTCGCCGACCTCAAGGTGCTCATGTGGATCTGCGTGGCCGGCGCCGTGCTCCTGCCGTATCCAGCAGTGATCATCGCCAACGCCGGGCGCGAACGGGCAGAGGTCGACGAATCCGCCCTCCTCGACAGCGCGCCCCTGGACGCATTGCCCCCGGCCCGAGGCGAGACCATCAACGGAGACACTGTTTCCGGCGACACTGATTCCGGAGACACGATTCCCGGCGAGACTGTCCCGGGAGAGACCGTCCCCGGTGAAACTGTCCCGGGCGCGACCGGCGCAGACCCGACACGATCCGGCGCAGCATCAGGTTCAGATGACTCCGAGCACCCTGCAGGCACCGGGTGGGCCTGGGGCGGAAAGTCGTGACAGACGAACTCCGGTGCTCGGCCAAAGGCTGCCGAGCCGATGCCACCCGCGCCATCCTGTGGAACAACCCTCGTCTGCACACGCCTAACCGTCGCAAGACCTGGCTGGCGTGTGATGAACATCTCGATCACCTGCGAGACTTCCTCAACCTGCGCGGGTTCTACCTCTCAGACGTATCCATCGACGAAATACCGGAGGACGCCGGTTGATGTCCCGCTATTCCTTCCTCTTCAGCGCTCGCTGGCTGAAATACATCGCCATGACCATCATCGTCGTCATCGCCTGTGTGTTCCTCGCCCTCTGGCAGAAGGACCGCCGCGAACAGCGCGAGGCTGAGATCGAGACCATCAACACGAACTACGGGGCCGATCCCGTGGACATCTCGACGGTCCTGCCGACCACCTCGGCGACGCTGAATGAGGACGACGAATGGCGCCAGGTGTCCCTGCACGGCGAATTCCTCGCCGCCGACACCGTGCTCGCACGCAACCGCACAGTCAACGATCAGACCGGGTTCTACCTCGTCGTCCCGTTCCGTCTGGAATCCGGCGAGACGCTCGCCGTCGTCAGGGGATGGATCTCCGACTCTGACCATGTGCCGGCAACGCCCACCGGGGAGCAGACGCTCAATGCGCACCTGCGCCCGTCCCAGGACGGCTCAGACGATGACAATCCGAAGGGCATGATCAAGGCCATCGATCCGGCACGGATTCCCGGAATGGATGACGCGTATGAGAACGTCTACGCCGAGGCCGTCGACACGACCAACGGACTGCCCGACAAGTCAGGGCTGACTCCACTGCCGCCGCCGGACGTCGATCCCGGCAACCATCTGTCCTACATGCTGCAGTGGTTCGCGTTCGGAATCATGATCATCATCGCCGTATCGATCTCGGCAAGGCGGGAGCGCAAGGCCTCCGCCGAGGCTGCCGGAACGTCATCGGGCGAAACCGAATACATCGTCATCGACAAGGCAGCTCTGGATGCCGGTGCCAAAATCAGTGAACCTGGCAGCCGCTACGGCCGCCACCGGCTGAGAGCGCCGAGCGTCCACGGCGAAGCCGAAGCGCAGGAGGACGAACTCCTCGAGGACCGATTCCGGCACTCCTGAGGACTTCAGGCACTCCCGACGGCTTCAGGCACTCCCAAGCCGGGTCGAACTCAGGCCAGGGTGACGAGGTCGAGGTAGGTGTCGTTCCACAGGTCCTCGTCGCCGTCGGGAAGCAGCAGCACCCGATCGGGGTCGAGCGCGGACACTGCTCCCTCATCGTGGGTGACGAGGATGATGGCACCCTCATAGCGACGGATCGCAGAAAGGATCTCTTCGCGTGAGGCCGGGTCGAGGTTGTTCGTCGGCTCATCGAGGAGGAGGACGTTCGCACTTGAGACCACGAGGGTCGCCAGCGCCAGACGCGTCTTCTCGCCGCCGGAGAGGACCCGGGCGGGTTTGTGCACGTCGTCACCGGAGAACAGGAACGAACCGAGCACATTGCGCACGGCCGTGTCGTTGAGGTGCGGCGAATTCCGACTCATGTTCTCGAGCACGCTGCGCTCGAGGTCGAGAGTCTCGTGCTCCTGCGCGTAGTAGCCGAGCTTGAGCCCGAAGCCGGGCACGACCTTGCCCGAATCGGGTTCGTCGAGGCCGGCGAGGAGCCGCAGCAGCGTCGTCTTACCGGCGCCGTTGTAGCCGAGGATGACGACACGTGAACCCTTGTCGATCGCCAGATCGACGCCGGTGAAGACCTCGGTCGAACCATAGCTGCGCGACAGACCCTCCGCTGTCAGCGGCACACGTCCGCAGTCGGCCGGAGCCGGGAAGCGAAGGTTTGCGACCTTCTCAGTGCTGCGTTCGTCGTCGAGACCGGCGAGCAGGCGCTCGGCACGTTTGGCCATCTGCTGAGCCGCGACGGTCTTCGTGGCCTTCGCCATCATCTTGTTCGCCTGGGCGGTCAGCGCACTGGCCTTCTTCTCCGCGTTCGCACGCTCGCGGCGGCGGCGACGCTCGTCGTCCTCACGCTGCTTGAGGTAGAGACGGTAGCCCATCGAGTAGATGTCGATGGTCTGACGGGTCGCGTCGAGGAAGAACACCTTGTTGACGACTTCGTCGATGAGATCGAGGTCGTGGCTGATGACGATGAGTCCCCCCGAATACCCCTTGAGGTAGTCGCGCAGCCACATCACGGATTCCGCATCGAGGTGGTTCGTCGGCTCATCGAGGATCATCGTGTCCGGGGCCGAGAACAGGATCCGGGCGAGTTCCACACGACGGCGCTGACCGCCGGAGAGCGTGCCGATCTCCTGGTTGACGAGCTCCTCGTCGAGACCGAGGTTCGCAGCAATCGCGTAGGCCTCCGACTCCGCGGCGTAACCGCCGGCGGCCATGAATTCGGCCTCGATGCGCGGATACCGATCGATGGCCTTGGCCGAAACGTTCTCATCCGGTGATGCCATCTGCCGTTCGGCTTTGCGCAGTCGCTTGACCACCACATCGAGCTCACGGGCGGAGAGGATGCGCTCCTTGCCCGTGGCCGTGAGGTCACCGCTGCGCGGGTCCTGCGGCAGATAGCCGACGGTTCCGGAGATCGAGACGTCGCCCTTCGACGCGGGGTGACCGCCCATGATCACCTTCGTCAGGGTGGTCTTACCGGCGCCGTTGCGTCCGACGAGCCCGACCCGGTCCCCCTTGTCGACGCGGAAGGACACATCAGACATCAGCGTGCGGGCGCCGACGGTGACTTCGAGACCGTTGGCCTGAATCATTCATTCTCCAAACTACGGCCGATGATCTCGACCAAGAATTCTTGTGGGTGGATGCCTCGGGCCTGGGCCCGAGTCACGAGTTCGTCGGCAAGGTGGGTGGGCACGCGACACGACACCACGGTCGTCGCCTGCTCACCGGCCGAGGTGGTCGCTGCCGAAGGCACCGACGCTGAAGTTGTCGCTCCAGACGTCCCCGCGGGGACGTATCCGGGGCCGGACGGCACACTCGTGCCACGCTGATAGGCGGTCGCGGCGGCACGGGCACGGTCATCGGCGGCTTCGTTCATCGCATGGTTGCTGTGGCCTTTGACCCACTCGAACTCGACCTCACGGTCGCGCAGCGCCACATCGAGTGATTCGAGGAGGTCCTTGTTGAGGACCTCTTTGCCGTCGGCCTTCTTCCAGCCTTTGCGCTTCCAGCCGGGCATCCACTTCGTCAGTGCGTTGATGACGTATTGGGAGTCGCAGAAGACCTTGAGGTCCTCGGCGGCGTCGGCAGTCGACTCGAGCAGGTCGAGGACGGCCATGAGCTCGCCGCGATTGTTCGTCGACTCCTTCCACCCTCCGGCGTGCCAGCAGTCGTCGTCGACGTACCAGGCCCAACCGGCGGGCCCGGGATTGCCGAGGGCGGAGCCGTCAGCGGCGGCGATGATCGTCAATGGGTCTCCTTGGAAGTCGAGTCTTCATTCTTTCACGCCGACGACGTGCGCCCACATCCCGGGGCGGTGATCTACGTGACCATGCCACGTGCGATCGAACCCAGAACAACGCCGAGGTGGGGGCACTGCGGACAGCACCCCCACCTCGGCGAGGTGGAACTCAGGCGTCCCCGCGGGGACGCCTCATCCTGTGGAACCTCAGATGTTGAACCCGAGGGCGCGCATCTGCTCGCGGCCGTCGTCGGTGATCTTCTCCGGACCCCATGGCGGCATCCAGACCCAGTTGACCCGGTAGGCGGGAACGATCCCGTCCAGGCACTGAGCTGTCTGATCTTCGATGACGTCGGTGAGTGGGCACGCGGCGGACGTCAGGGTCATTTCGATGACGGCGGTGCCGTCATCCTCGACCGAGAGACCGTAGACGAGACCCAGGTCGACGATGTTGACGCCGAGCTCGGGGTCGACGACGTCCATCATCGCCTCTCGCACCTCGTCGACACTCGCATTCTGCGGTGCGTCAATGACTTCGGGCATTTCTACTCCTCCAAAGAAGTTTGTGCTTGGTTGAGGGCATCCTTGAACGCCACCCAGGACAGGAGTGCGCACTTGATCCTGGCCGGAAACTTCGACACTCCGGTGAACGCCGCAGCGTCGCCGAGTATTTCCTCATCCGCTTCCAGTGTCCCACGCGAGTGCATGAGCTCGTGGAACTTCGCCTCGATGTCGAGCATGTCGGCGACTGAAGCCTCCGTGGCCAGCTCGGACAGCACCGAGGCCGAGGCCATCGAGATCGAGCAGCCGTCGCCGGTCCAGCGCACGGCGATGGTGCCGTCATCGAGCAGTTCGGTCTCGAGCTCGATCTCGTCGCCGCAGGTCGGATTGACCTGATGGGAGAACCCGTGTGCGCCTGTCGCGTCATCACGGAGCAGGGCCTGGTTGCCGATCCGCGACCGCGAATGGTCGAGGATGACCTGCTGATAGAGCTGCTGCATCTGAGTACTCATGACACGAACCTCACTGGACTCCGAAGAACGGACGGACTTCAGCCAAGGCTGCGAGGAAACGTTCGCAGTCCTCGACGTTGTTGTACAGGTAGGTGCTCGCCCGCGTCGAGGCGGTGACTCCGTACCGGCGGTGCAGCGGCTGAGCGCAGTGGTGGCCCACGCGCACGGCCACACCCTGCGAATCGAGGTACTGGCCGACGTCATGGGCATGGACACCCTCGACGTCGAAGGCCACGGTCCCGATCCGGTCCTTCGCGGCCCCGAGGACACGAATGCCGGGGATCTGTGCAACTCCATCGAGCAGAACTCGGGCGAGTTCACGTTCATGGTCGAAGATCCGGTCTAGACCCACCTCGGCGAGGTAGTTGACCGCCGTCGCGAAAGCAGCGACCTCGGCCACCGGCTGAGTGCCGGCCTCGAAGCGCTGCGGGGCATCCATGAACTCCGACTTGTCCATCGTCACGGTGGTGATCATGGATCCGCCGGTCAGCACCGGCGGCAGAGAGTTGAGGAGTTCCGACTTGCCCCAGAGGACGCCGAGGCCGGTGGGCCCGAGCGCCTTGTGCGCAGAGAAAGCCGCGAAGTCGACATCGAGGTCGACGAAATTCACGGGCATGTGCGGTACGGACTGGCACGCGTCGAGGACGACGAATGCGCCGACTTCGCGAGCCCGAGCGACGAGGATCTTAACCGGGTTGATCGTGCCCAGAACGTTCGAGACGTGGGTGAAGGCGAAGACCTTCGTCGTCTCGTCGACGATCGAGGACAGATCGCTCAGGTCGAGTTCGCCGCTGTCCGTGACCGGAATCCAGCGCAGCTGCGCTCCAGTGGACTGTGCCAGCTGCTGCCAGGGCACGAGGTTCGCATGGTGCTCCATCTCGGTCACGACGATCGAGTCGTCGGGTCCCAGAGCGAAGCGACCGGCGGACTCCCCGCCGAAACCGTGGCTGGCCCGGTCCATGCCCAGCGCCACGACGTTGAGCGCCTCGGTGGCGTTCTTCGTCCAGCACACCTGTTCGGGTACGCCGCCGACGAGGTTCGACACGGCTTCACGGCCGGATTCGAATGCGTCAGTGGCCATCACCGCGAGCGTGTGGGCTCCACGGTGGACGGCTGCGTTGCGCTGCTGGAAGTACTCCGTGAACGTGTCGATAACGCACTGCGGCTTCTGCGAAGTCGCACCGGAGTCGAGGTAGGACAGCGCTGACTCCCCGACCCTGGTGTCCAGGATCGGGAAGTCGTTGCGCAGACGGGAAAACATCAGGCTGAGGCTTGCAGGAAGCGGTCGTAGCCTTCGTTTTCGAGGCGCTCGGCCAGTTCCGGCCCGCCCTCTTCAGCGACCTTGCCCTTGATGATCACGTGCACGTGATCGGGCTTGATGTAGCTGAGGATGCGCGTGTAGTGGGTGATGAGGAGGACGCCCACGTCGGTGGATTCCTTGACCCGGTTGACACCTTCGGACACGATGCGCAGAGCATCGACGTCGAGGCCGGAGTCGGTCTCGTCGAGGACAGCGAACTTCGGCTTGAGCATCTCCATCTGGAGGATCTCGTGGCGCTTCTTCTCGCCGCCGGAGAATCCTTCGTTGACGTTGCGGCTGGCGAACTCGGGATCGACGCGGAGGTTCTCCATCGCCGACTTGAGGTCCTTGGTCCAGTGGCGCAGCTTCGGAGCCTCACCGTCGATGGCCGTCTTGGCCGAACGAAGGAAGTTCGTCACGGTCACGCCGGGAACCTCGACGGGGTACTGCATGGCCAGGAACAGACCGGCCTTCGCACGCTCGTCGACGGACATCGCGAGGACGTCCACGCCGTCGAGGGTGACCGAGCCGGAGGTCACCTTGTACTTCGGGTGACCGGCCAGCGAGTAGGCCAGGGTGGACTTGCCGGAGCCGTTGGGGCCCATGATGGCGTGGGTTTCGTTCGAGTTGATTTCGAGGTTGATGCCGTTGAGGATGGGCTTGAGGCCGGTTTCGGTGTTGACGCTGACGTGCAGGTCAGTGATTTTCAGGTTGGACATGTCAATCCTTTTCAGTTCAGGGTCGTATGAGGGTCGATCAGGATGCGGCCGGCGATCTCCTTGCAGTCGTAGACCGCGACAGGTTCGAACGCCGGAGGGGTCAGGGCCTGGCCCGAGTTGAGGTCAAACTGGGAGCCGTGCAGCCAGCATTCGATGGCACACCCCTCCACATCGCCCTCGGCCAAGGAGACCTCGCCGTGTGTGCACAGATCGTCGATGGCGTGGATCGCGCCGTCGGAGTCACGGGCGATGCAGATCTCGAAGTTCTCGACTTCGATGCGCATCGTCGCTCCGGCGGCCACCTCGGAGGCGGCCGCGACGTCGATCATGGTCACAGAACGCTCCGGGAGAGTTCGTCCTCGATTCGCTCATTGAGGACTTCCTCGATCTCGGGCACCTGGATCTTCTGGATCACTTCGTTGAAGAATCCGCGGACCACAAGCTGACGTGCAACGTCCTCGGGGATGCCGCGGCTCATCAGGTAGAAGAGGTGCTCTTCGTCGAAGCGTCCGGTCGAGGATGCGTGTCCGGCACCGGCGATGTCGCCGGTTTCGATTTCGAGGTTCGGCACTGAGTCAGCGCGTGCGCCATCCGAGAGGATGAGGTTGCGGTTGAGCTCGTAGGTGTCGATGCCGAGTGCCTCGGGGCGGATGAGCACATCGCCGATCCACACGCTGCGTGCGTCCTTGCCCTGAAGAGCGCCCTTGTAGTGGACGTTCGACGTGGCCTTCGGCGTGTTGTGGTCGATGTAGGTGCGGTGTTCGAAGTGCTGGCCGGCGTCGGCGAAGTAGAGTCCGAGAAGTTCGGCCTCTCCCCCGGCTGCCGAGTAGCGCACGTTCGTGTTCAGACGCACGATGTCACCGCCGAGGCTGATGACGATGTGCTTGAACTTCGCGTCCTTGCCCACGATCGCATCGTGCTGGCCCAGGTGCTGAGCCTCGTCGTCCCACAGCTGCAGGGACACGAATGTCACGTCTGCGCCGTCGCCGACCACGAGCGAGACGAGCTCGGAGTATCGGGCCATTCCTTCGTGCTCGACGACGATGGTCGCCTTCGCGTTCGCGCCGACGGAGACGACGACGTGACCATGGGTCAGGTCGTTGCCGGTACCGTCGGCATGGATGATCGCAGCACCGTCGACTTCGGTGTTCGCAGGCACCGAGTAGTGGGTCACCGTGGGTGCACGGTTCGCAGCGACGACGGCTGCGCGATCCTCGGGCTCGAGGATGCCCAGTTCCTGTGCCGCTTCAAGCGTGATCTCCTCGACGGAGATGCCTTCAGGCAGATCGCCCGAGGTGGTCAGCTTCGCCGCGGAGGCGGCGTCGGTGAAGAAATCGCTGAGCTTGCGCACCGGGGAGAAACGCCATTCCTCTTCGCGTCCGTTCGGGACAGAGAAGTCGGCGATGTCGAAGCTGCGGGTGCGAGCGTCCCGCTTGGAATCGGGGACGTGGACGCCGGCGCCATGAGAGTGCTCATCGAGGCCCAGCGGATTGGTGGTATCAGTCACTTAGAAAACTCCTTGTCGCAGTCGGTGGCGGGCTGAATCAGCCCACGCCACCTTCCATCTGGATTTCGATGAGGCGGTTGAGCTCGAGGGCGTATTCCATCGGCAGTTCGCGAGCGATCGGCTCGACGAATCCGCGCACGATCATCGCCATCGCCTCGGTCTCCTCCATGCCGCGGCTCATCAGGTAGAAGAGCTGATCCTCACTCACCTTCGACACGGTGGCCTCATGCCCCAAGGTCACGTCGTCCTCACGGATGTCGATGTAGGGGTACGTGTCCGAACGGGAGATGTTGTCGACCAGGAGCGCATCACAGAGGACGTTGTTCGACGAGCCCTTGGCGCCCGGGTGCACGTGGACGAGTCCGCGGTAACCGGAACGTCCGCCGCCACGAGCCACGGACTTCGCCACGATCGAGGAGTGGGTGTTCGGAGCGGCGTGGACCATCTTCGCACCGGTGTCCTGGTGCTGGCCTTCGCCGGCGAATGCCACGGACAGTGTCTCTCCGCGAGCGTGCTCACCGGTCAGCCAGATGGCCGGGTACTTCATGGTGACCTTCGAGCCGATGTTGCCGTCGACCCATTCCATGGAGGCGCCCTCTTCGGCGATCGCACGCTTGGTCACGAGGTTGTACACGTTGTTCGACCAGTTCTGGATCGTCGTGTAGCGAACCTTCGCGTCCTTCTTGGCCACGATCTCGACGACAGCGGAGTGCAGCGAGTCGGTCTTGTAGATCGGCGCGGTGCAGCCCTCGACGTAGTGAACCGACGAGCCTTCGTCGGCGATGATGAGGGTGCGCTCGAACTGACCCATGTTCTCCGTGTTGATGCGGAAGTAGGCCTGCAGCGGGATCTCGACGTGGACGCCCTTGGGGACGTAGACGAAGGAGCCGCCGGACCAGACTGCCGTGTTCAGCGCTGAGAACTTGTTGTCACCGGACGGGATGATCGAGCCGAAGTACTCTTCGAAGATCTCCGGGTACTCGCGCAGACCGGTGTCGGTGTCCACGAAGATGACGCCCTGCTTCTCGAGCTCTTCGTTGATCTGGTGGTAGACGACCTCTGACTCGTACTGAGCGGCCACACCTGCGACGAGGCGCTGCTTCTCAGCCTCGGGGATGCCGAGCTTGTCATAGGTGTTGCGGATGTCCTCGGGCAGGTCATCCCAGGACGTCGCCTGGCCTTCTGTCGAGCGGACGAAGTACTTGATGTCGTCGAAGTGGATGCCGCTGAGGTCTGCGCCCCAGCTGGGCATCGGCTTCTTCTCGAACAGCTTCAGTGCCTTGAGACGGCGCTGCAGCATCCAGTCCGGTTCGTCCTTGAGCTTCGAGATGTTGCGCACGACCTCTTCCGAGAGTCCGCGTGCGGCGAATTCGCCCGCGTCGTTTCCGTCGTGCCAACCGTATGCGTACTGCCCGAGGTCTTTGAGCTCGGGATTCGCATCGATGATCCGATTGCCTGTGTCAGTCATCGTGAACCTCCTTGAGGTCGATCATTGCTGTGGATGAGGGGTCTGGTAAGTTCCGAGGTCGGAATGTGGGTGGTGCAGACGTGGTCGCCGTGGGCCAATGACGACAGACGCCGCACATCGACTCCGAGGTAGTCAGAGAACATCGATAGCTCCGCTTCGCAGATCTCAGGGAACTCGGTGGCGACTGCCTGGATCGGACAGTGGCCCTGGCACAGCTGCATCGCTTCAAGAGGGGTTCCGGCAGCCACCGGTGTCGCCGAGGCGGCATATCCCTCCTTCGTCAGAGCGGATGCCAGCGCCCGGGAACGGGAAGCCACCGTGGTGCCTCCCCGTCGATCCAGTTCTCCGCCGAGGCGGTCGCGCAGTTTGGCGACGAGGTCCTCGGTGAAGTCCTCGACGGCGTCCGCGCCGACCCGATCCCGCATGAACCGGAGAATGTCGACAGCCAATTGGTCATAGGAATGGGTGACCGACCCATGGCCGCGTGACGTGACCACATAATGCCTGGCCGGTCGTCCGCGTCCGGCTTGTTTGCCCGCGAGCTCGCGGACCTCGATGAGGTCCTCGCCCTCCAGAGCATCCAGGTGGCGACGGATCGCCGCTGGAGTCAGGTCGAGACCTTTGGCCAGCGCCGAGGCGGTGATCGGCCCTTCGTCGAGCACCGACCTGAATACCTTCTGGCGCGTGCGGTTCTCTTCCGACTCGTTAACAGCCATTCTCCACCTCCTTGACTAAGACAACAATAATGTTGCGTAATTTGTTTCGTAAAACTAGGTGAGCCTAACTCTGCCCGGATTCGACGCGTCGTAGAATGGTTTTGTGTATGAATCGGCCCTCACCATTCGTGGTCTCCACTACTCGTACGGCGCACACCACGTCGTCGACGGAATCGACCTCGAAGCGTCCACCGGATCGATCCTCGGTGTACTCGGGCCCAACGGCGCCGGCAAGTCGACGACGATCTCTCTGGCCGTCGGCACCAGGCGCCCCGATGCCGGTTCCATCGAGATCTTCGGCCTCGACCCGCACCGCGACCATGAGCAGACCTCGGTTCTCGCCGGTGTGATGCTCCAGGACGGCGGTCTGCCGATGAGTGCCAAGCCGCTGGCCATCCTGCGACACCTTGCCGCTCTCTACCCGAATCCGCTCAGCGTCGACGAACTCGCCGAACCGTTGGGCCTCCACGAATTCTCCTCACGCACGATCCGTCGACTCTCCGGCGGGCAGAAGCAGCGCGTGGCCCTGGCCGCTGCGCTGATCGGCAGGCCGCGCCTGGTCTTCCTCGACGAGCCCTGCGCCGGTCTCGATCCCCGCGCCCGCGAGGTCGTTCACACCTTCATCCGCGACCTGGCCGCGCGCGACGTCAGCGTCGTACTGACAACCCACGACCTCGCCGAGGCGGAGGAGCTGGCCGATGAGATCGTCGTCATCGACCGAGGACGCATCATCGCCCAAGGTGCCCCCGAAGACCTGCGCAACGCGTCGCCCGAGGGCCGCCGGCTCGTGATCACTGTGGCGCGACCCGCGTCGGCAGCGGCGACGGCTTCACTCGACCCAGGGAACTCGTCACTGCTCACCCGCATGAACGCCATCGCCCCCACCTCGGCGAAGGGAACGACCTTCGTCATCACCGGCGAACTCGAGAGCACGCAGATCGCGGGTCTGTGCGCGGCCGTGGCCGACGCCGGACTGGCGATCACGGACATCGACATGGCCTCGCAGTCACTGGCCGACGTGTTCTTCGATCTCACCGGAAGGCCCCTGCGATGAGAACTCGCCGCATCACGGCCCAGATCAGATTCGAGACGCTTTCGGTTCTGCGCAACGGCGAACAGCTCCTGCTCTCGCTCATCCTCCCGCTGGGGATGCTCGTCTTCCTCGCGAAGACTCCCCTGCTCTCCGCCCTGGGCACCATCTCCGCCGGAGAGGATCCTCTCACCGTGGCACTGCCAGGTGCGCTGAGTCTGTGCCTGGCATCGACGGCCTTCACCGGGCAGGCCATCGCCACCGCCTTCGACCGCCGCTACGGCGTTCTGCGACAGCTGGCCACGACGCCGCTAGGAACCAACGGGCTGATCTTCGGCAAGCTCGGTGCCGTCATCGCCGTGGTCATCATCCAGTTCGCACTGGCCTTCGCGATCGCGCTGGGACTCGGCTTCAGGGGACCCGTCGACCCTCTGGCGCTGGTCCTGACCACGCTTCTTGGCACCGCAGCACTCCTGTCTCTAGGCTTGCTCATGGCGGGAACGGTCCGCGCCGAGGCGACTCTGGCCGGGGCCAACCTCATCTGGGTGCTCATGGCGGGGGTTGGCGGGCTCGTGCTTGCCCACCCTGGAGAGTGGGGCACCGTCGTCGGATACCTGCCCTCCGGAGCCCTCGGTGACGCGATGCGCGCGGCCGTCGGCGGAGCGGGCTTCGACGTCAAAGCATTGATCGTGCTCCTCGTATGGGGGCTGCTGGGAACGCTTGCCGCACGCAGGTGGTTCCGATTCGAATGAGGAGAGAAATGGTCACTACAAAGATCCGCGTCGCTGCCTGGGCCATGCTCATTGCGCAGGGTGGAATCATCCTGAGCGGCGGAATCGTCCGTCTCACCGGGTCTGGCCTCGGCTGCACGGACTGGCCGAAATGCACCCCCGATTCCCTCGTGACCACGCCCGAGATGGGCATTCACGGCCTCATCGAATTCGGCAACCGCACTCTGGCGGTCGCATTGGCCATCCTCGGCGTCATCATCCTGCTTCTGCTCTGGAAGTCGCGGAAGCAGCGCCCCGATCTGTTCTGGCTCAACCTCGGGCTGCTGGCCATCGTGCCAGTCCAGGCCATCGTCGGCGGCATCACCGTGTGGACGAAGCTGAACCCCTGGGTTGTCGCCGGACACTTCGTTCCCTCGGCCATCGCCGTCGGCGTCGCCGCGTACTTCGTTCGCCGCACCTATGACACGGGCGTGCGCACCGGCGACAAGGCTCCATCCCCACTGCCGGCGCTGGGCTGGATCATCCTCGCGCTGACCGCGATCGTCGTGCTCTTCGGCGTCCTCACAACCGGTGCAGGACCGCACTCTGGTTCGACGATGTCGACGCGCAACGGTCTGGACAACGTATGGATCACCCGCGCGCACGCTTTCCCTGTGTGGCTCCTCATCATCGCGACCATCACCTCACTCGTCATCGCCCGCAAGAAGCACAACGTCATGGTCAAGCCGCTGATTGTGCTCCTCATCATCGAGCTCGCGCAGGGCCTCATCGGCTACATCCAGTACTTCACCGGAGTGCCGATCGTGCTCGTGGCGTTCCATATGATCGGACTCTCGGCTACGATCGCGGCAAGCGTTGCCGTCCTCGACAGCGCATACCCGAGGAGCACTCATGCCAACACCGATCACGCCGTGCCTGTGGTTCGCTGACCACGCCGAGGAGGCCATGGCCTTCTACTGCGAGATCTTCCCGAACTCGCGCATCGTCTCCGTCGAACGCTACCCCGATGAATCGCTGGATCCCCATTACGCGGGGATGAGCGGAAAGGTCATCAACGGGATCTTCGAACTCAACGGGAGTCGCTTCATCTGCCTCGATGGAGGCCCCATGTTCCAGTTCAACGAGGCGATCTCTCTGACCGTCTCATGCGCAGATCAGGCCGAGATCGACCACTATTGGACGTCGCTCTCGGCCTCTCCCGACCATGAACGGTGCGGGTGGCTCAAGGATAAGTACGGGATCAGCTGGCAGATCCTGCCGGCCAACCTCGGCGAGCTGATGAGCGGAGAAGCTCAGGTGAAGGCGCTGATGGGGATGAAGAAAATCGTCATCGACGATCTCGTCAACGCCGGCTGATCACCACAGCCGGGAACGGTTCAGTTCGCCATAGCCCAGGAACGGTTCCGTTCACCAGTGACGGGGAACGGTTCCGTTCACCAGTGACGGGGAACGGTTCAGCGCGCCGGTGCCAGGAACGGTTCAGTTCGCTATAGCCCGGGAACGGTTCAGTTCACCAGAAGCCGGGGATGAACGGGTCGATCGCGACTGCCAGGAAGAGCAGCGACAGGTAAGTGATCGAGCCGTGGAAGACCTTCATGGCACGCAGTGAGGTGCCGCTCTTGCCCTTCTTCGCACGGGAGACCAGGGCGTAGCAGGACCAGAGGAACCAGGCCCCGGCGAGGACGGCCACGGTCGTGTAGACGGGGCCCATCGGAGCCAGTGGGATAAGCGCCAGCGAGCAGGCCACCATGGCCCACGTGTAGGCGATCATCTGGCGGCCGACGTTCGTCGGCGGCACCTTCGACGGCAGCATCGGGACCTCAGCGGCGTCGTAGTCGGCCTTGTACTTGATCGCCAACGGCCAGTAGTGCGGCGGCGTCCAGAAGAAGACGACGAGGAAGAGGACGAGCGGCTCCCACGAGAGTCCCCCGGTGACCGCCGACCAGCCGATGAGCACGGGCATGCAGCCCGCAGCTCCGCCCCACACGATGTTCTGCGAGGTGCGGCGCTTGAGGATGAGGGTGTAGAAGACTGCGTAGAGGAGGATCGCGCAGGCGGTGAGGCCGGCGGTCACCCAGTTGGTGAAGCCGCCGAGCCAGAAGATCGAGCCCAGGCCCAGAGCGAAGGCGAAGATGAGCGCGGCGCGCGGCGTGATCTCGCCGGTGACCAGCGGACGGTGCTTGGTCCGTTCCATCTTCGCGTCGATGTCACGATCGACATAGCAGTTGAAGACCGAGGCGGAGGCAGCAGCGGCTGCACCGCCGATGAGCGTGTTGATGACGAGCCAGATGTTCGGCATGCCGTGGGCGGCGAGGAACATCACAGGGGCGGTCGTGACCAGGAGGAGTTCGATGACCCGCGGTTTGGTCAGCGCGATGTAGGCACCGATCTTCGATCGCGGTCGTTTTGAGAGTCGCTCCTCGTCGATTGCCCTCTGCAGAGGACGTTCACTCTGCGTGCCCTGGTTCTGACGAAGTTCACTCACGGACCCGATTCTACCTCCTGTCGAATATTTTGCCAGTCGGCGTTGAGGCGTTTCGCAGACAGTGCCGTGTCCGGTGTGCGCTGGCTCCTTATCGTTTCGAGGGCGGCACGGTAGAGTTTGAGTGCACGCTTCTACGACGAACGAAGGATCGCTCGAAGACATGAATTCCCTGTCCTGGACAGAACTCGACGCTCGCGCTGTCGACACCGCCCGTCTGCTCGCCGCCGACGCGGTCCAGAAGGCCGGACACGGCCACCCTGGAACCGCGATGAGCCTGGCTCCGGTAGCGCACTACCTCTACCAGTACGGGCTCAAGCACGATCCTGCCGATCCCACCTGGGTCGGACGCGATCGCTTCGTTCTCTCCTGCGGGCACAGCTCGCTGACCCAGTACGTGCAGCTCTACCTGGCCGGTTTCGGTCTCGAACTCGATGACCTCAAGGCATTGCGCACCTGGGGCTCGCTGACTCCCGGACACCCAGAGGTGGGCCACACCGCAGGCGTCGAGATCACGACCGGTCCGCTCGGCTCCGGCCTCGCCTCGGCAGTGGGAATGGCCATGGCCTCCCGCCGCGAACGCGGCCTCTTCGACCCCGAAGCTGCACCGGGCACCTCTCCCTTCGACCATTCGATCGTGGTGCTGGCCTCCGACGGCGACCTCGAAGAGGGTGTCTCAGGCGAGGCCTCCTCGTTGGCCGGAACCCAGGAGCTGTCGAACCTCATCGTCATCTGGGACGACAACCGCATCTCGATCGAGGACGACACCGCGATCGCCTTCGGCGAGGACACGGCAGCACGCTACGCCGCCTACGGCTGGCATGTGCAGCATGTCGACTTCCGCGCCGGAGACGAGTACAACGAGGACATGGACGCGTTCCATGCGGCCGTCGAAGCCGCCCGTGCGGATTCCCGTCCCTCCTTCATCCGTCTTTCGACGATCATCGCCTGGCCGGCACCCAACAAGCAGAACACCGGCGGGTCGCACGGCTCGGCTCTCGGCGATGACGAGATCAAGGCCACCAAGGAAGTCCTCGGCTTCGACCCGGATGAGACCTTCGCCGTCCCCGCAGAGGTGCTCAACCACACCCGCTCGGCCCTCGACCGCGGTCGCAGCGCACACATCGAATGGAACGAGTCCTTCGCTGCCTGGCGCGAGGCCAACCCGGCCAACGCCGAGCTCTTCGACCGTCTGGCCAAGCGTGAGCTGCCTGCCGGTCTCGACAATGAGTTCCCCGTTTTCGATGCCAGCGAGAAGGGCATCGCCACCCGCGCCGCTTCTGGTCAGGTCCTCAATGCCATCGCCGGCACCATGCCGGAGCTGTGGGGCGGTTCAGCCGACCTCGCCGGATCGAACAACACTTTGATCAAGGGTGAGCCGAGCTTCCTACCCGAGCACCGCTCGACAGATGCCTTCTCCGGCAACGAATACGGCCGCAACATCCACTTCGGCGTCCGCGAGTTCTCTGCAGGGCTCATCGGCAACGGCATCGCACTGCACGGCGGCACCCGCCCCTACAGCGGCACCTTCCTCGTCTTCAGCGACTACCAGCGCCCCGCCATCCGCCTGGCCGCACTGCAGCAGGTGCCGAACATCTTCGTGTGGACGCACGACTCGATCGGCCTGGGCGAAGACGGACCCACCCATCAGCCGATCGAACATCTCTCTGCACTGCGCGCGATTCCGGGACTCGACCTGGTGCGCCCGGCCGATGCCAACGAGACCTCCGTCGTGTGGCGCAAGATCCTCGACCGCACCGATGGCCCCAGCGGCATCGTTCTCACCCGACAGGCCGTTCCGGTCCTCGACCGTGAGAAATACGCACCCGCTTCTGAAGCGGCTCGTGGCGGCTACGTCCTCCACGACACCGCCGATGATCCAGAGGTCGCCATCCTCGCCAGCGGTTCGGAAGTCGCCATCGCAATCGCCGCTGCCGACGAGCTGCAGGCCTCGGGCACCGCGGCTCGCGTCATCTCCATGCCCTGCCAGGAATGGTTCGACGCCCAGCCGGACGATTACCGTAAGTCGGTCCTCCCCCGGACCCTGCGGGCTCGCGTGAGCATCGAGGCAGCCTCGGCGATGAGCTGGCACAAGTACCTCGGCGATGCCGGGCGTGCCGTCTCGATCGAGCACTTCGGCGCTTCGGCCGACTACGCCACCCTCTACGAGAAGTTCGGGATCACTCCGGCTGCCGTCGTCTCGGCTGCCAAAGAGTCGATCGCGGCTGCGAAGGCGGACGCATGAGCAGCAATCTCAAGGCCCTCAGCGAGCACGGCGTCTCGATTTGGCTCGACGATCTGTCGCGGAACCGCCTCGAGTCGGGCGACCTGGCCCGTCTCATCGAGTCCTCGTACGTCACCGGTGTGACGACGAATCCGACGATCTTCGCGAACGCGATCGCGGGTTCGGACAGCTACGCATCCGCGGTGTCCGAACTCGGCGCCGGCGGTGCCTCAGCCGATGAGGCCATCGAGGCGCTGACCACGGCCGATGTGGCCGCTGCCGCACGCCTGTTCCGTCCTGTCTTCGACTCCACGAACGGCGACGACGGACGAGTCTCCATCGAGGTGGCTCCCCCGCTGGCCCACGACGCCGAAGGCACCGCAGCGGCGGCCCGCACCTTGTGGGAACGTGTGGGCGAACCGAACGCGATGATCAAGATCCCCGCCACCGAGGCGGGACTGCGGGCCATCTCCGAGACCATCGCAGCCGGCATCAGCGTCAACGTCACGCTCGTGTTCTCACTCACCCGTTACCGGCACGTTGTCGAGGCTTTCCTGCAGGGACTCGAGAAGGCCCGAGCAGCCGGACACGACCTCAACCGCATCCGTTCGGTCGCCTCGATCTTCGTCTCCCGTGTGGACAGTGAGATCGACGGCCGTCTCGACGCGCTCGACGATCCCGCTGCAGCCTCGCTCAAGGGGCAGGCGGGCATCGCGAACTGCGTTCTCGCCCATGAGATCCACTCGCAGCTGTTCACGTCCGAGCGATTCCGGGTCCTCGAACTCGCCGGAGCGAAGCCGCAGCGTCTGCTGTGGGCCTCGACCGGAGTGAAGAACCCTGAGTACGCGGACACCATGTATGTCTCGGGTCTCGTCGCGGACAACACCGTGAACACGATGCCCGAGCCCACGATGGCCGCTTTCGCCGACCACGGCGAGGTGACCACGGAGATCTCAGCCGACGACTACCGGGCCGCGGACGAGGTCTTCGATCGATTGGCACGACTGGGAATCGACTATGCGGAGGTGATGACCGTGTTGGAGACACAGGGTCTGGAGAAGTTCGACGTCAGCTGGGCGGAGCTTCAGGACACGATCCGTACGGCGTTGGACCAGTCATGAGACTGCAGCTGAGCATTCCCGCCGTCGAAGACTTCGACGCCGAGGTGGGCCGTCTCATCGACTCGCGTGTCCCTTCCCGCCTGTCCGAGCGCGATGACTCCCTGTACTCCGACGAGGAGGTGAGTGAGAAGCGCATGGGCTGGGTCGACCTGCCCGACCGCGCTGCGAAGCTCATCGACGAGATCGAGGCTCTGCGCTCACGACTCGAGTCACAGGGACTGCGGTCGATCAGTCTGACAGGAATGGGCGGCTCATCGCTGGCTCCCGAGGTCATGGCGCTCGCGGCCGGTGTGGATCTCGAGGTCGTCGACTCCACCGATCCGAATCAGGTCGCCGAGGCGATCGGCACTGATCTGTCCCACACCGTCCTTGTCGTCGCCTCCAAATCGGGAACGACGATCGAGACCGACGCGATCAGGCGCGCGTTCGCCGCCGCATTCGAAGCGGTCGACATCGACCCGGCGTCGCGGATGATCGCGATCACCGATCCCGGCACCGAACTCGACTCCCTCGCCGCAGAACAGGGCTTCCTGGCCACGTTCCACGGGGACGAAGCAGTGGGCGGCCGGTACAGTGCACTGTCGGCCTTCGGCCTTGTGCCGGCCGGACTCGCCGGAGTCGACGTTCGCGCGATCATCGATTCGGCTGCTGCCGTCAGGGATGAGTTCGTCTCCGACTCAGCAGACAACCCGGCCCTGCGCTTTGGCACCTGGCTGGGCATCGGCCATGCTCGGGCGACCGAGAAGCTCGTCCTCGCAGAGACGACGCCGGCGCTCAGAGGACTGCGACGCTGGGTCGAACAGCTGGTGGCAGAATCACTCGGCAAAGACGGACAGGGCATCCTGCCCGTCGTCGTCGACGGACCCGCAGACATCGGGTTCTCCGATGCCCGCGCCGACGCTCTGCTGTGCACCCTCGGTCCTGAGTCCGAGTACGACGCACCGTCGGAATTCAATGCGGAGGTCGACGGCAGCCTCGGCGAACTCTTCCTGTTCTGGGAGTTCGCCACGGCCATCGCCGGATACAGCATCGGCGTCGATCCCTTCGACCAGCCCGATGTCGAGTCCGCGAAGCAGAACGCGAAGCAGGCGCTGGCCAGCGGTGCCTCGACCAACTCCTCCCCGCCGACCTTCCGCGAAGGTCAGATCGAGGTGTTCGGCGAGTTCGAAGAAGCCACCGATCTCGTCGGTGCCATCACAGAGCTCTTCGCCCAGGTCGACGAGTACGGCTACGTCGGCGTGCAGGCCTTCCTCGATCGCCTCGCCGAGGCGGATGCTGAGGACCTTCGCGCGCTCGTCTCCCAGCATGCCGGGGTGCAGACCACGTTCGGGTTCGGCCCTCGGTACCTGCACTCGACCGGTCAGTATCACAAGGGCGGACACCCCAACGGGGTGTTCCTGCAGATCACGGCGGAACCGCGTACGGATCTGCTGGTCCCAGGACGCTCGTACGGGTTCACCGAGCTCGCGCGGGCGCAGGCATTCGGCGATGCCTCAGCGCTGATGGAGCGGGGCCGACCGGTCCTCAGGGTCCACCTGCTCGATCGCAGCCGGGGACTCGAACAGCTGCGCCAGGCAGTCTCAGCCGTTCGACCTCAGCACCACTTCGGTGTCGACTGACACTGATGCACGATACTGCCTGACGCCGATGCACGATACCGCCTGACGCCGACCCATGCCGGCCGTCAACGGGCAGCGGCCGTCAACGGGCAGTAAATGTCACTCAAGCCAGCGGATGTCACTTGAGTCGGCGGCCGTCACTCGATACGGCTACCGCAGAGGCAACGACGAAGGACCCCAACCGAATGGTTGGGGTCCTTCGTCGTGAACAGTGAAGTCCTCACCTGCTCCGGGTCAGGCGTTGAATATCTCAGGCACTGAACGGAGCGTTTCAGCCGACAGAGAGTACTGCTGACTCAGGCGTTGAAACGGGTGATGAGGCCCAGCAGAATGATGCAGGCGCCCCACACGACGGCCATCAGCGTGGTGAATCGGTTGAGGTTGCGCTCTGCGACACCTGACGATCCCAGGGATGACGACATACCGCCGCCGAACATGTCCGACATGCCTCCGCCCTTGCCCTTGTGCATGAGGATCAGCAGGGTCAGGAAGATGCTCGTGATGACGAGCAGCGCGATCAGAACTATTTCAAGAATTTCCACGTCGAGGTCAACCTAATTTTCGTCAGAGGATTTGGTGATCAGTCTACTTCGCGACGGCGGCCTTGCACAAAGCGGCGAAGTCGGGCCCGCTCAAGCTGGCTCCACCCACGAGAGCTCCGTCGACGTCATCGGATCCCAGGATCTCGGCGACGTTGTCGGTCTTCACCGAACCACCGTAGAGGATCCGCGTCGATGCAGCCAGTGGCGAGCCGTACTTCTCGTCGAGGCGTGCACGGATCGCTGTTGCCATCTCTGCGGCGTCTGCGGCGGTGGCGGTCTCCCCCGTGCCGATGGCCCAGACGGGTTCGTAGGCGATGACGATGCCTTCGAGGGCTGCGGCGTCGAAACCTGCCAGTGATTCGTCCAGCTGATTCAGGGTGAAGTCCACGTGGGTCTTCTCCTGACGCTGTTCGAGGGACTCGCCGATGCACAGGATGGGTGTGATCTCCTGGGCCAGCGCCGCCTTGATCTTGGCGGCGACGAGGTCATTCGTCTCGTGGTTGTCAGCCCGGCGTTCGCTGTGGCCGACGACGACGTAGGTGCAGCCGAGGCGCGACAGGAACGACGCTGCGATCTCACCAGTGTGGGCACCGGGTGCGTGACGGGAGACGTCCTGGGCTCCGTAGCGCAGCCACAGTTTGTCACCCTGGATGAGCGTCTGCACCGAACGGATGTCGGTGAACGGCGGGATCACGACGACTTCACACTGAGACTCGTCGAGCTTGGCGTCCTCGAGGGCCCAGGCGAGCTTTTGCACGGTGGATATCGCCTCGAGATGGTCGTGGTTCATCTTCCAGTTGCCGGCCAGGAGCAGGGTGCGGTCGCTCATTGTCGTCTTCTTCCTCACGCGAGTGCTTCGAGTCCGGGCAGCGTCTTGCCCTCGAGGTATTCGAGGCTGGCGCCACCGCCGGTGGAGATGTGGCCAAACTGATCGTCGGAGAATCCCAGTGTGCGCACTGCAGCAGCCGAGTCCCCGCCGCCGACGACAGTCAGCCGATCATTGCGCTCCGAAGTGCCGGAGTCGCCAGTGTCGTCGTTCGAACCGTTCGTCAGTGCTGCTGCGACAGCCTTCGTCCCTGCAGCGAATGCCTGGAACTCGAAGACGCCCATGGGGCCGTTCCAGAACACCGTGGTCGAGTCGGCGATGACTTTCGCGTAGGCCACGGCGGAGTCCGGGCCGATGTCGAGTCCGAGCCCGTCGGCACCGGCCGGTGTCGATTCGAGATCGGCGATCGGGCGCACCCAGTTCTCGGCGTCGGGCGCGAATGAGGCGGCCATGACGATGTCAGTGGGCAGGACGATGCTCGCTCCGCCGCGTTCTGAACGCTCGAGGTACCCTTTGACGTCGTCGATCCGGTCCTTCTCTACGAGGCTCGAACCGATGTCGTGCCCGAGCGCTGCGAGGAATGTGAATACCATTCCGCCGCCGATGAGCAGATTGTCGGCCCTCTCGATGAGGTTGTCGATGACGCCGAGTTTGTCGGAGACCTTCGAACCGCCGAGGACGACGGTGAACGGCGACTGCGGTGAGTTGAGCAGACGATTGCTGACCTCGACTTCGGCTCGGACGAGAGACCCGGCATAGTGCGGAAGCAGAGCGGCGATGTCGAAGACGGAGGCCTGCTTGCGGTGGACGACGCCGAATCCGTCGGAGACGAAGTCGTCGGCGAGGCCCGCCAACTGTGCAGCAAACGCCTGACGCTCGGAATCGTCCTTCGAGGTCTCGCCCGGATTGAAGCGAAGGTTCTCGAGCAGCAGGACCTGGCCATCCGCGAGGTCCGCCGCCTTCGCCTTCGCATCCTCACCGACCGTATCGGTCGCAAACGTCACGTCCCTGCCGATCGCCTCGGCGAGTTCGGGGACGAGCGGTTTCAGGGAGAACGTCGGATCGGGTTCGCCTTTGGGCCGCCCCAGGTGAGACATGACAATCACCTTGGCCCCCGCCTCGGCGAGGGTTCGGATCGTGGTCGCAGACGCGAGGATGCGTCCAGGATCGGTGATCGTGCCCTCGTCCATCGGCACGTTGAGGTCGCTGCGGACGAGAACCGTGTGGTGGGCGAAGATCTGCGGGTCGTCGAAAGTCCTCATTTGTCCCTTTCCCGGAGGATGTAGCTGACCATGTCCTTGAGTCGGTTGGTGTAACCCCATTCGTTGTCGTACCAGGCAACGATCTTGACCTGAGACCCAAGTGCCATCGTGAGCTGGGAATCGACGATCGCCGAGGCGGTGGTGCCGACGATGTCCGTCGAGACCAGGGGTGCAGTGCTGTATTCGAGGTACGGCGACGCGTCAGCGGCTTTCGAGAGGATCTCGTTGACCTCTTCGGTCGTCGCGGTGCGCTTCGGAGTGAAGGTGAAGTCGATGATCGACCCGGCAGGGACGGGGACGCGCACTGCCAGTCCGTCGAGTTTGCCTGCCAAGTGCGGCATGACTTTGCCGACGGTGCGCGCAGCTCCGGTCGTCGTCGGGACGATGTTGATCGCGGCTGCTCGGGCCCGTCGCAGATCGCGGTGGGGGCCGTCGACGAGCATCTGGTCGCCAGTGTAGGCGTGAACGGTGTTGAGCAGCCCGGTTTCGACGCCGATCGCATCGTCGACGGCCTTGACGACCGTGGCCATGCAGTTCGTCGTGCACGAGGCGTTCGAGACGACGGTGTGCGCAGCGGGATCGAAGTCGGCTTCGTTGACGCCCATGACGAACGTCGCGTCGACGTCCTTGCCCGGAGCGGACAGGACGACGGTCTTCACAGATCCCCCGAGGTGGACCTCGGCCTGATCGCGTCGGGTGAACCTGCCGGTGGATTCGACGACGAGTTCGACGTCGTGGGCCGACCAGTCGATCTTTGCGGGATCGGCCTCGCTGAGCACAGCGATGGTCCTGCCGTCGACCGTCAGGGAGTCCTCCCCCGCGTCCACGGTGTGTTCGAACCGCGGCCATACGGAGTCATAGGCAAGCAGATGCGCGAGAGTCGCAGTGTCGGTGAGGTCATTGACGGCGACGACTTCGAGATCGGATGTGGGTTCGAGGGACAGTCGGTACAGGGCTCGACCGATACGGCCGAAGCCGTTGATGGCGATTCGTCTCATGCCTCGATCTTAGCGATCTTCGAGCATTTCCGGGGTCAGGCTTGCTTCGGTGCCGGGAATTCCCAGTTCCTCGGCATGTTTGTCGGCCGTCGACAGGAGACGGCGAATGCGACCGGCCACCGCGTCCTTGGTCATCGGCGGGTCGGCTAGCTGTCCGAGCTCCTCCAGTGACGCCTGTTTGTGGGTCACGCGCAGCTGTCCCGCGTAGCGCAGGTGCTCGGGGACCTCGGGACCGAGGATCTCCAACGCCCTCTCCACCCGGGCTCCGGCGGCGACGGCGGCTCGGGCCGAGCGGCGCAGGTTGGCGTCGTCGAAGTTGGCCAGACGGTTCGCGGTGGCGCGGACCTCACGGCGCATACGACGTTCCTCCCAGACGAGGACGGCGCTGTGTGAGCCCATGCGGGTGAGCAGGGCTGCGATGTCGTCGCCGTCGCGGATGACGACACGGTCGACTCCTCTGACTTCACGGGCCTTCGCGCTCAGACCCAACCGGCGTGCTGCACCGACGAGCGCCAGTGCCGCCTCGGGTCCGGGGCAGGTGACTTCCAGGGCTGAGGAGCGTCCGGGTTCGGTCAGCGAACCGTGGGCGAGGAAGGCTCCGCGCCAGGCGGCTTCGGCGTCGGCGACCGAACCGTTGACGATGGCCGAAGGCAGACCGCGGACCGGACGTCCGCGATTGTCGACGAGACCCGTCTGGCGGGCCAAGGCTCCCCCGTCGCGGGTTACGCGCAGCAGATAACGGTTGGAACGGCGGATTCCGGCGGCATTGATGACGACGATGTCGGCGTACTGGCCGTAGAGGTCTTTGATCTCGCTGCGCAGCCGTTTGGCGGCCTGGGCGGTGTCGAGTTCAGCTTCGAGCACGATGGATCCGTTGACGAGGTGGAGCGCGGAGGAGAAGCGGAAGATCGCTGACACTTCGGCCTTGCGAGCTGAGGTGCGGGTGATCTTGACCCGTGCCAACTCATCCTTGACCTGAGCGGTCAGTGCCATTGTTCGCCCTCCTGCAACTGAAGTTCCTACCACTGCTCGTCCACGCCGATCCCGGCGTCCACCAACATGTCACGGTAACACGCCGCGAGCTTGAGACTGTCATGCTGTCCTGCCCGCCGCGAACGCAGCGGACGGACCCACAATTTGGCGTTGAACATGTCCCGCGCGCGCTGTTCCAGATCAGGCTCCACGCTAGTCGCCGCCTCGTCGACGAGGACGTAGTCGAGCTCGAGGGCAGGTGCATGCTTGTGCAGCGAGACGAGGTGCTCTCCGAGGCTGAGGTCCTTGGTCTCACCGTCGCTCGAGCTGAGGTTCAACGTGAGGGACTTCACCGCGGAGGACTCTTCGATGGCTCTCGCCAGCGAGGGCACGAGCAGGTGCGGCATCACCGATGTGTACCAGGAGCCGGGACCGAGGTTGAGCACATCGGCTTCGGCGACGGCCTCGATCGTCTCCTGGCGGGCCGGAGGAACAGGCGGGTCGAGGCGCACGGTCTCGACATGACCGGCCGTCGAAGCGAGAACGGACTGGCCGCGGACGACCTGGAAGGAGCCGGGAAACTTGACGTCGGCCTCGATCGTCAACGGAATGGACGACATCGGCAAGACGCGACCATGGGCACGCAGGAGCTTGGCCATCCAGTCGAGCCCGGCCACATGGTCACCGTGGATCTGCCACAGCGCAGCGATGAGCAGGTTGCCCACCGCATGTCCGCTGAGCTCACCGTCGGAGTCGAAGCGATGCTGGATCACATCGCGCCAGGTCTGGCCCCAGATGCCGTCATCGCACAGGGCGGCCAAGGCCATGCGCAGGTCACCAGGAGGCAGTCCTCCGAGTTCATCGCGCAGTCGTCCCGACGACCCGCCGTCATCGGCGACGGTGACGACAGCGGTCAGCGATTCAGTGAGCAGACGGAATGCGCGCAGGGCGGAGTAGAGACCGTGACCGCCCCCGAAGGAGACGATGTTCGGACCTTTGTCCTTGGCTCCCGGAATGATCTGCGGCAGCTCTTCAGTCTCCATGTCATTCTCTCCCCAGGTCGCGGTGTCGCACGGTGACCGGAATTCCGGTCTGTGCGGCCAGGCTCTTGGCGACGCGTTCGCTGATAGCCACGGAGCGATGCTTCCCACCGGTACAGCCGATGCCGATCATCGCGTAGCCGCGGCCTTCGTGGAGGTAGCCCTGCGCGACAGTCGAGAGGGTGGCGGTATAGCGTTCGATGAATTCCTCGGCACCGTTTTGAGCGAGCACGAAGTCTGCGACATCGGAGTCGAGACCGTTGTGTCCGCGCAGGTGCGGAATCCAGTAGGGGTTGGGCAGGAAGCGCACGTCGGCGATGTGGTCGGCGTCCTTCGGCAGTCCGTACTTGAACCCGAAGCTCATCACGGTCAGCCGGAGCAGAGGGGCGTCTTCGCTGCTGAAGCGTTTACGCACCTGGGAGGAGAGCTGGTGGACGTTGAGGTCGGTGGTGTCAATGATGATGTCGGCACGGTGTTTGAGGGAGGCGAGGAGTGTGCGTTCGGATTCGATTCCCTCAAGCAGCGTCCCCTCAGCCTGGAGCGGGTGTGGTCTGCGAGTGGACTCGAAGCGCCTGACGAGCACCTCATCTCCGGCATCGAGGAAGAGGATGCGCAGCGACAGACCCTGATCGACGAAGTCCCCGATCGTGTCTTCAAGCTCTGTGTACTTCGCACGACCCTTCGAATCGGTGACGATCGCGATCTTGGGCACAGCGCCGTCGGCTCGAGCGACGAGTTCGACGAGCGGGCGCATCATCTGCGGGGGCAGATTGTCGACGACGTACCAATCCATGTCCTCGAGCACATTGGCCACGGTGGTTCGGCCCGCTCCGGACATTCCCGTCACGAGGACGACCTCGATGGGACGGTCGGAACCGTTCGATTCGGCCTGCGTACTCACGCGTCCTCCTTGGGGATCGGTCTGGGAGACTGCTCTGGAGCACTACTCTAGATCAGTTCGGCGACTGTCGAGCAGTCGGAAGGATTCGGGGCAGGCGTTCAGGCACCTGGCACGCAATACCTGGACTCCCGTTTCCGAGGCCTCAGTCCTCGAGAGCTGCGGCGATCTTCTCGGCCAGGGCCGGTCCGATACCCTGCACTTCGCAGAGGTCGTCGATGCTGGCGGCTCTGACCTTCTTGACAGAGCCGAAGTGGCGCAGCAGCGCTGTCCGCTTGGACTCTCCCAGCCCTGAGATGTCGTCGAGCACGGAACTCGTCATCGCCTTCGCCCGCTTCGAGCGGTGGTAGCTGATGGCGAAACGGTGCGCCTCGTCACGGAGCCGCTGCATGAGGAACAGACCCTCGGAGTTCCGCGGGAGGATGACTGGGAACGGATCGTCGGGGACCCAGACCTCTTCCAACCGCTTGGCCAGTCCGACGACCGAGATGTCGATGATGCCCAGATCGCTCAGGGCCCGAGTCGCCGCAGCGACCTGCGGGCCGGCCCCGTCGACGACGAGCAGGCTGGGCCGGTAGCCGAAGCGGTCGTCCGGTTCGTCGGAACTCATCTGCTCGAGGTAACGGCTGAAGCGGCGGGATACCACGTCGTACATGGACGCCGTGTCATCGGTGGCGGCTTCCCCGTGGATTGCGAAATGGCGGTAGTCGCGCTTCTTCACGAGCCCGTCTTCGAAGACCACGAGCGATGCGACGACATTCGAACCCTGCGTGTGGGAGATGTCGATGCACTCGATGCGCAGAGGCGCTTCCGGCAGAGACAGGTACTCCTGGATTTCCTTGAGCGCCGTGCTGCGGGTCGTGAGGTCGGAGGACCGTTTGAGCTTGTGCTGGAGGAGCGCTTCCTTCGCGTTCTTCGTCACAGTCTCGAGGACGGCCTTCTTCTCTCCCCGTTCGGGGACTCTGACCGCGACCTTCGATCCGCCGCGTTGTTCACTCAGCCAGCTCTCGAGGGATTCGAGATCCGCCGGAAGCGTATCGACGAGGATCTCCCTCGGTATCGCGTCTGCGTCAAGCCCCGTGTACGCCTGTCGGAGGTAGTCCGTGGTCAGCTCCGCGGGGCTGTGATCGTCGGAGCGTTCGATGATCCAGCCACGCTGACCGCGGATGCGGCCCTGGCGGACGTGAAAGACCTGAACCGAGGCTTCGAGCTCCTCGGTGACGAGCGCGAACACGTCGCAGTCAGCGTTGACCGAGAGGACAACGGCCGACTTGTCGAGGACCTTCTGCAGTGCGGCGATCTCGTCGCGCAGCCGAGCCGCCCGCTCGTAGTCGAGTTCAGCCGCCGCGGCAGCCATCTCCTTCTGCCGGTAGCTGATGAAGCGTCCCGTATTGCCGGACATGAAGTCGGAGATGCTGCGGGCAAGGTCACGATGCTCATTGATGCTGATCTGACCGACGCAGGGGGCCGCGCATTTGTCGATGTAGCCGAGCAGGCACGGGCGGCCGCTGCGTTCAGCCCGTCGGAACACACCTGCCGTGCACGTGCGCATCGGGAAGGCTTTGAGCAGCAGGTCGAGGGTGTCCTTGATCGCCCACACCTGAGCGAACGGCCCGAAGTACTTCACGCCTTTGCGACGTTTCCCGCGGGTGATGAAGGCGCGGGGTACTTCGTCGTTCATCGTGATCGCAAGATACGGGTACGACTTGTCGTCGCGGAACATGACGTTGAACCGCGGGTTGAACTCGTTGATCCACGTCCACTCGAGCTGCAGAGCCTCGACCTCGGTGTCGACGACGGTCCACTCCACCGAAGCGGCAGTGTGGACCATGGTCGAGGTCCTCGGGTGCAGCTGGGCTGGATTCGAGAAGTACGAGTTGAGTCGATTGCGGAGGTTCTTCGCCTTGCCGACATAGATCACCCGACGGTCGGGGTCTCGGAATTTGTAGACCCCGGGCGAGGTCGGGATGCTGCCCGTCGCCGGGCGGTAGCTTGCTGGGTCAGCCATCGAGCATCGCTTTGAGGAAACGCCCGGTATGGCTTGCCGGGTTGTTCGCAACCTCCTCAGGGGTGCCCTGGGCGATGACCTGTCCACCGCCCCGTCCGCCTTCGGGACCGAGGTCGATGACGTGATCGGCGTTGCCGATGACGTCGAGGTTGTGTTCGATGACGATGACAGTGTTGCCCTTGTCGACGAGCCCCTGCAGGACGTGCAGCAGCTTCGAGATGTCTTCGAAGTGCAGACCGGTGGTCGGTTCGTCGAGGACGTAGACGGTCCGGCCGCGGGAGCGCTTCTGGAGTTCGGCTGCGAGCTTGACACGTTGAGCCTCACCACCGGAGAGCGTGGTCGCGGGCTGACCCAGTCGGACGTAGCCCAGCCCCACCTCGACGAGGGTGTTGAGGTGCCGCGCGATCGCAGGGATCGCAGCGAAGAACTCGGCGCCCTCTTCGATGGGCATCTGCAGCACCTCGGCGATGGACTTGCCCTTGAACGTGACTTCCAAGGTCTCCCTGTTGTACCTCGCTCCCCCGCAGACCTCGCAGGTGACGTAGACGTCGGGCAGGAAGTTCATCTCGATCTTGATCGTGCCGTCGCCGCTGCAGTTCTCACAGCGACCGCCCTTGACGTTGAACGAGAACCGGCCCGGTTGGTAGCCGCGGACCTTCGCAGATTCGGTCTCCGCGAACAGACGGCGGATGCGATCGAAGACGCCGGTGTAGGTGGCCGGGTTCGAGCGCGGGGTACGGCCGATAGGCGACTGGTCGACGTGGACGACCTTGTCGAGGTTGTCGAGTCCTGTCACGCGCTTGTGGCGTCCGGGCACTCGCGAAGCACCGTTGAGGACGTTGGCCATCTGCGTGTAGAGGATCTCGTTGACCAGCGTCGACTTGCCGGATCCTGAGACACCGGTGACCGCTGTGAGCACACCGAGCGGGAACGACACCGTGACATTGCGCAGATTGTTCTCCACCGCCTTCTCGACGGTGACGACACGGTCTTTGTCGACCGGACGGCGGGTCGTGGGCACCTGGATCGCGCGACGGCCGGCGAGATAGTCACCGGTGATTGAACGTTCGGCGTCCTTCAGCCCGTCGACCGGGCCCGAATAGATGACCTCGCCCCCGTGTTCGCCGGCGCCGGGACCGATGTCGACGATCCAATCCGCCGAGGCGATGGTGTCCTCGTCGTGCTCGACGACGATGAGCGTATTGCCGAGCTCCTTGAGTTTGATGAGAGTCTCGATGAGTCGACGGTTGTCGCGCTGGTGGAGGCCGATCGAAGGTTCGTCGAGGACGTAGAGCACGCCCACAAGGCCCGAACCGATCTGGGTCGCCAGGCGGATGCGCTGAGCCTCACCGCCGGAGAGCGTGCCTGCTGCCCGGTCGAGGCTGAGGTAGTCGAGGCCGACGTCGAGGAGGAAGCCCAGCCGAGCGTTGATCTCCTTCATCACCTGTGCGGCCACGGCCGCGTCGCGGGGACTCAGATCGAGCTGCGAGAGGAATTCCGCGGCTTCGTCGAGAGCGAGCTCAGCCACGTCGGCGATGGATTTGTCGCCGACCTTGACAGCCAGGATCTCCGGCTTGAGGCGGGTGCCGTTGCAGCTCCCGCACGGGATCTCGCGCATGTAGGACTCATAGCGCTCGCGCGACCAGTCTGACTCGGTCTCATCATGCTTGCGCTGGATGTACTGGTACACGCCTTCGAAACCGGTCGAATAGGTGCGTTCACGTCCGAAGCGGTTCTTGTACTTGACATGGACCTGGTAGTCCTTGCCTGTGAGAACGGCATCCCTGTCGGACTTCTTCAGGTCCTTCCACGCGGTCTTCATGTCGAAGCCGAGTTCGTCACCAAGACCTTTGAGGAGCCGGTTGAAGTACTTGGTTACCTGTTTTCCACCCGACCAGGGAGCGATCGCGCCCTCGCCGAGGCTGAGATCCTCATCGGGCACGACGAGACTCTCATCGACCTGGAGTCGTGTGCCGATGCCGTCACAGGTGGGGCAGGCACCGAAGGGAGAGTTGAATGAGAAGGTGCGCGGTTCGATCTCATCGATCGTCAGCGGGTGCTCGTTCGGGCACGACATGTGCTCGGAGAAGGTGCGAGTCGTCCCCTCGTCGACGAGATCGACGTCGATGCGGCCATCGGCGAGTCCGAGTGCGGTCTCCACGGAGTCGGTCAGTCGCGGGCGCAGACCGGATTTCGCCACCAGCCGGTCGACGACCACGGAGATCGTGTGCTTGTACTGCTTCTCCAAGGTCGGCGGTTCGCTCAGGCTGATCTGCTCGCCGTCGACGATGGCGCGGGAGAACCCCTTCGCCTGCAGGTCGGTGAACAGGTCGACGAATTCGCCTTTACGGGACCGGACGACCGGGGCGAGGACGAGGAATTTGGTCCGCTCCTCGAGCTCGAGGAGCTGATCGACGATCTGCTGCGGGGTCTGTTTCGTGATGACCTCGCCGCAGACAGGACAGTGCGGTACGCCAATCCTGGCCCACAGCAGACGGAGGAAGTCGTACACCTCGGTGATGGTGCCGACTGTCGACCGAGGGTTGCGGGATGTGGATTTCTGATCGATGGAGACCGCAGGAGAGAGACCCTCGATGAAATCGACGTCCGGTTTGTCCATCTGGCCCAGGAACATTCGGGCATAGGAGGACAGCGATTCGACGTAGCGTCGCTGGCCCTCGGCGAAGATCGTGTCGAAGGCCAGGGACGATTTGCCTGAGCCCGACAATCCGGTGAAGACGACCATGGAGTCTCGCGGAAGGGCGATCTCCACATTCTTCAGGTTGTGGGCGCGCGCGCCCTTGACCCACAGGGTATCCAGATGGGACACACCGACCGTCTGCTCAGCCTGTTCGACGCTGTTCGTTTTCATCACCTGTCCACTGTATTACTCGGCACTGACATTGCTGGAACGGGGACTGGCGCTGATCTCTCCGACATGGAGGATTCGGAGCACGATGTCTCCGGCTTCGTCACTGGCGGGAACGTCCACCTCGGCGTCGATCGCCCAGTCCCTGTTGTCATCGGGGTCGGCCAAAGTCTGACGAACGGTCCAGATCTGTGAACCGGTTTCGATCGAGATATATTCCTTGCCCCTGGCTTTGCCGTCGACGAGCAGGTCTCCGTATTCCTCGTAGAAGTCTTCGATCGCATCCTCCCAGGCGGTGGCGCCGAAGCCGCTGTCGGCGTCGAGTCGGCCGAGTTCGCTGTAGTCGGCGCGTTCGGCGAGGAGCACGCGGTGGAACAGGGCGTTGCGCACCTCGGCGGTGAAGACCTTCGTGTTGTCGGAGAACTTGCGGTCGAGGTCCGGCAGCTCTTCGTCTGCGAAGTCCGTCGGCGACAGACCTTGCAGAGTGCGCCATTCGTCGAGCAGGGAGGAATCGGTGCGGGCGATGGTCTCGCCCAACCATTCGATGATCGTCGCCAGTTCGTCGGTCCGGTGATCCGCGGGCACGTTGTGTGTCAGCGCCCGGAATACGTCCGTGAGGTAGCGCAGCAGGCTGCCTTCGACCCTCGCCAGGCTGTAGTAGCTGACGAACTGGGTGAAGCCCATCGCCTGCTCACACATGTCGCGCACGATCGACTTCGGTTCGAAGCCGCCGCCGCGCAGCCACGGGTGGGTTTCGATGAAGTGGTCGAAGGCCGGATCGAGCAGCTCCGCAAGCGGTTTGGGCCCTTCGATCTCGTCGAGGATCGCCATCCGCTCCGGGTATTCGAGGCCTTCGGCCTTGAGCTCGCCCAAGGTGTCGCGTTTGATCCGATCAAGTTGTCCCTTGAGCACGGGGAACGGCACTGAGGTTGTGGCCTCGACGAGGGAGACCACGTCGAGGGCGTAGGTCTCGGAATCTTGGTCGAAGAGTTCGAGCGCGGCGAGCACGAATGGAGCCAGCGGCTGATTGAGCGCGAACTGCGGCCCGAGGTCCGTCGTCGGGACGAGTTCGTCGCCCTTGGACACAATGAGGCCGGCATCGATGAGCGAACGGCCGATGCTCAGCGCGGTCAGCTTGAGGTCGAGGTGGCGTTCACGGCTCTCATGTGTCTTGTCGATGAAGGCGCTGATGGTCGACACATCTGATCCTGGACGGGCGACGAGATTGAGGATCGTCGAGTGGTCGATGCGCATGCGTGGGCGCAGCGACTCCGCCTGGGATTCAATGAGTTTCGTGAAGGTCTCCTCGGACCAGCCGACGAATCCGGCGGGGGCCGCCTTCTTCTTGACCTTTTTCTTCTTCTTGTCCGCGTTGGCGGCCTTGGCCTCGGCCCGGAGATTCTCAATGACGTGTTCGGGCGCCTGAGCGACGACATAGCCGCGGGTGTCGAATCCTGCTCGACCCGCACGTCCTGCCAGCTGCTGGAACTCTCTGACGCTGAGCTTGCGCATCCTGCGACCGTCGAACTTCGTCAGCCCGGTGAGCAGGACGGAGCGGATCGGAACGTTGATGCCCACGCCCAGGGTGTCCGTGCCGGAGATGACGAGCAGAAGGCCTTTGAGTGCCAGCTGTTCGACGAGTCGACGGTATTTGGGGAGCATGCCGGCATGGTGGACGCCGACCCCGTGCTGGAGCAGCTTGCGCAGGTTCTGTCCGAAGCCCTTCGCGAAGGCGAAGCCTTTGATCGCCGCCGCAATCGCCGCCTTTTGCTCCTTCGAAGCGAGATCGATGGAGAGCAGGTTCGTGGCGAGGTCGATGGCGCCGGCCTGAGAGTAGGACACCACGTAGACAGGTGCTTTGTCGTGGCGGACCAATCCCTGCAGGGTGTCCGAGAGAGTTTCGGTCGAATATTCGTATTCGAGTGGGACGGGACGGGTCGCCGAGGTGACGACGGAGCTGTCGCGCCCCGTCGTGTCCTCCATCGTCCGGCAGATCTCTGAGGTGTCTCCGAGCGTGGCCGACATGAGCACGAACTGTGCCTGCGGCATCTCCAGCAGAGGCACCTGCCACGCCCATCCGCGAGAGGGGTCGGCGACGTAGTGGAACTCGTCCATGACCACCATGCCCGCATCGAGCATTCCGCCCTCGCGCAGGGACTGATTGGCCAAGATCTCTGCAGTCGCACAGATCACTGGGGCGTCGCCGTTGACGGTCGAGTCGCCGGTGATCATGCCGACGTTCTCCGGACCGAAGGCGTCGATGAGTGAGAAGAACTTCTCACTCACCAGAGCCTTGAGAGGGGCGGTGTAGTAGGCCCTGATCCCGCGGGTGAAGGACAGATACAGCGCGAACAGTGCCACGAGGGACTTACCTGACCCCGTGGGAGTCGCCATGACTGTATTGTCGCCGGCCAGAATGTCGAGGAAGGCCTCGTCCTGAGCGGGGTACGGTTCGATTCCCAGCTCTTCGCAGTAGCGGCCGAAGGCCTCGTACACTGCGTCTTCATCAGCGAACTCCGCTGGGATCTCCTGCAATCTCGCCACAACTATGCACAGACCTTTCCGTTTAGACTGATGTCCATCCTATTGTTCGAACCTCAGGAGTTTCAGATGCCGGTCTTCACCGTCAACTATGTCTATGGACCCGATACCGACACCCGGATGGAGCACCGTCCTGCGCACCGTGCCTGGCAGGCTGAGCTGCATGAGGCGGGAACCATTCTGGCGTCCGGTCCGCTGGACAATGATCCGGTGCCCGGCGGACTGCTGATCCTCAAGGCAGCGGACAAGGCGGAGATCGCTCGCCATCTGGCCGCCGATCCTTATGCGTCGATCGGTGTCATCGACGAGACGATCGTCCGGGAGTGGACGCCGGTCTTCGGGCCTCTGTCGGCTGACTGACCGAAGTCGGCTGACTGACCGAAGTCGGCTGACTGACCGAAGTCTGCTGAGTGACCGACCTTGCTGCGCGCCGACTGATCGAGGTCTGAGCACCGCACCGATTGCTGTTCGGCCCCGTCGAGTAATCGACGGAGCCGAACTGACAAGTGATGAGCTCACTCGCCGCAGTAACGTGCGCGGCGTCTCGTGCAGGGTCTCATCGTGAACCTGGTTCCCTGCCGGAGCCGGACTCGCTACCGTCCGACGAGTCATCAGAACCTGAGTCGTGTGCGGACCGAGGTGATTCTGGTGCTGCCTCGGACGAAGACATCTGAGTCGCCTCACCTGCAGGGTGTCCCCCGCTGTGGCCGACACCGTCGTGATGAGCTTCGTGTTCGACGGGGCCGTATTTGACGTGCTGGTGGCGGCGCTTCATGACGATGAGGCTCGCGATGGTGGCGACGGCCATGCACCCGACGATGACGATCAGTGAGAGACCGGTCGATATGTCGGGCACCCAGGTCAGCGGCTGACCGTCGTTGATGAACGGCAGATTGTTCTCGTGAGCCGCGTGGAGGATGAGTTTGACGCCGATGAAGGCGAGGATCGCGGCGATGCCGTATTTGAGGTAGATGAGCCGATCGAGCAGTCCTCCGAGCATGAAGTAGAGCTGGCGAAGGCCCATGAGCGCGAAGATGTTGGTGGTGAAGACGATGAACGGGCTCTGGGTGATGCCGAAGATCGCTGGGATCGAGTCGAGGGCGAACATCACATCGGTGGTGCCGATCGCAATGAAGACGAGCAGCATCGGGGTGTAGAACTTCTCCCCCTTGACCGTGGTCTTCAGCTTGTTGCCGTCGAAGTCGTCGGAGATGCTGATCTTGGTCTTAAGCCATTTGACGAAGCGGTTGTCCTCATCGCTTTCATCCTCACTGCCGAACGCCTGGTTCCAGGCGGTCCAGAGGAGGAAGGCACCGAAGATGTAGAACACCGAGATGAACATTTCGATGACGACGGAGCCGGCAAGGATGAAGGCACCGCGGAAGACAAGCGCGATGATGATGCCCACCATGAGGACTTCCTGCTGGTACTGACGAGGCACCTTAAAGCGGGTCATGATGATGACGAAGACGAAGAGATTGTCGATGCTCAGGCTGTATTCGGTCAGCCAACCTGCAAGGAATTGGCTGGCATGTTCGCCATCGGCCATGAAGTACATCGCCACGGCGAACAGCAGTGCAAGAGTGACGTAGAAGGCCACCCACAGGGAGGACTCCCGCATCGAGGGAATGTGAGGTCGTTTGATCACCAGCAGGAGATCGACGACGAGGATGAGGACGAGAACGATGAGTGACCCGGCCTCGAACCATAGGGGCAGTTGCGTTGTCATGGAAGCCTTTCGCGGTTGAACGTGCGCATTCGTCGGCGCACAGCCGTACGTTTCGAAAGTCTCTCCCGCAGACCGGCAGGTCAGCGTCCGAACCCGGATCCATGAGCTGGACCGTGATGACGAGTTCGGAGCTTTTGGGATACTCCCCTCCGACGGCCCAGTTTACACGGACCGCAGTACCGGGACGCGAAGCGGCCTTGTCTGCAGGTCACACCGACACCGGCCGACCCTCCGCGTCGGCGCGACCAGGTGCAGAGGTGCTTCGCCTGTCAGGCGTGCCCCGCCTCCTTCATCTGCCGCAGCTCCTGTTTGAGGTCTGAGAGCTCGTCGCGCAGCCGTCCGGCGAGTTCGAACTGCAGTTCTGCCGCCGCGGCGTGCATCTGCGAGGTCAGAGATTCGATGAGCTCGGTGAGGTCCGCAGCCGGTGGGCGCAGCGAACCGGCCTTGCCTGCGGCCTTGTCCGCAGCCGCGCGCTGTTCATCGGTGAGCGCCGAGTTGTAGCCCCGCTTGCCCTTGCCGTAGTCGAATTCGGTGAGGAGTTCACGGGTGTCGGCGTCTTCACGCTGGAGACGCTCCGTGATGTCCGCGATCTTCTTGACCAAGGGCATCGGGTCGACCCCGTGCTCCTTGTTGTAGGCAACCTGGATCTCACGCCGCCGATCCGTCTCATCGATCGCCTCCCGCATCGAGCGGGTGATGGTGTCCGCATACATGTGGACCTGACCGTGGATATTACGGGCCGCACGTCCGATGGTCTGGATCAGTGAGGTCGCCGAGCGCAGGAAGCCCTCCTTGTCGGCGTCGAGGATCGCGACGAGCGAGACCTCGGGGAGGTCGAGGCCCTCGCGGAGGAGGTTGATTCCCACGAGGACGTCGAACTCGCCGGCTCGCAGCTCGGTCAGGAGCTCCACTCGCCGCAGGGTGTCGACGTCGGAGTGGAGGTATTGCACGCGCACATCGTGTTCGAGCAGGTAGTCCGTGAGGTCTTCGGCCATTTTCTTCGTCAGGGTAGTGACCAGGACGCGCTCATTGGCATCGACCCGGGTTCTGATCTCATCGAGAAGATCGTCGATCTGACCCTTGGTCGGCTTGACGACGATCTCGGGATCGACGAGACCGGTCGGGCGGATGATCTGCTGGACGTACCCGTCCGCCTCGCCGAGTTCGAAGTTTCCGGGCGTGGCCGACAGGTAGACGGCCTGGCCGACGCGTTCACGGAATTCGTTGAACTTCAGCGGCCGGTTGTCCATGGCACTGGGCAGGCGGAATCCGTGCTCGACGAGCGTTCGTTTACGCGACATGTCGCCTTCGTACATTCCGCCGATCTGCGGAACCGTCACGTGGGATTCATCGATGACGAGGAGGAAGTCCTCCGGGAAGTAGTCGAGCAGGCAGTTCGGCGCTGTGCCGGCGGCTCTGCCGTCGATGTGTCGAGAATAGTTCTCGATGCCTGAGGTGAATCCCATCGACTCCATCATCTCGAGGTCATAGGTTGTGCGCATCTTCAGACGCTGCGCCTCGAGAAGTTTGTTCTGCGCTTCGAATTCGCTCAGACGAGTCTGCAGTTCGTCTTCGATCTCGCTGATGGCCCGTCCCATTCGGTCTTCGCCCGCTACGTAATGCGTGGCTGGGAAGACATGGATCGTCTCCTCGTCTCGCACGATCTCACCCGTGAGCGGATGCAGCGTCTGGAGGGACTCGATCTCGTCGCCGAAGAACTCGATGCGCAGAGCCAGTTCCTCGTACTGCGGAATGATCTCGACGGTGTCTCCGCGGACGCGGAAGGTCCCGCGCGTGAACGCCATGTCGTTGCGCGCGTACTGCATGGACACGAATCGTTTGAGAAGTTCGTCCCGGTCGCACTGCTGACCGCGCTGCAGGGTCACCATCCTGTCGACGTACTCCTCCGGGGTGCCCAGACCGTAGATGCACGACACTGTCGAAACCACGACCACATCACGACGGGTGAGCAGGGAGTTCGTCGCAGAGTGCCGCAGACGTTCAACCTCGTCGTTGATCGACGAGTCCTTCTCGATGAAGGTATCGGTCTGGGGCACATAGGCCTCAGGCTGGTAGTAGTCGTAGTAGGAGACGAAGTATTCGACGGCGTTGTTGGGCAGAAGCTGCCGGAACTCGTTGGCCAGCTGTGCGGCCAGCGTCTTGTTCGGAGCCATGATCAGGGTCGGTCTCTGCACCTGCTCGATCAGCCAGGCCGTGGTCGCGGACTTGCCCGTACCGGTCGCACCGAGGAGGACGATGTCACGCTCCCCCTCGTCGAGGCGCTGGGCGATCTCCTTGATGGCAGTGGGCTGATCACCGGAGGGCGAGTATTCGGAGATGACTTCGAACGGGGCGACGGTACGCGTGACATCGGGCCTGTGGCCGATGGCGGGCAGGGGTCGTGCTGAGCTCATAGCTCAACACTAACCCCACCCCCTGACACGACACTGACCCGAACCGGATAAGCACCGCTGAGAGCGCATCGGCGCTCAGCCGCCGCCGAGGTAGACGTCGCGGATCGTGTTGTCCGCGAGCAGTTCCTTGCCGGTTCCCGTCTTCGTCAAACGGCCGGCTTCGAGGACGCATGCCCGGTCCGCGATCGCCAGCGCCTGATTCGCGTTCTGCTCGACGAGCAGCACTGTCGTCCCCTGCGAATTGATCTCCCTGATGATCGAGAAGATCTGCCGGATGAACTGCGGCGCCAGGCCCATAGACGGTTCGTCGAGCAGCAGCACCTCGGGGCTGGCCATCAGCGCCCGCCCGATGGCGAGCATCTGCTGTTCTCCGCCCGACATCGTGCCGCCCAACTGGGTGGACCGCTCCTTGAGGCGGGGGAACAGCTCGAAGACACGGTCGTACTCCGATTCGGGGTTCTTGCCCTTGAGGGCATAGGTTCCCATCTCGAGGTTCTCCCGCACGGTCATCCCGGGGAAGATGCCGCGCCCTTCCGGCACCAACGAGATGCCCTTCGCCACACGTCGGTGCCCCTTGAGCCGGGTGACGTCCTCACCTTTGAAGGTGATCGATCCCTGACGAGCTGCCAGCAGTCCGGAGACGGCTCGCATGGTTGTGGTCTTCCCAGCACCGTTGGCACCGATGAGGACGACAACCTCTCCCGCTTCGACGGCGACGTCGATGTGCTCGACGGCTTTGATGCGCCCGTAGCGCACCTCCAGATCTTTGACCTCAAGCAGTGGCATCTGGCTCCTCCTGTCCCAGGTAGGCAGCGATGACTGCCGGGTCCTCACGGATCGCAGACGGGATGTCGTCGGCGATCTTCTTTCCGAACTCCAGGACCACGATGCGATCCGTGACGCCCATGACGAGCTTCATGTCGTGCTCGATGAGGAGAATCGTGTACCCCTCGTCCCGCACTGTGTGGATGAGCTCCATCAGCTCTTCCTTCTCGGCCGGGTTGAACCCCGCAGCAGGCTCATCAAGACAGAGCAGCTTGGGATCCGTGGCCAGGGCACGGGCGATCTCCAGCCGACGCTGATAGCCATACGGCAGGTCCTTCGCCCGGTCGAGTGCGCGATCCGCGATCCCGACGAACTCGAGGAGCTCCATTCCGCGCGTGATGATCTGCTTCTCCTCGCGGTAGTGGCGAGGAGTCCGCAGCATCGCAGAGATCATGCCCGATTTGTGCCGGGCGTCGAGGCCGACGGCCACATTCTCCAGGGCCGTCATCTCACCGAAGAGTCGGATGTTCTGGAATGTCCGAGCCAGACCCAGTCGGGTGATCCGGTGCTTCTTCAGACCCAGCAGGGAGTGGCCCTCGAGCATCACGCTGCCCTGGCTGGGCTTGTACACACCGGTCATGGCATTGAAGCATGTGGTCTTGCCCGCGCCGTTGGGTCCGATGAGGCCGAGGATCTCACCGCGCCTGATGTCGAACGAGACCGAGTCGAGAGCTGTCAGTCCGCCGAAGACGACGCTGAGGTCCTTGACCTTGACCAGCGTGTCTCCTTCGGCCACGGCGATATCGCGCTCCGGGGCAACCTCTGTCAGATTCGCGTCGGCATTCATGCCCGACCTCCTTCGTCTCCGTCGTCGGTGTTCTCGTCGATACCGGATCGATCCGTGTTCTCGTCGATACCGGATCGATCCGTCGCCGAGGCGGTCGCCTCGTGCGGTGGATCCCCCGGTTCCGGTGACGCCTCGTGTTTGACCTTCCTGCGGATCCGCGCGGTGTAGGTCAGCAGCTTCGGCTTCTTGCCGAACAGACCCTGTGAACGGAAGATCATCAGCAGGACGAGCACGACGCCGAAGATGAGGAACTTCCATCCGCCCAGGGCGGTGAACCGCAACGGGACGTACGCGACGATCGCACCGCCGATGACGACGCCGAGCTTGTTGCCCTGCCCACCGAGGATCACCGCGGCGAGGAAGAGGATCGACGTCGGCACGTCGAACTTCTGGTTGTTGACGAAGCCGACCTGACCGGCCAGGAGTGCTCCCGAGAGTCCACCGAGTGCGGCACCCGTGCCGAATGCGGCAAGTTTGAAGCGGAAGGTCGGCACTCCCATGATCTCCGCGGCGTCCTCGTCCTCACGGATCGCGAACCAGGCGCGACCGACGCGAGAGCGTTCGAGGTTGCCGAGGAGGATCATGACGATGACGATGACCGTCACCGTGAACCAGTACCAGGGCAGACCGTTCGACGCCGAGAAGATCGGTGACCCGTCGATCTCCCCGGGAGGTCGACCGATGTTCTGGAACCCCGTGTTGCCTTTGAGGACCGGGATGATCGTCGCGAGCAGACGGATGATCTCGCCGAAGCCCAAGGTCACGATCGCCAGGTAGTCTCCGCGCAGGCGCAGAGTCGGGATTCCGAGCGCGATGCCGAAGACGACCGTGACGATCATCGCCAGGGGCAGCGTCCAGAGGTAGGGGATGTGAACGAGCGGTGAGTCGGGCGAGGTCCACAGCGAGGCTGTGTAGGCCCCGACTGCGAAGAAGCCGATGTATCCCAGGTCGAGCAGGCCCGCCTGCCCGACGACGACGTTGAGTCCGAGTGCGACGAGGCCGTACAGAGCCATGTTGAAGCACGAGATCGCGAAGTCGTTCGACGGCTCCGTCGTGATCAGCGGAGGGTTGATGACGGGCAGGAGGTAGGCGAGGATCACGACGACGAGGAGCAGGAGCCACTGCTGCCAGCGAGACCGGTCGTTCCACCATGATTTGAGGCGCAGGTACCAGCTGGGACGCTTGTGGCCGAGTTTGCCGGCCGCTTCGGCCTGTTTGGCTCCGGCCGAGCTCAAAGGACTGTGAGCAGACATCAGACTCTCGCCTCCCCTAGGTTGGTGCCGAGTATTCCGTTGGGTCGGATCATCAGAACGAGGATCAGGACGACGAAGATCACGACGTCTGTCCATTGGGAGTCACCGAGGATGGTGGCTCCGTAGTTGCCGATCAGACCGACCAGCAGTCCGCCGAGGAGAGCTCCGCGGACGTTTCCGATCCCTCCGAGCACGGCCGCGGTGAAGGCCTTGATGCCGAGGATGAACCCGCCCATGTAGAAGACTCCGGCGGGAACGCGCATGACGTAGAACAGCGCGGCGGCTCCGGCGAGGAATCCGCCGATCGCGAAGGTCGCGACGATGATCCGCTCCCGGTTGACTCCCATGAGCGTGGCAGTGTCGGGGTCCTGGGCGACGGCGCGGATGCCGCGGCCCAGCTTCGTCCTCCTGACCACCTGGTCGACGCACACCATCATGATGAGGGCGGCGATGACGATCGTCAGCTGCTGCGAGTCGATGATCGCGCCGAAGACCTCGAAGATGGGCTTCGGCCGGAACATCGTCACGCTCGGCTCGGCATTGGGTCCGCGCCATTCGAAGAAGATGTACTGGAGGACGAAGGACATGCCGATCGCGGAGATGAGGAACGCGAGTCGTGAAGCGCCCCGATCGCGCAGCGGTTTGTACGCCACGCGTTCGACGATGATCGCAGTGCCTCCGGAGACCACCATTGCGATGATCCCTGCCAGCACAAGGTCGAGTATGAGCATTCCCAGGGGCAGGGTCGGCGCCGAGGGGCCGAAGCCGAGACTGCTGAGGAAGAAGACCACAGCGAAGGCTCCAGCGATGAAGACCTCCGAGTGGGCGAAGTTGATGAGGTTGAGCACACCGTAGACCAGGGTGTACCCGAGTGCGACGAGAGCGTAGATGGCTCCCAGAGTGAGGCCGTCGAAAGTGGTGGCCCAGAAGCTGTTGAGCAGAGCACCGAAATCGAACGAAATCCATTCACCGGACATGGGTTCTCGATTCTTGACTGCACGGCTCAATGCCCTCCGGTGTCCCTGGAGGGCATTGAGATCGTGCGCTGGCTGTGGAGACTATTCGATGAGACCGACGGAGACGATTCCATCGCCTTCGGTCTTGTAGCCGTAGACGGCCTTGTCCTCGAGCTCGCCTGTGTCGTCCCACTTGTAGGTCTTGCCGTAGCCGACGCCGTCGTAGTTCTTGACGTAATCGAGCATCTTCTTGCGATCGGTGATTCCCGAGTCGATGCCGGACAGGAAGATCGTCATGGTGTCGTAGCCTTCGACCGAGTAGGTTCCGGGTGCATCACCGCCCGAGACCTTCTTGAACGCGTCTGCGAATTCTGGGATCAGATCGCCCGGTACACACGTGCATGTGTAGTAGGTGTTCTTCGCTGCGTCACCGGCCTGCTTGACGAACGCGGTGTCCTTCACGCCGTCGGGCCCGATGAAGTAGCCTTCGAAGCCCTTGTTGACAAGCTGGTTGTCCAGCGGAGCACCCTCGGCGAAGTAGCCGGAGTAGATGACAGAGTCAGCCTTCGAATCCATGATCTTCTGGATCGTCGGAGCGAAGTCCTTCTGCCCCGTGGTCACAGCGTCCTCGCAGACGAGCTTGTCGCCCATCTTCTCGCGGACGACCTTAGCCAGACCCATGCCGTAGTCTGAGTCGTCCTCGATCAGGCAGGTCTTCTCAGCTTTGAGCTTGTCGACCAGCTTCACGAGTGCTGGGCCCTGGACATTGTCGTTGCCCAGCCCGCGGAAGAAGGTCTTCCAGCCGTTGGCGGAGAGATCGGGGTTCGTCGCAGCCGGGGAGATGTGAACGAGATCGTTGTCTTCGAAGATGCCGCCGGTGGCTTTCGACTCACCGGAGAACGGGAGACCGACGACGCCGATGATGTCCTTCTCCTTCGTCGCCTGAGCGACAGGGCCGGTCGCCTTGGCAGGGTCACCCTCGGTGTCGATCTTCTTGAAGGTCACCTGGCAGTCCGGGTTGGCCTTGTTGTGCTCGTCGATGGCGGTCTGCGAACCGTTGTAGATATTGATTCCCAGCTGTGCATTCGGTCCGGTCATCGCACCGACGTAGGCGATCGTGGTCTTCGCGTCGCACTTCGCCTTGCCGTCGCCGGCAGCCTTCACCACGTCCGGTGAGACCTCCAGCTTCTTCTGCACGGGAAGCTCGACTCGATTCGAGGAAGCCTCGCTGCCTCCTCCTCCGGATGATCCCTGGTTGGCACATCCACTCATGGCCAGAAGCGCGGCGATGGAGACCGCCGCTACGGAAAGACCGGTCGTTCTTTTCATAGGATTCACGTGTGCTTTCTTCTCGGAGGTCGCAGCATCTTCGCTGGCCTCGCTCAGTCATACAGAAGCAATATACGTGCGCTGGTGTGACTTCTCTCACTTATGAAGATTGCAAGTTGGTAACAGACCCGTCCGATTCAACCTTTTCCCACAAGAGCAATTGCTCTTTTGATACCCTCTCGCCGAGTTCGGCGGACAACGGTGACGCGCATGGCACAGTGTGCTCCGCCTCGGCTCGCCCATGTCGACGAACCCGGATCGGCCGTGTCATCCGACCCGGATTACCTGCACCTCAAGCGAAGCTCTCGGGCACGAGCGCCCTGCGCATCATCAGGAAGTACGGTTCCTTTGCATCCGCATAGCCCTCGGTGCGTGCCTCACCGGCATACTTCTCGGCCAGTTCACGCTTGAGTTCGGCGTAGCGGTCCCTCTCGCCACGATCACGGCTGAGCAGCGAAACGAATTCAGTGGCGAAGCGCGCCGAGGCCGATCCCGCGGTCCGCACATGCAGGTTCACGGCCCGGCCGGGGTCTGTGTTCGCATGGAACCGCTTGGCCGTGTGCTCCCCTTCGCCGAGGTGGTCGACACCGGCCGCCCCCGGATACCCGAGGTCGGCGAGTCGAGGAGCCAGGGTGTCGGCCGCCGCTTGGTCGGGGACGAGCATCTGCAGATCGATGACGTCCTTGGCGACCAGCCCCGGGATCGCCGTCGATCCGATGTGCTCGACGTCGTACCTGTCATCCGTGCCATGGCGCAGCTTCGCGATGATTCGGGCCGCCTCGCCTGACCAATCGGCTTCGGCAGGGTCGCAGAGTTCGATGCCCCCGCGCTCGGCGCGACGCTGCAGCCTCAGGTTCTCTGCGAATGGCAGGAGGCGATCGCTGACGAGGTGTGAGACGGCTGCCTGCGTGTCTTCGACAGCCCCGGCATTGTCGATGATGACGTCGCAGACCGCGCGGCGCTCGTCGTCGCCGGCCTGACGGGCGATCCTGGCCTGGGCGTCGGCACGGTCCATGCCGCGCGCATCCATCAGACGCTGGAGGCGGAGGTCCGCCGGAACGTCGACAAGGAGATTGAGGTGGTAGGCGGGGGTCATCGCATTCTCCACCAGGAGGGGCACGTCGTGGACGACCACCTCGGCGTCGGAATTCTCTTCGAAGTGCTCGGCCGTGCGGGTGCGGATCGCGGGATGCATGAGCCCGTTGAGCGCAGCCGTGCCCTCCTCGTCGGCGAATGCCGCGGCAGCGAGTCGGGGACGGTCGAGTCCCCCGTCAGCCGCGATGACTTGGTCGCCGAAGGTACGTGCGAGCTCTTCGAGCAGCGGTTCGCCGGGGGCCACGACCTCTCGAGCGATCTTGTCGGCGTCGATGATGACAGCGCCGTGCTCGGCGAGGATCGCGGATACGGTTGATTTCCCTGCACCGATTCCACCGGTCAGACCTATTCTCAGCATGGCTCCAGCCTAACCGTCGCCGGCACCGCAGTCAGCCGGTTTGCCCGCACTGGAGTCAGCCGGTTCGCCCGCACCGCAGTCAGCGTGCGCGTTCAGCGATCGAGCGAGTAGACCAGCACGCCTTCGTCGGAGAAGATCGGTTCGCCGAGGCTGCGGTTAAGGAAGTCCTCGTACTCTCCCGGGCCGCCGGGCAGCAGCGGGGCATCGGGGGCGAGGACGATGAAGTCCACACCTTGGGCACGTAGCTCGTCGACGGCGGACTTCACCTCGTCGCCTCCGGCATCGGGCATCGGCTCGCCGGCGAAGACCGAGTCGTGCAGGAGTTCGTCCAGCGCATCCTCGGGTGCCGAGTAGATCACCGGGGAGTCCGGACTCGAGCCGATGAAGTAGCCGCCGGTCTCCCGGTAGCGGAAGCCGCTCACGGACTGCCACACCATAGCCTCGTCGGCGTGGGGTTCCGCCCAGGCCAACGGGCGGGGCAGGGTCTTGACGACGGATCCCGCGGGGATCACCTCGGCAATCGATTCGCGATAGAAGTCGGGCACGTAGACCGCACGGGAGGTCTGGACGCTCGGAATGACGCAGACCGCACTGACAAGGAGTAAGGCGAGGAGGCCCTTCCCTGATCGCGTGCGGACATTGTCCAGAGCCCATTGGAGACCGCAGCCGAGCACGGCGTAGAGGGCGATCGTGGAGTGCAGGACCAAGCGCATCGGCAGGATGTTGTTGAGCACGGGGATCGCCTCGACAAGGGCGAAGGGGCCGGTCTCGAGGAGGGTCGTCCCGTTGAGCAGGACAGGCGAGCCGAGTGCAAGGATGAAGACCAGGATCCCCGTCGCCGAGGCGATGCCCAGGGCCGTCGAATACCGGGAGTTCCGGAGCAGGCCGATGACGATGATGACAGCGGCGATGAGCGCTGGCACTCCGACATAGGCACCGAGTTCGGCGGCGTCGATGTCCATCACGCGCGGAAGCGGAGAGGCACCGGAGCCCAGCAGCGTGGGAGCTGCGGGCACAATCGGGTCGAGCAGGTCTGTGTTCCACACTCCGTGGGGTCGGATGGCACCTGTCGGTGCGTTGGGGCCAGCCATCGTCAACAGCAGCGGAAGCGCGCAGAGCAGAGCGATGGCGGAAGCCATGACGCCTCCGATCCCGAGACGCAGCCACCCGTAGCGGGTGCAGACTCTGCGCCCGAAGACTGCGAAGGCGAGCAGGAGGCACAGGGCCGCAAGGAAGGTGCCGGCGAGGACTTCGGTGGAGATGTAGAACTGCATACCGAGGACAAGCCCGAGCCCGACGGTGAGGAGCCAGAAGTCGTCAGCGAAAATCCGTCGACGAGGGATCGGAACATCGTCTGCTTGCCTCGTGTCGTCTGCCGCCGTCGTGCGGTGTCCGGTCGCATCGGACGACGGGGTACCAGATCGACGAGTGCCGCGCAGCAGCATGAGAACGAACGCCGCGACCAAGGGCGGGGTGATCGCGAACCCCAGGTTCGGATGGCCCGAGAGCTGTGCGATCACATAGCTCGAGAAGCCGACGCCTCCGGCAGCGATGAAGGCAGGGAAGCGCTTGAGGAAGCGTGTGAACAGGAACGCCGCGGCCAGGCTGGTAACCACGGGACTAGCAACGATGAGGACGTTGTAGCTGATGATCGGTCCGGCCAGCCACGTCAAGGGGGCGAGGATGATCGACAGGCCGGCCAACGATGTGTTCCAGGCTCCGTTGACTCCCCCGCCGAGGGCATTCATCGCCTCGGTGTAGAGGAACCCGTCGGCACCGCTCCCGTGACTGCCCGCGTTGCCGAATCCCAAATGAGAGGCAAGGATGTCCGCGCCGTGGCCTAGCCACCAGATGAACAGCGACGAGTCGTCGTTGCCGGCGACGACCTGCCCTCCAGGGTCGGCAGCAACTTGGCCGAACACGCAGATGCTGACGAGTGTGAGCACCAGGGTGTACCAGAGCCAAGGACGGAGTCGATGCCAGCGCTCGCGTCGGCGCGTGGATGCATACACAAAGGGCCCCCGATCAGATGACCGGGAGCCCTTGTGAGTGCTGTTATCAGCTGCCTGCAAGCTTCTCACGCAATGCTGCGAGAGCTTCGTCGCTGGCCAGCGTACCTTCGTCGGCTGCCTCTTCAGAGGAGAACGATCCGGTTGCCGGAGCGGCTTCCGAAGCGGAGCCGGCCTCGGCGGAGCCTGCTTCGGCGTCCGCAGCGATGGCCTTGGCGACCTGCTTCTTGTGCTCTTCCCAGCGAGTCTGAGCAGCAGCGTACTGCTGTTCCCAAACCTCGCGCTGTGAGTCGAAGCCTTCCATCCACTCGTTGGTCTCGGGATCGAAGCCTTCTGGGTACTTGTAGTTGCCGTCCTCGTCATACTCCTGCGGCATGCCGTACAGAGCCGGGTCGAGGAACAATTCAGCCTCGGGATCGACGCCTTCGTTCGCCTGCTTCAGCGAGAGCGAGATGCGACGACGTTCGAGGTCGATGTCGATGACCTTGACGTAGATGGTCTCGTCGACAGAGACGACCTGTTCAGGCAGGTCCACGTGGCGAACTGCGAGCTCGGAGATGTGGACGAGGCCTTCGATGCCGTCTTCGACGCGCACGAACGCACCGAACGGAACCAGCTTGGTGACCTTGCCGGGAACGATCTGACCGATGACATGGGTGCGAGCGAAGTGCTGCCATGGGTCTTCCTGCGTCGCCTTGAGCGAGAGGGAGACACGTTCGCGATCCATATCGACGTCGAGCACCTCAACGGTGACCTCGTCACCAACGGTGACGACCTCGCCCGGGTGATCGATGTGCTTCCAGGACAGTTCGGAAACGTGCACGAGTCCGTCGACACCACCGAGGTCGACGAAGGCACCGAAGTTGACGATCGAGGAGACGACGCCCGGACGGACCTGACCCTTCTGCAGCGTCTGCAGGAAGTCATGGCGAACCGCGGACTGGGTCTGCTCGAGCCAGGCACGACGGGACAGAACGACGTTGTTGCGGTTCTTGTCCAGTTCGATGATCTTGGCTTCGACCTGCTGGCCGATGTAAGGAGCCAGATCGCGGACACGGCGCATCTCGACGAGTGAAGCGGGCAGGAAGCCGCGCAGACCGATGTCCACGATCAGGCCGCCCTTGACGACCTCGATGACGGTGCCGGTGACGACGCCGTCCTCTTCCTTGATCTTCTCGATGTCGCCCCAGGCACGCTCGTACTGCGCGCGCTTCTTGGACAGCATGAGTCGGCCCTCTTTGTCTTCCTTCTGAAGAACGAGAGCTTCGATTTCGTCACCGACCTCGACGACTTCGCCGGGATCGACATCGTGCTTGATGGAGAGTTCTCGCGAAAGGACGACGCCTTCCGTCTTGTATCCGATGTCGACGAGGACTTCGTCACGGTCGACCTTGACGACGGTGCCTTCGACGATGTCGCCATCGTTGAAGTACTTGATCGTTTCATCGACGGCGGCGAGGAAATCCTCAGCGGTTCCGATGTCATTGACAGCGACCTGCTTCGGCTGCACCGATTCCGGCGTGGTGGTGGTCATATAGGTTGGGACTCCGATGGAATTATGGTCCAGATCCGATACTCTGGGGCGATGCTGTGAAACAGCCGTCAGAGTCGCATCCGGTCTCGATTACGATTTTGGACATGCATGCATACGCGCATACGGTTGTCAATACTAGCATCATCCATGGCGTGAATGCACGCCGAAGTCTGAAAAGAATCACGGCCCTGGCCACGGAGGAATGATGAGCGACGGAAGTGAACGACCCGAGGTCATCAGCGGTGGCTATCTGCCCATCGATGAAGAGGCATCGGTGCGCGCAAACAGAGGGTACTGGGACAATTCCGCTGAGGACTATCTGGCCGAACACGGCAGCTTCCTCGGCGCCTCCGAATTCATGTGGTGCCCCGAGGGAATCCACGAATCCGATGTGCATCTGCTCGGCGATGTACATCGCAAGCAGATCCTCGAAGTCGGCTGCGGTGCTGGTCAGTGCTCCCGCTGGCTGGCCGAAGAAGGCGCGATCGCAACCGGCGTCGACGTCTCAGCCGGAATGCTCGAACAGGCCTCCCGTCTCCAACGGGAGCATCCGCTCAGCTCGGATGCGACTCCCCCGACATTCCTCCACGCCGATGCCCGTCAGCTGCCTTTCGCGTCGAACAGCTTCGACATCGCCTTCTCCTCATATGGAGCGCTGCCCTTCGTCAAGGACGCCGAGGTGGTCCTGTCCGAGGTCGCCCGCGTCGTCCGTCCCGGCGGTCGGTGGGCGTTCTCCACGACGCATCCGATGCGTTGGATGTTCCCCGATGTGCCCGGCGAATCAGGTCTGACGGTCGAGTACTCGTACTTCGACCGCACCCCCTATGTGGAGATCTCCTCGGAGGGTCAGCCCGTCTACGCGGAGCACCACAGGACGATGGGCGACTGGGTGAGCCTGCTTGTGACCGCTGGCTTCACGATCGACTCGGTGACCGAGCCCGAATGGCCCGAATCCAATCAGACAGCATGGGGCGGATGGTCACCGCTGCGCGGGGCCCTGATGCCGGGCACCGTGATCTTCTCCACCACGCTCAACAAGGACTGACCCCCACCGACGACCTGATCGTGCTCGCGCCTGATCGCTGACGACCAGCTTCGCTCAGTGGGCGGCGGCGTGCCAGGAGATTCCGGTGCCGACGTTGACGTCGAGCGGCACGTCGAGTTCGAAGGCCGAGCCCATCTCCTCGGTGACGATCGCCGTGATCTCCTCGGTCTCATCGGGGTGGACATCGACGATGATCTCATCGTGGACCTGCAGCAGCATGGTTGACCGCTTGCCTTGGATGCGGTCGTTGACCTTGAGCATCGCGATCTTCATGATGTCTGCCGCCGATCCCTGGATGGGAGCGTTGAGTGCCGCGCGTTCGGCCATGTCCCGCAGCTGTCGGCGATCACTGTGCAGGGCGGGCAGGTAGCGCCGGCGTCCCATGATGGTTTCGGTGAAGCCCTTCGACCGAGCCTGTTCGACGATCTCGTCGAGGTAGTCTTTGACCGCGCCGAAGCGTTCGAAGTACTGCTCCATGAGGTTCTTGGCCTCGTCGACACCGATGGCCAGCTGACGTGAGAGACCGTAAGCGGACAGACCGTAGACGAGTCCGTAGGACATGGCCTTGACCTTCGAGCGCATCGCCGAGTCGACTTCGTCGATGCCGACGCCGAAGACCTTCGAACCCACGTAGGAGTGCAGGTCCTCTCCGTCCTTGAATGCCTGGATCAGAGCGGCATCGCCGGATAGGTGCGCCATGATGCGCATTTCGATCTGTGAGTAGTCGGCTGTCAGCAGCCGGCCGCCGTCGATGTGCGGGTCGGCGATGAAGATTTCGCGGATGCGGCGCCCCGATTCGGTGCGAACCGGGATGTTCTGCAGGTTCGGGTCGAGCGAGGACAGCCGACCCGTGGCCGCGACCGTCTGCTGATAGGTCGTGTGGATGCGGCCGTCCTCGGCCACGGTCTTGAGCAGGCCGACCACTGTCTGCTTGAGCTTCGTGGAATCCCGGTAGGCCAGCAGGTGCTGCAGGAAGGGGTGTTCGGTCTTGACGAACAGCTCAGCCAGCGCCTCGGCGTCGGTGGTGTATCCGGTCTTCGTGCGCTTCGTCTTCGGCATGTCGAGCTCGTCGAAGAGCACGGTCTGCAGCTGCTTCGGTGAACCGAGGTTGACCTCGTGTCCGATCGCCTCATAGGCGAGGTCGGCGCTGGCAGTCGCCTGCTTCGTGAAGTCGTCGATGAGGGTTGAGAGTCCGTCCTCGTCCACGGCGATGCCGGCGAGCTCCATCTGCGCGAGCACTGTCACGAGCGGCAGTTCGATATCACGATAGACCTGGTTCATGTTGGCTTCGTCGATCTTCGCGGCAAGGGCCTCATGAACCTCGAGCAGCGCGGCAGCACGGCGACCGTGAGTCTGCGCGGTCTGGTCGGATTCAAGGTCGAGCGCCAGCTGACCGCTGTCGCCCTCGGCCTCGGCCAGGTCGATGCCCGTGCGCTCGGAAGCGATCTGTGAGAGTTCGTAGGCTCGCTGATCGGGCACCAGGAGGTACGCCGCCAGGGCAGTATCTCCGGCCACATCGGTGACGTCGAGCCCCAGGGACTTCCACGCCTTGATCTGCGTCTTCGCGCTGTGCAGGATGAGGGACTTCTTCCCGAGAGTCCGGGACAGTTCTGCGACATCGGTTTCGGCCGCCTCGGCGAGGTCGACCACCCATGCCTGGCCGGGAGTGTCAGAGACCGCGAGGACCCGGACATCACCGTGACCGAGCTCGAAGCGGGCATCGGAGTCGAGGGCGAGCACATCGGAATCTGCGATCTTCTCGAGCAGGCCGGGCACGTCGAGGGTCTCGACGGTCACCTCACGGGCAGGTCCGGTGCTCTCAGCAGGGGCCGCCTCGTCGCCGAAGATCGCGCTCAGGCGCTTGCCCAATGCCTGGAATTCGAGCTGGTCGAACAGGCTCGACAGTTCAGTCGGGTCACCCTCGCCCCATTTGAGGTCGTCGTAGGTCACTCCGAGGTCGACATCGTCGAGGAGGCGGTTGAGCCTGAAATTGCGTTCGACATCAGGAATGTGGTCGCGCAGCTTCTCACCGACCTTCCCCTTGATGGACTCGGCGTTTTCGAGCACGCCGGGCAGGTCGCCGTAGGCCGTCAGCCATTTCGCGGCGGTCTTGTCACCGACTCCGGGCACGCCGGGAAGGTTATCGGCCTTCTCCCCCACCAGAGCTGCGAGTCCGCGGTAGTTCGCAGGGGTGACCGCGTACTTCTCTTCGATTGCCTCGGGGGTCATCCGGTTGAGGTCGCTGACCCCGCGCTTCGGGTAGAGGATCGTCACAGTCTTGTTCGAGAGTTGGAACGAGTCCTTGTCCCCGCTCATGACCTCGACTGCGGCACCCGCCTCGGTGCCCATTCGGGCCATGGTCGCCAGGGCGTCGTCGGCTTCGAATCCCTCCTTGGTCACCACGGTGATGCCCATCGCTGTGACGATGTCCTTGATGAGGTCGATCTGCGGGTGGAACTCCGGCGGCGTCTTGGCGCGACCGGCCTTGTACTCGGGGTACTCCTCGAGGCGGAAGGTCTGGCGCCCCAGGTCGAAGGCCACGGCCACATGGGTGGGCGCTTCGTCGCGGAGGACGTTGATGAGCATCGAGATGAAGCCGTAGATGGCGTTCGTCGGCTGGCCGGTGCTGGTCGCGAAATTCTCCACGGGCAGGGCGTGGAACGCCCGGTATGCCAGAGAGTGTCCGTCGATGAGCAGGAGCGATTCGTTTACTTGACTCACATGACATAGCCTATCGTTCAAAACTGACATGAAGGAGAACGATGTTCAGACCGGGCACATCACTGACCGCCGACACTACCGATGACGAACTGCGGGAGCTGCTCGCACAGCTCAACTCCGCCGGCGCGGGCGGTCCTCTGGCTGAGCGGATGGGAATCGAATTCGTCGAGCTCGCCCACGACCATGCAGCGGCGTCAGTGCCGGTCGAAGGCAACACGCAGCCGATGGGCCTCTTCCACGGTGGTGCGCATGTCGTGCTGGCCGAGTCCCTGGCGTCGATGCACTCGTTCCTGATCTCAGGAGGGAAGAACGTCGTCGGCGTCGATCTCAACGCCACTCACCTGCGCGCTGCGAAGGAGGGAATAGTCACCGCTCGCGCCGAGGTGCTCCATCAGGGCCGCTCGATCGCTTCGCATGAGGTGAAGATGACCGACGAGGCCGGGCGCCTCCTGTCGATCGTGCGCATCACGAACATGATCCTCAAGACCGAACCCAAATAGCAGTCCGCACCACGCGAGGGGACACGAAGAGGCCGACGAATCCATACGGATTCGTCGGCCTCTGACGGTTGCGCTGCCCCTGGCAGTTACGCTGCCTCTGACGGTTGCGGTTGCGCGGGTGGTGCCGCTATCGGAGCGGTGCCGGTTCTGCTACTTCGAACCGATCTGCTTGAGTACGGTCTCGGCGACTTCGCGCATCGTGAGACGACGGTCCATCGACGTCTTCTGGATCCAGCGGAATGCCTCCGGCTCGCTCAGACCCATCGAGGTCTGGAGCAGGCTCTTGGCGCGCTCGACCAGTTTGCGGGTCTCGAAGCGTTCGGTCAGGTCCGAGATCTCACTCTCGAGCGAGTTGATCTCTGCATGACGCGAAAGAGCGATTTCGAGCGCTGGGAGGAGATCGGCCGAGGTGAAGGGCTTGACCACGTAGGCCATGGCTCCGGCGTCGCGAGCTCGTTCGACGAGCTCCTTCTGCGAGAACGCGGTGAGCAGGACCACCGGGGCGATACGCGCCTTCGCAATTCTCTCGGCCGCGGAGATTCCGTCGAGGATGGGCATCTTGATGTCCATCACGACGAGATCGGGGCGCAGCTCCTCTGCCAAGCGGATCGCGGATTCGCCGTCTGCGGCCTCGCCGACGACGTCGTATCCGACCTCGCGCAGCATTTCGACGATGTCGAGACGAATCACGGCCTCGTCTTCTGCCACTACGACGCGACGAACCGGCACGGACTCATCTGAAGTTGGTTGTTCGCTGTTTGAAAGCACGGCACCAGTCTAAACCAGGCCCCGCCATTGACTGACCTCGGTGTCGAGGTTTCTTCTGTGATGGTAGCCACGCGTGTACCGGAACCCGCCAGTGTCGATTGTGCATTCGCTGGAACGCTGACGTAAACTTGCTCCGGTCGCAGCTTCGATCTGCGACCGAGCCGGATTGGCGGAATCGGTAGACGCGGTGCACTCAAAATGCATTGTCGAAAGACGTGTGGGTTCGAGTCCCACATCCGGTACTCACTGTCAGGCCCCAGCAGTCAGACGCAGAAATCCCCCGAACGATCGTTCGGGGGATTTCTGCATCCGCCGGGACTCAGCGACCCAGCAGCGCAGGTCCGGGACTCAGCGGCTCATCTCCGAGGCTCAGCGGCCGAGCAGCGCAGGTCCGGGACTCAGCAGCGCAGGTCCAGGACTCAGCGGCGCAGGTCGAGCGCGAAGAGGTGCTTGTCGTAGCGCTGGTCCCCAACGGCGACGAAGTCCTTGAGCAGTCCGTATCGCTCGAAGCCCAATGAGCGGTAGAGAGCGATGGCCCGCACGTTGTCGTCGCGCAGATCGAGTGTCATGACCTCGACCCCAATGTCCCGCGCCGAGGCGATGAGTGCGTTCATCAGTCCTCGGCCGACTCCTGCGTGCTCAGCTCGAGGATCCACGGCAACCTTCTCGATATCGACATGGGGCCGATACGTCGGTCGTGAGTACCTGGTCCAGTAGGCGATGCCGCCGACCCTGCCGCTCTCGGACCGTGCAATCGACACGCACGCATCGTCGACGGCGACATCAGCGGCAAGCCCGTCGAGGAGGTCGGTGATCGCAGCGCTGCCCGGCGGTTCGACCCAGCCGAGTGCAGCACCGCCGGAGACGAGGCCGGCGAAGAGCTCGGTGATCTGCTCCGCGTCGTCGCGACAGACGCCTTCGGCCGGC
>NZ_JALDSX010000059.1 GCF_022748595.1 Brevibacterium sp. ZH18 | reverse complement strand
CGTCGTGTCTATGTCCCCGGGTGAAGAGCCTGGCGGGGAAATTTATGTGAGGCACGACCCTTGGCTACGCGGGGACTATCTATGAGTCTCGTCGGCGGCTCGCGTGAAGCCTTCACCATAGATAGAGTGGGCGAGAGAACGAAGTGCAAATTCGTTCTCACGCCCTGATGGGGATCCTGCAGACGGATCAGTACTTACTTCTTCTTGGGCTTATGAACGACGGTCGTCCGCGGATTGCGGGCGGCCGTCGACATCTTCACAAAGCGTCCAGTGATAGCACTGCGCGCATGTCCCTTCTTAGCCAATCTCAATCCATCTCCCTTCGAGCTAAAATGTAGGCAAAAATTGGGCAGACCGTTCTCGGCTAGCCCAAGTATTCGCATACAGTGCGGGCCTGCCTACCTCTCAAATCGAAGCAAGCAGGCCCGTCACCAGCAGTTTCAGAAGTCCCAGTCGTCGTCTTCCGTGTTCTCGGCCTTGCCGATGACGTAGGACGATCCGGAACCGGAGAAGAAGTCGTGGTTCTCATCGCTGTTGGGTGAGAGAGCCGCGAGGATCGCCGGGTTGACGTCCGTGACCTCCTTCGGGAACATCGCTTCGTAGCCGAGGTTCATGAGCGCCTTGTTGGCGTTGTAGTGGAGGAACTTCTTGCAGTCCTCAGCCAGCCCCACTGAGTCATAGAGCTCATGGGTGTAGGCAACCTCGTTCTCGTAGAGCTCGAACATGAGGTTCATGGTGTAGTCCTTGAGCTCCTGCTTGCGCTCTTCGGACTGCGACTCAAGGCCCTTCTGGTACTTGTAGCCGATGTAGTAGCCGTGGACGGCCTCGTCGCGGATGATGAGGCGGATGAGATCGGCAGTGTTCGTCAGCTTCGCATGCGAGGACCAGTACATCGGCAGGTAGAAGCCCGAGTAGAAGAGGAACGACTCCAGCAGCGTGGAGGCCACCTTGCGCTTGAGCGGATCGTCACCCCGGTAGTAGCTGAGGATGATGTCAGCCTTCGCCTGCAGGTAGGTGTTCTCCCGCGACCAGCGGAACGCCTCGTCGATCTCCTTCGTCGAGCACAGAGTCGAGAAGATCGAGGAGTACGACTTCGCGTGCACACTCTCCATGAACGCGATGTTCGTCATCACTGCCTCTTCGTGCGGGGTCACCGCATCCGGAATCAGCGAGATCGCACCGACAGTGCCCTGGATCGTGTCGAGCAGCGTCAGTCCGGTGAAGACGCGCATCGTCAGCGTCTTCTCCTCAGCTGTCAGCGTCGCCCACGATGGGACGTCGTTGCTCAACGGCACCTTCTCAGGCAGCCAGAAGTTTCCTGTCAGGCGGTCCCAGACGTCGTCGTCGACCGGATCGACGACGCGGTTCCAGTTGATGGCGTCGACGTGCGAGGCCAAAGTCAGATTCTCCAACACTTCCATCTCATTTCTCAGTTGCGGGTACGCCGTGCGTACGAGTGGTCTGCCCAGCAGACAAAGTATGTCCAGTGCCCGAGACCAGGAACGGATCCAGCTCTCGGACTATGAGTTCAGCGGGCCGGTGATCACCGGCCCGCTGAACCAGCAGGTCACAGCATGCAGGAGACGCAGCCGTCGACCTCGGTGCCCTGCAGCGCGAGCTGCCGCAGCCGAATGTAGTAGATGGTCTTGATGCCCTTGCGCCATGCGTAGATCTGCGCCTTGTTGATGTCACGAGTCGTAGCCGTGTCCATGAAGAACAAAGTCAGCGACAGTCCCTGGTCCACGTGCTTCGTGGCCTCGGCATACGTGTCGATGATCTTCTTGTAGCCAATCTCGTACGCATCCTGGTAGTACTCCAGGTTGTCGTTATCCATGAAGGGAGCCGGGTAGTAGACGCGCCCGATCTTTCCCTCCTTGCGGATTTCGATCTTCGAGGCCACCGGGTGGATCGACGAGGTCGAGTTGTTGATGTAGGAGATGGAACCGGTCGGCGGCACGGCCTGCAGGTTCTGGTTGTAGATGCCGTGCTCGGCGACAGCGGACTTCAGCTCGCGCCAGTCGTCCTGAGTCGGGATCGACACACCAGCTTCGGAGAACAGGTCGGCCACACGCTGGGTGCGGGGCTCCCAGACCTCATCCGTGTACTTGTCGAAGTACTCACCTGTGGCGTACTTCGACCGCTCGAATCCGGAGAACGCGGACTTGCGCTCCTTCGCGATCTCCATCGACGCCCGCACGCAGTGGTAGGCGACGGTGTAGAAGTACATGTTCGTGAAGTCGAGGCCTTCATCGGAACCGTAGTAGACGTGCTCACGAGCGAGGTAGCCGTGCAGGTTCATCTGCCCGAGCCCGATCGCGTGCGACATGTCGTTGCCACGGGCGATCGACGGCACGGACTGGATGTCCGAAGTCTCAGCGACAGCGGTGAGTCCGCGGATCGCGGTCTCGATGGTGCGGCCGAAGTCGTCGGAGTCCATCGTCAGCGCGATGTTGAGCGAACCGAGGTTGCAGGAGATGTCCTTGCCCACGACGTCGTAGCCCAGATCGGAGTCGTACTTGCTGGGTTCGGAGACCTGGAGGATCTCGGAGCACAGGTTCGACATGATGATCTTGCCGTCGATCGGGTTCGCCTTGTTCACCGTGTCTTCGAACATGACGTAGGGGTAACCGGACTCGAACTGAATCTCGGCGAGAGTCTGGAAGAACTCGCGAGCGTTGATCTTGTCCTTCTTGATGGACGCGTTGTCCACCATCTCCTCATACTTCTCCGACACATCGATGTCTGAGAAAGGCACACCGTAGACGCGCTCGACGTCGTAGGGGCTGAAGAGGTACATGTCCTCGTTGCGCTTGGCCAGTTCGAAGGTGATGTCTGGAATGACGACACCCAAGGAGAGGGTCTTGATCCGGATCTTCTCGTCGGCGTTCTCACGCTTGGTATCGAGGAACTTGAAGATGTCGGGGTGGTGAGCGTGGAGGTAGACGGCTCCGGCTCCCTGACGCGCACCCAGCTGGTTGGCGTAGGAGAAGGAGTCTTCGAGCAGCTTCATGACCGGGATGACACCGGAGGACTGGTTCTCGATCTTCTTGATCGGGGCGCCGGACTCACGGATGTTCGTCAGCGCGAAGGCGACACCGCCACCGCGCTTGGACAGCTGCAGTGCGGAGTTGATGGAGCGGCCGATCGACTCCATGTTGTCTTCGATGCGCAGCAGGAAGCAGGAGACGAGCTCTCCGCGCTGCTTCTTGCCGGCGTTGAGGAACGTCGGGGTTGCGGGCTGGAACCGTCCGGTGATGATCTCGTCGACGAGCTGAGTCGCGAGGGTCTCGTCACCGCGGGCCAGGAACAGTGCGACCATGACGACGCGGTCCTCGAAGCGTTCGAGGTAGCGCTTGCCGTCAAACGTCTTGAGTGTGTAGGAGGTGTAGAACTTGAAGGCTCCGAGGAAGGTCTGGAACCGGAACTTGGCCGAGTAGGCGCGCTTCGAGAGCTCTTCGATGAAATCGAAGTTGTACTGCTCAAGGACCTCGGGCTCGTAGTAGTCCTTCTCGACGAGGTAGTCGAGCTTCTCCTTGAGGTCATGGAAGAAGACCGTGTTGTTGTTGACGTGCTGCAGGAAGTACTGCCTGGCAGCCTGCTTGTCACGTTCGAACTGGATTCGACCGTCATCGTCATACAGGTTCAACATTGCGTTGAGCGCATGGTAGTCGAGGTCCGTCTCTTCGCGGATGATGTCTTCTACATTGCGGTCTTCAGCGAGCTCGCGCACAGTTTGTCCAATCCTAAATTCACTGCTTCGACGTCCTCCGGGGTTCCGAGGAGTTCGACACGGTACAGCACGGGTACATGGCACTTCGCGGCGACCGTACGGGCCGCCCGACAGTATTCTTCGCCGAAGTTCGTGTTTCCGGCGCCGATGACGCCAACGAGATGGCGACGGTTTGATTCGATATTGAGAAACTTGATCACCTGCTTGGGCACGGCCCCGCGGTTGGGACCCGCCCCGTAGGTGGGAGTCACGAGGACGAATGGTTCATCGATCCTCAACGACTCTTCCTTCGTCAACAGCGGCAGCCGGCGACCCGGGTGCTTGAGTTTGCCGACGAAGCGGTGCGTGTACTCAGAGCTACTGGAATAGTAGACAAGGAGCATGTCAGGCCACGACGGAAACCGTCGTCTGCTCTCCAGCCAGGGTCGCGATCTTGTCCGGACGGAAGCCCGACCAGTGATCGTTGTCCGTGACGACGACGGGAGCCTGCATGTAGCCCATGGCCTTGACGACATCGAGCGCATTCTCATCGACGCTGAGATCGACCGACTTGTACGTCAGGCCCTTGGCATCGAGTGCACGGTAGGTGGCGTTGCATTGGACGCATGCGGGCTTGGTGTACACGGTGATCATGGCGACTCCTCGTTCTGCGCTGTGGCTTCGATTTCTCTGCGGCGGTGTCCGTCGGACCCCTGACTTCAGGCCTTAAGCATGAAGTGCATCACGGGGATTGGGCCCGACTGCGACCACTAGATGTTGTGTTCGAGTACGACCCTACCCCTATATCCAGTGTTACACCAGTGTGATTCGGACCGTCCACACCCTGTGTTTCGTCCGTCCACATTCGTCCACAGGCTGTGAACAACGTCGATGTAGTTCGATCACCTGCGAGGACACTGGCCAGTCGTGTCGAAGTGGTGGTTCGGACACCTTTTCCCACAGCAGTTTTCAACAGCTGTCCACAGGAAAAATTTCTGCCTGTGGGCAATTCGTCGGCGTGTCATGGTGCGCGTGCCACGTGCCCCTCAGCTCCTCTTCTGATCCGTACCCATCACACTATGTGTCGGTACTGACACGAGATCGTCCAGAGTCGTGTCAGGCTCTGCCCATATGCTTGATTCATCAGCCCGTTGAGATTCGAGAGGTCCCCACAATGTCGGCACCGGCGCCCGCCAACACTCAAGAGATTGCGCACGCTCAGACCATCCTGAAGGGCTTGGAATCCTATCTGGACCACTTCGTCGTCGGTCAGCAGCGTCTGCGTGAGAGTCTGCTCATCGGCCTCCTCTCGAACGGCCACCTCCTCCTCGAAAGCGTCCCCGGACTGGCCAAGACGACCGCCGCAGCAGCCCTGGCCAACGCCGTCGACGGGAAGTTCTCCCGCATCCAGTGCACGCCGGACCTGCTGCCTGCCGACATCATCGGCTCACAGATCTACAACGCCCATGAGGGCTCCTTCAACACGGTCTTGGGGCCCGTCCACGCGAACATCGTCCTCCTCGACGAGATCAACCGCTCCTCGGCGAAGACGCAGAGCGCCATGCTCGAAGCGATGCAGGAGAAGCAGACGACGATCGGCGGACAGCGGTTCGAACTCCCCCGCCCTTTCCTCGTCCTTGCCACTCAGAACCCGATCGAGCAGGAAGGCACCTATCAGCTGCCCGAGGCTCAGCTCGACCGCTTCATGATCAAGGATCTGCTGACCCACCCGAGTCCCAATGAGGAGATCGAGATCCTCTCCCGCTTGGACTCAGGGGTCTTCGATCGGGAATCGGTGCCGAAGCCCTCGTGCGACCTCGACGAGGTGGTGACGATGCAGCGCTATGCCCGCACCATCTACATCGATCCCTCGATCACCCGGTACCTCGTCGAGCTCGTGCACGCGACCCGCAACACCCAGAAGTACCTGGGGCGCCTCGCCCCCTTCATCGAGTACGGGGCCAGCCCCCGTGCGTCGATCGCCTTCACCAATGCCGGACGAGCCCTGGCTATGATCCGCGGCCGCAACTACGTCATCCCCGAAGACATCAAGGATCTCGCGCACCGTGTGCTCGCCCATCGCATCCAACTCAACTTCGAGGCGGCAGCGGAGAACATCACGAGCGCGCAGGTCGTCGATGCCCTCCTCATGGCCGTCCCCACTCCGTGATCGGGTGCTGAGATGACTGCTCTGCTCAATCGGATCAAAGCGCGGATGACCATCCACGCTCATCGTCGGACACGTCGGCTCCTCGACGGGGACTACTCTTCTGTCTTCCACGGCCACAGCCTCGACTTCGACGATCTGCGCGACTACATCCCCGGCGATGAGATCCGAGACATCGACTGGAAGGCCACGGCTCGACACTCGAGCCCGCTGGTCAAGCGCTATGTCGCACATCGCAGGCACATTCTCGCCCTCGTCGTCGACACCTCCTGCAACTTCGACGCTGTGACTTCGGCTGGCGTCGACAAACGTCAGCTGGCGATCCTCATGGCCGGAATGGCCGGCTACCTCGCCGTCCGCCACGGAGATGACGTCATGCTCATCCACGGCAACGCCCAGCGCACCACCGCGTCGCGGCGCAAAGGCAGCGAAGCGCACCTGGAGCATCTGCTCCAGCAGATCCTCGCCGAGGCCGGCACCGAGGCCGACGGATCGATCAACGAACAGCTGCAGTGGATCGCCAGCCACATCAACCATCGGATGCTCGTCGTCGTCATCTCCGACCAGGCGCCCCTCGGCCCGAAGGAAGAGGCCACGATCAAACGTCTGCGCGCACAGCACGAGGTCCTGTGGATCACGATCACCGATGCGAATCTTGCGGAGCTGCCGACCGCCTCGGTGCCCCACGACGTCTCCCGGCCATCGGTCGGGCTGCCCACATCCGTGATGGCGAACCCCCGAGTGAGAGCCGAATTCCTCGCCGCCGAGGCGGGGCGGAGGCAGTTCCGGATCGACCTGCTGGCCAAACTCGGGATCTCCCACACCGAGATCGCACATCCGAACCAGGCTCTCGACAACCTCCACACTCTTCTGCTGAGGCATCGCCGTGGGCCCCGCTGAGCTCGTCGGGCCCCTGCAGATCTCGGTCTGGTGGTACGTCGCCGCCGGAGTCGTCCTGCTCGCCGCCCTGCTCAACCTGTTCGCTCCGCTCCTGCGCTTGGCCGCAGGATCCGTAGTGAAGTCCCGACCACGGATCCCGATCCCCGTGCGCAGCACGTACATGACACGGGTCGCCGAGGTGGAGTCGAAGTTGGCCGCAGGCGATGCCGATGTGCGCGACTCCGCCCGGGAGCTCGCGAAGATCGTGCGCGAGTTCGCTCGCGATGCGTGGGGCGTCAAAGCCGAGCATCTGACCTATCGTGATGCTGCCGTGGCTGGTCTCGATGACCTTGCCGAGTCCCTGTCGAGTCTCTACGAGGCGGAGTTCGCCGAAGACGACGCCACGGACCTGCACCCTCAGATCGCCGGTGTCAGGAAGTTGGTGGCCCGATGGTCCTGATGTTCTGGTGGCTCGCGCTCATCCTCCTCGTCCTGGGCGGGGCCGCAGTCTTCTATTTCCGCCGCCCCCGGGGCACGGCATCGTCCTTGGCTGTGGCTCACAGCGGCCGCATGACGAGCCTGCCGAGCTTCCGTCGTGCGATGCGTGCGAAGCTCATCACGACGGCGGCCTTCCTCGGCGTCATCGTCCTCACGGGCCTCTCGACGCTCGTCGGCATCGCCCGGCCGGCCTGGATCGAAACCGTCAACCCGGAGAAGAAGCTGCGCGACGTCATGCTCTGCCTCGATGTCTCGGGGTCCATGCTCGGCTACGATGCGGACCTGCTCGAGGCTTACCAGGAGCTCGTCGACCGCTTCGACGGCGAACGCATCGGCATGACGGTGTTCAACTCGACCGCCGTCTCCGCATTCCCCCTCACCGACGACTACGACATGGTCCAGAACTACTTGGCTGAAGCCGAGGAGGGATTCCGCACCTGGGGCTCGGAGGGCACCGACTACTCGTGGTCGACCTCACCGCCGAACATCGGCGGCTCCTCACTCATCGGCGACGGACTGGTCTCCTGCATCGACAACTTCGACCGCCAGGACGAGGACAGGTCTCGCTCCGTCGTCTTCGCCACCGACAACATGCTCGCCGGTGACCCACTGTTCGAGCTCGACGAAGCTACGAACATCGCCGTCGATTCGAAGGTCAGGGTCTACAGCCTGTCACCCCCGTCGGTTCTCACGAACACTCAGACCAAAGAGCTCAAGTCGGTCTCCGACCGCACCGGCGGCAAGCAGTTCGACATGGGGTCGTCCTCGACGATCGATCGCATCGTCGCCGAGATCCAGAGCCAAGAGGCCGAGAACACTCCTGGCCGTTCCTACACCATCGTCCATGACATGCCCGCCGTTCCGCTGGTGATCGCGGTCTTCGGCCTCGCCGGGGTCTTCGTTCTGGCTTGGAGGACGAAATCATGATCTTCGACCCGCTCTTCACCTGGTTCGGATGGGCCTTCATCGTCATCGCCCTGCTGACCGTGTGCATCATCCCGGCAATACGCGGAGACGGACCGCGCTGGAAGTGGTTCGCCCGCATGGCCGTCGTCGCCGTGCTCGCTCTCGCGTTGGCCCGCCCCGGCATTCCCGTCAAGTCCTCGACGGAGGAGTACGAGGCCGCAGCCGACGTCTACTTCCTCGTCGACACGACGACCTCGATGGCTGCCGAGGACTACGACGGAGACAAGACCCGCCTCGAGGGCGTGAAGAAGGACATGCTCGAACTGGCGAAGCAGTTCCCGGGCACTCGACTGAGCATCATCTCCTTCGCCTCGACAGCCTCGACGGTCATGCCGTTGACCACGGACCATACCGCGTTCGCCTCCGCCGTCGACGTCCTGACCCCGGAGATGTCGGTGAACTCGAACGGGTCGTCGATCACCGAGGCCGGGGCTGAGCTCGACAAACGGATGAAGTCGAATCAGGAGGATCGGCCCGACAACAAGAGCCTCGTCTTCTACTTCGGCGACGGCGAGCAGACCTCGCAGTCACCTGTCGACTCGTGGGCATCGTTCGCTTCGCGCATCGACAGCGGCGCAGTGTTCGGATACGGCACCACCCAAGGCGGGAAGATGAAGGAGCCGCAGCCCTTCGGCTACGGCGGGCAGAGCGACGGCGGTCTCGTCGACCCCGACGGAACCGGCGGAAGTGACGGAACAGCCGGCGCGGACGGTATTGGAGGATCCGGCGGCGACTACATCCGCGACAGCCAGGGCAATCCCGGGATCTCCACGATCGACGAGAAGCACCTCAAACAGCTCGCGGGCGATCTGGGCGTCGACTACCACCATCGTGACGGCAAGGTCTCGATGGCGAATGTGTACACAGCGCCGAAATTCGACCAGACCCTGGTCAAGAAGGACGGACGGGTCACGGTCGACGAGTACTTCTGGGTTCCGCTGCTCCTCGTGTTCGCGTGGATCGCCGTCGAAATGGTATTCGGAGTCCGCGAACTCGTCCGACTGCGCTCCATCCAACCACGCGACCGCAGCGGTTCCACACACTCACGGTCCCGTCGACACCCCCGAGGAGGTCGCTCATGAACCGGCTCGCAAGCACCTGGTCAGGCATGCGCCTGTTGACCCGCGTCAACCTCATCGTCGGCTCTGTCCTCACGCTGATCTTCGCTTACATCGCGGTGACTGTGTACTTCGGCGCGATGTCGCAGATCCGATACGACTCCAATGACTTTCCCGGAGCGAAGAAGGCATCGACGGCGTTTCTCACCCTCAGCCCCATCGAACGTCACATCGGGTACTACAACCGCGGCACCGCCGAGGCGGCTGTGGGCAGCTACGAGCCCGCACAGGAGGATCTCGAGTCCGCGCTCGACATCGTTCCCACGCGTGATGAATGCGCGGTGCGGATCAACTTGTCGTATGTCTACGAGAAGCTCGCTGATCAGGTGGCCGATCAGGATCCCGACCAGTCGGACGAACTCTACGATCAGTCTCTGCAGACGCTCAACGACGCACCGGAGGAATGCCAGCCGAAGAAGAGCGAAGAGAAGCACAAGAGCGACGAGGCGAAGAAACGCGTCGAAGACAAGAAGGAAGGTCAGAAGTCCAAGGGCAAGGGCTCCGAGGGCGACGATTCGAAAGACTCCACAGGCTCCGAAGGAGACGACCAGAAGAAGGACGGCAACTCCGGAGACGATTCGAAGGACAAGGGGCAGAATTCCGGAGACGAGGATTCGAAGAAGTCCGACGGCTCGGGAGAGAAGTCGGAAGCGGAGAAGAAGCGCGACGAACTGCAGAAACGAGGCGAGGAGTCCGACCGCCAGCAGCGTCAGCAGGGCCCTGGCGGCGACGGCGGCCGCTCGACACCCGACAAGCCGTGGTGACCAAGTTCGGCTGGCCCCAGCCAGACCCTGGTGATGTCGGCCGTGGGATCATGAGTCCATGATCTCTGCGGATTCTGCCTCTGACTCCTCGTCCACACCTCACCTGCGAGCGTCGCTGGAGACGTTCCCGCCCTACGTTCCGGGGAAGCCGCCTCGGCGGGTCGAGGGTCTGACTCCGTTCAAACTCTCCTCGAACGAGAACTATCTGGAGCCGCTGCCTGCAGTGATCGACGCGATGGTCGCGCATGCGAAGGATCCTGCTCTATACCCCGACGATGCGGCATCGGCACTGCGGACCGAGCTGGCCCAGCGATTGGGTGTCGGCATCGATGAGCTCGTCGTGACCACCGGTGCCAGTGAGCTACTCGTAGCACTGACGCAGATCACCTCGGATGCCACGACTGAGGCAATCTACCCTTGGCCGTCATTCGAGATGTATCCGCAGACGACCGGCCTGGCGGGGGCGAAGCGGATCGAGGTGCCCGTGACCTCTGAGGGCAGGCACGACCTGGACGCGATGGCCGCGGCGATCACGGAGAAGACGAGCCTCATCATCCTCTGCTCACCGAACAATCCGACGGGCCCGGCTCTGCGCGACGACGAAGTGCGTGAGTTCCTGCAGGCGGTGCCCTCTCACATACTCGTCGCACTCGATGAGGCCTATTGGGAGTTCGCCACAGCCGAGGGCGTCGTCCGCGGCCTCGACCTCGTCGCGGATCATCCCAATGTCGTCCTCCTGCGCACATTCTCGAAGGCGCACGGCCTCGCGGGGCTGCGAATCGGATACGCCGTTGCCCACGAACCCGTGATCCAAGGACTGCTCAAAGCTGTGATCCCCTTCGGCGTCACCGATTTGAGCCAGGCCGCGGCCCTGGAGTCTCTGCGCCATTGGGACGAGGTCCTCGACCGAGCCCGGAACATCGCAGGGGTACGCGATTCCTTCGCGCAGGCCCTGCGCGATCAGGGATGGGATGTGCCCGAAGCGCAGGCGAACTTCGTGTGGCTGCCTTTGGTCGAGCTGTCCTCGGCATTCGAAGACGCCTGCGTCGAACAGGCGGTGGCGGTGCGCAACCTCGGTGCGGGGGTGCGCATCAGCATCGGCGAGCAGGAGGCCCTCGACCGGGTGCTCAGTGCTGCTGCGGACTTCCGCGCCCAGCACTTCGGCTGATCGCCCAGCACTTCGGCTGACCAGAGCAGCACTTCAGCTGATCGCTCAGCCCTCAGCTGACCAGAGCAGCTGACCCGATCAGCCGGCCAGAGCAGCTGGTCACGGCAACTGGTCATGATCGCCGGTCACATCTCAGCGAGCTCGAGGGCGAGCGCGACGGCCTGGACCGATTCCGAACGGGAGAGGTCCCTGTCCAAAATCTTCTCGATCTTGGCCATGCGCGCTCGCACCGTGTGGCGGTGAATGCCAAGGTCAGTCGCAACCGTGTCCCGCACTCCTCCAGCGGCGATGAAGGCTCGCAGCGTCAGCAGCAGATCCTGCCCGTCCTTCGCCGCGAGCAGTCCGCCCAGGATCCGGTCGGTGAAGCGCCGTGCCGCTGATTCGTCGATCGATGACAGCAGTGCTCGCACATCCGAATTCGAAGCCTCGTGCTGTGTTCGCCACACCGTCCAGGTGTGATGGACCTGGCTGAGCGGGATCATCTTCGCGAACAGTTCGTCGAGCCCGGTCACCTCGGCGACGCGGTCGACCAGCGTGGCCGGATCTGCCTCATCTTCGACCTGTGCAGACTCACCCATGTGAACGACTCCGAGAGTCGATCCTGCGCGGGCCAGAAGCGTCGCCTCTCCGAGATCCTCCAGCAGCGCTTCCGGCCCATCACCGCGGACTCCCCCGAACACCGTGAATTTCACCCGGGACACCGGAGCGGTTCCTGTTCGTTCTCTCCATTCGGCCCTTGCCTCGGCAGTGGTCATTGGGGATGCGAACAGCTGTGATTCCTCTCGCCGAGGTGGGTCCTCGGACACACTGAGACCGAGCAGTGCCGCTGCTGTCGAGAGCAGAAGGGAACGGGTGCGGGGACTTCCGGCAGCCTCGGCGGGGGCGAGAATCCATCCGCGCACCTGGCCGTCGCCGACGGGCACCGCCTCGACGATTCCGTTCTCCATACGCAGCAGCCGCGGAGCCAGAGAGGGTTTGAGCGACTCGGCGATGAGCTCCCGGCGCACAGGCGCGGGTGCATCGCCTCCGACCGAGCCCACACTGCTCAAGCCCGCAGCAGACAGGCTCGCGCCGGCCAGGCCCGCGGCAGTCGGTCCCGCGCCAGTCCGTCCTATGTCAGTCGGTCCCGCGCCGATCAGACTCCGGCCGGTGGGTGAGACGAACTGGATGCCGGCGGCCAGGGTCTCGGCGAGGTCGCGCACGAGCGCGGCGGGACCCTGCTGCGTCAGTTCCGTGGCGAAACGCCTGCCCGCGCTGCTGGCCCGGGTCAGCTCCCGGTTGGTCTCCTCCTCACGCATCCGGGTGAAGGCGTCGACGACAGCAATGAATGGAACGGGCTCGGGCACACCGAATAGTGCCAGCTCGTGCTCTCTCGCATGTGAGATGAGAGTAGGCGGAATCGCCTGTGAGGGAAGGTCGCTGCCGAGCCCGATCCCCAGTGCGTGGATCCCGGCCACCTTCAGCCGGGCGACATAGTCACCGACGGTATCGGCACTGAGGTCCTGGCCGACGCCGATCGTGAGGAGGACTTCTCCGCCGGCGAGCCATTCGTCGACTTCGGGGAGTTCCGAAGAGTGGACGATGGTGATGGCTGCGTCCCTGGCACCTGGCGGATCGACGACGATCTCGAGGTCGAGTTCGCTGCGTGCCCAAAGCTGTCCCAAGGTGACCATGAGAGCCATCTTATCCAGAGCGTCTATCGGTTTTCACAAACAGTCCATTCTGGATATCTGTGACGGGGGCGACACGTCTTAGGCTGGGGCCATCGCACACGAAGAAGCCATCACACACTACATAGGAGAGTCAATGCCGTCTCAACCCCTGGGTCCAGCCGACTACAGCAAAACACCGCGCTACGCAGGTCCCCCGACCTTCGGACTGCTGCCCCGCATCGACGAGGTCGAAGCCCAGCGTCCCGGCGAGAAGATCGATGTCAAGGTCATCGGCATCCCCTTCGACGCCGGCGTCAGCTACCGTCCGGGCGCTCGCTTCGGGCCCGCGCACATCCGCCAGTCGTCGAAGCTCCTGCGCCCCTACAACCAGGCAACGAACGTCCACCCCTTCACCTGGCAGCAAGTCGCTGACTGCGGTGACTTAGGTGTAAACCCCTTCGACATCGAAGAGGCCATCACCACGGTCGAAGCCAATGCCGATGAGATGCGCGCCGATGGGGCGAAGCTGCTCACGCTCGGCGGCGACCACACCCTGGCACTGCCGAATCTGCGGTCACTGCACAAGACGCACGGCAAGATCGCCGTCCTCCACTTCGACGCCCACCTCGACACCTGGGACACGTACTTCGGAGCCCCATACACGCACGGGACTCCTTTCCGTCGCGCCAGCGAAGAAGGCCTGCTCGACCTCGAGTCGTGCATGCACGTGGGCATCCGCGGACCGCTCTACGGCAAGAAGGACCTCGAAGACGACGCCGTGCTCGGCTTCCAGATCATCCGCAGCGACGAGTACCAGTTCACCTCGGTCCAGGAAGTCGTGGCGCGGATCCGCAAGCGCCTCGGCGATGCCCCCGTCTACCTCTCGGTCGACATCGACGTCCTCGATCCTGCTGCAGCACCCGGAACCGGCACCCCCGAAGCCGGCGGCATGACCAGTCGTGAACTGCTCAACTCGATCCGGGGACTGCAGGGACTCAACGTCATCGGCGGCGAGATCGTCGAGGTCGCCCCGGCCTACGACCACGCCGAGATCACCGGTCTGGCCGCAGCCCACGTCGGCTACGAGATGCTCTCCCTCTGGGCCGCCGAAGCCAACGGCCTCACCGAGCCTTCGGGCCCCAGCGGCGACGCCCTCGGAGTCTGAGATGACATCACAGGCAGAGAAAACCCCGGAGGCCGAGCCATTCCGCAATGGTGGTCGTGCGGTCGTCGCAACCCTGGCCGCCCACGGCGTCGACACCATCTTCGGCATCCCCGGCACCCACAACCTCGAGTTCTACCGGCACCTGCCCGAATTCGGAATCACGGCGGTCACGCCTCGTCACGAACAGGGCGCCGGCTATGGAGCTGACGGCTACTTCCTCGTCTCCGGCAAGCCGGGAGTCGTCATCACCACCTCCGGTCCCGGCCTGACCAACGTCATCACAGCAGCGGCGACCGCATACGCGGAGTCGCGGCCGATGCTCATCCTCTCCCCCGGTGTCCCCACCGGACTGGAACGCGCTGACCTCGGCATGCTCCACGAGACGAAGGACTCGTCCGGGGCGCTGACTCACCTGCTCGTGTCCTCCCAGCGCACGCGCACTGCCGAAGGTGCTGCGCAGGCCGTCGCCGAGGCGTTCGCCATGTTCGCCTCATCCCGTCCGGGACCCGTGCACATCGAGGTTCCCCTCGACGTTCTCGAAGGCGCGTGGAACGGCAGTGTTCCCACTCCGATCCCGGGCCGACGTCCTGGACTCGACGCTCATGTGATCGGCCAGGCAGCCCGGGCGCTACACGGGGCTGTCCGACCGTTCGTTGTCGCCGGTGGCGGTGCTCGTCGAGCCGGCGCCGACGTCAGAGCCTTCGCTGAAGCTCTGGACGCACCCGTGGCCACGACAGCCAACGGCAAAGGCATTCTGCCGGAAGACCATGCTCTGTCATTGGGCTCGAACGTGCGCTTCCCCAGCGTCCAAGCTGAATCCGCCGCGGCCGACGTCATCGTCGTGCTCGGCTCAGAACTCGCCGACTCCGACCTCTGGGGCGGGCACATCGGCGCTCAAACAGCCCCTGGCGTGCGGGATCGGACGGCCTCCCAGGTCGTCATCCGCTGCGACATCGACCCTGATCAGCTGAACAAGAACCTGCGCGGCGACATCCTCGCGTGCGCCGATGTCGGCGAATTCCTCACCGCGCTCATGGCGGAGCTGGGCACACCTGGCACGAGCGAGCTCGCGCCGACGGCCGCCTCGTCGGCATCGGCCCGGGACGGTGCGGCCGCCTCGTCGGCATCCGACGAGAACGGAACACCAGCCTCGGCGCCGGTATCCGACGACAACGGCACCGAGCGCGTCGCTGCGATCAGGGAATCGTGGGGCTCTGACTTCGACTTCGATTCGATCGGGGCACGCGTGACTCGACTCGTCGAGCAGGGAGCTGGACCCTCCGTCGTCATCGCCGGGGACTCGTCCCAGGTCACATACGACGGGTCGGTCCACGCGCTCACGGCGAGCACGCCTGACCAGCTGCTCTACATGCCAGGCTTCGCGACGTTGGGTTACGGCATCCCCGCGGCACTCGGGGCGAAGGTCGCCGAGCGCGACCGTCCGGTCGTGTGCATCCTCGGCGACGGGGCCGCCATGTTCTCCATCCAGGAGCTCATGACAGCATCCGAGCTGGGCCTGGGCATCCCCTTCGTCATCGTCGATAACGGTGGGTACGCGGAGATCGAGGCGCAGATGGTCGACCGGGACATCGAACCCTTCGCCGTCAGGCTCGCGCGTCCCGACTTCGCGAAACTCGGCGAAGCGATGGGCGGATCCGGGGTCACGATCGCAGAATCGGACATCGATGCGCAGCTGCCGTCGGCCGTCGCCGAGGCGCTCGAACGCACCGTACCCACCACCATTCACATCACCGTCGGGTCGCAATCACCCGCATGACCGGTTGCTCGGGCAACCTCAATAGGAAAGGGTCGACGTGGACTCTCTAGTTGTCATCATCTACCTCGCCGCCATGGTGGGATTCGGAATCTGGGGCCGGTTCAAGGCAAAGAACCAGGACGATTTCCTCGTTGCCGGCCGCCGCCTGGGCGGCTGGCTGTACACGGGCACGATGTCCGCGGTCGTCCTCGGCGGGGCCTCGACGATCGGCGGAGTCGGCCTCGGCTACACGTCGGGACTGTCGGGGATGTGGCTCGTGTTCAGCATCGGGCTGGGCATCATCATCCTGTCGCTGTTCTTCGCGCCGAGGATCCAGAAGCTCGAGATCTACACGGTCTCGCAGATGTTGGAGCTGCGCTACGGCAAGGGCTCGCGACTGGTCTCGGGCGCGATCATGACCGCGTACGGTCTCATGATCTCGACGACGTCGACCGTGGCCTACGCAACGATCTTCCATGCACTGTTCGACCTCAACAAGTTCTGGTCGGTGCTCATCGGCGGCGGCATCGTCATTCTCTACTCGATGCTCGGCGGAATGTGGTCGATCACGCTGACCGACTTCGTCCAGTTCTTCATCCAGACCGTCGGCATCTTCCTCATCATGTTGCCGATAGTGCTCAGCAAGTCCGGCGGAGTCACTGAGCTCTTCACCAGCCTGCCTGCCGAGCAGACAAGCGTCACCGGCATCGGGTGGCAGGCAATCCTCGGATACATCCTCATCTACACGCTCGGCCTGCTCATCGGCCAGGACATCTGGCAGCGTGTGTTCACCGCCCGCAGCCCGGGAGTGGCCAAGTGGGGCGGCCTCTCCGCTGGCATCTACTGCCTGCTCTACGCCGTTGCCGGTGCTCTCATCGGCATGGCAGCGACGAAGATCGTGCCGGGCATCGACGTGGCCGACGACGTGTTCGTCGCCGTCGTCGACGCCGCCATGTCGCCGCTGCTGGGCGGTTTCGTGCTCGCCGCTGCTTTGGCGGCCATGATGTCCACGGCATCGGGATCACTCATGGCAGCATCGACCGTGTGCCGTCAGGACATCGTCGAACCGTTGCTGGCCCGCAAGGACATACTGCCGGTCACGGCCGACAGTGTCGCCGGGAGCGGGGCTGAGTCTCTTCGCGACCGCTCGGCTGCGGCCTCTGGCGAAACTGTTGGTGGAACTGTTGGCGATGACTCCGACGGGGCAAACGGCCCCGGGACGACGTCGACGCTTGTGCGTTCGCTGGTCCGCGAGACCGGCGACGAGATTCGTGACTCCCGCATCTACCTCATCGGGCTCGGCGTCGTCACGCTGGCGCTGGCGATGATCATGCCCAGCGTCGTCGAGGCGCTGACCGTGGCGTACAACCTGCTGGTGGCGGGGCTGTTCATCCCCATCCTCGGCGGTCTGATCTTCAAACGCGGCACCATCGTCGGCGTCATGGCCGGAATGATCCTCGGTGCGCTGACGACGATCGTCATCATGATCACGCTGGGCATCTACTCGAATGAGGCCATCTACCTGGGTCTCATCGCCTCGCTGCTGGGCTACGTCATCGGCTCGCTCGTGTCGAAGCCGACATCACCGGAGATCATGGCCGCATGGAAGGAACGCCTGAACCGGTAGGGCCTAGCAACGGTAGGCCTTGAACCGACAGGGCCTGAACCGCTGGGTCCTTCGAGCCAGAGCGGGCTGGTCGTTCGAGTCTGCACCGATGAGGTGCTCAGCTTGGACGATCGGCCCGCTTTCGCCTATATTCGATGATGTCAGGCCGGTATCAACGACAGATCCGGTTGCTGCCGATCAAGCCGGTGCTCGAAAAAGGAGCACGAAGCCGCGGGACCCGCGTGTGAGACATATATGGATCGTTCTTCCATATCTCATCAGCGATTGGTCTCTCATGGCTCACACTTCGGCGCATGTCGCCTCCACCCTCGCCCGCCACATCGACGAAGTCTTCGGACTCATGGGCAATGGCAACGCCTACTTCCTCGACGCTCTGCTCACCTCCACCTCGGCGAACTACACCGCGGTTCGCCATGAAGCCGGTGCCGTCGTCGCCGCCGATGCGCACTTCCGGACCTCCGGTCGGATCGCCGCGGCTACCACCACCTATGGTGCCGGGTTCACGAACACGCTCACGGCCCTCGCCGAGGCGGCCCAAGCCAAGGTTCCACTCGTCCTCGTCGTCGGTGATGAGCCGACATCCGGTCCGCGCCCGTGGGACGTCGATCAGATCGCCATGGCCTCGGCCGTGGGCGTGCGGACCTATACCGTCGGACGCGTCGATGCGGCGGCGGCAACCGTGACCGCGATCGAGCATGCTCTGACCTATCGCGTGCCTGTGGTCCTCGCGATCCCCTACGATGTCGCAACCCTCGACATCGGCGACATCCCGGAGGTGCCGGGACCCGGACGGCCCGCTCCTTTGGCGCCGACATCCGAGTTCGCGCAAACCTCGCTGGATCGTCTGACGGCTGCCCTCTCCGAGGCGGAACGGCCACTCCTGCTGGCCGGTCGAGGCGCGTGGTTGGCAGGTGCAGAAGTCGAACTCGGCGCCCTGGCTAAGGCCACCGGGGCGTTGACGGTCACCACTGCGCTGGGCCGCAACGTCTTCCCGGGCTCTGAGTACGACCTGGGCGTGGCCGGAGGCTTCGGTGCCCCTGAGGCCATGGAGCGAATCCGTGAGGCAGACGTCGCCGTCGTCTTCGGCGCTTCGCTCAATCAGTTCACGATGCGCTTCGGTGAGCTGTTCCACCCATCGACTGCGGTGTGGCAGATCGACACCGATGATCGGGCCACGAATGCCCGGGTCGGCGGTTTCATCCGCAGTGATGTGAAGCTTGCTGCGGGCGAGTTGGTCTCTCGACTGGAGGCCGTTGGAGCGGATGCGAGCGGGTGGCGCGAGACCGTGGATACGGCCGCCGACCGGGCCTACGAAATGCGCACGGAATTTGCCGAGGATGGTCGCCTGGACCCACGTGCTGCCGCTGCACGACTCGGCGAGCTGATGCCAGAGGACCGAGTCGTAGTCTCCGACGGCGGTCACTTCATCGCGTGGGCGAATATGTTCTGGGAGCCCAGCGCACCCGACCGTCTGGCGATGGTCGGCACTGCGTTCCAGTCGATCGGTCTCGGATGGCACAGCGTTGCAGGAGCGGCACGCGCCAATCAGGATTCGACGATCGTTCTCACCACTGGCGACGGGGGCGGTGCCATGGCTCTGTCCGACCTCGACACCGCAATCCGTTCAGCAGGCGGTCGGGGCATGGCTGTTGTGTTCAACGACGCTGCCTATGGCGCCGAGGTGAACCTGTACGGCCTCAAGGGATTGAATAAGGCACCGATGCTCATCGATGAGATCGACTTCGCGGCTCTGGGCAGCGCTGCCGGAGGACAGGGTGTTGCCGTTCGCTCACTGGCCGACCTCGAGGTGGTCAACGAGTGGAAGAAGACTCCGGTCAACGAACGGAAGTTCCTGGTCCTCGACCTGCGCATCTCGGGCGCGGTCATTGCGCCATATCAGGAAGAAGTCATTCGCGTGAACTCGTAGGGGTCGAAGATCCTCGGTCGTTCCAGACCATCCGGCGTAGAGTCTGCTGAGAGCCCAGTGCAGAACAACGTCGTCGCCACGGTACGGTCGACTTCAGCGCTGGAAATCGCGCTGCTCTCCTAAGATGGAATGTTCACAGACGTCTCGCAGAAGATGGAACATTCATGACAGCTGATTTGGGGCACTTCCTTTCATCCTTGCTGACAGCCAAGGACGCGGCACTGGCTATGCAGGCGGCTGTTAAACACGTCAGTGCCGCGCTGCGGTGTGACGTTTCTTGGACCGGAATGATTGAAACGGATGATCAGCTCCACATGGGCGCTCACCATGGCCTGAGAACGCCAGAGATGTCTGGTAACTGGTGTCTGGCCGTGGGCGACGGGATCGGCGGACGAGCCGCATCGCTTGCTCGCACACAGAAGAGCAGCAACTACCTGCACGACTCACGCCGAGTACCCGCCAAACGCCTGATCGACAATGAGAAGATCGCTACTGTCGTTGTCACTCCGCTCATGACCGCAGAGGTGCCCGTCGGAGTACTTTACGCCGCACATCGGCAGCTGCGGGCATGGTCCCCGCAAGATCTACAGCTCCTCGAGTCGATCGGTCACTACCTGTCATTACGTTTGGAACAGCTGGGTCTGAATTCTCACTCCGAGTCCACCTTGCAGGACTACAAGAAGAAGGTCGCTGCCGCGGATTCGGCACTGCGCGCGTCGACCGACTTGATCGAACTGCTGAGGAATACCAATGAAACTGATCGAACCCTTGACGTCTTCGCCACAGCTCTCAATACCCGAGTAGAACTTCACGATCAGAATGAGCTGACGCTCTATGCCTCTGGTCCAGATGAGACTAGGGCATGTCTCCTTTATTGGCGGAGCCATGTCAGGATCGCGCTGATCACGACGGCCGCTCGATAGGTGATGGCGAGCTTGTCGTATCT
>NZ_JALDSX010000058.1 GCF_022748595.1 Brevibacterium sp. ZH18 | reverse complement strand
GCAGACTTCTCCCTCTCATACCAACGAGATCCTAGAGGCGGCCGCCCAGACCACCCAGGCGCCGACGGCGCGCGAGAGCCACGAATGCACCACCGGCGAGGATGAGCCCGCCCGCGATCGCCATGATCATCGTCGGATCCATACCGGTGCGCGGCAGATGACCGCCGGCATCGCTGCCCGAGCCGGCATTGTCATCGGCATTGCTCGAGGCACCGTCTGACGAACCACGTGCAGACGATGATCCGTCCGAGCTGCTCGACGAATTCGCGCCGTTGCCGGCGGTCCCTCCGCCTGCGCTGTCGGTACCGTCGGAGCTGTCGGAGCCGCCTGCGCTGTCGGTTCCATTAGAGCTGTCGGTTCCATCAGCGTCAGCCGAGGATTCGTCGCCTCCGTTGTCGGCATTGCCGCCGCTGTCCGAGCCGCTGTTCTCACTGGCACCCGCATCGCCGCCATCATCGGCCGCGTCGAAGAGTCCGACGACAACGGGGTCATGGTCCGAGGCACGGAACTGGTCAGGAGCGTAGAAGTCGCTGATGTTGTAGTTGAAGCGGCTGTACTCCAGTGCCAGGGCTTCGACCGAGTTGATGTTCCAGACATCTGCACCGGTGATCGCGTCGAAGGCACTCGATGGCTCATCCGCCTGAGCCCCCGCAGCACCTGAACTGTCGAGCGCGAGCACATGGTCGAGGCTTCCGGTCCGCCCCTGGTAGACGTAGGTCGACTTATCGGTCTTCTCAGCTGCGACGTCCTTGAACCCGGCGTCGTAGAAGACCTGCATCGGATCTTCCTGCGTGTAGGAGTTGAAGTCGCCGAGCATGTAGACGAGGTCGGTGTCGGCAGCCTTCTGCTGATCATCGGAGAAGCCGACGAGAGCCTTCGCCTGCTTGACACGATCGGCGTTCGACGCCCCCTGCCCGTCGCCGGTGTCCTCGTTGCCCGGACCTTCGCCGGAGCCCTTGGACTTGAAGTGGTTCGTGATCGTCACGAAGGTCTTGTCAGCTTCTACCTCACCGGACTCGTCCTTCGGAGCGAAGGCCTGTGACAGCGGTTCGCGCGCGTTCGAGAACGCAGCCTGATCGTCGAGGATCGTGGACTCGTTCTGCGGAGCCACCTCGGCAGGTTGGTAGATCAGCGCCGTGCGAATGACGTCCTCATCAGCGGGCAGCTTCTCCGGGGAGGGGACGAAAGCCCACTTCTCGGTTCCGGCCGCTTCGTTCAGGCGTGTGACGAGAGTCTGCAGGGCGGCATCGCGGTCTTCGCCGAACTTTGCGGAGTTCTCGATCTCCATGAGTGAGACCACCGAGGTGTCGAGCTTGTTGATCGCGGTGACGATCTTCGTCTCCTGCCGCTTGAGGCTCTGGGCATTCGCCGCGCCGCGGGCATCGCAGCCGCTGCGGACAGTGACGTGGTTGCCCTCGCGGTCGTCGTAGTAGCTGCAGCCCTCCAGCTGATCGCCGGTCGTCGTGAAGTAGTTGAGGACGTTGAAGCTGGCCATGCTGATCTGACCGCCGACTGCTTCCGGCGCATCGGTGCGTGTGTCGGAGAAGTGCGTGGGTTGCACGGCATCGGCGTTGTCGCCGGTCAGACGCGTCGTCGGCTGGAAGCGCCACTTCTCATGGTCGAAGCCGAGGACCACCGGTGAGGTCATCGTCGCCTTCGCCCCAACGCGTACAGGTGCGTCGTTCGAGACGTAGGGCAGCGGCACGTCCTGGTCGTTCTTGAGGTAGTTCACGGTGGCGCCGTCGTCGAGGATGACCTCGCGTTCGAGGTTGTCGGCCTCAATGGCCTTGGCCTCGTCTGTGCCGGGGCGTTCGACGTCCGTGGGCTGCAGCAGGGTTCCCTTGCCGGTGGCCAGGACGACCTCGCCGTAGGTGTTCGTGTTGTAGTTGTCGGCAACCGTCATCTCGCCGCCCGGCTGGAGAAGCATGCCTTCGAGGGCTTCACGCTCAGCAGCGTCGCGGGGGAATTCGTCGTCGACCGGCTTGACCGCCTCGGCGGCCTCATCCACGGGGGTGAGCCCCTTCGCGGAGACGGAGATCTGAGTCTGTCCATAGCGTTCGGAGACCGAGCCGGTGAGCTCGACGTAGTCGCCGATGTTGACGTCGGCGACGGTGTCGGGGGAGTAGACGAACACGCCGTCCGATGCTCCGGGGGTTTCGTCGTCGGCACCGCCGGTGCCCGGGGTCTGCACGAAGTAGCCGTTGAGCCCGCCGGTCGGATAGGAAGCGGTCACGACGCCGCGCGTCTTGACGGTTGTGCCCGCCAGAGGGCTCTCATCCCCGGTTCCCTGGATGTCGGCGATTGGAGTGAGATCCTCAGGTGTCGGCTCGTCGCCGCCGTCTCCGCCGTCACCATCGTCGCCGGGAAGCGCATCTGGGGTCGGGGCTGCGGACTTCCACGCTCCGCCGATGAGCTGGATCGACTCTCCGCCCGAGGCGGTCGCACCGGTGGGTTCCGCGTCCTGGCCGACAACAGCCTCGGGGGTGTTCTTGTTCGACTTCCCCGTCACGCCCTTGCCGTCGACAACTCCGCCGACCTGGGCGAACGAGATGAGTGCGCCGTCATCGTCGATGGCATAGGCGCTCGAACCGTAGTCGCCGTCGGCAGCGGAGCCCGACTTCACGGAGTTCGTGATGGGGACCTCGACAGCCAGTGCGCCCGAGTCGCCGACGGTCGTGCCGTCGGGAATGGTCGTCGTGTTCTCTTCAGCTTGGACACTGCCGCCGCGGGTGACGGATCCGACGGTCCAGCCCGAGACGTCTGTGCCGGTGTCGGCTGCGATCTCGATGAAGTCGGTGTCGAGCGTGTAGGCGATCTCGCTGATGTGGGGTGCGTCGGCGGCATGGGCCGGAGCGAGCGGAAGGACGAGGCCGAAGCCGGCGACGAGGCTGAGCGCCGCGCATGAGGAGGCCGTCTTGGAGACTGTCATGTGAGCCTTTCGGGAGGTCTGAGCACCGCGCACGGAATCGGCGCAATCTCCTGCACACTATCCGGCGACACGTCGACTTCGGTGGCGATCATGTGAATACGGTGTGAACTGACTGTACCCCGGATCACTGACACAGAGGAGTGGCGTCGGCCTCGTATACAAGAAGCTCACCTGCCAAGCGGGCTTGCTCTATCAGACGAGGCAGGCCCTGGCCGGAGCGGAACAGGCTTCACCCGACCACGGAGGACATCGTCGTCCTAGTCCGCCGTGGTCGGGTCCTCTCTGTCTGCGAACAGATCGCGGAGACCGGGGGCTCCTGGCTCAGGCCTTGAGCTCGGCCGCCAGGTCGCGGAAATCGCGGCTGGGATTGCCGAAGCGGTGCAGTGTCATCGACACAGCCTGCTCCTGCACGTAGTACCGCATCTCCACCCGCCCCGAGGAGGTCACGGGCTCATCGATGACCGCGACCTCTGGACGTGGTGCGGTGGCGGTCAGCAGCTCGGGCTCCTGATGGCCGAGGACGCGGATCCGGGCTCCGACGGAATCGTCGTACTTCCCGTCGCCGACCATCTCGGCGAACGTCGCTGCGGACTCGGTGCGGGCTGCGACTGAGGCATTCGTGACGGCGATCTTCACGGGAGCGGGAACATCCTCGGCGACCGAGAGCTGAACTGTCGAGCCGACGGACTTCGCAGCATGCAGGGAGCGTTCGAGGTCGAACAGCGACGCCGTGGCTGTCACGCGCAGGGTGACCGGACGCGGGCGATAGCGGAAGATGTTGGCCTCCGAGGTCAGTCCGCTGGGATCCTTGGCCGCACCGAACTCCGCGGCCAGCCAACGCTCGTCGTCGGCTGTCGCGAGCTCGAGGTTCTGTGTCGTGTCAGTGGCGCCCGGCAGACTCGAGGGATCGTCGGAGTAGTGGCCGAAGAGCATGAGGTAGTTCGGACCACCGGCCTTCGAACCGAGCCCGACGGATGACTGCTTCCAGCCGCCGAACGACTGGCGGCGCACGATCGCGCCGGTGATTCCGCGGTTGACGTAGGCGTTGCCGACCTGCACGCGGTCGAGCCAGGTGCGCACCTCCTCGGGGTCGAGGGAGTGGATGCCGCCGGTGAGCCCGAAGTCGACGGCGTTCTGGAACTCGATCGCCTCGTCGAGGTCGCGGGCGTGCATGAGGCCGAGCACCGGGCCGAAGACCTCGGTGAGGTGGAAGAACGATCCCGGTTTGACGCCGTCCTTGATGCCGGGACTCCAGAGGCGCCCGGTATCGTCGAGCTGCTTGGGTTCGAGCAGCCAGGATTCGCCCGGCTCGAGAGAGGTCAGGGCGCGTTCGAGTTTGTCGGAGGGGTCTTCGGTCAGCGGACCCATCGTGGCGGAGAGGTTCGTGGGCCAGTCGACGATCATCGACGAGGCGGCGTCGATGAGCTGACGGCGGTAGCGCTCGGAATCGTAGGTGGATCCGACCATGATCGCCAACGAGGCTGCCGAGCATTTCTGCCCGGCGTGACCGAAGGCCGAGTGCACAAGGTCGGCGACCGCCAGGTCACGGTCGGCTGCCGGGGTGATGACCAGGGCGTTCTTGCCCGAGGTCTCCGCATTGACGTGCAGATCGGGGCGGAACGACTTGAACAGGGCTGCAGTCTCTGAAGCGCCGGTGAGGATAACCCGATCGACGTCCGGGTGGGCGACGAGGTGACGGCTGAGATCCCGGTCGGCCGGAGTGCACAGCTGGAGGACGTCCTTCGGCACACCCGCCTCCCACAGGCAGTCGACGATGAGTGCCGAGCAGTGCGGAGTCGACTTCGACGGCTTGTGGATGACAGCGGATCCGGCAGCCAGCGCGGCGACCGTACCGCCGGTGGGAATGGCGATGGGGAAGTTCCACGGCGGAGTGACGACGACCATCTGATCAGGCGTGAAGGTCGCACCCTCGAGCTGCTCCAGCTCCAGCGCGTTGTGCGCGTAGTAGCGGATGAAGTCGATGGCCTCTGAGACTTCGGGATCCGACTGGGACGGCATCTTGCCGACTTCGGCGGCCTCGACGGCAAGGAACTCTCCGCGGCGTGCGGCGAAGACCTCGGCGGCGCGGTGAAGGATCTCCCCACGACGGGCAGCGCCCAACTCGCGCCAGGACTCGGCGGCCGTACGGCCCTTTGCGATCATGTCGTCGAGGGCCGCAGCGGATTCGACCTTCGGCGTCTTCGGACGGTCGTCGAGGTATCCGGGGGCGGTCGCCTCGGCGATGGTGTCCTTGATCCACTTCTGGTTCGCCGGCAGAGACGGGTCGGTGTCCGGTTCGTTGAAGAACTGGTCCGGTACTGGACCGGCGACATCCTCTTCAGTCGAACGATCCTGAGTCCGATTCGGAGCGGGCGCGGATTCCCCATCGACAGCGAGGATGTCTTCGAGCTGCTTGACGGCTGCTTCGAAGCGACCGGCCTCGCGTTCGAAGACCTCATTGCCGTTGGCGAGGTCGAAGATGCCGGACATGAAGTTCTCGGATGCCGAGTTCTCCTCGAGCCGGCGCACGAGGTAGGAGATTGCGACGTCGAACTCCTTCGGATGCACGGCCGGAACATAGAGGAGAAGGTCGCCGACGTCCTCGGTCACGGCGGCGGCCTGCTCTGAGGCCATGCCCTGGAGCATCTCGAACTCAACGCGGCCCGTGACCTGACAATCGGCGGACAGGTGGTGGGCGAAAGCGATGTCGAAGAGGTTGTGGCCGGCGACGCCGATGCGCAGGCCCTTCATCCGCTCTGGTGTGAACAGCCAGTGGAGGACGCGCTTGTAGTTTGCGTCGGTGGACTGCTTCGAATCGCAGGTGGTCGCCGGCCAGCCGGCGATCTCCGCGTGGACCGTCTCGAGTGCGAGGTTCGCTCCCTTGACGAGGCGGACCTTGAGGCCGACGCCGCCGTTGGCCACACGCTCGGCCGCGAATTCGCTCAGACGCTGGACGGCGCCCAGCGCGTCGGGCTGGTAGGCCTGGATGACGATGCCCGCCTCGAGGTCCTTGAACTCCGGCTCGGAGAGCAGGCGCATGAACACGGCAATGGTGAGTTCGAGGTCCTGGTATTCCTCCATGTCCAGGTTGACGAACTTCGCGCCGGTGGGTGCTTTCGCCGCCTGCTGGTAGAGGGGCCGCAGCCGTTCCACGACGTAGTCGACGGTGTCGTCGAAGGCCCACATGGAGATCTGCGAAGCGACCGAGGAGACCTTGACCGAGACGTAGTCGACATCCTCACGAGCCAGCAGACGATGGGTTTCTTCGAGGTGGTGATCGGCTTCGGCGTCGCCGAGGACGGCCTCGCCGAGGAGGTTGATATTGAGGCGGTGCCCACCGGCGGTCAGCGTCGAGACGGCTTTGCCGAACTGCTTGTCGCGAGCATCGACGACCATGTGTCCGACCATCTGGCGCAGGCGGGTTCTGGCCGCGGGGACGACGACCTGGGGGAGCGCACGGGCCAGAGCGGCACCGGTCTTGATCTGCGCGCGGTCGAGGGCGGACATCGTCTCGGGAGCGAGCTTGCCCACCTCCGCGAGAGCATCGGCAGCGGCGTGGACGTCATCGGTGCGCACGACCCGGTCGACGAATCCGACGGTGAAGTCCAGCCCATTGGGGTCCGAGAGGACTGCGGAGAGACGCTCGGCGGCGGGGTTCTTCGCAGCGGTCTTCGTCGTCGCCACGCGCAGCCATCTGCGGACCGTGTCGATGGAGCGGCTGGTGAGGGTGTCAAGATCCGTGTCGGTGTGCAGCAACTGTTCGTTCCTTTTCTGTTGGACGGCTCGAAGGGGAGCTGGCCGGGTTGGCTGGTCGCCGTTGTTCCGCGTCGTCATTGATCGTCGGAGGGTGATTAGCCCCCAGTATGCTCCGGTAGGTTCCGGAGCATAAGGACTCGCTTAGGATCACTGACATATTTGAGTCAGAAGTAATAGAATAGTGTGATGTATTCCGCTCAGATGCGACGCGACGCAGTTGCCGCGACCGCTGTGTCATCCATCGCCGAGGTGGCCGCTGAGTTCGCCGTGTCCTCGTCGAGTCTGCGTCGGTGGATGTCGAGGGCGGACCTCGAGGATCGCCCGCGCAGCGGCCGCCCGTCGATCCAGACCACGGCCAATCAGGTGGTCGAGGCGCTTGTGGGATCGGCCGGAGCGAGGATCTCCGGGAGGGACTATTCGACCCGAGCGCTTGCCGAGGCGACCGGGCTGAGTCAGAGCATCGTCTCGCGTGCCGTGCGTGAGATGACGGTGCCCCGCGAGCAGGTGCGGGGCAATGATGAGCTGACCGTCGTCGCAAGCGGGTTCCCTCTGCTCGTGATCGGCATTCGTTCGGTCGCCCCTACCTCTGCCTCTGCTGCTGCCTCTGCTACTGCCGCCGACGCTGTCGAGGACAGTGATGGTGACGGCGGCGCAGTCGAGGCGGGTGGCAGCGTCGTCTCTGCGCGTCGCGTCCAGCGCCGCATCGCCGGCCTCGTCGCGGCGGTGCGCTCGGCCGGCATCCAGCACTGGCGTCAGCGCTTCGGCAGCGAGCATCGGCAGACCGAGGCGGCGACGATGCTCGACCTGCTTCGGGCAGGAGTGGAGGGCGAGCACTTCGTCGTATTCGACCCGCTCGGGGAGACGAGCGCACTCCCGAAGGCCGACGGCATCGTCATCCATTCGGAGTTCGCAGATTTCGTCGGCGCGGCCAAGCTCGCTCTGGCGCGGTGCCATGACATCCCCGGTTCTCTTCTCGACCTTGTCGCAGCTCGAGTCAGGCACGGGTTTGAGGGCGTGCTGTGGCATAGGGAGAGTCCGGGTGAAGCTCCGAGAAGTTCCATTTCTTCTGACTCAATGGAGATCTCTTCGTGGTTGCCGAAGGAGACGAGGTCCATCACAGAACACCTCGCGATCGCCCTGCGCGAAGAGATCATCGACTCCGGCTACCAACCCGGTGACCGGATCAGCCCGCTGCTTCTCTCGCGCCGCATGCAGGTGCCTCGGGCCTCGGTGGATGCGGCCCTGCGCAGGATGGTCGACGACAAGCTCCTCGACGGTTCCCGCGGAGGCGCAAGGATCCCGCTCATCACGACCGTCGACGTCCTCGACCTGTATGCAGGTCGCATGGCTGTGGGCGAAATCCTTCTGAGGTCGCTGGCCCTACAGCCGAAGCGGTATTTCGTTCCGGTCCAGATAGCGCTTCGCCAGGTGGAAGCCGCGGCCGCAACGAAGAGCGGCGTCGACGTCGAGGATGCCGACCTCCACTTCCAACAGGAGCTCGCCCGAGCCTCAGGGCTGCGGCAGAGTGCGCGGTCGTTCGAGTCACTGACTTTGCGTCTGCGGCTATTCATCTCCGTGCTGCAGCTCGACTACTCGCCCGCCAGCGACCGCATCCTCAGCGACGACCGAGTGATGCTGCGAGCTCTGTCTCGCGGGGATGCGGAGAGTGCGATCGTAGCCTGGCGGGGGAAGGTCGACAATGCGGTGCGGCACATGGCCGGTCTCTTCGCCCGACGGCGGTTCGACCAAGAGCTGTGGACCCAGCTGACTCGACGGCCCAACTGACTTGACGACCCAGCTGACTTGACGACCCAGCTGACTCAGCGACCCAGCCGAACCGGCGCCCCGATTGACTTAGCGGATGACGGCCCGGTGGACCACCTCGGCGCGGGACGGCTGGTATAGATTTGGGGAAAGTCGAAGCCGAAAGGGATAGTTGAACCGTGGAGACCTTGATTGTGGGAGTGGCCGGCGGCACCGGCAGCGGGAAGACGACTCTGACCCAGGCACTGTTGGAGAAGTGCGCGGGCCCGCCCTCGGTGCTGTTCCACGACAACTACTACAAGCGGCGGGACGAGCTGACCTACGAAGAGCGCGAGAGGGTCAATTACGACGACCTCGACGCCTTCGACAACGACCTCTTCGTCGAGCACCTCACGGCCCTGCGGGCGTCGAAATCGGTCGAGAGCCCGGTCTACGACTTCTCGATCCACAACCGCAGCGATCGCACGACGCTCGTCGAACCCTCGCCCGTGATCATCGTCGAGGGCATCCTCATCTTCGCCGAACCGCGGATCTGCAATCTGCTCGACATCAAACTGTTCGTCGACACGGACGCCGATGTCCGGTTGCTCCGACGGATCAAACGCGATGTCGTCGAACGCGGACGGACCCTGCAGTCCGTCGAGGACCAGTACCTGGGGACGGTGAAGCCGATGCACGAACTCTACGTCGAGCCTTCGATGCGCAACGCGGACATCATCATTCCTGATGGCGGGCACAACATCGTGGCTATGGACATGGTGCTCAACCGTATCCAGCGGGACCTCCGATAGGGATCTCGTCGACCGCGCTCGGATAGAGGGACAGGCCGAGTAAGAGAACTGCCTGTCTCAAGTTCTGGTGTCAGTACTGACTTGTAGTGTCTTCACATGGACACTCAGGACGTCCCCACTCCGCTGACGGAGCTCGATCTGCTCGATGAGATCGATCGCTTCGCCCGAATGCTGCGCGAGTGTGAGCCTGCAACGACGGAGCTCTCCACGCTCGCTCGGATCACTGCGTTTGAAAGCCTGAGATCGACGGTCGCCTCGGCACAGTCGCGAGAGGCTGTGACGTTCGAAACGCTGCGTGCCCGGCGAGACGCGCTCAACGACGTGCCCGCCCGTGAACGTGGCGTGCGTGCGGGCGAAGAGGTGGCACTGGCAAAGAAGGTCTCGCCCGGGGCCGGTCGGAAGTTTCTGGCGAATTCCCGTGCGATCGTGACTCAGCTGCCGAATACCTTCAAGGCGCTCGCCTCCGGTGAGATCTCCGAGGACAAAGCACGCATCATGGTCGACGAGACGTCGACGCTCGATGTCGTCGACCGGGGAAAGGTCGATACGCGTATGAAGATGAGCCTGGGGCCCGTTGGTCTGCGCAGTCTGCGCACCGAGGTGCGATCGTTGGCGATGGAGATGAACGCCGAGGTGGCCGCTGAGCGAGCAGAGAAGGCGATCGCCAGTCGACGGGTGACGATGACTCCGCTCGATGACGGGATGGGCCGGGTTTCTGCGATACTTCCCCTTGAGCAGGCGCTCGCGGCCTATGAAGGGCTGAAGGCTGCGGCAGATTCGGCGCTGGCTGCCGGCGACGCAGACGGTCGTCGGCACAGTCAGCTCATGGCTGACACCTGTGTCGAGCGGCTGACTGGTCAGACATCGGCCACAGCAGTGCCGACCGAAGTCCACGTTGTCATCGAAGCGGAGTCTCTGTTCGCCGACGGAATGGTGCCGGCGTGGATGCCGGGGTTCGGACCGCTGCCGGCGAAGACGGCCAGGAGCTTCCTCGCCTGCAATGAGGCTGAGATCTTCATCCGCCGGATGTTCACCCGTGTCACCGACGGTCAGTTGGTGGGAGCGGAGTCCCGCGGTCGTGCCTTCACCGGACGACTACGGCAGATGGTCGTGTTTCGCGATGATCTGTGCAGAACGCCGTGGTGCGATGCTCGGATCAAGCACGCCGATCATGCCGACAGCTATGCCACGGGTGGCGAAACATCGTGGGAGAACGGGTCAGGGCTGTGTGCCGCCTGCAACTACGCGAAGGAACATCCGGGCTGGACTCACAAGGCCACGGCGGAAGGGCTGAACGTCATCACACCCAGCGGCCAAGAGCACGGAGTGACGACTGGCCCGTTCGTCAGACGGATGAAATATCCACGACGCCCATTCGTCGACGATCCACCCGATTCCGGACAGGCTACTGCAGCTGAGGCCGATAGTCCCGAAGAACGAGCCGCAAGAGATTCAGCGGGTGGCGGTGTTGCCTCCGAGTGGAGGCAGAAGTTTGCAGGGCTGCTGGCACCGAAGACGTCGGATCGAACAAAGTCTCCGCCGAAGCAGGAAGTTGACCAGGAGGGTGAGCCTGACAGCTTCGAGGTGGAATCGCCTGGGGACCAGGCCGCAGAGATCTCCGCGCAGCGGGAGGTTGAGCTTGATTTCCTCCCGATCACCGAAGCGGAAGCGCGCCAGCACGCAGCAGTGCAACGCGCGGAGGTTGTGCAAGAGAATCTGCCCGAGCCCGAGTGGACACCTGACGCTGAGTTCGTGGAACTGGTCGTGTGCATTCCGCTTCCACCGACTTTGCCGGCCAGATACGGCGAACGCTCAGAGACGTTTCGTCCACCGCAGCGACAGCGGCAAAGGAGCAGCGGTCCCAAAAGGCCGGTTGGGGAGACTCCAAAGGACAGCTGTGTCGAAGCGAGTCTGCATGACGCTCTCTGCCGTGCCGGCTGATGCGGGGCAGGCAGCGCGTGTCGGATCTGGAACATGCCCGTCATCTCTGACACACGTGGGCGACGGAGACTGAGTGGCATGGAGACCGAGGGGCAGCAGACGAGTTCAGGCGCTGGGCGGCAGACAAGCGTGCGTCCCGGCCGCAGACTGCCTGTGGACCGGATGACGATATTCGCCCGGCTGCTCCCATTGGCGGCGATTGCGGCGTGGGCGGTGATGATCTGGGTGCCGTTCCTCGACAGCAGAACGACGACCGGACCGGGAATCGTCTATACCTCCTTGGGCGAGCTTCCGCTCTCGGGGCAGAACCTGATGGCAGAGTTCCTGCTCGTCTGGGGCCTTATCGGGGCCTGTGCCATGACTGCGTGGATGTTCAACCCTCTCAGGACTTGGTCGGTGGTGACTTTCGTCGTAGGCGTGGCCCTGATCGTGTTTCTGCTGGCGATGGTGTTGGACCCTCCGATTCTCATGTGGGACGGTCAGGATGAGCAGGGGCGCCCGACTGGTGGAATGGCAGTCGGCTACCCCGCACCCGGATCGATCTTCTGGGCGTTGGGCAGCTGTGCGCTGATCGCTGCTGGAATCTGCGGATTGATCGGTGGGTGCCGTCGTCGGCGCTGAAACGATCGTCGCCGCAGCACACCCAGGCACAGCGCCCCTAGCCACAGCACCCTTTCACACCGAGCGATGCCGACACAGGAGTGCCCTCAGGCTGGGCTGACCCAGAAGGCTGAGGGCACTGACTTCATCGCTGAAGGCGCATCACTTCTCGGAGAGGAATACTCCTTCGAAGAATTCGCTGATCTCATCGTGAGCGTCCAACGGGAAGATGCCCGAGACGTACTGGTCAGGTCGAACGACGACCACGGCACCGTCACGGCTGATTCCGCGCTCCTCGAAGATGTCCTCATCGGGCAGAGTCGCGAAGATCTTCTCTACGTATTCGAGATCGAACTCGCCCACGTGCGGGCGGAAGACTGTCGGGACGTCGGGGAACGAGAACTCCGTGTGCTCCTGCTGGTAGACGACGCTGAGCTCGACGAGTGCATCGAGGTCCTCGCCCTCGCGGCGATACCTGACCAGAGGCGAGGCCGGATCGAATTCGAGCCATTCGGCCAGCTGCGTGACCTTCGACGTATCAGGTCCGGGCGCTCCCGTCTTGCCAGTCGAACTCGTCCTGCCTCCACCGACCGTCGGCGCCGCCCCATCGGCGAAGACGTAGATGCGCCAGCGGCCGTCGGCCCTGGCTTCATGACCCAGATGAACGAAATTGGAGTCGCAGGTGCGTTGGACTCGCGCCGACTTGAACCTCTTGCCCACAGGGAATCCGCTGGCCAGCTCCTGATGACGGGGGGCTGTGGTGATCATCGATTCCGCGTACTCGGTCATGAACCCGGCGGGGAACTCGGCAGTCTTGACGTAGAAGTCCTGCAGATAAGTCTCGTCCGGCAGGTCTTCCTGCGGAGTCGCCATCAAAGTCGACCATTCCTTGTCGAAGTCGATGAGGTTCTTCGCGGCAACTTGGCGCTCGGCGGAATAGGTGCGCAGCAGTTCGTGTGATGACCGTCCTGACAGCACCTGACCGAGCTTCCACGAGATGTTGAAGCCGTCCTGCATGGAGACGTTCATGCCCTGACCGGCCTTCGCCGAGTGTGTGTGGCAGGCATCGCCGGTGATGAACACGCGCGGGCTCGGCGAACCCGGTGTCGTGTCGTCGGTGTCGTCGAAGGCATCCGTGAGTCGGTGCCCAACTTCGTAGACGCTGTGCCAAGCGACGTTCTTCACGTCGATGCTGTAGGGGCTGATGATCGCGTTGGCCCGGGCGATGATGTCGTCGACGCTCGTTTCCCGCACCTTGCGTGCATCGTCTGCGGGGACCTCTCCTAGGTCGACGTACATACGGAACAGATGGCCGCCCTCGCGAGGAATGTGGAGGATGTTGCCGTGTTTCGAGGAGATCGCGCACTTCGTGCGGATGTCGGGGAAGTCTGAGTTCGCAAGCACGTCCATGACGCCCCATGCGTGGTTGGCCTGGTCGCCGGTCATCGTCCGGCCGATCGACTTGCGCACGCCCGAGCGGGCGCCGTCGCAGCCGATGACATAGCCGGCGCGGATGGTGCGCTCCTCACCGGCGCGCTCGCCGGCGGTGTAGCGGACCGTGACCGTGACGGGATGATCGGAATCGGCTGAGCCGGAGGTTCCGGAGCCAACGCCCACCTCGGCGACCTGCAGATCGACGAACTCGATGCCGTAGTCGGGGGTGATCCGAGCGGGGGACTGCTTGGCGAACTGCGCGAAGTAGTCCAGGACTCGTGCCTGGTTGACGATGAGGTGCGGGAACTCGCTGATTCCGGCCTCATCGTCCTTCGGCCGACCGGTGCGGATAATGTGCTCGGGGTTCTTCGGGTCCGGATTCCAAAAAGCCATATCGACGATGTGATAGCCCTCGCGCATGATCTCCTCGGCGAATCCGAATGCCTGGAAGGTCTCCACCGACCGTGCCTGGATGCCATCGGCTTGCCCGATGACGAGCCGAGAGTCGCGCTTCTCGATCAAACGGGTGTTGACCTCCGGGTACTGGGAGAGCTGTGCCGCGGCGATCATGCCTGCAGGGCCGCTGCCGACGATGAGGACATCGACCTCGTCGGGCAGTTCCTCTGGGCGATCGATCCCGTAGCCTGCGGCCGCTTCGATCCGCGGATCAGCGGACACATAGCCGTGCTGATGAAAATGCATGTCAACCTCCGGTTTGTCACACGTCCTCGTGATTACTAAATACTATCAGTTCATATACGATCTTCCATCGAGTGAGTGACTTGCCGCACAGATCATGTGTTGACGCGGCTGACCCCGAGCGGGTGCCGATGATCGGACTCACGGACCGCGCTTCTGTGCGGCCGGGGCCAGCATGATCGCAGTCGCTCCAGCCGGGTAGAGGGCCGCCGAGGTGGTCGTTCCCGTGGATGCGACCAGTGCCTTCGTGATCGCGAGGGCGAAGGCTTCGCCGGCGATCGAACCGATCGCGTAGGAGGCCGGGGCAGCCGCGAATCTCACTCTGGACGGGAAGGGCAAGGAGACGATGATCGAATCGTCCGTCGGCAGGAAGCCGATGCCGACGGTGGTGAACGCCGTCTGCCCTTGGGTGGCGCGTCTGACGCACCGTGACTCCTATGTCTGTTGTCGCCGGCTGCACTGCTGTCGGTCCGGGTTCTGGTGCAGGTACGGGTGCGGGTGCGGGTGCGGCGGTGCCGATGCCAGTGCTTTCGCGCCGAAGACTGTGATGCGGGCCCTTGTTCCCCAACGCCGCATCATATACGATTCTGAGAGAATCCAATCAAAGTGAGGTGTGAGGTCGATGTCGACTCCAGCTGGAATTCCTGTCACTCCGGGCAAGGTCATCGCCGTCCACGTGGCATATGAGTCCCGTGCTGCTCAGCGCGGCAAGCGGCCCGCACAGCCGTCTTACTTCCTCAAAGCCACCAGCTCGCTGGCGGCGTCGGGAGATGCGATCGAACGCCCGGCCGGAACTTCGCTGCTCGCCTTCGAGGGTGAGATCGCGGTCGTCATCGGCAGGCAGGCGCGCTACGTCTCCGAGGAGGACGCCTGGACCCATGTTGAGGGCGTGACCGGGGCCAACGATTTCGGTCTCTACGACATGAAAGCTCCGGACAAGGGCTCCAACGTCCGTTCAAAGAGCCGCGACGGCTACACGCCGCTGGGCCCCGAGATCATTCCCGCCGCCGAGGTGGATCCGCAGTCCCTGCGCCTGCGCACCTGGGTCAACGGGGAGCTCGTCCAGGACGACGGATCGAGCGCACAGCAGCTCATCTTCTCGCTGCCGCGGATCGTCGCCGATCTCAGCCAGCACTTCACCCTCGAGCCCGGTGACGTCGTCCTCACCGGCACCCCGAAGGGCTCGTCCGTCGTCGTCCCCGGGGACACGGTCGAGGTCGAGGTCACGACCACCTCGGCGAGCACGGGAGCTGAACTGAGCTCGGGCCGCCTCGTCACACCAGTCATCGAGGGTCGCGGCGACTTCGACGAATCGCTCGGCAGTGTTCCTGCCGTTGACGAAGCCCTGCAGATCGATGCCTGGGGATCCCGCGAAGCCGCCGGCCTGGCACCGCAGAACGCTGACAACCAGAACGACGCCGCACGGCCAGCATCCCAGCCCCTGAGCGCAAAGCTGCGCGAGAAGCTGGGCGAGGCTCCTACCGCCGGCCTGTCGGCTCAGCTGCGTTCGCGCGGACTCAACAACGTCGTCATCGACGGTGTCTCGGCCCTGGTGCCCGGCACCAAGGTCGTCGGCACCGCGAAGACACTGCGCTTCGTGCCCAACCGTGAGGACCTCTTCAAGTCCCACGGCGGGGGCTACAACGCGCAGAAGCGAGCATTCGACTCTCTGCAGAACGGCGAAGTCATCGTCATCGAGGCGCGCGGCGAATCCGGGTCGGGGACGCTCGGCGACGTGCTCGCTCTGCGGGCGAAGGCGCAGGGAGCCGCCGGTGTCGTCACCGACGGGGGAGTCCGGGACTCCGCCGAGGTAGCCGGAATCCTGCCGGTGTTCGCGACCGCGAAGAACCCGGCAGTCCTCGGGCGCAAGCATGTGCCGTGGGAATCCGATGTGGCCGTCGCCTGCGGAAACGTCACAGTCCTGCCCGGCGATGTGATCGTCGGAGACGACGATGGAGTCGTCGTGATCCCGCGCGATCTCGCCGAAGAAGTCGTCGACGCAGCGCTGGCCAAGGAGATCGAAGACGGTTGGGTGGCCGAGCAGGTCGCTGCCGGCAATCCGATCGAAGGCCTGTTCCCGCCCAAGGGTGAGTGGAAAGAGAAGTTCGAAGCCTGGAAGGCCGCGCGATGAAGACCGCCAAGTCAGCCGACGAGACGACGGCTGAAATAGCCACATCCCCGGCGGCCTCGCTGAGCAAGGCCGAGTCCGCGTACCGGTGGATCCGCGAGCGCATCGCCGATCAGACCTATGAGCCCGGACATAAGCTCGTGCTTGCGCAGATCGCGGTGGAGTTCGACACCTCGGTCGTCCCGGTCCGTGAGGCCATCCGCCGGCTCGAAGCCGACGGGCTCGTGACCTTCGAACGCAACGTCGGGGCGCGGGTGGCGATGGTCGACCAGAGTTCCTACGTGCAGTCGATGGAAGCCGTCGCGATCCTCGAGGGGGCAGCGACAGCGCAGGCTCTGGAGTTCCTCAGCGACGAGGACCTTGACGAAGCAGAGGCGATCAACGAGCGCATGCGGGCACTGCTGACGAACTTCGATCCGACGGAGTTCACCCGCCTCAACCACGAATTCCATGCTGCGCTGTTCCGGCGCTGCCCCAACGAGCGGCTGCACTCCTTGGTCACCGTCGAGTGGGACCGTCTGGCGCACCTGCGGAACTCGACATTCTCCTTCGTGCCCGACCGGGCTGGAGGGTCCGTCGACGAGCATGCCCGCATCGTCGCACTCATCCGGGCCCGCGCCTCGGCGGAGGAGATCGAACGCGTCGTGCGCAGCCACCGGTCGGCGACCCTGCGCAGATACCAAGAGGCTCAGTCCAAGAGCCCAGCAGCCACACCAACCGCAACAGCCTAAGCAACCACCCAGAGAGAAGAGGACATGTCATGACCGATGTCACCACAGCTCCTGCCGGTCTGCCCGAGAAGATCCGCCACTACATCGACGGACAGTTCGTCGACTCGCTCGACGGCGAGGAGTTCGACGTCATCAACCCGGTGACCAACGAGCCGTACATCAAGGCCGCCTCCGGGAAGAAGGCCGACATCGACCGGGCAGTCGCCTCGGCGAAGAAGGCCTTCGACGAAGGCCCATGGCCGACGATGCTGCCGCGTGAGCGTGCCCGCGTCCTTAACAGGATCGCCGATATCGTCGAGACTCGCGGCGACGAGCTCGCAGCGATGGAGTCCTATGACTCGGGTCTGCCGATCACCCAGGCGAAGGGTCAGGCCAACCGCGCCGCGGAGAACTTCCGGTTCTTCGCCGACCTCATCGTCGCCCAGGTCGATGACGCGTTTAAGGTGCCCGGTCGCCAGGCTAACTATGTCAATCGCAAGCCCATCGGCGTCGCCGGGCTCATCACCCCGTGGAACACCCCGTTCATGCTTGAGTCATGGAAGCTCGGCCCGGCGATTGCGACCGGCAACTCGGTCGTGCTCAAACCGGCCGAGTTCACTCCGCTCTCAGCCTCACTGTGGCCCGGGATCTTCGAAGAGGCAGGCCTTCCCCGGGGCGTGTTCAACATGGTCAACGGCTTCGGCGAAGAGGGCTATGCCGGAGACTCCCTGGTCAAGCACCCTGACGTCCCCCTCATCTCCTTCACTGGCGAATCGAGCACGGGTCAGACGATCTTCGCCAACGCCGCTCCTTGGCTCAAGGGCCTATCGATGGAGCTCGGCGGAAAGTCACCGGCCGTTGTCTTCGCCGATGCGGACCTCGACGCCGCGATCAACGCCACAATCTTCGGCGTATTCTCCCTCAACGGCGAACGCTGCACCGCCGGTTCGCGCATCCTCGTCGAAGAGTCGATCTACGACGAGTTTGTCGAACGCTACGCCGCCCAGGCCAAGCGCGTGAAGGTGGGTCTGCCCTCGGATCCCAGCACTGAGGTGGCCGCACTGGTCCATCCCGAGCACTATGACAAGGTCATGTCCTACGTCGAAATCGGCAAGGAAGAGGCTCGCCTCGTCGCCGGCGGTGGACGTCCCGAAGGATTCGAGACAGGAAACTTCGTCGAGCCGACCGTGTTCGCCGACGTCACCCCCGACGCACGGATCTTCCAGGAGGAGATCTTCGGACCCGTTGTCGCGATCACTCCGTTCAAATCCGATGAAGAGGCGCTGCAGCTGGCCAACAACACGAAGTACGGCCTCGCGGCCTACATCTGGACTTCCGACCTCAAGCGCGCCCACAACTTCTCGCAGGCCGTCGAATCCGGAATGGTGTGGCTGAACTCGAACAACGTCCGTGACCTGCGGACCCCATTCGGCGGTGTCAAGGCCTCTGGCCTCGGACACGAGGGCGGCTACCGGTCGATCGATTTCTACACGGAACAGCAGTCCGTGCACATCAACCTCGGCGAGGTTCACAATCCGGTCTTCGGGAAGCAGTGAGAGGAAAACACATGTCCCAAACAGTCCCTGTCCCAACCGTTCCGGCACCGGACATCGTCCGCTGTGCCTACATGGAGATCATCGTCACCGATCTCAAGAAGTCCCGGGACTTCTATGTCGACGTCCTCGACCTGCAGGTCACCGAGGAGGACGAGACGAGCGTGTACCTGCGCTCGATGGAGGAGTTCATCCATCACAATCTTGTGCTGCGCGAAGGTCCTGTCGCAGCGGTTGCCGCATTCTCCTACCGTGTGCGCAGTCCTGAAGACGTCGACGCCGCCGAGGCCTACTTCCGTGAGCTGGGCTGCCCCGTCAAACGCAGCAAGGATGGCTTCGTCAAAGGCATCGGCGACTCGGTGCGCGTGCAGGACCCGCTGGGTTTCCCGTACGAGTTCTTCTACGACGTCGAGCACGTCGAGCGACTGGCCTGGCGCTACGACCTCTATTCGCCGGGAGCCCTGGTCCGGCTCGACCACTTCAACCAGGTCACCCCTGATGTGCCGAGGGCTGTGGACTACATGGAGAACCTGGGCTTCCGGGTCACCGAGGACATCCAGGATGCCGAGGGAACCGTCTACGCCTCGTGGATGCGTCGCAAGTCGACCGTCCACGACACGGCGATGACCGGTGGAGACGGACCGCGTATGCACCACGTCGCCTTCGCCACCCACGAGAAGCACAACATCCTCGCGATCTGCGACAAGCTCGGAGCACTGCGCCTGTCCGACACGATCGAACGCGGCCCGGGCCGACACGGAGTTTCGAACGCGTTCTATCTCTATCTGCGCGACCCCGATGGTCACCGGATCGAGATCTACACGCAGGACTACTACACCGGCGACCCGGACAACCCGCGCGTGACCTGGGACGTTCACGACAATCAGCGCCGCGACTGGTGGGGCAACCCGGTCGTCCCGTCCTGGTACACGGATGCCTCGATGGTGCTCGACCTCGACGGCAATCCGGTCACACTCGTCCAGCGCACCGACGATTCGGAGATGGACGTGACGATCGGCGCCGACGGATTCTCCTACACGCGTCGTGAGGATGCCACGACCACATTCGGCGAGCACTCTGGCGTCGATGACGGTGAAGACGAGTTCAAACTGGGCCACCAGCTCTGAGGAGACGCACATGCTCGACGACACGACGATCACGGCGATAGCCGACGATCTGGCACAGGCCGAGAAGGACCGGACGAAGATCGGCCGGCTCACGGCGAAGTACCCCGACATGACCGTCGAGGACTCCTACGCCGTGCAGAACGAATGGCGGCGCCGAGGCGAGGCTGCCGGACGGAAGCTGTTCGGCCACAAGATCGGGCTGACGTCCAAACCGATGCAGCAGGCGACAGGGATCAGCGAGCCGGACTACGGCGTGATCTTCGCCGACCAGGTCTATGACACCGGGTCGGTCATCGACCATTCGCAGTATTCGGGTGTGAGGGTCGAGGTCGAGTTGGCGTTCGTCCTCAAGGACGAGCTGCGCGGTCCCGACGTCACTCTCATCGACGTCCTCCGCGCCACCGAGTACGTGGTGCCAGCACTCGAGGTGCTGTCCTCGCGGATCGAGATGGAGGGGCGCACCATCGTCGACACCATCTCGGACAACGCCGCGCTGGGGGCCATGGTCCTCGGCGGTCGTCCGGTTGCCGCCGACGCCGTCGACCTGCGTCGAGTGGGTGCGCTGCTCTATCGCAACGAATCCGTCGAGGATTCCGGCTTGGCAGCCGCTGTGCTCGACCACCCGGCTCGCGGAATCGTGTGGCTGGCCAACAAGCTGGCCGAGCACGGTGACGTCCTCAAGGCTGGCGAGACCGTTCTGGCGGGTTCGTTCACCCGCCCGATGTGGGTCAGCCCGGGCGACACCGTCCACGCCGACTACGGAGATCTGGGAGTCATCACATGCCGTTTCGAGTAGATCTGCCGCCGACCTTCACTCAGCGCGTGCGCGGGCTGGGCGAGGGAGAACACCTGGCCGGCATGTGGGTCTGCTCCGGCTCGCCGGTCGCCGCGGAGATCGCTGCGGCCTCCGGGATGCAGTGGGTGCTCATCGACGCCGAGCATTCGCCCATCGGCCTTGAAACCACGACCAGTCTGCTGCGCGCCATGAACGGATACCCCGCGACGCCCGTCGTGCGGGTGCCGGTCAACGATCAGGTGCTCATCAAGCAGTTCCTCGACCTCGGTGCGCAGAACTTGCTGGTCCCGATGGTCGATACCCCTACCGACGCCGAGGCGGCCGTGCGTTCCGTGCATTACCCGCCTCGCGGTGTACGCGGGGTGGGGTCGGCCCTGGCCCGGGCATCTCGGTGGAATGGCGTCCCGGACTACCTGGGCAGGGCCGCGGATCTCGTGTCCCTGACGATCCAGATCGAGTCGGCCACGGCTGTCGACAACGCGGCCGAGATCGCTGCGGTCGACGGTGTCGACGCGGTATTCGTCGGGCCCTCGGACCTCGCCGCATCGATGGGGCTCCTCGGGCAGCAGACGCATCCCGATGTCACCGATGCGGTGCTGCGGACATTCGACGCTGTCAAAGCCGCAGGCAAGCTCTTCGGCGTCAATGCCTTCGACCCGCAGCAGGCCCAGAAGTACCTCGATGCCGGTGCCTCGTTCGTCCTCGTCGGTGCCGACGTGGGGCTGATGATGAACGGCGCTCGTGCTTGGGCCGACAGGTGGGTGCAGGACTAGGGCATGTCTCCTTTATTGGCGGAGCCATGTCAGGATCGCGCTGATCACGACGGCCGCTCGATAGGTGATGGCGAGCTTGTCGTATCTC
>NZ_JALDSX010000057.1 GCF_022748595.1 Brevibacterium sp. ZH18 | reverse complement strand
TGCCGCTGGCTGGGCTGGGGTGGGGTGCTGGCTGGGGTGGGGTGCTGGCCCAGTTGCACCACGTCAGCTCACTTCAGCCGGTACTGGTCCTTGCTCGGGTCTGCTCCCGGCTCAACTCGGCCAGCTGTGGGCTCCCCGTGGTGGATGGTTCCCGAGTCGACTCCAGGTTCGGGCGCGCGGCCTTCTGCCACGGAGATCGTGCTCAATCGCTGGCCGTGCAACTGGCCGCCCTGGCCGCCCTGGCCGTCGTCGACACCTCGAGTCGGCCCGCCGGCGACACCTGCGGAAGTACCGCCTGCAACACCCGCGGAAGCACCACCGTTGACACCCGCGGAAGCACCGCCTGCCACACGCGTGGAAGCACCACCGGCGACACCTGCAGTGACACCCCGCGAGGGTCCGCCCATGTCTTCTCCATACACGGCCTCACCGCGGGCCACCATTCCGGCGACGTCGGAGAGCTTGAGCTGCGGCAGGAACCACGCCAGGACGAACGCCACGAGGAACACAGGCACCATGTACCAGAACGACGGCGCCAGAGCATCGGCGTAGGCGTTGACCACGAGATCGTGGATGGGCCCGGGCAGTGAGGCCACGGACTCAGGGGTCAGCGAATCGGTGGTCGGAGCACCTGCGCCTGCACCGCCCGCTCCCCCGGCGGGAATCTGCTGCATCGCCTCGGAGATCTTGTCGGCGAGCCGCGACGTGAAGATCGACCCGAACAGCGCGGTGCCGACGGAGGCACCGATCTCGCGGAAGTAGTTGTTCGTCGAGGTCGCAGTGCCCACCATCTCCGGAGCCACGGAGTTCTGGATGACGAGGACGATGATCTGCATGACCAGACCCAGCCCGAAGCCCATCGTGAAGATCATGCAGCCGATGAGAACCATAGAGGTGTCAGCGGTCATGGTCGTCATCCATGCCAGCGCGATGCCGGCGATGATGGTGCCGAAGAGTGGATAGATCTTGTACTTGCCGGTCTTCGACACGATGATGCCCGAGACGATCGAGGTCAGCATGACGCCGGCCATCATCGGGAGCATGAGCAGGCCGGAGCCCGTCACGTCGGTGCCGGCGGCCATCTGCATGAACGTCGGCAGGAAGGCCATGGCGGAGAACATGCCCAGGCCCAGCAGCAGGCCGATGACGGTCGAGAGCACGAACGTCTTGTTCTTGAACAGGTGGATCGGGATGATCGGGTTGCTGACCTTGTTCTCCACGACGACGAAGATGATCGCGGCGACCACGGTGCCCATGATGAGACCAATGATCGTCGGTGAGTCCCAGGCGTAGTCGTGACCGCCCCAGCTGGTCACAAGGATCAGCTGCGAGGTCGCTGCGACCATGAAGATGATGCCGAGGAAGTCGACCTTCTTGTCAGACTTGTGACTTGGCAGCTTGAGTGCGAAGAGTGCGATGACGAAGGCGATGATGCCGATCGGCACGTTGATCCAGAAGCACCAGCGCCAATCCATGTGCTGGGTGAAGAATCCGCCCAGGACCGGTCCGAGCACGCTCGAGATCGCGAACAGTCCGCCAAGTGGACCCATGTACTTGCCGCGTTCGCTGGCGGGAATGATGTCGGCGATGATGGCCTGCGAGAGGATCATCAGACCGCCGCCGCCCAGGCCCTGGAATCCGCGCCAGGCGATGAGCTCCCAGAAATTCTGCGCCATACCCGACCCGAATGAGCCGACGACGAAGATTGCGATGGCGACGAGGAAGATGATCTTCCTGCCCCACATATCGCCGAACTTTCCGTACAGCGGCATGACGATGGTCATCGCCAGCAGGTAGATCGTGACCAGCCAGGCCTGATGCTCGACGCCGTCGAGTTCTCCCACAATTGTCGGCATTGCCGTCGACACGATGGTCTGGTCAAGGGTGGCCACGAACATGGCGGCCATAAGTGCGGAGAAGATCAGGATGATCGTCCTCTTGTTGAGGACCATCGGCTCCTTCTCCACCGGTGCTGTTGCTGTGCTCATGCGGATTCCTCTGCGAAGATCTCTGTTAGTTCGTCGAAAAGCTCTCTGATGACGAGGGCAGGGTCGCCCTCGACTCGGCGCAGGCGCATGAAGGTCGCCTTGATCGCCATCATCGCCAGGGCCGCCAGGGCTTCCGCCTTCGGGGAGACGGGGATGCCCTCGTCCGTGTGGCAGTCGTCGGCGGTCGCCGATTCGTGTGCCGATGCCTTCACTGATTCCTTCGCCGAGGCGGCCCTCGGCTTCACCTCGGATGCGGGCTCCGCACCGGGGCTCGGCTTCACACCCGAAGCGGGCTTTGCTTCGGGGTTCGGCTCACCAGCGTCCGCGTCGAGGCGGCGCTGGATCATCTCGCGGAATAGACGCTCGTTGTTGCCCATCCGCGACATCTGCACCTGCATCAGGGACGGATCGGCCTTGAGTATCTGGTGATAGGCGTGCATCTCCTCGCGCTTATTCAGGCGAGTGCGCACGACTTCGGCGAGAAGCTCGTGCAGATCCGACAGGAGGCGACCAGTCGGTCCTCCGGCTTCGAACTCCTCGATGGCGGGCTGATCCTCGTCGTCGAAGACGGTGTCGGCACGACCGAGGAGGGCTTCCTCTTTGCTCTTGAAGTAGTTGAAGAACGTCCGCCTCGACACTCCGCAGCGTTCGCAGATGTCTTCGACGGTGACGTTGGTGTACCCGTTCTCCAAAGTCAGCTCTATCGCCGCCTGGCGCAGTGCCTGGCTGCGCTGCCGCTTCTTCCGCTCGCGCAGCCCTTCGGGCTGCTCACTGTTCTCATCGGCGACCCCGACCGCGTCCCCGCGGGGACGCGTCGATTCGCCTGCTGGTATCGACTGCATACCATCATTATTGCACTAGGTGCATTTTTGCCTCAAGTGCAAAGTTGGTGTTTTAGGGCACACTCACAGCGGGGACACACCATGAACCCGATTTGGGCGCCTCAGTAGCCGAGCTTCGCGTTCGTCAGCACGGGAATCGCCTCGGCGGCCTTATCCGCGCCGGCGAGATCGAGCTCGACGATCTCCAAAGCCTCTCCGCCTTCAAGCGAGGTGAGCACATGGCCGAACGGGTCGGACACGAGGCTGTGGCCGACACCGGTCGGACCCTTCTTCGGGACGGCGACGCCGGTGACCTCGGGATCGGCCTGGCCCACGGCTGCGATGAACATATTGCTGTCGAGCGCGCGGGCACGAGCAAGCGTCTCCCACTGTTCGACCTTCCCCGGCCCCGCACCCCACGAGGCGGAGACGAGAGCGAGCTTTGCGCCTCGGCGACTGAGTTCCGCGAAAAGCTTCGGGAACCGGATGTCGTAGCAGAGCGCCAGGCCGACATCGTTGCCGTCGACGGTGATGACCACGGGCTCCTCCCCTGCTTCGACGGTGTCTGACTCCTTGAAGCCGAACGCGTCGTAGAGGTGGATCTTCGCGTAGTCGCTGCGCTCACCCGACGGCGAATACACGGCGAGGAGGTTGATGACCTTCTCATCGGTCGCGGCGAATTCTCCGACGATGACCGTCACTGAAGTCTCTGCGGCGAGTTCGGTCATCGCGGCACGCCAGGAGTCCGTCCGCTCTCCGGCGACGTCGCGCAGGCCGGGGCCGAACGCAGACATCGTGGCCTCGGGGAACACGACGAAGGCAGCGCCTGCCTCGGCGGCGCGGCGCGTATAGTCCCTGACCTTCTCGAGGTTGCCGGCGACATCGGTCGTCGAATTGATCTGCGCGAGTCCGAATTTCATGCCCTCAGGCTATCGCGCACACCGCCGAGGCGGAAGGAGTGTCCGCGACCTACGGACGCCGACCCTGCCGCATGGTCAGCCGAGGAATTCGCTGCCCGGGCGACCGCCTCGGTGCCGGCCGTGGACGAAGGTGTAGACGATCATGCCGAGGACCACGAGTCCCGCGCAGAGCATGAACATGCCGTTGCCGCCGGTCAGCGGCATGATGGCGCCGAGGATGATCGGCCCGATGCCCGAGCCCGCGTCAAGGAGCAGAAAGAACGAGGAGGTGGCCACGGCCACTCGCGACATCGGCACTGACTTCACTGCGATCGCCTGCATGCACGGCATGAGCGAGCCGAACCCGAGGCCGACGAAGACTCCGGCAAGGATGATGCCCGGCATGGTCGGCCACACGGCCAGCAGGACATTGCCGATGAGGTTGAAGACGAAGACGGGATAGATGACGAAGTTGTCGCCCAGCGCATCCTGCATGCGCCCGACAAAGAGACGGGCGATCAGCGATGCCACGGCGAAGGCGACGAAGAACAGCGAGGCCGCACTCGCCACCCCATTGTCCTCGGCATACCCGGCGAGGAACACGAGAGCCGCAGCGTAGGCGATGCCGACGATGAGCATGATCGAGCCGATGCGCAGACCGGCCGGATCCACCAGTGTCGAGAGCTTGAGGTGCCATTTGCTGCGGCGCTGATAGTCGCTGAGCTCCTGCTTGGGCAGCTTGATGATGAAACAGAGGATGAACGCGACGAGCGACATGAAGGCCGAGGCGGCGAAGAGCATCGGGAAGTCGTAGGCACGCGGGACAACCACGCCCAGGTACGGTCCCAGAGCGGTCGACAGCGTGGTGGCGGTGCCGAAGTAGCCGGTGCCCTCGCCTCGGCGGGAGGACGGGATGACACTTTGGATGGCGGTCATGATCGCCGTGTTGCCGGCACCGAAGGCGATGCCGTGGATGATGCGGATGGCGAGGAGCCAGACCAGGGTGTCGGCGAACATGTAGGCGATGGAAGCGACGATCGAGATCGCCATCGTGATGATGAGCAACTTCCGACGGCCGATGAAGTCGAGGTACTTACCGGTCAGCACACGAGAGACGACCGCGCCGACGACGAACGAGGAAGAGGCGAACCCTGCAGCGGCCTCACCAGCGGAGAAGCGGGCGACGGCATAGCCGGCCATGGACGTCATGAGGAGATAGAAAACCATCGACATGGACAGATTGAGGCCGATGCCGACGACGAAGTCCTTGGTCCACAACCGTGCCTGTGCCACTGAAGATCAGTCTCTCTTTCCGTCGTCCTCGTCCAACCTCTTTATGCTATAGGCTCGGCGAACACCCAGACGCGCTCGTCCACGGTCAACGTGGCGCACCTAATATAGTGTTGACGGCATGACCCCGAAGAGAACTCCCTCGGCCATCGATGCCGTTGCAGAAGAATACGTCGACCGCTCACTCGCCCTCTCCCCGTCGCTGGCCCTGTATCTGGGACTCGACGGAGCGAAGGGTTTCGACGACTTCTCCCCCGCCGGACTGTCCGCACTCAACGACCTCACCGTCGAGACTTTGGCGAAGCTGCACGCTGCGGAGCAAAACCCTGACAAGACTGACCTCGACGACGTCGACCTCGTGACCATCGATGCCATGCGCGACCGGCTCACCGTCGACCGCGACTACTTCGACGCGGGTATCAAGCACGCGAGCCTCAACGTCATCGAGTCCCCGTTGCAGCAGGTCCGCGACGCCTTCGACCTCATGCCCACCGAGACGACCGCGGACTGGGAGACCATCGCCACGACGATGGAAGCCGTCCCGACCTCGCTCGCCGGCTATCAGGAGTCGCTGAGCCTGGCCAAGAGCCAGGGCCGCGTCGCTGCCCGGATCCAGATCGAGAAGGTCATCGAGCAGGCCCGTGCCCTGGCCGCGCCGGGAAGCAATTTCGACGCGCTCGTCGAGACTGCCACCGACGTCCCGGAATCACTTCGCAAGAAGCTCGGCACCCACGCCGAGGCTGCCCGACGTTCCGCATCACAGCTCGCCGATTTCCTCGGCTCGGAACTCCTCCCCGGCGCCCCTGAGAACGAGGCCTGCGGTCGGGAGGCCTATGCCCTCTACTCCAGGGACTTCCTCGGCGCTGAGGTCGACCTCGACGAGACCTACGCCTGGGGACTCGAGGAGCTCGCCCGCATCGATGCCGAGCAGCGTGAGGTCGCCGCGAAGATTCAGCCCGGTGCCGACCTGTTCGAGGTCATGGACATGCTCAACAAGGACCCCGAACGCACCCTGCACGGTTCAGACGGCCTGCGCGAATGGATGCAGCGCACCGCCGACGAGGCGATCACCGAACTGGGCAAGTCCCACTTCGACATCCCAGACCCGATCCGCACGATCGAGTGCATGATCGCACCGTCGGCGACCGGCGGCATCTACTACACCGGGCCGACCGACGATTTCTCCCGCCCGGGTCGCATGTGGTGGTCGGTACCCGAAGGCGTGAGCGAATTCGCCACGTGGCAGGAGAAGACCACGGTCTATCACGAAGGTGTGCCCGGCCATCACCTGCAGGTCGGCCAGGCCACGTATGTCTCCGACACTCTCAACCGGTGGCGTCGCCTGATGTGCTGGGTCTCCGGCCACGGCGAAGGTTGGGCGCTCTACGCTGAGAAGCTCATGGCAGACCTCGGCTTCCTCGACGATCCGGCGGACTACCTGGGCATGCTCGACTCGCAGCGTCTGCGTGCTGCCCGCGTAGTCCTCGACATCGGGTTCCATCTGGGACTCGACGCTCCCGAGAGCCTCGGCGGCGGAACCTGGAACCGCGAGAAGGCCTGGCAGTTCTTGCAGGACAACGTCGCGATGGATCGGTCGTTCCTCGCCTTCGAACTCGACCGCTACCTCGGCTGGCCAGGTCAGGCGCCGAGCTACAAGATCGGTCAGCGCCTGTGGGAGCAGTTCCGCGATGAGGCGAAGGCCGAGTCCGGCGCCGACTTCGACCTCAAGGCCTTCCACACGAAGGCGCTCAACCTCGGCTCGGTCGGCCTCGACGCGCTCGGCCGTGCGATCAAGCGCTGAACAGCGAATACTCATCACAGTCATCGGGGCTGGGGGCTGGACGTTCGGGGCTCGGGGCTGGCGGTTGGAAGCTGGGGCTGGGGCCGGGGGCTGGCGATACTGCCCCCGGCCCGGCGATGCACGTGGGCCGACGATGCCCCCGGCCCGCGGCTCCCTTCCAGCCGGCGCCGACAATGAGAGAATGACGACGTGAAGAACAAGGACACACCACGTTCGGAGACAGTGCGGGTCACAGAGACCCTGCGCAACGAGATCATCGACGGCGTCCGGCAACCCGGTAGCAGACTGGTCGAACGGAACCTCGCCACAGAGCTCGGCGTCAGCCGCGTCCCCATCCGCGAGGCACTCAAACAGCTGGCCTCCGAAGGGCTCGTGACGAATCGACCGAATACGTGGTCGACCGTTCGCGAGTTCTCTCCCAGCGACATCGCCGATCTCAACGAGGTGCGGACGGCCTTCGACGTGCTCTCATTCGAACTCGCAGCCCAGCGACACACCCGCGAGGGACTGGCCAAGCTCGAGGCCACAATGGCGAAGGGCCGGGAGCTGTCGAAAGCCGGCGACGCCGTCGGCGCACACCGGGTCGCTGCGGACTTCCACTCGACGGTCACCGAACTCTCGGGCAATCAGCTCCTCGTCGAGATCGCCGAACTCCTCGACTCACGCATGCGCTGGCAGCTGAGCCAGCATGACGACCTCGACTTCGTCGCAACCGAGCATGCCGAGCTCTACGAGGCGATCGCCCGTCGGGACCAGACGAAGGCCGGAGAGCTCGCCGCCCGCCACCTTGGTACGAGTCAGGAACAGCACGACAAGCACCAGGAGCGCCTCGCGAATGCGGCCGAGGAAGCTCAAGCGGCGAAGGCACAGGGGCCAGACGACGTCACTGACCGGTGAACGGCCACCCGCGCATCTGCTTCGGACGCGCCTCGGCGTAGGTCCGAACCTTCGACGTCTTCAGCCCCAGTCCGACAAGTGATTCGGCGAGTTTGACCGCGGCCGTGACCCCATCGACGACGGGCACCTCGCACCGGTCGACGATGACCTCTTTGAGGTCGGCCATTCCCCCGCACCCGAGGACGATGACCTCGGCACGGTCACGATCGACCGCCTCGGCGGCCTGATCTGCGATCGCCTCCACGGCACGATCGGGTTCGTTCTCGAGTTCGAGGACGGCCATTCCCGAGGCCCGCACCGACGCGCAGTGCGTGTTCAGCCCGGCCAGCAGCAGGCGGTCTTCGATGAGGGGTACCGTGCGGTCGAGGGTCGTGACGACGGAGAACCGGTGGCCAAGGAACATGGCCAGGGCAGCCCCTGCCTCGGTGATGTCGACGACCGGGACGTCGAGGAGCTCCTGCAGACCCTCGCGTCCGTGCTCGCCGTAGCCGGATTGGATGACCGCGTCGAACTGCCCCGGATACTTCATCACGGCGTCCATGACGCCTAAGGCCGCGAGGTAGCTCTCGACGTTGCCCTCACAGGACTCGGCACCGAAAGTCGGGGTGAGGCCGACGATCTCGGTCCCCGCCGAGGCGGCCTCCCGCGCCGCTCGTGCGATCCCCTCGGTCATCGACTCGGTCGTGTTGACGTTGACGACGAGAATTCTCATATTGGGTGTCCGATCAGTCCATGGTGGGGTCAGTGATGTTGGTGGAGTGAGTGGGGTCAGCGATTTTGGTGGAGTGAGTGGATTTGGTGGGATCAGTGGGTTGTGGGGACGGCGATCTCCTCGCCATCGACCTCGCGGAAAGTGAAGTCTCGGCGGGCGATGACGAAGTAGATGATTGCGGCGATGCCTGCTCCGGAGAACCAGGAGAACTCGGAGAAGGCGACGAATGCCGGCACGAGCGCCAAGACCAGTGAGATCGCCGAGGCGGGGATGAAGGCTCCGATCGCGCGCCAGTTGACGCCGTGGTGGTAGAAGTACTCCCCGTCGTTGGCCTCAGTGTAGAGCTGGGGCACGTTGACCTTCGTCTTCCGGATCACCCAGTAGTCGACCATGATGACGCCGAACAGGGGCCCCAGCAGAGCGCCGAGTCCGCCAAGGAAGTAGACGATGACGACGGGCGAGTCGTAGAGGTTCCATGGCAGGATGACGAAGCCGATGATCGCTGAGATCAGCGCCGCGCGACGGAAGTTCAGATGACGTGGGAAGAGGTTCGTCAGGGCGTAGGTCGGTGCCACGAAGTTCGCCATCAGGTTGACCGCGACCGTGAGGATGAGCAGAGCCAGGGACGCCAGCGCGAGCAGGATCGGATTGCCGATGGACTGGACGACGTCGGCCGGTGAGGTGATGACCGTGCCGTCGAGCTCGTACTGGGCGCCGGCCAGGGAGATGACGACGAGACCGAAGACGAGCATGTTGATGGGGATGCCCCAGAAGTTGCCGACCACGATCGAGCCCTTCTTCTTCGCGGCCCGAGTGAAGTCGGAGAAGTTGAGGACGAAGGTGCCGTAGATCGAGACCCACAGGGAACCGCCGCCGAGGATGTGCATCCACATCGGCCACCCGGACAGGGCGCCGTCGCGCGACCAGGAGATCGAGAAGTTCACTCGCGAGAGCATCCAGATTGCCAGGGCGAGGAACGTGACGAGGATGATCGGTCCGGCGATCGCCTCGTACTTGCGGATCATCTCCATGCCGTAGCTGACGATGATGACCTGAACGATCCAGAGCAGAGTGAATGAGAACCAGCCGAGGCCGGAGAGTCCGAGGAACTCCGTGTCGGCCCACGGCTCAAGACTTGGAATGAGCGTGATGAGGAGGACGTTGAGGACGCTCGAGGCCAGGTAGGTCTGGATGCCGAACCAGGCGATCGCCACGATTCCGCGCACCGAGGCGGCCAGCTGAGCTCCGTGGATACCGAAGGCGATGCGGCTCATCACCGGGTAGGGCACGCCTGTCTTGTGACCCATGAAGCCCGAGAGCGTGAGCAGGAAGAACAGCAGTGCGGCTCCGACGAGCAGTGCGACGAGGATCTGCCAGGCACCGAGGCCGAGGGCGAAGAGTCCGAATGCGAAGCCGTAGTTGCCCAGCGAGTGCACGTCGTTGGCCCACAGCGTGAATACGCTGTAGGCGGTCCAGCTTCGCCCTTCCTTCTTGCTCGGCGCGAGGTCCGCGTTGTAGAACCGCGGACTGATCCCGTTCGCCGCCAGCTGCTCGGCGCTCGGCCCCAGCCTGGTGAGTGCGCCAGTGGCGGGTGCAGCGGCGTTGGGTGCAGCGGCGTTGGGTGCAGCGGCGTTGGGTGCAGCGGCGTTGGACCCTGAACTGCCTGATGCGGAAGCGGCAGTGCTCTCGGACTTTGCCATACGGTTCACTCGAATCTGACTGCGACGAGCCGATAGGTCAGATTGGAATACCAAATCTGACTCAACAGCATCGTGCTGCGGATTTTGACGAGCTCAGCGTAACCCGCATCACAGTTGCACCGCAACGGAAATGTGCCCCGAAGCGCTTACTTGAACGCATCAAGACACGGAATCTAGGCACTAACCCTGTTCTCTACGCGCCGCGCTGCCCGACAGGAAAGCCCCTGGAGTTTTGGCATACCATATGTTGCTTCGCCTGATAGTCCGCAGCTTCTGCCGCGCCAGCCGACCACCAGAGTCACAGCCGGCCAGAACTGCCACCTGCACGCGAACCACGCCCGCGGACAGCAATGGGTGCCGCCGGCTGACGACCAGCCGATGGCACCCATCTCGTGTACCCAGTTTCCAGACGTTCAGTCGTTCACACGTGCTCTTCGACGTCCTGTGCCGTCGGATCCCACTTGACGATGCCGACGGCGATCGCTCCGGCCAGCGGTGCGCAGGCGACGATCCAGAAGACGCCGGTGCCCATCGACCCGGCGAGGATCGGGAACATGATGAGTGAGACGATCGAGAACGCGCGCAGAACGGACTGGTTGAAGCCGATGCCGATGCCGCGCAGCCTCGTCGGGTAGGACAAGGTTGCGTAGTTCATGAGGTTGGCTCCGGGCCCGCCTGCCTGGGCGAAGACGAAGGCCGCGAGCATGGCCACGGACACGAGCACGAGTGCTCCGGTCGGGATGCCGACGACTGCCAGCAGACCAAGGGCCACCGCCTGGATCGTGAAGCCGACCAACGTGATCCGGCGGGTGCCGAAACGGTTGACGATCGTCATTCCCAGCAGTCCGCCGATGGCACCGAAGCCGAGGTTGATGACGAGCGAGGCGATGATCGTGACCAGCGGCGTCTGGTGGAACAGGGTCGTGATGATCAGCGGGGTGCCGTAGGCGACCGCGTTGTATCCGAAGGTCGAGAACACGGACACGCACAACGCCACAATCGTGCGCACTCGGTACTTCGGTGCGAAGAGCTCCGCGAAACCGCTCCACTTGCCCCCGCGTCGATCCGCCGAGGCAGTGCCATCAGTGCCAACTGTCCCTGCAGTTCCGGCTGTCCCTGCGGTTGCGGAAGTGCTGGCTTCCGGGGCGAGTTCGACGTTGAGATTGTGATGGGAGCGCATGACGTCGACAGCCGCACGCAGGTCCCCTTGATTGGCGAGCCATTCGGGCGACTCGGCGAGATAGCGACGACGGACGAGGAGCACGATGAGTGCCGGGACTGCACCGAAGCCGACGACGATGCGCCACAGAATCGCGTGCTGGTCGTAGGGCAGGGTGACGAAGATGATGAGAACGATGAGGTAGCCGATTCCAGTCGCGATGTACCAGGCTGGCGACCAGGCGTTGACGCGCTGCGAACGGTTGCCCTTGCCTTTGAGCTTGGAGAACTCGGCGAGGAATGCCATTGCGACGGGCAGGTCGAGCCCGACGCCGATGCCCATGACGAAGCGGAAGGCGATGAGGACCCACTCGTTGGGAGACAGGGCGCAGCCGATAGCGGCGACGACGAAGAACACCATGTCTGCCATGAACAGCTTGTACCGGCCGAAGCGGTCGACGAGGTATCCGCCGAAGAGCGCGCCGATGACGGCACCGACCATGATCGACGCATTGACGAGGCCGGTCATGAATCCGGTGAGCCCGAACTGTTCCTTGATCGAGGTGATGCCGAAGGCCAGGGACGAGAAGTCATAGGCGTCCATGAAGATCCCGCCCAGGGCCAGGATGATCACGGCCTTGGTCTTCGTGCCCTGGGATCCGAACTCGGCAAGAGTCGCGTGGATGTCCGAAGCCGAGCGGATGAGCCGCCGCGCAGTCGGATCAGCTGTGGTAGTTCCCGTCGCAGCATTGCCTGTGCTGGTGCCGGCTGTGTCTGGTGTGTTCGCCGAGTTCTCGGCCTGTTCCGGATAAGTCACAATCGCCTAGTCTGAGGCATCAGCGGGCTCACGCAGCGGAAGCGTGTCACATAGCGTCACGGATCGCATGACGCACTTCACTGAACCCTGGCGTTGCTGTCGTCTTCCCCGCCATAGCGGACTTGCGTGCGAATGAGCCGGCTCCTCGTCAGCCAACACTTCGTCAGCCAACACCTCGTCAGCCAGCACCGACCGATCCGGCACGGGCCCAGCCGATGCCGCTCTCCTACTCCAATTCGACTCCGCGCTTCTCAGGCAGCAGAAACATTGCAAGGAACTGGATCACGTAGATCGCCGGCAGCAACGCCAGCGCGAAACCGAAACCGAAGGAACCGGCAAGAGCAGCGATGACCATAGGGGCCAGACCGCCGAGCGCGCGCCCGATGTTGAAGATGACGTTCTGAGCCGTGGCGCGGATCTCCGTAGGGTACATCTCGGCCAACAGGGCTCCGTGGCCGCCGAGCATCCCATTGGCGAAGGCACCCATGAAGAAGCCGCCGATGAGCAGCGCCGAAGGATCGGTCATCTGGCTGTAGACGAGGATCGAGACGATCGCGCCGGCTTGGAAGATCCAGAAGGCGGGACGACGGCCGAGCCGGTCGGCGACCTGGCCGAAGATGAGGATGCCTGCGAGCATGCCGATGACTGTGACAGCGGTCCACAGCGAACCCTTGGTCACTCCGAGGTCCATCTGCTCGGACAGATAGTTCGGCAGCCACGCGATGATGCCGAAGTACCCGAAGTTCTGCACGGTTGAGAGGACGATCAGGGCGAAGGTGATCTTGATGGTGGGTTTGTCTTTGAACAGCGCGCCGATCTTCGCCGCAAACGAGGCCCGCGCCTGCTGAGACTCGACGAACTTGTCCGGTTCCTCGACGCCTCGGCGGATGGCGAAGGCGAAGAGCGCGGGGAAGAGTCCGATGACGAACAGTGCCCGCCATCCCCACAGCGCGATGACCGGAGCCGAGACCATAGCGGCGGCAAAGACGCCGAGCTGGAACCCCACGCCCACCCACGACGTTGCCCGCGCGCGCTGGTTCGCGGGGACCGCCTCGGCGGCCAGGGCCATGCCGATCCCGAACTCACCGCCGATTCCTATGCCGGCGATGAACCGGTAGGCGGCCATGTCCCAGTATCCCTGTGCGATCGCGCTCAGCCCGGTGAACACCGCGAAGATGAGAACAGTCCAGGTCAGGACCTTGACCCGGCCGAGGCGGTCGGCCAGTGCCCCGAACACGATCCCGCCCAGCACCGCTCCGAACAGGGTGATCGTCGACAGCGATCCGGCCTGGACGTCGCTGAGGCCGAAGGAGACGATGATGCCACTGAGTGCGAAGCTGAGGATCAGGAGATCGAAGCCGTCGAGTCCGTATCCGACCGCTGCGGCGAAGAGCGCCTTGCGTTGATATTTGGGCGCCGAGGCGGTCTCGGCGGTGGTCTTGGGCATCGCTGCGCTCATGCGGGATCCTCAGGTGATCGGCGGATCGGAAAATGGCCGCAGACCATTATCCACAAAAAGTGGCCGGCGGATGAACTGGCAGGTCAACTGCGAGACGTTCATCCACCGACCACGAAGCTGAGCTCATGAGTCAGGGTTCATGAGCCAGGGTTCATGCGCCAGGGTTCATGAGCCAGGGTTCAGGAACGACCGCTCACACGAGCGCGGCGGCGTCCACCCTGAACCCGGCACCCGTGTGATCCTCGGCCAGACGGGGGCCGTTTCCGGTGAGCTGTTCGCGCACCGTCGCGCCTTCAACGGGCTCGGGCAGGAGTCCGCGGCGGCGCAGTTCGGGCGAGACGTACTGTGTGAAGCGTTCGGCGTCGGCAGGGCGGACGGCTGCGGCGATGTTGAACCCGTCGATGTCGGCCTCGGCCATCCACCGCTCGAACTCGTCGACGATCGTGGCTGGTGAGCCGGCGATGACGGGTCCGCGTCCGCCAATGGCGACGAACTCGGCGAGGTCGCGGATCGTCCACGTCCTGTCCCCTGCCATGGTCGTGAAGGAGGCGAGCGCCGACTGGTTTGCGTCGGTGGCGACGTATTCCAGCGGGTCGTCGGGCTTTGCACCGGAGAGGTCGACGCCGGTCCAACCGCCGAAGAGCGAGAGCGCGGATTCGGTGTCGACGTAGCGCGTGTAGTCGGCGAGGCGCTCCTGAGCGGCTTCGTCCGTGTCGTCGACGACGACTGTGGCGAGCGCGAAGATCTTCACGCTGTCACGAGCGCGTCCGCGCTCTTCGAGTCCGTCGCGGACCTTGTCGACCCAGGTGCGCACGATCTGCGGTGTGGGACCGGAGAAGAAGATCGCCTCGGCGTGGTCGAGGGCGAACTCCTGACCGCGCTTCGATGCGCCGGCTTGGAAGAGCAGCGGCGTGCCCTGCGGCCCGGGGGTGGCCAGCGCCTGACCGGGGACGGTGAAAAATTTGCCCTCGTGGTTGATGTCGTGGACCTTGTCGGGGTCGACGAAGACGTTGGCATCCTTGTCGGCGCGCAGGGCGTCGGGGGCGATCGAGCCTTCGAAGAGCTTGTACATGATGTCCATGTACTCGTCGGCGCGGTCGTAGCGCTCGTCGTGGGGAATCTGGCCTTCGAGGCCCAGGTTGCGGGCCGCCGAGTCGACGTAGCTCGTGACGATGTTCCAGGCCACGCGCCCATTGGTGAAATGGTCGAGGGTCGTCAGAGTCCGCGCCAGCAGGTAGGGCTGTTCATAGGTCACCGAGGCGGTCACGCCGAATCCCAGTGTCTTCGTCGCAGCGGCCATGGCCGGGACTGCGACGAGAGGGTCGAGGAGCGGGAACTGGACTCCCCCTCGGTTCGTGACATCGGCGTTGCCGCCGTAGACGTCGTAGACCCCGAGGATGTCGGCGAGGAACAGCGACGAGAACCCGCCCTCTTCGAGGGTCTTCGCCAGGTCAGTCCAGAAGAACAGCTGCGTGAACTCATCGACCCGGGATTCCGGGTGGCGCCACAGTCCCGGCGACTGGTGGACCGGGGTCATCATGTCGAAGGCGTTGAGCAGGATGGGTTTCGTCATCGTGTTTCTCTTTCGTAGTCGGTCAGTGCCACGGTTGGTCAGTGGCACGGTTGGTCAGTCGCACGGGCGGCCAGTGCCACGGCTGGTCAGTGGCAAAAGGTATGAAGTCTCAGTCCAGTTCTGTGTGTCAGTCCAGTTCTGTGTGTCAGTCCAGTCCTGTGTGTCAGTTCAGTCCTGTGTCCTGCACAGCCAGCTCGCGGGCGGGATCCTTCGCCGCGAGTGCAGCGATGAGCGAGAGTACGCACAGCAGGGTGAGATAGCCGCAGATCAGCCACGGCGAGTGTCCGCCGACGACGTAGAGGAGCGCCGCAATCATCGGCATGATCCCGCCGCCGATGACGGTGCCCAGCTGGTAGCCCATGTTCACTCCCGAGTAGCGGACTTCGATCGGGAACTGCTCGGCGAACCAGGCAGCCTGCGGCCCGTAGATCGCGTCGTGGGCGAGGTTCATGCCGAGGATGACGACGATGGGCAGGAAGGCCAGTGGTCCGGCATCGAGGAAGGCGAAGAAGATCCAGCCGAAGACGGCCACGCCGATGATGCCGCCGACAGTCACGCGTTTGCGTCCTACCCTGTCGGAGACCCAACCCCACAACGGTCCGGTGAACAGCCCGATGGCCGAAGCGATCATGACAGCAGTGACCCCGGAGGTCGAATCGCCGCGGTTATCGGCCAGGTAGCTGAGCATGTAGACGGTGATGAGATAGAAGACGCTGTTCTGCGCCAGGCGCAGGCCGATCGTGGTGAGCAGGACGCGAGGGTGCTTGGTCAGCACATCGCGCAGCGGTGCCTTCGCGATGTTCCCCGAGGCCTTGAGTTCCTTGAACTCCGGAGCATCACTGACGCCGAGGCGGATCCACAGTCCCAGCGCCACGAGCAGGGCCGAGGCGAGGAACGGGATGCGCCAGCCGAACGATTCGAACTGTTCGTCAGTGAGCAGGTTCTGCACGGTGAAGAATGCGCTCGTGGCCAGGAGCATGCCGGCCGCCGACCCGATCTGAGTGAAGGAGCCGAAGAGGCCGCGTTTGCGTGCCGGTGCGTGTTCGACCGACAGGAGCGCGGAGCCACCCCATTCGGCACCGGCCGAGAGTCCCTGGACGATGCGCAAGACAACGAGGCCTGCTGCCGCCCACCAGCCGATCGCGTCGAAGTTCGGCACCACACCGATGAGGGTCGAGGCGATTCCCATTGACAGCAGGGAGACGACGAGGAGGGCTTTGCGGCCGACGCGGTCCCCCAAGTGACCGGCGATGATCCCACCCAACGGACGTGCGAAGAATCCGACGGCGAGGCTTGCGAAGGCGGCCAGACTGCTGCCGAGTTCGCTGTGGCTGGGGAAGAACTGCACGTTGAAGATGAGTGCTGCCGCTGTGCCGTAGAGGTAGAAGTCGTACCACTCGATTGTGGTGCCGGCGAAGGCCGACAGGAGGACGCGCTTCTTGCCGTCGAAGGCCCGCCGAGGCGGTTCCTCGGTGATCTTCTCCGTGACGGAGGACTGTGTCATATGGTTCTTCCTCAGTGCTCGGTGCAGTGGACTCACGAGCTGCTTGGTCAGCTTGTTCGAGATCAACTCGACCAATGTGGACAAGGGTCGTTGAGCAATCTAGGGACAGTGCGAGAATCGGTGTCGGCCCACTGTCATTCGATGACTTTCACTGTCACACGAGGACACATGGCCGTTCTTATGCCGGTCAACGCGTGCGAGTTCGCGAAACATTTGCAATGATCAAGGCAACGCACGAGACATTGTTGAGCGGATTCGGCGATCCGGATGCACTCGGGCGATTCCAGCTTTTCCGGGTCGCCCACCGAGCACTGAAGGTGAAGGAATGACCATTTTGGCTAGGACCAGCGCCCCATCCCCGGAGGAGCTGCGCGAGACCTTTTCGCACTTCCCGCAGGGAGTTGCACTCATCGGCGCCGAGGTCGACGGTGCGCCGCTCGGGCTCGTCGCGTCGACGCTGACCGTGGGAGTCTCGCTCGATCCGCCGCTGGTCAGCGTTGCCGTACAGAAGACCTCAGCGACTTGGCCGTTCCTGCGAACTGCACCAGCACTGGGCATCTCCCTGCTTGGGATCCATCAGTCGCACCTGGCCAAGCAATTGGCGTCGAAGGACCGCGCGCAGCGCTTTTCTGGGATCGACCCGGTGATCACCGGCGACGGCGCATTGACGATCCCGGACAGTCCGGCACTGCTCTGGACTCGGCTCTACAGCGAGGTCGAGGCTGGCGATCACACGGTGGCCCTGCTTGAGATCCTCTCTGCGAGCAGCGCCGACGGCGAAGACGCCCTAGTCTTCCACCGCAGCGAGTTCAAGGGAATGAAGGTGTCCTGACTCCCCGCCGGCACCACGGCTCGCCTTCGCACGATCCACCCGGGCACGATCCACCCGGGCACAATCCGCCCCGGCACGGTCCACCCGTGCATGAACCTTCAGCTTCACGTTCAACCAGCTCCCTTGACAGCCTTTAGAACACGTGTTCGAATTAGGGTATGAGATGGGGACAGCAGGGCATTCTCGCGCACACTGGAGCAGCCGAGCAGCCAAGCGCATTCGGCCAGGAATCAGCCGACGACCGGACCGACTCCGACAACCAGTCCCCCACTGGCGATCAGCAGTCCTCGCAGACCTCCCCTCGGCAGCCCGCTTCCACCACCCTGCCGCCCACCCAGCTGCCCACCCAGCTCGAGCCGGCACCCAACCCGACGCCCGAACCACAGGCCCCAGCAACCCCCGAGCTCTTCGGCGTCAAAGGACTCGTTCGCACCGTTCGCACACCGGAATTCTCTGGTATTACCTTTCACGAGGTGCTTGCGAAGTCCGTGCTCAACAAGGTTCCACCGACCAGTTCTATGCCGTTCACCTGGACGGTCAATCCCTACCGCGGATGCTCGCATGCCTGCGTGTACTGCTTCGCCCGCAATACTCATCGTTATCTCGACCTCGATTCCGGCGAGGACTTCGATAAGCAGGTCATCGTCAAGGTCAATGCCCCAGAGGTCCTCGCCGCCGAGGTGGCCAAGCCGAAGTGGTCCCGCGAACTCGTCGCACTGGGCACGAACACCGACCCCTACCAACGTGCCGAGGGCCGTTACGCTCTCATGCCCGGTATCATCACGGCCCTTGCCGAGCAGTCGACGCCGATGTCGATCCTCACCAAGGGCACTCTCCTGCGCCGTGATCTGCCGCTGCTCGCCCGCGCCAAGGAGGATGTTGATGTGGAGATCAGCATGTCGATCGCCATCTTTGATGACGAGCTGCAGCAGACCATCGAGCCCGGCACCCCGACGACCACTGCCCGGCTGGCTACGGTGAAGGCGGCAGCCGATTTGGGCTTCGACGTCTCGGTCTTCCTCATGCCCGTGATGCCGAAGCTCACCGATTCGATGGAGCACCTCGACACCGCGCTCAAGGCGATCAAAGAAGCCGGTGCGTCACGAGTCGTCTACGGCGCCCTCCACCTGCGGCCCGGTGCCCGCGAGTGGTTCTTCTCCTGGCTCGAGCGTGAACATCCTGAGCTTCTGACCCGCTACCGCCGCATGTACGGCTCCTCCTCGTACGCCTCGAAGGAGTACCGAACCTGGCTGGGCAAGCGGATCAATCCGCTCATCGACCACTACGACCTGCGCGGTTCAGCTGATGACGATTACCCCAAGACCCGCCGAGGTGACCCACAGAATCGCTCGACATCTCAATCCCAGCCATTGGCCGCAAGCCTCACTCCCCCACGTCAGGAAGCTTTGTTCTGACGACCGTGCGCACCTGCCTGCCCCATCACGGTCGGGGAATAAGCGCCTCAACCACCGGGTTGACGCTGGTATGAAGATTGAGATTTGGTCAGACATCGCGTGCCCCTGGTGCTATATCGGCAAACGTCGCTTCGAGACAGCCCTTGAGGGCTTCGCACACAAGGACGATGTCGATGTCGAGTGGCGCAGCTTCCAGCTCGATCCCACTCTTCCCGATCAGTACGACGGAACAGAGACCGAGTACCTCAGCCAGGCCAAAGGCATGCCTGCCGATCAGGTCCGGCAGATGTTCGATCACGTCACCCAGCAGGCCGCTGGCGAGGGACTGAACTACGATTTCGATTCCATCGTCGTCGCCAACAGCTTCACCGCTCACCGTTTCCTCCACCTCGCGAAGACTCACGGGGTCATGTCAGAGGCCAAGGAGGCGCTCCTGTCCGGTCATTTCGAACACGGACGCAATATCGGTGATGTCGACTACCTCGCCGAGGTGGGCCAGACCCTTGGCATCGATACCGACGAGACTCGTCGGATCCTTGCTTCGGACGAGTACTCTGCCGAGGTCAAGTCCGACATCGCTGAGGCGCGTGCTCTCGGCGCAAATGGCGTTCCGTTCTTCGTCATCGACCGCAAATACGGCATCTCCGGCGCTCAGCCCCCGGAAGCTTTCACTCAGGCACTCGACACCGCCTGGGACGAGAGCCATAAGCTCACCGTCCTCGCCGGCGGACCTGGAGAATCAGGCGCTGCCGCTGGTGCGGCCGCCGAGGGCAGCAGCGATTCCTACCCGGACGGCGCCGTCTGCGGACCGGACGGCTGCAGCTGAGCAATTGCAAGCACACCGAAACCAGCCTTCGCGCGCTGGTCGGCCCTTCCGTCACACGCCGATGAATCACGCCTTCGCATGCCGGTGAGTTCTGCCCTCGCGCACCGATGCACCCAGCTCTCGTGCGCCGATGAAGTTCAGCGCTAGCATCCTGATGAACTCGGTCCTCGTGCGCTGGTGAAGCTCAGCGCTTAGATGAACGGAACCGCGGGGTACCGCACCGCGCCGTCGGGGGCAGTCACAGGAGCCGCAAGCATGCCCGATGCTGCGTCGATGAGGAATCGTCCCACTTGTTCCCAGTTGCCCTTGTGCGTGCCGTCATTCATCCGCTCCTCCTGGTCGGCACAGGTCCCGATCACCATATGCCCGAGCAGATAGGCCCTCCCGCGCAAGACTCCCTCCGAAATGCCCTCAACCTCCCCGTGGATGAACCTCAGGTCTTCTGGGATGCCGGTCTCAGCCGCCACTGACTTAGCGACCTCCACAGCCGAGGGCACCGAACGCACCTGCGAGATGAACTGCGCACGCCAGCTGGGCCGGGGAAGACTGTCGAAGACCTCGAACAGTGGGCTCAGGCGGCAGCGGACGAAGTCATGGATGCTCGGCGAATCGCCAAGCTCCGCGATGAGTTCGTTTCGGCGCTCCGCCATCTCACTGACATGTCGGTTGAGAATCGCCCGCAGAAGCCCGTCCTTGCCGCCGAAGTGATACGAGATCGCGGAATGATTCGCCGCGCCAGCGTACTCAACAATGCGACGGTTCGACACGGCATCGATGCCGTTGACGGCAAAGAGCTCCTCTGCGGCATTGAGCAGCGCCTCTCGCGCACGATCACTCTGCACTCCCATGTCCCTCGTCTTCCTCATACCCGTCGTCTCTGCACGCACCACATGACCGCCTCGGCACGTATATAGCCATCACCCTGGCAAACAACACTCGATTTCACAATTCTAAGTCACGTGTCTTAAAGTAGACGAGTTCAAGGTGGTCAACGGCGATCACTCGACTTCCCTATTGCCAGGAGGACGACAGTGACCACCCCACCGCCACCGCTCACCCGCCGCGAGGCCCGTGAGTACGAATCGCACGACGATCAGCACGCCAGCCACACCGAACGACATTCTCATGATGACCGGGACGCCACCGACGCGGGCCACAGCACGTCTGCTGCTGACGACGAGGCCGCCGCGGCAAAGCGGGCGAAAGCTGAGCTGATCGGCCGGACAGTCGCAATCTTCATCATGCCGTTGATCTTCGTGGGCATGATGATCACGGGATACCTCGGCACCATGCACTCCCCGACGCCCAAAGACATGCCTGTTGTCGTCGCCGGATCGGAGTCGAAGGCCGCGAACCTGCAGTACGCCCTCAATGGCTCCGAACCGGATGCCCTCGATGTCGACACCGCCGACGATGCGCACACCGCACGCCAGATGGTCTATGACCGCGAAGCCTCGGCCGCCGTTGTCGTCAAGGGTAAGAAGGCCACGCTGTACACAGCCAGCGGCGCCGGTTTGCAGCAGTCGACGACAATCACCGGTCTCGTCATGCCAGCGCTCCACGATGAGGGGCTCAAGGTCGACTCCAAGGATCTTGCTCCGCTGCCGGGCAACGATCCTACAGGTCTGGGCGCGATGTTCCTCATGACGGCGATCGTCATGGCTGGTTATCTGCCCTTTAGCGTGCTGCGCTCGAACTCTCCCGAACTACTGAAGTTCAAACGCATCGTCCCCATCCTCGGGGCTTGGGCTGCAGTCATCGCTGGATTGGTGTGGACTGTCACCTGCCCGATTCTCGACGTCGTCGACGTCAAGGACACGGTTGCCGTACTCGGCGTCGCCTGGCTAGGTGTCTTCGCCATCTCGTGTGTTCAGCTGTTCATCACCCGTATATTCGGCGCCCTGGGCGTGATCTTCGGAATCCTGCTGCTCATGGTCCTCGGCATGCCCTCGTCGAACATGGCGATGCCCGTCTACACGATGCCGCGGTTCTTCCGTTTCACTCACGAGTTCCTGCCGATGCCCGCCATCGGCGAGTCCCTGCGCTCGGTGCTCTACTTCAACGGCAATGGGGTCACCGGGCACCTCCTGGTGCTGGTCATCGGGGCTGTCGTCGGTCTCCTTCTGACGAAGGCCTACGATTACATTTCGCATAAGCGCAATCCCGACCCGAAACCGCTGACGGTCAACATCCCGTCGCTGTATGGAGGTCGGCGCCCGGATTCGAAGGTGCTGCGCTACATCTCGCTGATCGTCTTCCCACTGGCTATGGTCACGATGATGATCACGTTCATGCTCGGCGCCATGGGTTCACCGGCGCCGAAGGACATGCCTGTCACCGTGGTCGGTTCCTCCACTGAGCAGGCTGATGAGACTATCGCCGGTCTCGAGAAGAACATGGGCAAAGACATGTTCGACTTCACTGCCACAACGGATGAGGACGAAGCCCGAGCTCTCGTCAAGGATCGAGATGAAGTCGCTGCTCTCGTGCTCCCTTCTCAGAAGAACCCTGAGTTCGGGCTGATCGCCAACGAAGCTGGAAACAACAGCGCCTATCGTGTCGTCAATCAGATCTTCGACAAGGTCGCCTCAGCGCAGGACATGGATCTCAAGGTCGACAATGTTGCTCCGCTTCCGGACCGCGATAAGAACGGCGTCGTCGTCATGTACGTGGCGATGGGCTGGATCCTCGCCGGTTTCATGGTGGTCATCGTGGGAGCCAATGCGAACCCCTGGAGCCGGCCGCTGAAGAGAATGGTGCCCCTGACCGCGGTCTACGCACCGTTCATGTCCTTGGTGGTCGCTCTGATCGCGGGACCGATCACCGGTGCTGTCGAAGGCCACTTCGCGCAGCTGTGGGGAGCAGGAATCATCGCGATCTTCTGCATCGCGATGTTCGCGATGGTCTTCGAGAGACTCATCGGCATGCTCGCAATCATTCCGGTCATCGGCACACTCATGTTCGCGGGGATGCCCGCCTCGAACGGAGCGATCTCTGAGTACATGACACCGACGTTTTTCTCCACCCTGCACGACTTCCTGCCGATGCCGGCAGCCGTGGAGATCATCCGTTCGATCATCTACTTCGGTGGAGATGTCGTCACCGAACACCTGCAGGTCCTCGGCCTCTGGGGCCTCGTCTCCCTGGCCCTGGTGTTCCTCATCGACAGCATCAAGCCGCCGCGCACCGAGCATGACTTCGGAAATCTCCACCTCGAACAGGAGAGAGAGCGGAACAAGCGGGCCCGGAAGCAGGCCAAAGCGCTCGAAAGGCCGGAGTCGTCGCAGAGTACAAAATCGGGTCAGTACAGTCAGCTCGCTCAGTCGGATCAGACTGTGCAGTCGACGACCGTCGACGACGATCCGAACGGGGCCGTCGCGCCTGCGATGGCACCGACCGCGGGCGATGGCATGAGGAATCGCCCCACCGAGGCGGCCGACCAGGGTGCGTACGACACCGACGCTTTCACGTATGCCGGAGACCGACGATCGTCATCTGCCGATGCCGATGCCGAGTCGTCCGAACAGCGTGAGTGGATCCCCTCCACCGTGTGACCAGCTGTTCCTGAGCGGATGTTCCTGATCAGCTGCTCTCGACCAGCAGGTCCCAGGCCAGCAGGTGCCAGGCCACCTTCGCTGGGACGGGCCATCGCCGAGGTGCTCAGACCACCTC
>NZ_JALDSX010000056.1 GCF_022748595.1 Brevibacterium sp. ZH18 | reverse complement strand
CGGGCCCGGTCCCGAGGCGCGCCTAGGCTGGTCTCATGTCGCCCACCGCTCCCCTCGGCTCCGAATCCCGCCTGCCCGCCGCCTGGCGCCCCTGGCGCCGGCCCTCGCCGCTGGCCGGTGCGCGGCCCACGCCGGCCCAGCTCGCCGCGGCGGCGGACGGCCCGGCTCGCGACGACGTGCTGCCGCTGCCCGGCGATGCCGAGTCCGCGGGCCTGGTGCGCCTGCTCATCGTGGGCATCAACCCGAGCCCGTGGACGACCGCGGTCAACGCCCCCTTCGCGCGCCCGGGCAACCGCTTCTGGCCCTCGCTCGCTGCGGCCGTCATCCTCCCCCGCACCGTCGATGCCTCGCGGGGGCTGAGCCCGGACGACGAGCGCCTGCTGGCCGAGCGCGGGATCGGGATCGCCAACCTCGTGGGACGGACCACGGCGCGCGCCGCCCAGCTGATGCGCATGCCCCACGTGTCCTCGCAGTCGAGCAGGCGCGGGATGTTGACGGCGAGCACGACGTCCCCCGCGGGGCGCGGCGGCGCCGGCAAACCGGGCGGCCGCCGGCGGCGGTGCCGGTGGCGAGCTCCGCGGCGCGGGTGTGGAAGCGGGCCGGGTCGTAGCGGGTGGAATCGCGGCCCTCAGCGGCGAGGTGGCGCAGCAGCGCGCCGGGGCCGAGCAGCCGGCACACGCGCACGGCGACCGCGATGAACATGACGCCTCAGCCCACGGTGATGGCCACCGCGCCGACGGTCGAGGCCCAGGGGCGATAGGCGTCCCCGCCCACCGCGATCGAGAGCGCGATGAGGAACGCATAGGCGAACGTGCCCACGAAGCAGCCCAGCCCCCACTGCATGACGCGACCGGCCTGGAATACCGGCGAGATGCGCACCGACAGGGCGGTGACGCCCAGGCTCATGGCGGCCGTCAGCGCGCTGAAGACGAGGCCGGCCAAGGTGACCATGGCCCCGGAGATGATGCCCAGCAGCGAGCCCACGCCCCCCGCGTCGAGCTGCGGGTAGTGAAGCGGCGGCGCGAGCGCGCGGTCGGGGGCAAGCAGCACGGCGCCGAGTGCGAGGGCGAGCAGGAAGAGGCGCAGGGGGATGCCCCACATAGTGGGCACGCGGGCGTGGCGGCACATGGCCGCCCATGCGCGGCGGTCGGCGGCGGTCTCCCGGCGGGCCGGGCCCGCCTCGGTATCGCCGTCCCTCAGCGCTGCACCCACACGAACCTCCTCGCGACCGGGCCGCCCGGCGGCGCGCCCGCCGCACCGTGTCGCGGCAGGTCGAGCCTACCGAGCGCGGCCCACCTCCACCACAGAGCGGGCGGGACTCAGCCCTGCGGGTCGTCGTAGAAGCCGCCGCCCGCGCCGGCGCCCATGCGGCCGCGGTCGATGTAGTGCTCCTTGAGCCAGGCGGCGAGGCGCTGGCTGTGTTCATCGCCGCTCGACAGGATGTTGTAGGCGGTGCCGAGGCCCACGACGTCGTAGATCTGGAACGGTCCCATGGGCGCGCCCGTGGCGATCCGCCAGACGTTGTCGACGTCCTCTGGCTGTGCGTAGCCGCCCGCCGGCAGGTCGAGGGCCGCATTGAGGAAGGGCACGAGCAGCGAGTTGAGCACGTAGCCGGGGCGCTCCTTGAGCACGGGGATGGGCACCATGCCGATGGCGCGGGCGAACTCCACGACCGTGTCGAAGACCGCGGGGCTCGTCTCCGCCGTGCCCATGACCTCGGCGGTGTTGAACTTCCAGATCTGGTTGGCGAAGTGCAGGGCGAGGAAGCGGTCGGGCCGCCCGGTGAAGTCCTTCATGTCGCTGGGCAGCAGGGTCGAGGAGTTCGTCGCGAAGATCGTGTGCTCGGGGGCGAGCGCCGCGAGCTTCTCGTAGGTCTCGCGCTTGATGTCGAGGCGCTCCGGGACGGCCTCGATGATGAGATCGGCATTCCCCGCGGCCCGCGTGAGGTCCGTCGTCATCGCCAGGCGCTCGAGCGCTGCCTGTGTGCTGGCCTCGGTGGCGCCCTCGACCTCAGCCCGGTAGGCGGTGACGAGCGCGTCCAGGCGCTTGCGGCCGGCGCTCAGGGCCTCGTCGCCGATGTCGTAGACGGTGACGTCGAAGCCGGAGTAGGCGGTCTGGTAGGCGATCTGGGCGCCGAGCACTCCGGCGCCCAGCACGGTGACGCGGGCGATGTCGCTCATGGTGTTCCTCCTCGATGGGCCGCCGGGGGCGGCAGCCGCGCAACCTGCGCGCCTATTTTTGAGTGTACTCATTTTTCCACGCTCGGCAAGGGCGCGGCCCGGCGCCCGCTCCCCTAGCGTCCGGGGCTACTTCCGCAGCGCGCGGCGGCGAACCGCGCCCGGTCGGCGGGCGCGACCAGCCCGGCAAGCGCCTCGGGCTCGGCTGGCAGCCCCGCCCGGCGCGCGCCCTCGAGCGCCTTGGCATCGAAGAATCGAAGACCGGCGGGAGGGACCAGATCCCCTGGACCTCGCCCAGGAAGATCTGCGCCCCGGTGGACCCGATTTCGGGAAAGGGGCGCAGCAGGCGGCTCAGGGCCGCGGGCTCCGCGTGCCCCGCTGCGCGCAGCCGGCGCAGGTCACCGCCGTAGTCCGCGAGCAGCTGCTCGGACATGCGGCCCAGGCGGGTGGCAGTGCTCTCGTCGTAGCGGCGGTAGCCGGCGCGGCGACGCGCTGGCAGTGCGTCGAGGCGCGCATGTGCGCGGGGGTGGTGAGGCCGGCGTCCCACAGCTCACGCGCTGCGGCCACCGCGATGTCCGCCCCGATCCGCGCGGCCAGGAGGTTGGCGAGCACGAGCAGCTGGAAGAGGGGCGCGGGGCGATCGGCCAGATCGATGCTGGCCTGCTGGACGTAGGTGGTGCCGTGCTCGTCGATGAGGTCGCCCGCGATGCGGGCGAGGGGCTTCGCCATGGCGCCCACCCTAGGACAGCCCCCGCATCGTTGGTGGAGGTCGCCTTGAGGCAGCACTGCGACTACTGAAGTACCTGCGCGATACGAAAACGACGTTCTCCATCAAGTCCGTGCTACTCACAATCCTAGTCGGTAACTCCATCGAGAGCTGGCGCTCCGCGGACGATCCGGAGTAATACGGCGACATCGCGACAGCGCTCGTGCACGTCATCGAAGACCTCAACGACTACCTTCAGTCCAACCCGACGATGCCGTCGATTTACGATCCGGCAAGCACCGGCCGAGATTTCCGGGCACGATGGGACCAGGATGGATGCTCGAACTTCCGGGCCCAGATTCTCCACTACGCCACGAAGATGCGGGAGGCGTACGACGCTGAGACTGTCAACGACTCCGTGGCAGCCTGGCAGGACGCCTTCGGACCGTCGTTCAATAAGCCGGCTGTCGAGGCTGCGCAGAAGTCGTTGCCCGCCGAGCAGTTCATCGACACAATGCTCCGCATTCCGATCCGATTGGAGAATCGCGTCACCTTGTTCGGAAGGGTCCGCCGCGCCGGAGTTGTACGAGCGTACGACCTACCCCGCCGCGAAGACCGAGTGCAGAAGGATCGAACAATCGACTTCGAATTGCGAGACCTAGATGTCACAGGACCTTACGAGGTCTATTGGAAAGTGAAGAACCACGGTTCGGAAGCTGTCCAGGCAGGCCAGCCACGTGGTGACGTCATAGTGGGCGGGGACACCCGATACGAGAGCACGGCGTTTGTGGGGAGCCACTACGTCGAGATGTACATCGTCCAGAACAACGTCTGCGTCGCCAAGGATCGCCAACCAGTGATCATTCAACCGCGCTGAGACGCTCTCCAACATCCACCGTCGCCAAGACCTTGGCAACGATGCCGCCGAGGTTCTTGTCCGTCTAAGGAGCGGCCTGCTTGGCCTTCGCCCGTCTGACAGCCCACCGGGGACAATGGTGGTGTGAGCAGCTCCAACTTCTTCGACAGGTTGCTTGCCGATACATGAAATTGCTCGTCCCCACGCCAGAGGTTAGATTGAAAACCTAAACTCCACCGCGTTTCGACACTTACGGCCATCTGACCTGAACATTCTCCGGGATCTTGTGACTCGACGGATCCGCGGAAGCTAGAAATTCAGGCCGAGGTCTACGCCGATCCATCGCTTGATCTCACGATTGATCGAACTATCGATATCGAAGATGTCAAACTCCTTGTACAGACGGTGAACCACGTCTGAGGGGACCCGCGGCAACCGCTTCTCCTTCAAGAGCAGCATTCGCTTACCTTCGCCTGTGACCGCTGGGGGCTCCACCTCCGACTAGAGGCGCAGCATCCTACCCCTCCCGACGTACGGCCTATTCAGCGGAAACAAGCGTGGGCAAGAGCCCAATTGATGAGCTCGCAAGAAGCACTTTCTGCAAAGGCCTAGCGTCAATTTGAGATAAGAGCCCTACAACCTCTGTCAGTCGCGAAGCAGAGAGGCTCAAGAACTCCTCCAGGACGACCAACTCTGACTCCGCAACATCGGTCCGAACCCTACTCGTGAGTGCGTCAAACCCGCGATCAAACTTCGGTCCTGGTTCAGAAAATGCCCGGACATCCATACTGCCCGTATAGGCATAGCAATGTTTGTTTCCGGCATCAACCAATCCAAGATCGCTCGGCAGCGGGAACGCGCTATTCACATACATGCCGTCATTTCGCGCGTAAGTAGTCAACTCGCCTCTGGCCAAAAATGCTGGTGCCGCATAGAATACCGTTTCACTGGCAATCATAGAAACCGGTGGGAGCACGCGAACTGACAACGCGGAAGGAGTCGACTTTTGACGACTCACAAGAGTGAACCCATCGGGACGACGCAAAGCGCGACGGGGGAGGTAGTGGTCGGGGTGGTGGCCGATCCGGTCGCCACCGCCCTGACAGTCGCGAAGCATCTCGAACGGGAACTGCCTGGCCTACTCGCCGAGCAGCTCTCTGTCGGTCACTGGAGAGTGGAGGTGCACCGCGAGAGGCTGCCTCCCAGTGACGAGAAGCGGTTTGAGATGATGGACCTGGCAGCCGAGCGTAAGCGGGAACACGGCTGGGACCTCGCGGTATGCGTGACCGACCTCCCACTGGTGATCGACCGGCGCCCCGTCGTCGCTGACGCCGACCACAGTCGGAACGTGGTGGTGGTTTCACTGCCGGCCTTCGGGGCCATGAGCCTACGAAGGCGAGTTTCAGAGGTGGTGACACAGCTCATTGGGGACGTGCGCGGCGGGACCACACCGAAGGACGGGTCCCAGGCGCATCGGCGGTCGCGGGTCCCGGCTCTGGGCGGCGCCTTCGAGCGGACGACCCCAGACCAAGACGGGGTCGACGTCCGTATCTTCGCGAACCGCGGGCGTCTGCGGCTGCTCGTGGGAATGGTCCGGGATAATCGTCCGTGGCGGCTGGTCTCCGGTCTCCGAGCGGCGTTGGTGGGAGCGTTCGCGTTCAGCGCGTTCTATCTGTTGAACACCACGCTGTGGGAACTCGCACTCACCATGGCAGCGTGGCAGCTGGTCGCCGTCGTCGTTGCCTCAATTACGGCGATGATCACTTGGCTCATCGTCTATCACCGCCTCTGGGAACGAGCCAAAGATCTGCCGCCGCAGGAACGTGAGCGAACGGTGCTGTTCAACGCGTCGACTGTCTTGACCCTCGCTATTGGGCTGACGTACGGCTACGCGGGGCTGTTCGTCCTGAACCTGACTGCCGCGCTGATCGTTTTCACTCCGGAGGTGTTCAGTCAGTACGCCGGAGACGAATACGGACTGGGCGAGTATCTCCTGGTGACCCTGTTCGCGACCGCCGCTGCGACGATCGCGGGTGCGATTGGGTCTGGCTTCGAAAGTGAAGAGTCGGTGCACGAGGCCGCCTATAGCTACCGGGAGCGCGCACGGCGCGAGGCGCGGCGCCGCTCACGCAGCGCAGCGAACAATGACAGCGCGGTCCACGGCGCGGCGCAGAACGACGACACATCTCGTGCAGAGGACTCCGATGCAGGGCCGGACCACTGAGGAGGCACTAGGTCGGAGGTTGCTGGTGGGGCTGAAGTTCTTGGCGTACGTAAGCCCTGCCCGAACGAATGCTCGTTGAGGGATCCCTCAACGAGCTACTACTTTCGTTTTTGGTACGACATAGAAGCGATCACCATAGCCATAGGGACTGACGCACGTGTAGTTGTCACATGATCTGTGGCGCTGGAGAGCGTTGCAGGGAAGGATGTGCACCATGCCTGCTCCCTATCCCCAGGAGTTCCGGGACGACGTCGTCCGCGTCGCGAGGAACCGTGAACCTGGCCAGAAGCTCGCTGTGATCGCGAAGTGAATCGCCCCGGGTGTGTTAGAAGCTCGCAAGTGCCGCGTCGGCGGTCGCCGGCACGGTCTGGTGGTGATAGTAGATGTGCTCGAGCTCGACGGGCGGGATCATGCCGATCTCACCGTGGAGTCGCCTGTGGTTGAACCAGTCGATGTATTCAGCGGTCGCGATCTCCAGGTCGTCGATGCCCTTCCAGGGGCCGCGGTTGCGGACCAGCTCGGCCTTGAACAGCGAGTTGAAGGTCTCGGCCAGAGCATTGTCATAGGAGTCGCCGGTGGAGCCAACGGAGGCGACCGCGCCGGCTTCGGCGAGCCGTTGCGTGTAGCGGACGGCGACGTACTGGACGCCCTTGTCGCTGTGATGGGTGAGCCCGGAGACCTCGTGACCAGCGTGCTCACGAGTCCAGATCCCCATCTCCAGCGCGTCCAGGGCGAGGTCGGTCCGCAGCGACTTCGATAGCTGCCAGCCGACCACACGGCGGGAGACCACATCGATGACGAACGCGGCATACACCCAGCCCGCGAACGTGCGGCAGTACGTGAAGTCCGCGACCCATAACTGGTTCGGGGCCGTCGCCGTGAAGTCGCGTTCGACCAGGTCACTACGGGAATCTGGACCGTCGCCCGGAGCCGTGGTGCGTGGGCCCTTCTCTCGGCTGATGCCGCGCAGCCCGTCGGCTCTCATCAGCCGCTCCACGGTACAGCGCGCGACCGAGATGCCCTCTCGGCGCAACTGAGCGTGGAGCTTCTTCGCGCCGTAGACGCCAAAGTTCTTCGCGTGCACGCGGCGGATCTCGACCAGAAGCTCCTCGTCCCGGATCGCCCGTTTCGAGGGTGGTCGGGTCTTGAAGGCGTAGTAGGTGCTCGGCGCGATCTGGGTGCCCGCTGCGGTGAGCGTGCGGCAGATCGGCTCGACGCCGAACTCGTGCTTGTGCTGGTCAATGAACTTCACGATCAACGCTGTGGGCGGTCGAGCTCCGCTGCGAAAAAAGCCGAGGCCGACCCCAAGATCGCGTTAGCCCGGCGCAGCTCGTGCACTTCCCTTCTCCAGCTCAGCGAGTCGTTCGGCGTCACTGGTCGTGGTCCCAGGCCGTTGGCCCTCGTCGCTCTCGGCCTGCACGACCCAGTTCCTCAGAGTCTCGGGATTGATCCCGAGCTGCTCGCCCACACGACGGAACGCGCCTGACTTCGTCGCTGGATCCTGCCGCGCGTCCACGACCATCCTCGTGGCCCTCTCCCGAAGCTCATCGGGGTACTTCCTCGGTGCTGCGATGCTCCTCATCCTCCCGTGGATTCAGAGCCTCCACCAGACCCGGGGCGATTCAGAGGCAGCGTCCACGCTCCGCTGACAATCATCTGCGTGGCGATCACGGAGACGAAGTACACGCATCGGGAAGCGACGATGCCACCACAGCAGTACGCCCACCACGGCGTTAGCGACGACGAAGACGACAGGGCCCTGGGCGGAAGAACCCCCCTCGACAGCCGGAGAAGTGAGTGCGGTCCAGAGGAAGAAACCGCCGATAAGCCCGGCCGCCAGCGTGACCGCGGCTACGGCTATGCGCTCGCTGCGGCTCGACGGGTTTTCGCTCATAGGAACATTCTCGCCGCTGTTCCTGCGCAGGCGCGTCTGTCCTCCGACAGATATTTCCCGCTACGACCGTCCGTGGGCCGGCTCAGGAGAGTCGGTCGGCCGTGGCAAACCCGTGGTCCTGCGTGGCCAGCTCACACATTGAAGCGGAACTCCACAACATCCCCATCGACCATTACGTATTCCTTGCCTTCCATCCGAACCTTGCCGGCGGATTTGGCGGCAGCCATGGAACCGTTGGCGTCCAGGTCGTCGAAGGAGACGACCTCAGCCTTGATGAAACCCTTCTGGAAGTCCGTGTGGATGACACCGGCGGCTTCGGGGGCAGTTGCGCCCTTCGGGATAGTCCACGCCCGTGATTCCTTCGGCCCTGCGGTCAGGTATGTCTGCAAGCCGAGCGTATCGAAGCCGACGCGTGCCAGCTTGTCCAGACCGGCCTCTTCCTGCCCGGTCGACTCGAGCATCTCGCGCGCTTCGGCCTCGTCGAGCTCGGCGAGCTCCGACTCGAATTTCGCGTCGAGGAAGATCGCTTCGGCGGGAGCCACCAGGGCACGCATGGCGTCCTTCTTCTCCTCATCGCCCAAGATCTCATCGTCGACGTTGAAGACATAGAGGAATGGCTTGACGGTCATCAGCTGCAGTTCGCGCAGCTCGGTGACGTCGAACTTGTCGGCCTGCATCGCCTGGTAGAGCGTCGTTCCGCTCTCGAGGATCTCCACGGCTGCATCGATCGCGGTCAGCTGCTCGGCAGGTGCACGCTTGATCCGCACGTCCTTCTCGATCCGGGGGCGAGCCTTCTCCAAGGTCTGGAGGTCCGCGAGGATGAGCTCAGTGTTGATGGTGTCGATGTCGTCGGCCGGGCTGATCTTGCCCTCGACGTGGATGACGTCGTCATCGACGAATCCGCGGATGACCTGGCAGATCGCCTCCGCCTCGCGGATATTGGCGAGGAACTGGTTGCCTAGGCCTTCACCTTCGGACGCACCGCGGACGATTCCCGCGATATCGACGAAGTCGACGGTCGCATTGAGGATGCGTTCAGACCCGAAGATCTCCGCCAGCCGCGTCAGCCGGGCATCCGGCAGCGGCACGACGCCTACGTTCGGCTCGATCGTCGCGAACGGGTAGTTCGCCGCGAGCACCTGGTTCTTGGTCAATGCGTTAAACATGGTCGACTTGCCGACGTTGGGCAGTCCCACGATTCCAATAGTTAGAGCCACGGTAGCCAAGTCTATCCCGGCGCCGAGGTGGTCCCCGAATTCTCGTGTCAGTGCCGTCTGTCACGCTGATGTCATGAATGCTTTCCCCGCCTCAGGTGTCATCGTCGCCCTCATCGTGGCGATCGTCGTCAGCCTCGTCATCGGCTTCGTCCTCGGCCGCACGCTGACCCGTTCGCGCTATGTCGAGCGGCTGACCCGTGCCGAAACCACGTCCCGGATCCTCTCGGACAGAACTGAGGATCTGGAAGCCGATGCTCAGATGGCCGGCGAGATCACCGCCGCCATCGGCCCACTGGCTGCGAGTGTGAGACATCTGCATGAGAACCTCCAATCCCAGGACCGGACCCAGATCGAGCAGATCACTCGACTCAATGCACAGATCGGGCACCTCAGCCAGCAGAACCTGAGACTGCAGGAATCGACCGGGTCGTTGGCCAATGCTCTCAACTCGACGACTCAACGCGGCGATTGGGGCGAGGTCCAGCTCAAACGGATCGTCGAATATGCCGGCCTGCTCCCCCACGTCGACTTCGACACGCAGGTCAGCAGCACACGCGACGGCAAACGGCACCGGCCCGACATGACCGTCAATCTGCCGGGCGGCGGAACGATCATCATCGATGCCAAGACTCCGCTGTCGGCACGCATGGACGCCGACGATGCAACGGACGAGGACCATGCTCGTGCTTTGCTGCGCCATGTGGATTCACTGGCGTCGAAGGAATATTGGAAGTCATTCGAGACGGCACCGGACTTCGTGGTCTGCTTCATCCCCACTGATGGTCTGCTCTCTGCCGCCGCGTCCACATATCCGAAGATGATCGACCATGCTCTCGGCAAGAACGTCGTGCTCGCGTCTCCCGCGACATTGCTCGTCCTGCTCAAGACCGTGGCTTTGAATTGGCGGCAAGCGGACATGAGCACATCGGCGAAAGAGGTGCTCAAGCTCGGCACGGAACTCTACGAACGGGTCGGAACCCTGGTCACTCACGTGAGCCGAATGGGATCGAGTCTCGACCGGTCGGTCGAGGACTACAACCGCTTCGTCTCCTCATTGGAGTCGAGATTCCTCGTCACCGCGCGGAAGTTCCCTTCGACGGGCATAGTCTCCGACGAGCTCGAATCGGTGGCGGAGCTCGATTCGCGCAGCCGGGGAGTCAGCGCCGAAGAATTGGTCCGGCCGCGATTCGGCGAATTAGATCCGACGAGTCTGCGCAATCGCCAGACTGGAACCGACTGATACTCAACGCTCTGCAATCGCAGTCGTTGATCACCGGCCCTCAGCTGACCGCCTCAGATGAGGTCGTGGTCGCGATCGGCGCCGTCACGCTTGTTCGAAGTCTTCTTGCCCGCAGCCTTGAGATCCTTGCGCAGTTCGCGAGGCAAGGAGAACATGATGTCTTCCTCCGCCGTAACGACTTCCTCGACCGAGTCGAAGCCGTACTCGGCCAACAGCTTCAGAAGGTCCTGGACCAACCCTTCGGGAACACTGGCTCCCGAGGTGACACCAACAGTTGCGACATCGTGGAACCAGGTTTCATCGACCTCGCGAGCAAAGTCGATCCGATGAGCGTCTTTGGCACCGTGTTCAAGAGCAACTTCGACCAAGCGCACGGAGTTCGACGAGTTCGCAGAACCGACGACGAGGACGAGATCAGCTTCGGGGGCGATCTTCTTCACAGCCACCTGCCGGTTCGACGTGGCATAGCAGATGTCATCGCTTGGAGGGTCCTGCAGGTGGGGGAACCGTTCCCGCAGGATATCGACAGTAGCCATCGTTTCGTCGACACTCAACGTCGTCTGTGACAGCCAGATCAGCTTCTCTGCATCGTCGATCTCGACAGTCTTGGCTTCTTCAGGGTTCTGGATCAGCGTGATGTCATCGGGAGCCTCACCCATCGTGCCCTCGACCTCTTCGTGACCGGCGTGACCGACAAGCAGAATGTGGTAGCCCTCGCGGGCGAAGCGTACGGCCTCGCGGTGGACCTTCGTGACCAAAGGACAGGTGGCATCGATGGTGGCCAGATCACGGGCAGCCGCCTCGGCGTGAACAGCCGGGGACACACCGTGGGCGGAGAACACGACTCGGGCGCCTTCGGGGACCTCGTGGGTCTCGTTGACGAAGACCGCACCTCGCTCAGACAGGGTCTCGACCACGTGCCGGTTGTGCACGATCTCCTTGCGCACATAGACGGGAGCACCGTAGTGCTCAAGCGCGCGCTCGACAGCGATCACCGCCCGGTCGACACCGGCGCAGTATCCACGCGGGGCCGCCAGCAGCACTCGCTGGTCAGCGCCCTCGGGCTTCCGGATCTCCTCCGGATCGAGGCGCTTGCGCGGAATCGTTGGCATAGGTACAGATACGGCAGTCACATCACCAGTGTAGGCCGGGGACCTGAACAGGGGCTACAAAGGTGAAGCACTCCACATCGGCGGGATCCGGCGAGGCGAAGGAATCTCATGTCCGCACCGTTCGTTAGGCTAGGGGTTCGGAAGGGGAGATCACATGGCGCAACGAATTTCGGGCACTCCCGGGACTCTCGGCGAATCGGTCGCACCTCAGGAACCGGCCGCCACGGCCGCTGAGACGACGGCCGAGAACCCGTGGCCCCTGAGCCTGCTCTCAAGCAAGATGAAGTCCTACATCGACCGCATGTCGAGCGTGTGGATCGAAGGCCAGGTGGTCGAACTCAACCATCGAGGCAAAGCCAGCTACCTCACGCTGCGCGACACCGATGTCGAGATGTCGCTGCCGGTCCAGATCTGGAAGAACGTCCTCGACCGCACCGGAGCTCCACTGTCCGAGGGCAGTCACGTCGTCGCCAACCTCAAGGCCGACTTCTGGACCAAGACCGGCCGCCTGACGATGCGGGCCAATGACATCCGGGCCGTCGGCCTCGGCGAGCTCCTCGCCCGCCTCGAACGGCTCAAGAAGCAACTCGCTGCCGAAGGTCTATTCGATCCCAATCTGAAGAAGCGCCTGCCGTTCCTGCCCAACCGCATCGGGCTCATCACCGGCCGGGACTCGGATGCGCAGAAGGACGTCGTCCGCAACGTCCATCTGCGCTGGCCCGCCGCCGAGTTCGAGATCCGCAACTGTGCTGTGCAGGGACCCGACGCCGTCCCCGGTGTGATGAAGAACCTCGCCGAGCTCGATGCCGACCCGCAGATCGACGTCATCGTCATCGCCCGCGGCGGTGGAAGCATGGAAGATCTGCTCCCGTTCTCCAACGAAGCTCTCGTGCGAGCCGTCGCAAATGCGAACACTCCCGTGGTCTCGGCCATCGGCCACGAAGCCGACCGGCCGATCCTCGATGAAGTCGCCGACCTGCGCGCTTCGACTCCCACAGACGCCGCGAAACGGATCGTGCCCGATGTCGCAGAGGAGAACATGAATCTCCTGCGCGTCCGCGCCGAACTCGACGCCGCGGTCAACCGGATCATCGACCGCGAACAGGAGATGCTCACCGCGGTGCGGTCGCGACCGGTCCTGTCAGAACCGCAGACGATGGTCGCCGCCCGTGAGGACGAACTGCGGATGATCCGTCGCCGCAGCCTGCAAGCCACGACGAGCCTCATGCTCCAGGGTCAGAACGAAATCAACCATCTGCGGTCCCAGGCTCGATCGCTCTCGCCACTGCGCACGCTGGAGCGCGGGTACGCCGTCGTCCAGAATGACGACGGCCAAGCCATCAGGGAATCCGCCGAGGTCTCTGCCGGCACGTCGGTCCACGTCCGGGTGGCGCACGGACGATTCGACGCCGACGTGACAGCCACAGACGATACCCACGACAACACCTGACTGCCCCAGACGCACATTCGGCACACCATCACACACCACGAATCACGGAGGACACCATGACCGAACCAACCGCAGCCCAGGATCGCCCCGACGTTGCCACTCTCAGCTATGAGCAGGCCCGCGAAGAACTCGTGACGATCGTCAAACGACTCGAAGCAGGCAACCTCCCACTCGAAGAGTCTCTGAGTCTGTGGGAGCGCGGAGAAACGCTGGCCGATCGCTGCCAGGCATGGCTGGACGGAGCACGCGAACGCCTCGACAAGGCACGCGAAGAGTCCTCCGACGACGACTGAGAAGCCGAAGCTCAAACCTCATCCGAGATTCTCGGCTGACCTGCGCAAGCGAACGGGTCAGTCCTCTGCTCATTTGAGCTGGTCGGCCACCTGTTCAGCGAAACCGTTGATGGTGTCCGGGGTCGCGATCGCAGTGATGACGACGGAGACGCCGCCCTTCGACGTCGTCCAGTATTCCTTGGCATCTTCGGTGCGATAGATCTGGAATTCAGATCCGCCCGCCTTGACGGTCTCTGCCGCGACGGCATCGCCGACCTTCTTCTTCGCCCACCGCTCGCTGGCCTTCGCCTGTTCAACTGACACCCACTGCTGCTGAGTGCCGATGAAGGACATGTACCAAGAAGTCGTGTCAGAGTCGCCGATGCGGTCGAGGCTCGCCTCGTTCGACGTCCACCCGGTTGGGATCTGCGGAACGATGAGGTCGAAGTCCGCACTGTCCTGCGACTGTTCGGCCACGGCTTGGTAGTCGACGACGCGTTCGGAGTCCACATTCGGCTGCGGAGCGATCAGCAAGATCACGACGACGACGGCCAGACAGGCCAGAATCGCGATGATCATATTGACCCAGTTCGAGTTCTTCCGCAGGAAGCGCATCTCTTCCCTAGATCCCGGGAGCATCACTCCCGACTCGTCAGACATGGACACTCCCTCTGAACCCGCGCCCGTGCGTGTCACGGCCGCCTGCGGACCCACCTCGTCGATATCGATTTGGGCATTCACATCGCCATTGTCCTCGTCGTCGGCCCCCAGGGCCAATTCGTCACTTCGGAACGTGGCGGAGGGCACAACCACGGACCGATGTCCGTGCCGCCGTCGCAGGGTGGCACAATTGGAGACATGAGTGACTCCAAAGAACCCGTTGACGTGAAATCTCATCATGACCGAGGCCGAGTGGACGCTGTGGCTCCACCAGTGGCGGTGACCGACGCCTGGTCCCAGAAAGCACAGGTCGGAGCCGACGCGCCGGACCGCAACCTCGCCCTCGAACTCGTCCGAGTCACTGAGGCCGCTGCCATCGCCGCCGCACCGTGGGTGGGCCGCGGAGACAAGAACGCCGCCGACGGTGCCGCCGTCGCAGCGATGCGCAACGTCATCTCCACCGTCCGCATGGCCGGCACCGTCGTCATCGGCGAGGGTGAGAAGGACGAAGCACCCATGCTCTTCAATGGCGAGCAGGTCGGCGACGGCGAAGGCGCACACTGCGACGTTGCCGTCGACCCGATCGACGGAACCCGCCTCACTGCTCTGGGCATGCCCAACGCAATCTCGGTGATGGCTGTCACCGAGGACGGCGCGATGTACGACCCATCCGCGGTCTTCTACATGGAGAAGCTCGTCACCGGCCCCGCTGCCGCCGACGCCGTCGACCTGCGCCTGCCCGTAGCGGAGAACATCCGCCGCGTCGCCAAGGGCAAGGGCACGAACGATCCGGCTTCGGTCACGGTCATGATCCTCGACCGTCCTCGTCACCAGAAGATGATCGACGAGATCCGCGCGGCCGGTGCCCGCATCCAGCTCATCACCGATGGCGACGTCGCCGGCGCCATCGCCGCCTGCCGTCCCGGAACCGGTGTCGACATGCTGATGGGAATCGGCGGCACCCCCGAAGGAATCATCACCGCCTGCGCCATCAAGGCACTCGGCGGAGTCATTCAGGGACGCCTGTGGCCGCAGGACGACTCCGAACGTGAGGCAGCAGCCGCAGCGGGACTCGACGTCGACAAGGTACTCAACACCGACGACCTCGTCACCGGTGACAACAGCTACTTCGTGGCCACGGGCATCACGAACGGCGACCTCCTCGACGGAGTGAAGTTCGAAGGCGGCCACGTGACCACACATTCGCTGGTCATGCGCTCGAAGTCGGGCACGGTGCGGTCCGTGTTCGCCGAGCACCAGGCCGCGAAGACGCATTCCTATGTGGAAGCTGCTGAAGAGGCGGCTCGCCGCGGCCTCATCTGATTCCACTTGGCCACCCCGGAATCCACCGGAGCGGTGCCCTCGCCTCATCACCGGAAGTAGGTTCGACACCGATGCCCAATCAGGCATGGCAACGTCTGCTGGAAGGCAATCGACGTTTCGTCGATGACGTTCCGCAGCACCCCAACCAGGACACTGCCCGACGTGAAGCGCTGTCGAACAACCAGAAGCCCTTCGTCACTCTGTTCGGCTGCTCGGACTCGCGGGTCGCCGCAGAGATGATCTTCGACGTCGGCCTCGGCGACATGTTCGTCGTGCGCAATGCTGGCCAGGTGGTCGATCCGGTGACCTTGGGCTCCCTCGAGTACGGGGTGGAGCTGCTCGGCACTCCCCTGCTGGTCGTCCTCGGACACGACAGCTGCGGCGCGGTCACAGCAGCATATGACTCCTACGACACGGGCGAGACTCCCCCCGGATTCATCTCCGACGTCGTGGCGAGGCTTCTGCCGACTGTGGCCAGGGCCCGCAAGAACGGTCGCACGTCGGTCAATCAGACCGTTGCGCAGAACACCATGGACACCGTCGAGAAGATCATGCAGCTCTCAGCCATCATCTCGAAGGCAGTCGAGGACGGCCGACTCATCATCGTCGGCCTCACCTACCAACTGCACGACGGTCGCACGACCGTCGTCGCACAGCACGGGGGCGACGAGGCAGCTGTCTCAACCTACGCCCTCTGAGCATGGCCAGATCATGGTCAAACACACCATCACCTGTCGGAAAGGACAACTATGAGCGAAGAATTCCGCATCGAACACGACACCATGGGTGAAGTCAAGGTTCCCAAAGATGCTCTGTACAGCGCGCAGACCCAGCGTGCGGTGGAGAACTTCCCGATCTCCGGCAAGACTCTGGAATCGGCTCACATCGCCGCACTCGCCCAGGTGAAGAAGGCCGCTGCGAAGGCCAACCTCGAGCTCGGCGTCCTCGACGCTGATCGGGCCGAAGCCATCCAGAACGCTGCTGACGCCGTCATCGCCGGCCAGTACGACGCTCACTTCCCCATCGACGTGTTCCAGACCGGTTCGGGCACTTCGTCGAACATGAACACCAATGAGGTCCTCGCCTCGCTGGCCACGAAGGCGCTCGAGTCGAAGGACATCAACGTCCACCCGAACGACCACGTCAATGCTTCGCAGTCCTCGAACGACGTCTTCCCCACGTCCGTCCACGTGGCTGTCACCAAGGCTCTGGTCAACACTCTGATCCCGGCCATGGAGACCCTGGCCACCTCGCTCGAGAAGAAGGCGAAGGAATTCGCCTCCATCGTCAAGTCCGGCCGCACCCACCTCATGGATGCCACTCCGGTCACCCTCGGCCAGGAGTTCGGCGGTTACGCCGCTCAGGTCCGCTACGGAATCGAGCGCATCCAGGCTTCGCTGCCGCGCGTGGCCGAGGTTCCCCAGGGCGGAACCGCGGTCGGCACCGGCATCAACACGCCTGCCGGATTCTCCGCCCGCGTCGTCGAGATCCTCGCTGAGGAGACCGGCCTGCCCATCACCGAGGCACGCAACCACTTCGAGGCTCAGGCCAACCGTGACGGCCTCATCGAGGCATCCGGTCAGCTGCGCACGATCGCCTACGGCTACATGAAGATCTGCAACGATCTGCGGTGGATGGGGTCGGGACCGAACACCGGCCTCGGCGAGATCGCCATTCCCGACCTGCAGCCGGGCTCGTCGATCATGCCGGGCAAGGTCAACCCTGTCATCTGTGAGGCCACCATTCAGGTCGCCGCCCAGGTCATCGGCAATGACACGACCGTGGCGCTGTCCTCGACGAACGGTGCCTTCGAGCTCAACGTCGGCATCCCCGTGATGGCGTCGAACCTGCTCGAGTCGATTCGCCTGCTCGCGAACGCTTCGACCGTGATGGCCGAAAAGATGATCGACGGACTCAAAGCCAACGAGGAGCGCGCCCGCTTCCTCGCCGAGGCGAGCCCGTCCATCGTGACCCCGCTGAACAAGGTCATCGGCTACGAATCGGCTGCGAAGATCGCCAAGCACGCTGTCGCGAACAAGATGACCGTGAAGGAAGCCACCATCGACCTCGGCTTCGTCTCGAACGGCTCCATCACCGAGGCTGACCTCGACAAGGCGCTCGACGTGACCACCATGATCGGCGACTACAAGTAAGGCTCGATCACAAAGTCGCTTCCGACTGCGCGAGGGCCCGGCTGCCAGGACATCACATCCTGGCCGCCGGGCCCTCGCATATTCACCGTGATCGCACTGGTGGGCCGCTGAGGCCGTTGCGAGTCACACCTGGAAAGGGTCGAACTCCTCGAGCACCTCGGTGACCAGAGCGGCGATCTCCGAGCGTTCCGACCTCGTCAGCGTCACGTGGGCGAAGAGCTCATGTCCTTTGAGCTTCTCGATCACCGCCGCGATTCCGTCGTGGCGGCCGACCCGCAGGTTGTCGCGCTGTGCGACATCATGGGTGAGCACAACCTTCGAGTTCATGCCGATGCGTGAGAGCACGGTCAGCAGGACATTGCGTTCCAGCGACTGAGCCTCATCGACGATGACGAACGCATCATGGAGCGACCTGCCCCTGATGTGCGTCAGCGGCAGCACTTCAAGGAGTCCCCGTTCGACCACCTCGTCGATGACGTTCTTGCTGACCAGCGCGCCAAGGGTGTCGAAGACCGCTTCGGCCCACGGGTTCATCTTCTCCCCCTCGCTGCCGGGCAGGAAGCCGAGGCTCTGACCTCCGACGGCATAGATGGGGCGGAAGACCATGATCTTCGAGTGCTTGTTCTCCTCGAGCACCTTCTGCAGTCCCGCCATGAGGGCGAGTGCGGACTTCCCCGTTCCGGCTCGACCTCCCAAGGACACGATTCCGAGAGCATCGTCGAGGAGCATGTCGATGGCCACCCGCTGTTCGGCCGACCGACCGTGGACTCCGAAGATGTCACGATCACCGCGCACCAGAGACACCCGATTCCGCGGCCGGACTCGGCCCAGGGCAGAACCACGCGGCGAGGAGATGACGACCCCGGTGTTGACGATCTCATCGTCGACCGCCTCCGTCGTGATCTCTCCTGCGTTGTAGAACTGCGACATCTCCTGATCGTCGAGGGAGAGTTCGCTCATCCCGGTGAACCCGGAGTCGATAGCGAGCTCAGCCAGATACTCTTCGGCAGGCAGCCCGAGGGCTGAGGCCTTCACCCGCATCGGCACGTCCTTCGTCACCACGATGACGTCGTGACCCTCCGCGGCGAGGTTGCGGGCCACAGCAAGGATTCGGGTGTCGTTCTCCGAACGGTCGAAGCCGATCGGCATGGTCGAAGCGTCGATGTGATTGAGCTCGACACGCAGAGTTCCGCCGGCGTCGCCCACGGGAATCGGCTCATCGAGTCGGTCGTATTCGGAGCGGAAGTCGTCGAGTATGTGCAGTGCTTTTCGGGCGGTGAATCCGAGCTCCGGGTGATTGCGCTTGGCCTCCAGTTCGGAGACCACGATGAGCGGGATGACGATGTCATGCTCCGCGAATCTCAGCAATGCTCCCGGATCCGAGAGCAGCACCGAGGTATCGAGAACGTATGTGTGAACCTTTTCGGCCATGGGGACCCCTGTGGCGTGAGTTCCGCCGAGATCCGAGTCCTGACATCCCCCGATCCCGGGTTGGTGTCGACCAACTACTGCCAACCTAACCCCGAATCACTGCACCGTGCGCACCGGCACGCGCGTTCGGGAAAGTCGCGGTCGTGAACTTCCCATGAATGGAGACCGACGTGCTGCCGCCGTTCCCGCAGACAACGCCCCAGAAGGTCTGAGACCTACTTGCCGAAACGCCGCTGCCGGAGGCCGTAGTCGCGGACCGCGCGGAGGAAGTCGGTGCGGCGGAAGTCGGGCCAATACGCTTCGCAGAAGTAGAACTCCGAGTACGCGCTCTGCCACATCAGGAAGCCTGAGAGTCTCTGCTCGCCCGATGAGCGGATGATGAGGTCAGGATCCGGCTGACCCTTCGTGTAGAGGTGCTCGCCGATCTGCTGCGGTGAGAGTTCGGAGATGATCGTCTCGAGATCGGTGCCCTCGTCGGTTCGGGTGCGCAGCAGAGACTTCACGGCGTTGACGATCTCCTGTCGCCCGCCGTAGCCGACCGCGACGTTCACTCGCATGCTGCACTCCCCCGCCGAGGTGGCCGCTTCCAAGCGTGCGCGCAGGTCCGGTGGCAGAATGTCCAGGTCCCCGACCAGCTGCACCCGCACGCCGTTGAGGGCCGCGATCTTCTCGACCAGATCGGAGATGATCTCGATGAGGACCTCGACCTCCTCGGCGGATCGGGAGAGGTTCTCCTTGGACAGGACGTAGAGCGTGACGATATCGACGTCGATCTCGTCGCACCAGCCGAGGAACTCGACGATCTTCTCGGCTCCGGCCCGATGCCCATCAGCAGTTGTCGCACCGAATTCCTTCGCCCATCGCCGGTTGCCATCAGTGATGACACCCACGTGCCGGGGCACAGGCACGGACTTGTCGAGCTCGCGCAGGAGCCGCCGCTCATAGAGACGGTAGAGCAGGCTCACTGGTCGGGCCACACTGACCTCTTTCACACTGGTTTCCGGTCGGGTCGAACACCCTCCAGAGTACTATCTCACCGGCATCTTCACTGCGCCGACGCCCGGTGACATCAATCGCGGATCCGGCTGGGCGTCATCAGGACCTCCAGCTGTCACCGGCGGCGCATGGGCCTCTGGACGAGTTGTCAGGTGCTATCGATAAAATCGAAGGATGAACGGTTCTGTCACAGATAATCCATCGCACGAATCCTCGCGCGGTTCCGAAAGTCAGATGGCAGCTGACTCCGCCTCCACCTTCGCTCAGGAGCCGAACACAGCGCCTGCCCCCGACACCACTGCCGCGTCGCAGGCTGACGTCTCGCCGCGCATCGCACGCAGACGGTCCGCACTGCGTCGAGAGCTGGGCAAACTGGCCGGCCAGGTCAAGCCCAAGCTGCGCGGCTGGTTCCACGCGGGGGCATTCCCCTTGGCCCTGATCGGCGGACTCGCCCTGGTCATCATCTCCCCGACCATCGAATCCCGGCTCGCGGCCGCAGTCTTCGCCGTCACCGGCATGCTGCTCTTCGGCACCTCGGCCGTCTACCATCGGGGCCGTTGGCGCACCCGCGCCCGCCTCATCCTGAGGCGACTCGACCACTCGAACATCTTCCTCATCACAGCGGGCACGTACACGCCTCTGGCTGTGCTCATGCTCAGGCAGGACCAGACGATCCTGCTCCTGTCCGTCCTCTGGGGCGCCGCCCTCCTGGGCGTCGCGTTCCGTACGATCTTCACAACCGCGCCGAGGTGGCTCTTCGTTCCCATCTACGTGGGCTTCGGGGTCGCCGGAGTCGGCTATATACCGCAGATGTGGGCAACCATCCCGGCCGTCGGCATCCTCGTCGTCGCCGGCGGCGTCTGCTATGTCGCGGGTGCGGTGATCTACGGGATCAAGAAGCCGAACCCGTCACCGAAGTGGCTCGGATTCCACGAGATCTTCCACATCCTCACCGTCTTGGGCTACGGCTGCCACCTCGCGGCACTCCTCGTCGCAGCGGTTGCCGCGTACTGACAGACCACGTACTGACCGACCGCGTACTGACAGACACAGTGAGGGTCTGCCAGCCGGACGACACGACGACAGCCGTCGACGACTAGAGCTCGGTCGGATCCTTTGGTGTGCGAGGGCCGTCCGCGGTTCCGCTCTCGGTCGAAGTCTCGGCCTCCGTAGTGGGAGCAGGAGTCTCCGGAGCATCAGGCCCGGACTGCTTCGACTGATTCGGCACCGCGTGCTTACGAAGGGGAATCGGGTACGCATCGCTGGTTTCGGAGCGAGCACGCACACGCCGGACGCGTTTGAGGGCATCACGAATGAGGAAGATCACCACGATGACGATGGCCAGGGTGACGACGAATCCGATCGTTCCGGGCGTCACCAGGTCCGGGTCGGGTGCGCTGTTCTCCGTCGCGCTCTGCGAGGCAGCCAGAATCATGCGATCTCACCTGTCACTTCTTCATCGTCAGTGTCGTCCGGGGAAGCAGGGAGCATGCCCTCTGCGGGGACCTTACGTCCATCATCCCATCGCACTGAGGCGAAGAGGTCAGTCTCCTGGAAGTCGACGCCCGGAGTCAGCGGGGTGCGCTCAGTATGGTCGACGGCCAATTCGAATTCCTCTGTCGGCCAGTACGTCCGTGCCGCCTGACGCGATGCGGAGAAGAAACCGCCCTCGGGGTCGATCTGCGTGGCATGGGACAGAAGTGCGCGATCGCGTGAGGGGAAGTGCTCCTTGCAGTCGATGCGCGTGCTCAGCCAATTCGCACGCTGATTGTCGCGTTTCTTGAAGTCTTCGAGGTGCTCCGCGAACGGCGACTCGAGGCCCGCCTCGGTCATCTTCTCGTGGATCGTCATCCACTTCTTCGCGGACAGGTCCTGGTTGTAGTAGACCTTCTGAACCTGCCACGCCTCACCCAGTTCAGGGTTCTTCAGCGGATCGGCCGCGGCAGCGACTGCGGCCATGGTCACTGCATGGTTCTTGATGTGATCCGGATGGGGGTACCCACCCAACTCGTCATAGGTCGTCACAACCTGGGGACGGAAGGTGCGGATGATGTGGACCAGCGGCAGCATCGCCACTTCGTCGGGCACGCGGTAGAAGCATCCGGGAGGCGTCTGGTTGTCGAAGTCGCCGTCGGGCAGACCCGAGTCGACGTGGCCGACCCACACATGCTCGGCACCGAGCGCGGCGGCGGCCGTAGCCATCTCCTCACGGCGCAGGCCGGCGATGTCGCGGCTGGCTTTCGGGCTCTGCAGCAGTGCCGGGTTGAGGATGTCGCCGGCTTCACCACCGGTCATGGTGGCGATGAGGACCCTGGCTCCAAGTGCTGCGTACTTCGCACTGGTGGCCGCACCCTTCGAGGATTCGTCGTCGGGATGTGCATGAACCGCCAGCAGACGAAGTCCATGGTACGGAAGCGAAGTCATGTTTCTTGGGTCCCTTTCGGTTCAGCCTGATCTCGACCCGGTTCCTGCGAAGCGGCTGAAATGATCGCAGAAGACGGATCGACTACTCTAGATTAGTGCGCGATGTTCTTAGATGAGGAATTCAATGACTGAGGTAACAGTGGATCAGCCACTGCATGATGACCGTTACGGCCATACCCGCAGACCCAGACGACGCCTGAGCAGACGAGCCACGATCATCGCCTCCATCATCGTCGCAGCCCTGATCATTGTGCTCGCCTTTGTGGCTTTCCGCCCGCAGACAAGCCCCACGACACCCAGGACTCTCAATTACTCAGTTGTCGACTCTTCGTCAACAAAGGTCACCGTGGCAATATTTCCTGATCAGGACCGGGATGTGCACTGCATCGTCCAGGCGACGAACGACTATGACGCGATCGTCGGCTTCACAGAGGTCATTGTGCCTGCCGATCCGAACGCAGATCCGAACTCACCCCGTCAGATGGACATCGATCTGGCCACCACGCAGCTCGCATCCTCCGGCCACGCCGACGCCTGCTGGTTCGAATAGAACAATGCGAACGGTGCTGCTCGACCGGCACCGGCAGAGCCCCGGAAAGCGCATCACAACAGATGTAGGAATGCGTGACTCAGGTCATCGTTTTCGGCAGCAGATGAGTTACACTGTAGTTTCATTCAACATCCGGGCGTTCCCCTACGCCCGGTTTTTCGTTGCCTGACGCGCCTGTCAGTGCACCGAACCGAAGAAGGAGAAGTCATGACCGAGGAAGTCACCCAAGACACAACATGGTTGACCCAAGAGGCCTTTGACCGACTGTCGAAGGAACTCGAACACCTCTCCGGACCGGGACGTGCAGAGATTGCTGAAAAGATCGAAGCCGCCCGCGACGAGGGTGACTTGAAAGAGAACAGCGGCTACCACGCGGCGCGCGAGGAGCAGGGCAAGCAGGAAGCACGCATTCGCCAGCTCGAACTGCTCCTGCAGTCCGCAAAGGTCGGTTCCAGCGAGAGCGACGGCAAGACCGTCTCCCCAGGTTCCGTCGTCACCGCGAAGGTCGCAGGAAACGAGATGCGATTCCTGCTGGGAAGTCGTGAGATTGCCGGCGATTCCGATATCGACGTCTTCTCTGAGAAGTCCCCACTCGGCGCTGCCGTGCTCGGCGTCACGGTCGGAGCCAAGACCAGCTACGAAGCCCCCAATGGCAAAGAGATCAAGGTAGAGGTCGAAAGCATCGAAGCCTTCTCAGGCTGACACGGCTGAGCTGTTCGGCTCCAAGACCGACGGCGACCAGCTGAACGCGAATAGAGCAGTGGGCGGGTGTG
>NZ_JALDSX010000055.1 GCF_022748595.1 Brevibacterium sp. ZH18 | reverse complement strand
GCCGCCGTCAGGTTGCTGTGAGCAGGAACAGAACCAATCTGGGTGTGTAGCACAATGGGATCCATGACTTCATCGAGCGAGGACGGATCCACGAGCGCGCTGGCCCGTGCGTGGTTCTTCCTTCGCGGACCGCGCTTCGTTGATCTGCCGATCCGGCTCCTCGCGCTCATCATGGCGCTGACGGTGCTGGTCCCGGGATCGTTCGAAATCGATGATCCCCGCTACATGGTGCTCCTCGTCATCGCATATGCCTTGTTCATTCCTGCCTCGTTCCTTCCCTTTGCGACAGCGATCGCTTCAACCGGGATGAGCCTCGTGTTCGTTGTGCTCTATCCCGACTTGGAGAACATGTTCCCTGAGGTTCTCATCTTCGCCACGGCTGTGCTGTTGAGCCATAGGCGTTGGATCAGTTCACTCGTCGCCACTTTGGGCCTTGTCTCGTACCTCGTAGTGTCGACCGAACTGGGTGCGTACGACGGAGGAGCCGATGGAACCATCGACCTCGGCTTCGGCTGGCTGACGTATTCGCTGATCGGAATGGCTGCGGGCCTCGTCGAATTGAGGATCCAACGCGAAATAATTCGTCGCGAGCGGGCCGCCGTCGGACACCAGAAGGCAGTCGAAGCGATGCGCGCACGGTTCACCAGGGATATGCACGACACGATCTCGCACTCGCTTGCGACTGAGGCAGCGATCATTCGGACCCTGGCGCGTGAGACCGGTTCTCCTGACACGGGCCGACACCTCGCCGAGCTTGCACTCGTCAATGCCGAAGCAACGAGGCGGCTGCGGCAGCTGGTGACGAGTCTGAGCTCGGAAGCCGCTCACGACTCGCCGATTCGTCTTCAGACGGAGGCACGGCAATTGGCCGCGGCGATCGACAGCGGATGCTCCGCTGGTTCCGTGCTTCTGTCGACGCATGTGGGCGACCTGCCGGAGTACTCATCGTTCTCCCTCGGACAGAATTTCAGAGCCATCGTGCTCGAGCTCGCCACCAACATCATTCGCTATTCGACTCCGGAGACTCCAGCGTCACTGGACGTCGAGATGCGGCATGGTGCTGCCGGCCGGGCAGAGCTTGTCTTTCGCAGCGAGAACCAAGCTTCAGCAGAATTGATGCAGACGCCGCGTTCTCTGCGCTGCAGGGCCGAGGCGGTGGGTGGAACCTGTCGGGTGATCTCCGCGGAGGGCAGGCGTGTGATCGTCGAGGTCGTTGTGCCTGTTCAGCACACTGCCTCCAGCGGCCTCGTCGAGGAGGCCCGCAGCGAAACCACAACCGCCTCGGCGAAGGCAGTGCTTCACAGGGCGACGACCGCAGCCGACGGGTCGAAGAACCGCGGCGAGCACGTCGAGGGTTCCGCGTCGATGCGCACGGCCAGCCAGCCGGAGAAGGTCCAGACGTAATGGCTGAAGGTTCGAATGAGCGGTCGAACGCAGCACCGGGCTCCACCTCGGTGGGGTCGCAGCCGACCACTGTGCTCGTCGTCGATGATGATTCGTGGACGACGAGAGCTGTCTCAGACGCACTTCGAGATGCCGGCGAATTTCGGGTCCTCGAACCTGTTCATTCCGGTGAGGAAGCGGTGGACGGCTATATCGCAGAACGTCCTGACGTCGTGCTCATGGATGTGAATATGCCACCGGGGATGAGCGGAGTCGACGCGACCCGCGAAATCATGAAGCTTGATCCGGATGCGACGGTGGTGCTGCTCACCACGGTCTCTCCGGGGCCCGGGATCACTCGCGCACTCGAGGCTGGGGCGATCGCAGCGGTGAATAAGTCTGCGGCTGACGCGCAGCTGGTCGACGTCGTCCGAACCGCGGCCACAGGTGAGTCGCCGGCACTCCTGAGGTCTTTGGCGGAGGACATCATGATCAGTGGGGACATCCGCCCGGATGCGCGGACCGTGTCACCGGAACTGACTCCCAGCGAGAAGCTCCTTCTCCGCCAGATATGCGAGGGAATGGACTATGCGGAGATCGCGGAGAAACAGGTCGTCACACTGCACACGGTGAAGTCGCATGCAAAGAATCTGCGAACAAAACTGGGAGCGAAGAACCTGGCGCAGGTCGTCATCCGCGCTATTCAGTACAAGTTCTATTCGCCGGAATGAAGAACTTCCTCTGAACGGGGAGGCGTGCCACGGGCAGCCGCGGCCAGGTTCGGGCAGTTTCGGGCAGCTCAGGCAGTCACGGTCCAGCATGGACGTCACGGTCCAGCATGGACAGGATTGGACAGCACTCCGTTGGTGAGAGCTCAATTGGCTACAGTGTTGGCATGACCGACGATACGACGCTGCGGCTGTCCCGACTGATCCGGGACACCGAAGGGTTTCTCCTTCCCCTGACCGAGGTGGTCGCCGACGTTGAGGTCAATCGCATCGAACTCGACGTTGACCTCCACGCCGCGAGCAGCGACGGGTCGGATCGTGTCGGCACAGTCGTCCTCATTGCCGAGGCGGTGAGGAATCCCAACGAACTTGAGAAGGCCATTGCGGCTCACCCCCGAGCAGCCGCTTTGGTGCTGGGGCCGGGGGCCCACGACCACCTCGGCGCGAATGCGGGCGACAGCCGTGTGCGGGACGGACGCGCGGGAGACAGCGCCGGCAGCGAATCGTTCCCCGTCCTCCTCGAACGATCGGCCCACGTCACCTGGTCCGAGGTCATCGTTCACCTGCGGCAGCTCAAAGAGGGCGCCGTCAGCACTTTGGCTCTGCCCGACGTCGACGATCTCAACTCACTGGCAGCTGTGATCGCCGACTCGACAGGGGCATCGATCACCATCGAGGACCCGGCGTCGCGAGTGCTGGCCCACTCCAACCTCGGCGATGAGATCGATGAGATTCGACGCGAGACGATCCTGTCCGGAGCCATCCCGGACTGGCGGATCGCCGAGCTCGAGGAGTCCGGCTTCCTTGACGTCGTGCGTCGATCCACCGACGTCGTCGAACGCCCGGCCGAAGGCTCGTCGCCTGCCAGGTCTGTCATCGCGCTGCGCAGCGAGGGCGAGCTCATCGGCACGATCTGGGCCGCATACCCGGCGACTGTGGATCCGGAATCGATGCGCGACGTGCTCCGCGATGCTGCTCGCGCCGCACTGCCCGTCATGCTGCGGACGCTGCGTCGATCGCCGTTCGAGAAGCGCATTCGGCGTGAGGCCCTGGGGTCGATCCTCGGCGGATCGCCCGATCTGGGTCCTGCCGCCACGACGCTCGCGCTTCCGTTCTCCGGGCACTATGCAACGCTGGCCATCGCCGAGGTGACCGCTAAGAAGGAGCCCGTGCTGCGGTTCCATCTCCGCGCGGCTTTCTCCGACGCAGTGCTCGCCCACGATGACGAGCACGGTCACCTCGCTGTGCTCGTGCATATGAATGAAGCTCTGTCGCCGACTGACATCTGCTCCCACGTGACTGCTGCCCTGCAACGGTCCCTGCCGCCCGACGAGCCGCTGCTCTTCGGTGTCGGTGCCTCTGTCGAGCGTCTCGACCACGTGCACCGGTCGTGGACCGAGGCGGTCTACGTCGTCGATGCCCTGCTGGCCCGACGACAGTCATTCGGAGTTCGCGGTGCGAATTCGCAGGGGTCTTCGAAGCAATCGAGTCACGCGGCTGCGAGATCGAAGGACCTGGTCGTCGGAGCGACGGCCGAGGACGTTACGGCGGAGCTCGTCGGTCTCGAGGTCGCCGATGCTCTGTTGCTCGCCGACCCGCGGATCACGGAGCCTGCGCGAGCACTCGCGCGTCACGATTCCGAACACCAGGGTCAACTGCTCGAGACGGTGCGCGTGTACTTCTCGACGGTCGGCAATTCCGCCGAGGCATCCCGACGTCTGCACGTCCACACGAATTCGCTGCGGCATCGGCTCAACCGGATCGAAGAGATCACTGGACTCTCGACGGCTGATCGCGCCGGGCGTCTGTGGCTGGAGCTGGCCGTGCTCGTGCTCGATCGGGAGCAGAGCTAGGCGGTACGTCTGCCGGTGAGCTTCCCGCCCAGCACTGTCGTCACCGAGTCAGGAATGTGTTCATCACACAATGGGCTGCGGCAAAGTTTGGCAGATTATTGTCCGTTCGTCCTGGTAGGTGCGTTCTAGAGTGACAGCACACCACGAACGAAGGACAGCATGCACAGCAGCCAAACGGGGCCGTCGATCCCAGCCAGACGCGCCCGCGCAATCGAGTCGATAGCGAATAGCACTGCGAATGTGAACAGCACTGCGAACGCGAACAGCACTGCGAATATGAACAGCCTGGCTGCCTCGGCATCGCCGCTTGACGACATGACACCCCACCTCGACGATGCCACCCCGGCCATCGGTCTCATCGACCTCGACCACATCGCCGATGCCTATGAACAGCTGACTTCCGCCTTCGCCAGCGACAACGACGTCCTCCATGCCGTGGCCTGCAAAGCCGTCCCGCTGCAGCCGCTGCTGCGCTGCTACGCCGAGGCAGGTGCCGGCTGCGAAGTTGCGAGTCCGGGCGAACTCGAACTGGCCATCACCGCCGGCTTCGCACCCGAGTCCATCGTCTTCGACTCCCCGGCGAAGACCATGACAGAACTGCACCGCGCAGTCGAACTCGGCGTTTCGATGAACGTCGACAACTTCGACGAACTCGAGCGCCTCGACGCGATCCTCGAAGGACGCACGACCTCGGCGAAGGTGGGAATCCGGATCAACCCGCAGTCCGGGACGGGCACGATCGGGGCGCTGTCCACTGCCACCCAGACCTCGAAGTTCGGCATCGGCCTAGCCGACCCCGGTGCCCGGGAAGCACTGATCGAGGCCTACCTCGCCCGGCCGTGGCTGACTCAGATCCACGTCCACTCCGGGTCCCAGGGAATCAGCCTCGATCAGGCTGCGGCCGGCATCCGCACTATCGTGGAACTGGTGCAGGAGATCAACGCGCACGCCGCATCTCGGGCCGGCGCCCGCAGCAGCGTCCGCCAGATCACCCGCATCGATATCGGCGGGGGACTGCCCGTGAACTTCGCCGGTGAAGACATCACCCCGACCTTCGCCGATTACCGCGCAGTCCTCCAGACGCAGGTCCCGGAACTGTTCGACTTTGACATCGTCACCGAATTCGGGCGCGCGCTCTTGGCCAAGGCGGGCACGATCCTCACTCGCGTCGAATACGCCAAGACCACCGGCGGTCGCCGTATCGCCATGACCCATGCGGGCGTCCAGGTCGCCACCCGCACGGCCTACGCCCCCGACGATTGGCCACTGCGGATCCTTTCCTTCAGCCCGGACGGCAGTCCCAAATCCGCCGAGGTGGTTCCCACCGACGTCGCCGGCCCCGCCTGCTTCGCCGGTGACCTTCTGGCCCGCGACCGGATGCTGCCGCGCCTTGACGCCGGTGATCTCGTCGCCGTTCCCGACACCGGCGCGTACTACTTCTCTAACCCGTTCTCCTACAACCTGCTCCCACGCGTGCCCGTCTTCGGCTACCGCGTGGCGACTGACGAGGGAGAGCTCGAGTTCGTTCTCATCCGTCGGGGACAGACCGTCGCAGAGGTCCTCGCCGAGGCTGGAGAATCTGATTGTGCACCGCTGACTTCTCGGCCGCGGAAAGTGGGTGAGAACCGCGCGAAACGACAGGGCGCGTTTGTCCCGAATTGAGCACAGAAGAACTTAAGATGAAGTGTGAGCAGGCTCTCACCTGCGACGACCGACAATTTCATCTCGATCACGACCAGACTTCGGCTGCCGCCAGAAGTTGGTCACGACCAGAAGGACAATGATGTTCGTACGACACAAACTGCGCAGGCGACTGGGGAAGTACCTCGCCGGTGTGGCAGCAATGGCTCTCGTGACCGGCGTCGCGACTGCCCCAGCCCAAGCAGAGACCACCGAGGCCGCCGACGACTCGAAGGTGCTTCGCATCGCCACGGACGGGTTCATCGACTCGTTCAATCCGTTCACTTCCTTCTACCTGCTGCCGACGAACTCGTTCCGGTACATGTACGAGAACCTCGTGAACAACAGTGCTGAAGATGCTCAGGTCACCGAGGGCCTCGCCACCGAATGGGACACCGATTCCGCAGGTAAGGTCTGGACCTACAAGATGCGTCCCGACATGAAGTGGTCCGATGATGAACCGCTCACCTCCAAAGACGTCGCCTGGACCTACAACCAGATGATGGAGAAGGACGAACTGTCGGTGGCCAACGGAGGCCTCGTCGAGAACTTCGACAAAGTCGAGACCCCAGACGACCAGACTGTCGTCATCACACTGAAGAAGCCGCAGTCGAACAATCCCGGCCAGGAGATCCCGGTCGTGCCAGAACACGTCTGGTCGAAGATCGACAAGCCAGGTGTGTTCAAGAACGACAAGAAGTCCGTGGGCTCGGGACCGTTCCAGCTTGAGAGCTACGAGGCGAACAAGTCCGTCACGCTCAAAGCCAACCCGAACTTCTGGCGCGGTGCGCCCAAGATCGACGAGATCCAGTACCGCTACTACACGAACTCCGATGCTCAGGTGCAGGCCATCCGCTCCGGCGAGGTCGACTTCATCACCGGCCTGACCCCGGAGCAGTTCAAGGCCATCGAAGGTGCCGACAACGTCGAGACCAATGTCGGCAACGGCCGCCGATTCCAGGGAATCTCCATCAACCCGGGAGTGGCCGATGCCAAGAACAACGAGTTCGGCACCGGCAACAAGGCGCTGAAGGACAAGAAGGTCCGTCAGGCCATCCGTGCGGGCATCGACGTTGACACTCTGCGCAAACAGGTGATGCAGGACTACGCCCAGCCGGCTACGAGCTTCATCCCCTCGGTCTACGAGAAGTGGGCACTGCCTGCCGACAATCCAGTGGTCTCCGGCTTCGACGTCGATAAGGCGAAGAAGCTGCTCGACGAGGCTGGTTGGAAGGAAGGCTCCGACGGAATCCGCGAGAAGGACGGCAAGAAGCTCGAACTGCGCTTCCTCACGGACTCCGACGCCACGGTCGAACAGAACACGGCGAAGTTCCTCGAGCCGTGGATGAAGGACATCGGCATCAAACTGAAGAACGAAGCCAGCGATGTCGACACCGTGTCCGAGCGCACCACCAAGGGCGACTACGACATGTACTACTCCGGCTGGTCGATCAACCCTGATCCCGACTACCAACTCGGCATCAACACCTGCGACAGCCGCCCCGACGCTGACGGCAACGGCGGGACGAGCCAGGATGGGTACTGCAACAAGGAATTCGACAAGCTCTACAAGGCACAGCACACCGAACTCGATGAGAAGAAGCGCGTGGACCTCGTCCACCAGGCTCTGGCTCAGCACTACGAGGACACGCCTTCGGTGACGCTTTGGTACCCGAACCAGCTCGAGGCCTACCGCTCCGATCGGTTCACCGGGTTCACCAAGCAGCCCACCGACGGCGGCATCATCGCCAACCAGGTCGGCTACTGGGGATACTCCTCGGTCGAGCCTGCCAAGGCCGATGACGCTTCCGGCCAGGGCGGCGGCATGGGTGCCGGCGGCTGGATCGGCATTGCCGTGGCAGCCATCGTGGTCATCGGCGGAGGCGGCTTCCTGCTCAACCGCCGCAAGAAGTCCGAAGATCGCGAATAGTCTCAGCCGCAGAATCATCGTCCCGAGCGTCGTGACCACGGCGCTCGGGACGAGGTTCCCCGGGCTATAACGGTTCCGGGGTCATAACGGTTCCCGGACCATAACGGTTCCCGGACCACAAAGTTCCGCGGATGTTCCGTGACACATGAGGCCAGGCGCACCACTCGCTTCCCCCGCACGACCAGGAGTTCCCCAGTGACGACACCGACCCATAGCTATCCCGGCCCTGCAGGCGGACCCGGCGGGGGTGACCCTGCAGGCGGACCCGGCGGGGCTGACCCCGGCGCTCCGGACCTGCTTGGTCCGGGCCAGCCACGTGACATGGACGAACCGCCGAAGGGCGGATCGTTCCTCGGTTACCTTCTGCGCAAACTCGGCGGCGCCCTGACCTCGATGATCCTCGTCGTCGTCCTCGGCTTCTTCGCTTTCCGCATGCTACCCGGCGACCCGGTCCTCAAGATCGCCAAGGAACGGCCTATGAGCCCGGCGCAGATCGCCGAGCTGCGCAGCCAGTACGGCCTCGACAAACCTGTCATCGTCCAGTTCTGGGACTACCTGGTCGGCATCTTCACCGGCGACCTCGGTGAGAGCTACGTCTACCGCAAACCCGTCTCCGCGCTCATCGTCGACTACTTAGGTCCCACGCTCCTGCTCACCGCCACGGCCGCGGTCATCGCGATCGGACTGGGCCTGTGGCTGGGCCAACTCTCGGCCTGGCGCCGCAATTCGCTCTTCGACAAGGTCGCCTCTTCGACCTCGCTCGTGTTCTGGTCGGTGCCCACCTTCTGGCTGGGTCTCATCCTGCTCATGATCTTCGGCGGCACCTTGCAGTGGCTGCCCACCGGCGGCATGATCACCCCGGGACTCGACCCGTGGTCGTTCGCTGGCATCATCGACGTCATTAAGCACCTGATCCTGCCGGTGATCACCATGGTGGCCGTCGTCTACGCTCAATTCCTCATGGTCATGCGCGCCTCTCTCATCGAAGAGATGAGCGAGGACTACCTGACCACAGCCCGGGCCAAGGGCCTGACCGAGGACGAGGTGCGCAAGAAGCACGCAGTGCCCAATGCGTTGCTGCCCACGGTCACCGTCGTGTTCATGCACATCGGCGGACTCATCGCCGGTGCGGTCACCGTCGAGGCCGTGTTCTCCTGGCCAGGTCTGGGCAAGCTGACCTTCGAAGCGATCAGCGGGCCGGACCTGCCGCTGCTGCAGGGCACGTTCGTCGTGTTCTCGGCCATCATCATCGTCATGAACCTGGCGGCGGACATCGTCTACCGGTTCCTCGACCCACGAGTCAGGAGAGCATGATGAGTGACAAGCCCACCACCGCCGAGGCGAACGCCTCCGCCCCGAACGCCGGCACCACCCCGAACGCCACCACCGCCGAGGCGAACGCCTCCGCCTCGAACGCCACCACCGCCTCGGCGAGGCAGACTCCGGTCATCGACGGCGCGAAGCTCGTCCGCGAACGCCGGTTGAATAACGCCAAGAAGAACTGGTCCCTGTTCCGCTCCGACATCCCCGCGTTGGTCGGCGCGATCGTGCTCGTCTTCTTCATCCTCATCGCGATCTTCGCCCCGCTCATCGCACCCGCGTCGATGCTCGACGTGACGAAGCAGCTCGACGTTCCGCGCTACGCCCCGCCGAGCTTCGCCCACCCGCTGGGCACCGACGACCTGGGTCGCGAACTCTGGATCCGCATCCTCTGGGGAGCCCGCGTGTCCATCCTCGTCGGCGTTGCCGCCACGGTCATGTCGATGGTCATCGGCACCGTCATGGGCCTCGCGGCAGGACACTTCGGAGGGTTCTTCGGCGCGATCGTCATGCGCATCATCGACTTCTTCATTGTCCTGCCCTCCCTGCTGCTGGCGATCGTCCTGTCCTCTGTCCTCGAACGCGGCGTCTTCACGATCGTCGTCGCCATCGGGCTGACGTCGTGGGCGTCGACGGCACGCATCGTGCGCTCCCAGACCCTGAGCGTGGAGTCGCGGCTCTACATCGAAAGGGCGCGCATCCTCGGTGCCGGACATCGTCACATCCTGTTCAAGCACATGCTGCCCGCGGTGATGCCGCTGGTGCTGGCGAACACGACCCTGACAGTCGGAAGTGCGATCATCGCCGAATCCACCCTGTCCTTCCTCGGTCTGGGGGACACGAGCAAGGAGTCGTGGGGCACGATCCTGAAGAACTCGATGGACATCTCCGCCGCAACCTCCGGCTACTGGTGGTACGTGCTCACACCCGGCATCGCGATCCTGCTCGTGGTGCTCGCCTTCACGATGGTCGGACGCGCATTCGAGGCCATCATCAACCCAGCCCTGAGGAGCCGCTGATGACCGACCTCAGCTTTGACAAGGTTTCGATCACCTACCGTTCGGCCTCGGCCCGTGGTGACGTCGTCGCAGTCAGCGACATCAGCCTGGACCTGCCCACCGGCGCCACGCTCGGCATTGCCGGGGAGTCCGGATCAGGCAAGTCCACGCTCATCATGTCGGTGCTGCGCCTGCTGCCCAAGTCCGCGCAGATCGACGGTCAGGTCCGCCTCGGCGGCAACGACATCAAGGACCTCAGCTTCGGCGAGATCCGCGCCGTGCGCTGGGCGCAGGCCTCGATCGTGTTCCAGGGTGCCCTGCACTCGCTCAACCCCGTCCGCGAAGTCGGCGGGCAGATCATCGAGGCCCTCGAGCATCATGCGAAGGGCACGTGGACGAACCCAGCCAAACGACGAGACCGGATGTTCGAACTCCTCAGGGAGGTCGACCTCGATCCGAGCAAGGCCGTGGCGTATCCGCACGAGCTGTCGGGTGGGCAGAAGCAGCGGATCATGATCGCCATGGCGCTCGCCTGCGAACCGGACATCATCATCGCCGACGAACCGACCACCGCCCTCGACGTCATCGTGCAGAAGCAGATCCTCCAGGGCCTGGCCAAGCTCGTGGCCGAGCGTGGGATCTCGCTTCTCATGATCAGCCACGACCTCGCGGTGCTCTCCGCAGTGTGCGAGAACCTTGCGATCATGCGCTTCGGCAAGCTCGTCGAATACGGTCCCAGCGACCGCGTCTGCCTCGATCCGGCCGAGGATTACACGAAGCAGCTGGCCGGTGCGTTCCCGCAGATCGGCGACCCCGAATCGCGGATGAACCCGCGAACCCTCAAACCCGCCGAGGTGCGCCGGGCGGAGCCGTTCACGAAGACCTCCGAGGTGGTCCTCGAAGCCAAGAACCTCAATGTTTCGTTCGACACCCGTCAGGGCAGGGAGCGGGCTGTACGGAATGTGAACCTCGCACTGCACAAGGCCGAGATCCTCGCCGTTGTCGGTCAGTCGGGGTCGGGAAAGACCACGCTGGCCAGGTCTCTGCTCGGTCTGCAGGAGGTGGATCCTGGCTCGCAGATGGAGTTCGCGGGCAAGGCGCTGCCGAGAAAGGCGAAGGCGCTGCGGACCTTCCGTCGGCAAGTCCAGATGATCCTGCAGGACCCTTCGGGCTCACTCAATCCGAAGCGCAGCGTCTATGAGGCTGTGGTCGAAGGACTGCGCGTGCAGAAGATCACCGATGACGAATACGCCCGAGTCGTCGGGGCGCTGGAAGCCGCCGAGCTGACACCCGCCGCGGACTACCTCGAGTCGATTCCGCAGGAGCTCTCCGGCGGACAGCGGCAGAGGGTCGTCATCGCCGGAGCATTGGCGCTGGACCCGCAGGTGCTCATCGCCGACGAACCCGTCGCCTCCCTCGACGCCTCGGTGCGAGGAGAGATCCTCTCCCTGTTCCTGGCGCTGAAGAAGAACCTGGGCATGAGCGCGCTCATCATCACCCATGATCTGGGCTTGGCCTGGAATATCGCGGACACGGTTGCGGTGATGAAGAAGGGTGAGATCGTCGAATACGGCGACGTCGACACCGTGCTGGCGAACCCGCAGCACGCATACACGCAGGAACTCCTCGCGGCAGTTCCCCGATTGGGAAGTCAGAGTCTGGTCAGGAATGAGTAGTCCAACCCCTACCGGCGCTCAGCCGGAGTCGAGCACGAGTCCGTACCTCGAGTCCGCTCCGCTGCAGGCCGGCGACACCGTCCGGCTCATCGCGCCCTCGGGCCCCACGGACGAGGAGTCCCTGCAGCGAGCCGTCGGCCAGCTCGAATCCTGGGGACTCACCGTCGTTCTGGGCGAGAACGTCCGCGCACGCCACCCGCACGTGAAATACCTGGCAGGCACCGATGACCAGCGCCGACGCGACCTCGTCGACGCCTGGTGCGATCCGGACGCCTCGGCGGTCATCGCCCTGCGCGGAGGCTACGGGGCGATGCGTCTGCTCGACGGAATCGACTTCGACCTCATGCGCCGGCACTCCCTGCGGCCCGACGGGCGGCCCAAAGTGCTCACCGGTTCCTCAGACATCACCGCCCTGCACCAGGCCTGGCACCATCACCTGTCGCTTGCGACCCTGTTCTGCCCGATGGTCGGCAACGATCCGTTCAAGGACTCGACGGTCGTCCCCGCCGAGGTGGCCACCTGGCTGTTCGAACCCTGGGCTGGCCGCGAACTCGGGTTCCCCACGGGGGAATCGCGGACCGGCGCGAGCTCGGCGTCCCCTCGCCCACTCAGCCGGGCGCGAACGATGGTGCCCGGGTCAGCCAAGGGCCGCCTCGGCGGGGGAAACCTCAGTCTTGTCGCAGCAGCGATGGGCAGTCCCGAACTGCTCGGCGTGCGCGAGCACCGCAAACAGTTCGGGCCGACGATCCTCATGCTCGAGGACGTCGAGGAGGAGCTCTACCGCCTCGACAATCTGCTCGTGCAGCTGGTGCGGGGCGGCTGGTTCGACTCGGCGGACGCGGTAGTGCTCGGGTCGTGGCAGGACTGCGCTCCGGTCGACGAAGTCGAAGCGCTGTTCATGGACTATCTGGGCGATTCGGGCATCCCGATCGTGACCGAGATGGGCTTCGGGCACGACCCCGATGCGCCGAGCGCACCGCTGGGCGTCGATGTGACCCTCGAAGCGCCAGCCGGCGGTCGCCCGCGGATGTGGGTGGACGGATGAGCGGACACTCTGGCGGCGACCAGCTTCCCGACAGACGACAGCGAATGCAGCGAAGAACAAGGAGTGCGAGCATGGGTGACGTGGATTTCGACCGGCTGCCGGGAGTGCGCTTCAGCGCCCTGGCCTTCGACGTGGACAGCGGCGAACGCGTGTTCGCGCACAACGAGAACGACGAGCTCAACACGGCGAGCATGGGCAAAGTCTTCCTCCTGCATACGGCCCTGCAGATGCATGTCAACGGCAATCTCAATCTGCAGGAACGGCTGTCGCGCCGGCCCTCGGAACGGGTCGACGAGTCGGGCATCTGGTACCTCATGGAGCAGGATGACCTGAGCATCTATGACGTAGCCGTGCTCATCGGCGCCTTCAGCGACAACTTCGCGACGAATGTGCTCATCCGCCGAGTTGGACTCGAGAACGTCGCCCGCCAAGTCGAGGATCTGGGCTACCGGGACTCCGGCCTGCACGACTTCCTCCGCTGGCCTCGCCCAGCCAAGGCACCGCGGACACTCTCATCGGGAACCGCCGCCGAGCTGTCCGACTTCATGGCCAGACACGCGAAGGACGAATTCTGGGACGAATCGACGAATGAGATCTTCCGCCGCTGGTTGGGCGGGGGAGCGGACACGTCCATGGTCGCCTCGGCGTTCGACCTCGATCCTCTGGCCCACTACAACTACCAACGCGACGTCTGGGTCTGGAACAAGACCGGGACCGACGACTCGATCCGGGCAGATGCGGGAATCGTCATGACGCCTCGGCGCCGAGTCGCCTACGCGGTGTTCGCGAACTGGGACAAGGGCACGGACCGTGTCGTCGACGTCATGCCGATCATGCGCGAGGCCGGAGAGGCGATCCACCGATTCCTCTGAACTGAACGCACGACCGCCTCGGCGACACCTACTCATACAACGAACTGCAAAGGACACCACATGACCTACGACGTCTTCGACGGACACAACGACCTGGCCTGGTACCTGCGGGAGGAGCGCGACTACAGCGTCGAGGGCCTCAATGACCCCAGCGTCTCGCCGTTCACCACGATGGATCAGCTGCGCGATGGCAGCGTCGCCGCGCAGTACTGGTCGGTCTACGTCCACTCCTCGATCACGGGCGCCGACGCAATCAAGGCCACCTGGGAGCAGATCGACGCCGTCCAGCGCGTCGTCACTGCCTATCCCGAACGGCTGCAGTTCGCCCGCACCGCCGCCGAGGTTGTCGCCGCCCGGAATTCCGGAAAGGTCGCTTCGCTCATGGGTGTGGAGGGCGGGCAGCAGATCGACGAATCGCTGGCCGTCCTGCGTTCGTATGCGCGGGCGGGTGCCCGGTACATGACCCTGACCTGGTCGACGACGCATTCATGGGCGGACTCGGCCACGGATGAACCGCAGCACGGGGGCTTAAGCGAATTCGGCCGCGAGGTCGTGGCGGAGATGAACCGGATCGGCATGATCGTCGACCTCTCCCACGTTGCGCCGAGTGTGATGCACCAGTCGCTGGACATCTCGACGCTGCCGGTGATCTTCAGCCACTCGTGCGCATTCGGACTCAACCCGCATCTGCGCAATATCCCCGACGACGTCCTCGACCGGGTGCCCGGCAATGGGGGAGTGGCGATGATGACCTTCGTGCCGTCGTTCGTCTCGAATGCTCGTCGCGAATGGGTGGAGGCAGGAGAGAACGGCACCGCCCCCGAGGTGACCGTGGCCGATGTCGCCGACCATTGCGATTACGTACGTGAACGGATCGGAATCGACCACATCGGCCTCGGCGGGGACATCTGCGGCATCGATGAGCTGCCGACCGGACTCGGCGACGCCGGCCAGTACCCTGCGCTGTTCGAGGAGCTGGCCAGTCGCGGATGGTCGGAATCCGACCTGCGCAAGCTCGGCTTCGACAACGCGATGCGGGTCCTCGACGCACACGAGGATGCGTACACGGCGTTCCTCGGGACCTCGGCGACCACGGACCCGGCGACCACAGACCCGTCGACAGGTACGGCAGGTAAGACAGGTACGGCAGGTATGACAGGTACGGCAGGTGCGGCCGCCTCGGCGGGTAAGGGGCTGTGAGATGACTCGGCTCCTCGTCATCGTCAACGACATCGAATCCCAGCCAGGACTGCTGACGAAGTGGATGATCAGCGAGAACATCGAGTTCGACCTGCGCATCGGCGGGGTGTCCCGGCTACCCGAGCCGAGCGCGCTCACAGACTACGACGGACTGATCATGCTCGGGGGCGGGTACATGCCCGACGAGACCGACCGTGCGCCGTGGCTCGCCGCCGAGGCGGCACTGTCACGGCAGGCGCTCGAGACGGATCTGCCGCAGTTCGGCATCTGCCTCGGCGGTCAGCTCATCGCCAATGTCATCGGCGGTGACGTCCGGGCCCGCACCGGGGCGCCTGAAAAGGGCTACACCTGGATCGATATGACCGAAGACGCGGCACAGGATCCTGTGTTCTCCGCGATCGGGACTCGCGCGGCCTTCGTCGAGAGTCATGTCGATCGGATTGTCGAACTTCCGCCCGAGGCGACTCTGCTGGCAAGCAGCACTGCCTGCCGATTCCAGGCATTTCGGGTCGGCAATGCGTGGGGTACGCAGTTCCATCCCGAGTCGACTGGGCAGAATATACGCAACTGGGATGCGAAAAAACTGCAAGAATTGGGTTTTGACAAGGACACGCTCCTCAAGCAGGCTGAGGAACGAGGCGAGGACAGTCAGCGGGACGCGAAGGCGCTTCTGACGGCTTTCCTCGACGTGGTCCGCAGCAAACACCAGTGATCGCAAGGCCGCGGTCACGGGCGAACACGGAGGAAACATCGTGAGTCACAGCGGCAACACCACTCAGGAGAGCCCAGGCACTGAGGAGCAGCCGGAGACCCTCAAGCGGGTCATGGGCCCCAAGCTTCTGCTCCTCTTCATCGTCGGAGACATCCTGGGCACCGGTGTCTACGCTCTGACGGGCAAGGTCGCCGGTCAGGTCGGCGGCGCCGGCTGGGCGCCGGTCATCCTGGCCTTCGCAGTCGCCCTGATCACGGCGTTCTCCTACATGGAGCTCGTCACCAAGTACCCGACGGCAGCTGGTGCAGCGCTGTACACGCACAAGGCGTTCGGGATCCACTTCGTGACGTTCCTCGTCGCCTTCGCGGTCCTCAGCTCGGGTATCACCTCGGCGTCGACGGCGTCGAGCGTCTTCGCCTCGAACATGGTTGCCGGGTTCGGATGGGACGTTTCCGGCACGGGGGTCATGTGGATCGCGCTCGGCTTCCTGGCAGTCATCGCGGCGATCAACCTGCGCGGCGTGGGGGAGAGCGTCTGGTTCAACGTGGTGTTGACGGTGATCGAACTCAGCGGCCTGCTGCTCGTCATCCTGGTCGGCTTCTTCGCATTGGGATCTGGCAGCGCCGACTTCTCCCGCGTGATGATCTTCGAAACCGCAGACGATAAGGGCGTGTTCCTCGCGATCACCGGCGCGACCTCGCTGGCCTTCTTCTCCATGGTCGGCTTCGAAGATTCGGTGAACATGGTCGAGGAGACCAAAGACCCGAGAGTCTTCCCGAAGATCATGCTCACAGGGCTGTCGATCACCGGCGCGATCTATGTGCTCGTCTCACTTGTGGCCGTGGCCGCGGTGCCGATCGGCAAACTGTCCGAGAGCGAGACACCGCTGCTGGAGGTCGTCAGAGCCGGTGCGCCCGACCTTCCGATCGATGTGATCTTCCCGTTCATGACGATGTTCGCAGTCGCGAACTCCGCGCTCATCAACATGCTCATGGCCAGCCGCCTGCTGTACGGAATGTCGAAGCAGAACGTGTTGCCGCCCGTGTTCGCGAAGGTGCTGCGCGGTCGTCGTTCCCCCTGGGTGTCGATCCTGTTCACGACGCTCATCGCCTTCGCGCTGATCATCGCTGTGACCACGCTGCTGCCTGAGACGGTCGTTGCGTCCTTGGGCGGCACGACCTCGCTGCTGCTGCTCGCAGTGTTCGCGGTCGTCAATGTCGCGGTGCTGGTCCTGCGGAAGAAGCCGGTCGAGCACGAGCATTTCAAGGCACCTAAGTTCCTGCCCTGGATCGGTGTGTTCACCTGCGCGTTCCTCGTCGGACCTTGGGCTCGCCTCGACGACCTCATCCAATACCAGATCGCGCTGGCGCTGATCGGAATCGGCGTCGTCCTCTGGGCGATCACCTGGTTCTGGAACCGTTCGGTCAAGGGAGCGAGCACAAAGTTCCGCAATCCCGAAGAACTCACGTGAGCGGGGGACGCATCGTCGTGGGCACCGAAGCGGGCACCGCTGCGTATGCTGCGGTGGGCCCCGCCCGTCCCTGTGCCTCGCATCCGATACGTTCGATGCGTTCGATGCGTTCAAGCCGGTCGATACGTTCGATAGGCTGGATGCGTCCAGGCCGGTCGATAGGCTCGATGCGTCCGATGCGTCCGATGCGTCCGATGCGTTCAAGCCACTCAATACGTTCGATACGTTCAAGCCGATCAATTCGTTCAAGCCGATCAACAAGTGAAGGTGAAAAATGACCATCGTCGTGGGCTATGTCAACAATCCAGCGGGCCATGCGGCCCTCGACAAGGGGATCGAAGAGGCGAAGAAGAACGGCGTGGAACTGGTCGTCGTCAACGCTTCCCGATCATCCGATCGCAGAGATTCCTACCGCCTCGGCGAGGGTGAGATCAAGTCTGTCCAGGAGTATCTGTCTCGCTCCGGCGTGCAGTCGCAGGTGCTGACGCGTGGCAGCGAGTACGACCCCGCCGAGCAGATTCTCGACGCCGCCGCCGAGGTGGGGGCTGAGTTGATCGTGCTCGGCACCCGGAAGCGGACCCCGGTTGGGAAGTTCCTCCTGGGTTCGACGATCCAACGAGTCATCCTCGAAGCCGTCTGCCCCGTCCTCTGTGTGAAGGCCAGCCACTGAGTTGAGTCAGCCGTCGTGTGGCGTCCTATGGCACTTCGCACGACAGTCGGGACGCTCACTACGACACAGAACTCATGATGAGTTCGGCGTTGACCTGCGCACCGACCATGACACCGCTGGCCGCGCTCGCCACCACCATGGCCGAGATGTCCGCGCTGTTTCCCACTGCCCAGACACCGGGCACAGCGGTGGCTCCGTTCGCCTCGGCGGGTATGGACGTGCCCATGCCGGTCGGGTGGGCGACGACGGTGCCGCCGAGCTGCTCGAAGACTTCGCCGTTCGCGCGGAAGTAGGGACCTACGGCCAAAGCGTCGAAAGTTAGGTTCGAGGGTGCGGAATCGGTGCCTGCCCTGTTGCTGTGCGGCGTGGTCCCGTGCTCGTTGTTGCGCAGTACGGTCCCGGCTTCGTTGTCGCGCAGCGTGATCCCGGCTTGGTTGTCGCGCAGCGTGGTCCTGGCTTCGTTGTCGCGCAGCGTGACAACGGTTCCGGCCCCTGTGCGTTCCACCGCTTCGACTGCGGCGTCGACGTAGGCGATGTCGAGCGAAACGAGCATTCTCCTTTGCGTCTCATCCGGTTCTGGCGCATTGTGTCGTAAGAAGGTGACACGGTCGCTGAGCTGGGAGAACATCATCGCTTGATGGTATGACATCGCTGTAGTGCCGATGATGCCGATGTTCTGACCGCGAACTTCGTAGCCGTGGCAATAAGGGCAGTGGAGAACGGTGCTGCCCCATCCTTCGACCAGACCAGGGATATCGGGGAGTTCGTCGGTGAGCCCGGTGGCGATGATCACCCGGCGTGCGCTGACCCGGTGGCCGGCGGCGGTCTCGATGAGGAAGTCGGAATCATCGCCCTCGTCCAGCCTCCCGGCACTTTCGACGGTTGAGTCGATGAACCCGACTCCGTAGCGCTCTGCCTCCCGCCGACCGTCGGCGATGAGATCGCGCGGGTTGATTCCCTCATTGCCGAGGACATTGTGCGCGTGGGCGCTTGCCGCATTGCGCGGGGAGCCGGCGTCGACGACGATGACGCTGCGAAGCGAGCGAGCCAGGACGATCGACGCCGCCAACCCGGCGGCGCCCCCTCCGATGACGACCACCTCGGCGGTGGCGGATTTTTCGTTCGCCGAGGTGGTGGCGGCAGTCGTCGAAGTGGTGGTCACGGCTGCTGACGGATCGATGGTGGCGGTCGTCGACGGTGAAGATGCGGGGGAGGGCGAAGATGTGGGGGAGGGTGACGATGTGGGGGAGGGTGACGATGTAGCCGAGGATGAAGATGTGGCCGAGGGTGAAGTCGGCATTGGCTCTGGGGTGATCATGGTGGTCCTTCCAATGACGTTCGTGAGGTGATCGGCTGATAAGACGCGATGCAGCAATCAGCAGTTGGATGAGGCTCGGCTACGTCAACAGTCTGCGGTCCGAGTTGCAGGGAAGCAATTGCTTTTGCCGAAACGGCAAAATCGGGCTGAGATGTGATCCTGAGATGTGAACGATGGACCGTGGAACTGAGCTGCAGGGCGCCATTGCGCAGTCCCTTGCAGGGGCGGAGCTCGCAGGCATCTATGGTCTGCCGCACGACGAATTGCCGCTCGATGGTCTGTGATCAGAGGAAGGCTCCAGCTGATCCTGGGCGGCAAATCCATGACGCTGAGTGCGGGAGAGGGTGCAGAATTCGATACCCGCGCACCGCGCTGGCGGAATCCGATACCCGCACCCGCGCACCGCACTGGCGGGGAGGCGCTGACGACGCCGGTGCCCACTTCCTGAGGTTGTTCGGTCGCGAGAGGCAGCGGGTGCATCTGAAGAAGCGATTGGGCTGCGGAGGGATAAATAAGTGAGATTCAGGTGCTGGACCGACCATATTGCAGGTGGTGGTTCCGCCTGATCGCTGAATCGGCGACTCGCTGTCCCGGCAGGTCATGGCTCGTCGGTTCGTCGGCTCGTTGCCTCATCGGTGGCTAAGTCTGCCCGTCTGCCCATCTGCCCGCCTGCTCATCTGTGGCTGAGTCTGGATCCTTTGGGTTGGTTGCGGTTTCCCTCAGCTGGATCAGGCTGCCGAGGAAATGCGCTCCGAGGATAGAATAGATGCGATATTAGTAAACTAATAGTACAAATCTATAGACTTGGGTCATTGCGTGAGAGTAAACTGGTTTCTAAGCGGACAACAGAGCAGTTGACGAATGGATATCGAGAAGATGACTCTCACCCCCGACCGTAAGAGCGAGAAGCAGGACTGGTGCGATAACATCGCCACTCCCGCTGTCCCCGCGGTCGATGGTGATGCCGCTGAGAGGGAGCGGTCTTCCCCGGAGGAATCGGATCGTGTGAACCCCTGGACTGCCGACGGCAGCGAACCGACAACTCGAGCGGAGGTCCAGCGAGTCATTGCTGACCTCGATGCAGAGAAGGAAGCCTGGCGACGCGCGAGATCCGAAGAAGCCAAGGCCGAGCGGGATGCGAATTATGCCGCATTTATGAAGACGCCTGAGTATCGGGAGCAGAAAGTTCGCGAGGAAACGGAAGAGGCGCAGTTCGCAGCCGAGCGGGCCGCGGCAGACGAGCAAGCTGCGCACGAGCAGCAGGAGAGGGCCGAACGGCAGAGGGAAGTGCTCGCCAGCCTCGGTCCTGCACCGTCAGATGGCGTGGTCGGCTCCGGATTTTCCAGCGAACTGGCGGCGAAGGCAGTTCATCCGCTGCTCAATGACCAGACTCTGTCGGAAATCTCCCGGGTCGCACCAGAAGTGACAGAAAGCGTTGAAGGACTCCAGACCCTCGTAGGTGAATTGCAGTCGTTTACACGGCCGATGGGCCCTGACGACGCGGTCGCTGTTATGGAAGGGATCGAGGCGATCAACCGCCTGGTGGAGTCGCTCTCGATTGTCACGCTGTCTGTTTTCCAGAGGTCAGGAACTCCGCGAGACTACGGCGCGAAATCGACGAGGGAACTGGTGGAGAATCGTCTGAGCATTTCCGGGCGTGAAGCTGCACGGCGCGTGGACCTGGCCGAGGATCTGGGGAAGCAGGTCAGTGTCAGTGGTCAGTCTGTAGAGCCGAGATACCCTGCCGTTTCCGCTGGGCTGCTTCAGGGCGTGCTGTCGGTGACGCAGGCCGACACGATCATCAAGTGCCTGCACGATATTCCGTCGCGGTTGGGTTCCGATACCAGACTGCAAGCGGAAGTCATCCTCGTGGAAAACGCGCCTCTGGTGCGAGTACGCGACATTCGAGTCCTGCTCAACGAGATTCTGGCCTGGCTGGATCCAGATGGCGTGCTGCCCGAAGAACCTCCAGAACGTGATGATCTCGCTGTGAACCTACGCGAGCGCAAAGACGGCAAGTGGGTGCTGAAAGGTGTCCTCGACGCGGTGACCGGTGGAATCATGAACGGACTCCTGACTTCGAGGATCAAGGCCGACAGCCCAGACACTGAGCAGGAATCGGATCAAGTCGCTCCAGGCGGTGAAGCCGGCAGCAGCGACGGCACAGACGCTGACGAGGAAGGCGCAGACGAAGCGAGCACGGACAGCGCCAACGCTGACAAGGACGAACTCGACCGTGAGATCGTCGATGTCTTCAGCCAGGTGCTCAGAGGTGACAGGTCAGATGCGCTCGAGCCCACACCGGCAGGATCTGCTCCGAAGTCTCTGGACGGCTGGCGCGCGGATGACGAGCCCGCTCCGAATGCCCGTGACCACGAAGTTTCGATGGAATCCGGGGTTCGAGAAGACGGAACCATTGTTCCGATGGGCTCTCAGCAGCCAACAGTGAAGAACAAGATCTACGAACGGTTCGCCACGATGATCGGCCGCATCGAAATGAAGCGAGCCATGGCCGGTGCACCCTTTGCCCTCGTGGTCACGGCAAAGGCTGAAGACCTGGCCAAGCAGTCGGGGCGAGCAACGACCGGCGCCGAGGTAGAATTTCCGATGCATACGGCAGCTCTTGAAGGGCTCAACGGTGCGGTCTTCTTCCACCTGATGTCTGACAAATCGACGACGATGCAGATTCAGACAGAGAGTCGCTTCGCAACACCGAAGCAGATGACAATACTTTCCAGCCGTGACCAGGGTTGCACGTTCCCTGGCTGCAGCACCCCACCAGGATGGTGCGATGCTCACCATATAGTTCCGTGGGCAGACAATGGGAACACCAGCATCAATAATCTGACCTTGGCATGCTCAGCGCATCACCATTTGATCGATAAATCGGACTGGCACACGGTGATGTTGAAGGATGGACGGCCCGCTTGGGTCCCACCGGCGACAATCGATCCCGAACGACGTCCGATACTCCATGCGAGATTCATTGCGAGAGAGATCTCAGACACCCTTTTCGACTAACACCTCAGCGAGATGTCAGGGGATAAGTGTGCGAGCGGTCGGCTGCGGGGCCCAGGTGCACATTGCCTCCCGCTCGACCCACTGCGGCGAGGAATGAACCCGCTGATGCCGCTGTTGGCCTCAATATGGAGCTATCAATTCTTGACCTCGTGCCTGTCCGCGTCGGACAGACCACCTCAGATTCTTTCGCCGCGTCCCGTGAAATCGTTCAGGCAGCCGATGCGCTTGGATACACCCGCTATTGGCTTGCCGAGCACCACAATATGCCTGCCATCGCTTCGACGATGCCTGGCGCTGAACTCATGTATCTGGGGCACGGAACCGAGCGGATTCGACTCGGATCCGGCGGTGTGATGCTGCCCAACCATGCACCACTTGCTGTGGCCGAACTCTTCTCGCTTCTCGCCGCGGTCTATGGTGATCGCATCGATCTGGGGATCGGACGGGCTCCCGGTACGGATCCGATCACTTCGGCGGCGATGAGGGGCCACCTCGGCGAAGGCCGGATGGTCGACAGGGAAGGTCGCACCGTGGATCCGGTCGAACAGTTCCCGCAGCACGTCATCGACACATTGAGCCTGATGACGCCGGAAGGAATGCGCGTTCCGCTCCATGGCGGCCGCGAACACGTCCTTCGAGCCACACCCGCAGCGGCACCGGGAACCCGGCCACTGCTATGGCTCCTGGGATCCTCCGGCTATTCCGCGCGACTGGCGGCTGAGCTCGGCATGCCCTACGTCTTCGCGAACCACTTCGCGGCCGGTGCGACGACGGGTATGAAGATCTATCGCGACAACTTCACCCCCGGATCCTACGGGGACAAGCCACGCACCTTCGTCACAGTGAATGCGGTCGTGTCCGAAACCCTCGAAGAGGCGCAGCTGCGCTCGGAGCCGTTCCTGCTGCAGATGGCCTCACTGCGAACAGGTGGAGCTATGGGTCCGCTGCGGCTGGCAGGAGATGACGTCCGTTCGGTGATGACCGATCAGCAGAGAATGGTCGGCGAGGAGATGGCCGAGAACTGGATCATCGGAGACCCGGACACCGCAGCCGCTCAGCTCGAAGAGCTTGCAGGCCGCTTCGACGTTGACGAGATCATGATCCAGCCCGTCGCAGGCGCTATGGAGGGCGAAGACATTCGTCGTGATCCAGGACGTGTGCGGACCCTTGAGCTGCTGGCTTCCAAAATTCTCTCCTGAGAGTCGCCGAGCCTCGAAGGAAGAAGCCGAGGCAAGCGCACCGACATCCCGCAGCGGGCGCACGGCATTGAGGTGAGCTCATCAGTTGCCTGCAACACACGACCGGGTAACTGGGCGCGCCCTTACTCTCAAGCGACAGTCGAAAGAGATCTCATCTCTGCATCGATTCGAGCAAGGACACTTCTTTTCATTCTCGAGGCACGATATCCTGCCACAGTATCGAGTTTGCCGTTCGCTGTTCAGCGGACAGTAAGATCGACACTGAGCAGCGTTTCGACGCACGTGGAATTGACCTTCGCTGGCTGAGCCGATTTCGGCCCCGATCAGCGAAAGTCCGCTCCATGAGCGGCGAAGCATGCCAACCGAATGAGCAGGACGCGTTGCCTTCACTGGCACTCGCCCAGCGTTGCAGGATCCCAGGATCCCACGGCGCTGCGATTTCGGCGTCTTCCCCCACGCGGACGTGACACCCGCAGACCGAAAGAGAAATAATGCGTACCAAAATTGCTGTTTCTGCAGCACTTGGGCTCGGACTGGTTTTCGGCGCAAGTGCTCCCGCACTGTCGGAGAATCTGACATCGGCCGATGAAGAATCCGCAACCGATTTGGAAGCCGCAGTAGTTCCCGGCCAGGAGCTTGAGCCGATCACTGACGGCAAGATCGAAAAAGGCGAAACGGCCTACGTCGACGTCACCGTCGCCACTCTCTGGACGGATTCAAAGGCACCCCGGAAAGCAGACAAGCCTGCCCTAGGCCACCCGGTCGACCTCGACAAGTGGAACAAGAATCTGAAGAGCACCGACGTTCGGCGCGGACTGACCGGCAAGGTCGAGACCCAGGCTGTCTATGGTTCGCAGGTCACTGTGCTCAAAACCAAGGGCAAGTGGGCCTACGTCAGTGTGAAGGACCAGTCCACCCCGAAGAACGATAGAGGCTATCCGGGCTGGGTCCCGACGAAGCAGCTCGTCGAGAACGACCGTTTCGGTCAGCTCAAGGACGACCAGCCGCGAGCAGTCGTGACCGCAAAGAAGGCTGACCTCGAAGGCATCGAGTTCACAAAGGACACCGGCGCCGACCCCAGCTTCAACGTTGAGCTGCCGCTCATCGCCCAGGACGTAGACGATGTGCGAGTGGCACTGCCCGGCGGTGGCGCTGCCTGGATGGACATCGATGATGTCGCCGTCTATGACAACGGTGAGAAGGCTGAGAAGCCCAGCGGCGATGACCTCGTCAAGACCGCGAAGCAGTTCGACGGACTTCGTTACCTGTGGGCCGGTGTCTCCGCCTACGGGTTCGACTGCTCCGGGTTCACCTACAGCATCTATCGCGCACACGGAATCGACATTCCACGCGATTCGGGTGAACAGGCGAAGGCCGGCAAGAAAGTCTCGTCGGATGACCTCAAGCCCGGCGATCTGCTGTTCTTCTCGACCAGCTCGGGCACAGTCCACCACGTCGGCATGTACATCGGCGACGGCAAGATGATCCACTCGCCGAACGCGTCGAAAGACGTCTACGTCACCGACTGGAAGTCCTGGGACACAGGCAACGAGTTCTCCGGAGCTCGCCGAATCCTCTGATACTCCGACTTCATCCAAGAAGGGCCGATGAT
>NZ_JALDSX010000054.1 GCF_022748595.1 Brevibacterium sp. ZH18 | reverse complement strand
GACTTCTCCCTCTCAGTCGTTGCTCTCAGTCGTTGCTCTCAGTCGTTGGCGACCTCGACGGCTGCCTGGCCGCGCATGAGGACCCTCGCGGTGCGAAACAGCGACGTGGCCGTCACCGTCGATTGCTCCTCGTCCCAGACCGCAGCGGCTGTGACGACACCGGATGGTGTGCCCAGCCGAATCTCCGGCCCCGTCGTGGAATGGTCAGACCGGGCGATGATGCGGTTGATAATAGTGCCGGGAATGAGTGCTGCCGCGGCCAAACACATCGCGCCCGTACCCGGAACGGCCTTGTGGGTCTGCCCCATCGAGATCATGCGCACCACGACGTCTGATTCCGCACCGGGCAAAGTAGACCCGTCGAGCAGCCTCGTCGGTGTCTGGGAGGTGACGATCGCGACTTTCGGCACGACCTGCGGCGCCGTCTCCGGAGTCGCGCAGAGTCCCATACGCACGGCCGCTTTGCGACGCAGTTCCTCGATCATCAGGGTAGTAGGACGGTTCGCGTCGATGGCTTCCGGAGACTCGTCGCCGTTGAGCCCGATCGCCGCGGCGGGCACGATGACGACCGGCAAGGTCGCATCGACCATCGAGACATCGAACATGGCTCCAGCGACATCGATCGACTCACTCGCCTTCCCCGTCGGCAGCAGCCCGGAGGTACGACTGCCTGCAGGATCGGGGTAGATGAGTTCGATCGGTGCCCCTGTGCCGCTGACTCCCGGCAGTTCGACGCCTCCCTCGACTGCGGCCTGACCTCCGATGACGGTGAGGCCCACGTCCACGAGTTTGGACGTATTCGTGTTGAACAGGCGGAAGACGTGCCAGCCGTCGGCGGCCGAGACGATGCCTGTCAGCAGAGCGAAGGGCACGACACCGGATGACAGATTGCCGCAGTTGCCGGAGTAGTCGACAACCGCCTCGGCGACATCAACCTGCCCGAACGTGTACTCGAGATCGACGCCCTCGCGCTTCGACGCGGCCACGACGATCACCTTCGACAGTGAGGAGATCCCGCCGCCCATGCCGTTGAGCTGACGGCCGAAGGCATCCGGGGAGCCCATCGCTGAGCAGAAGATCTCGTCCCACCCCGAGGTGTCCGTCTCAGCCTCGGGAAGTGACCCGGTATCGAGCGCGGGCAATGCGTCGGCACGGAAGTAGAGTCCTTTGCTCGTGCCCCCGCGGACGAAGGCGGCGTCGATCCATCGAGTCATGGTCTCACCTTAGCGAGTGAAGCTCACCGACAGGCACCGACCGACATCGATCATCACCGACCGGCGACGTCCACGGTCTTCGGAACGATCACCATCGCGGCGAATCCGAGGACAGCGACGACTGCGAAGACGTAGAAGCCCCACGGGTAGGCAATGCCGGCAGTGACCAGTGTGCCGGTGATGAAGGGGCCGACGATGGCGCCGATGCGACCGACTGCCGAGGCCATGCCGATCGCGGTGCCGCGTGCTGTGGGCGGGTAGATTGCGGCTACGAACGCGTAGACGAGGACCTGGGCGGAGAACACGAAGACACCGGTGATGAACACGGCGATGTTGAGCAGGATCTGGCTGGTCATCGGGATGCTCAGCGCCGCGAGGAACACGGCGGCGAGGATGAACCACATGAGCACGATCGGTTTGGTGCCGTGCTTGTCTGCCAGCCAGCCGGCAATGATGAGGCCGACGACTGCCCCGACGTTCATGACGAAGAGCATGACGAGAGCATCGGAGACCTCGTAGCCTGCATCGGCCATGATCTTCGGCAGCCAGGTGTTGAGACCATAGACGAGCAGCAGACCCATGAAGCTCGCAGCCCAAACGCCGATCGTGACCAGCTTGAACCGTCCGACGAAGAGTCCGGCCATTCCGGTCTTCGGTGCAACTGGCGTGCCCTCGGTTCCGGTGGAAACTGCGGCTTCGACCGGACGCGACCTCGCGGCCTGAGCATCGACGAATTCCTGGGACTCCGGCAACTTCCACCACAGCAGCGGGACGAGGACGAGTCCGGCGACACCACCGGCGATGAAGAGCAGGTGCCAGTTGTGGGAGTAGAAGACTGCGAGCAGGGAGATCGCCACGGCGCCGGCGTGGTAACCGGTCATCGTCAGCGTCGTCGCCTTGCCGGTCTTGCCTGACTTGTTGTGCTCGCTGATGTAGGCGAGGCAGCCGGGCATCACGGCTCCCAAGGCCAGGCCGGCGATGAACCGGAAGGTCGTGAACATTGCGACATTGACAGAGAATGCCACCAGCACCGTCAAGATGCTGAAGACGAGAACGCAGACAATGATCGTGTAGCGGCGTCCGACACGGTCGGCGATGGGTCCCACGGCAGCGGCACCAAGGCCCACGCCGACAAGGCTCAGGGTGGCGACGAGGGTCGCGGCCTGCGGAGTGAACCCGAGCGCCCCGGTGGCCAGAAGTTCCGGGATCACGGCCCCGAGGACGACGAGGTCGAAGCCCTCAAGAGCAACGGCCAGCCAGCACAGGATCGCGGGCCAGCGCGTACCACTCACCCTGTGGGTGGAAGGCGGGGCAGCAGCAGTATTGGACATAGGTGTCTCCACTCGGTCAGTAAGTCGTCAAAAGGTCAGAAGGCAGTAAGTCAGAAGGCAGTGGGTCAGAACGGGTAGGGGGCGATCTGGGAGCGCATCGTCACCCACTGGGTCTCGGTGAAGGCCTCGATGTTGGCTTCTGCCCCACCGAAACGGGATCCGTTGCCGGAGTCCTTCGTTCCGCCGAAGGGCACGTTCGCCTCATCGGAGACCGTCTGTTCGTTGATGTGGACCTTGCCCGAGTCGACGAGGTCGGCCAGTTCGATGGCCATGCCCACATCGCCGAGGATGCCTACCGACAGTCCGTACTCGCTGGCATTGACGAGCTCGGCAGCTTCCTCCAGGGTCGAGAATCGTCCCACAGGTGCCACGGGTCCGAAGATCTCCTGCGTCCAGGCGGGGTTCGAGGGGCTGAGGTCAGCGAGTACGGTCGGGGGCACGAATGCGCCTTCGCCCGCTCCCCCGGCGACCAGACGTGCACCGTCGGCCTGTGCCTTGTCGATGATGTCGCGCACACGGGTCCGCTGGGTCTCATCGATGATCGGCCCGAGTGCGACCTCCTCGGTGGCGGGGTTGCCGACCGGCAGATTCCGCGCGCGTTCGGCCAGCTTCTCGACGTATTCGTCGTAGATGCTGTCATGGACGAGGTGGCGGCCGGTGGTCATGCAGATCTGGCCCTGGTGCATCCAGGACCCGAAAGCGCCCGCCGAGGTGGCCGGGCCGACCTCTGCTCCCGGCAGGACGACGAGGGCATTGTTTCCACCCAGTTCCAGGTGACAGCGTTTGAGGAGGCGACCGGCGGATTCGCCGACTTTGCGACCGGCTGCGGTTGAACCGGTGAACGAGATGACCGCGACCTCGGGTGCCGAGACGACGGCTTCACCGGCATCGCGACCGCCGGGCAGAACCTGCAGCAGGCCCTCAGGAAGTCCCGCCTCGGCGAAGATCCGCGCCAGGCTCACGCCGCCGCAGACCGCGGTGCGTGGGTCCGGCTTGAGCAGGACGGCGTTGCCCAGCGCGAGCGCCGGTGCGACCGAGCGGATGGAGAGGATGAGCGGGAAGTTGAACGGTGCGATGACCGAGACGACGCCGGCGGGCACGCGACGCGAGAACGACCAGCGAGGTTCATTCGAGGTCAGCACCTGCCCCTTGGGGTGGCTGGGCAGGGCCGAGGATTCAAAGCAGATCTGTTCGGCGGAGCTGACTTCCAGTCCGGCCTTGGCAGGAATCGCACCGGACTCGCGGATGATCCAGTCCGAGATCTCCTCGGCGTGCTCGGCCCACAGGGCACCGGCTCGGCGAAGGACCGCAGCACGCTCGGCAGGAGTCGTCTTCGCCCACTGCTTCTGCGCGGCGGCGGCACGGGCGGCGGCGGCATTGACGTCATCGGCCGTCGCTGAACCGAGAGAGCCAAGAGACTCCCCCGTGGCGGGTTCGATGACGTCGTAGCTCTCGCCGGCACCGGCAGTCCACGTGCCGGTGAAGATCTTTCCGTGCCAGTCGGATCCTAGGATGCTGTTCTCACTCATGACGGTGTCCTCTACTTCTTCTCGGGTCGGGTCTTCTCGGTGTTGACCTCGATGAACGTCGGTGTTCTGCGTTCACGGGCGCGGTCAGCCGCCTCGGTGATCAGTTGCTGCAGCTCAGTGGTCGTCTCGGCATGCGCGGCGGTCATCTGGTAGCCCGTCGCGATGGAGACGAAGTCGACCTCACCGAGGTCGAGGCCAGGCGCCTTATCGACACCGAGCATGTCCGCGAACCAGTCAAGGGCCCCATAGGTGCCGTTGCGCAGCAGGATGATGATGACCGGGATGTTCTCCTCCACGGCCGTGCGCAGCGCGGAGATCGAGTAGTGGGCGGAGCCGTCGCCGATGATCGCGACGACCGGACGGTCTGGGTCGGCCAGGGCCACACCCATCGAGGCGGGCAGTCCCCAGCCGAGTCCGCCCGAGGCGGGGAAGAAGTAGGAGCCGGGGTGGCGCAGGTCCATCTGCGCCCAGAAGGCCGCGTTCGTCGACGTCGATTCGACGACGAACCTGGTGTCGGCGGGCATCGTCTCGCGCAGGGTCGCGAAGACCTCCTCCGGGTGGAGGACTCCATCGACCGCCGAGGTGGCCGCGGGCTCGATCTGCGAGTACTCCGGCGGTGTGGCTGGGTTCGCTGGGGAGGGGTTCGTTGGGGAGGGGTTGCCCTGTGCCGTGGCGCCGAGTTCCGCGGCCAGGGAGATGATCGCCTCAATGGGGTCGGCGATCAGTGCGTCGCCGAAGGGTGCGCGAGCAGCCGCGGCTGCGTCCTCGCCGATTTGGATGAGTTCAGTGGTCTCGGGCAGGTATTCGCCGGGCTGCCACTGGTGGTAGCGGAAGACGGGCGCCCCGATGACGAGCGCGAGGTCGTGCGCGCCGAGGATCTCACCGATCGGGGCGATCCCAGCGGGCAGGACTCCGCGGAAGTTCGGATGCTGATTGGGAAATGGGAGTCGTGAGAGCGATGGAGCGGCCCAGACTGGGAGGTCGAGTGCCTCGGCGAGTGCGGTCGAAGACTGCCAGGCGCGCTCGTCATCGACGTCGGGACCGAGCACGAGGACCGGATTCGTCGATGCCTGAAGCCTGTCCGCCAGTTCGGAGACGACTTTGGGATCGATGGTCCGTGCCGAGGACACGGTGCGGGAGAGCTGGTTGATGAGACTCGCGGGAACCTCGGCGTCCCAGTCGTCGTAAGGCACCGAGAGGTAGACCGGACCGTGCTCGGAGGCGAACACCGATTGGGAGAAGGCACGGGGGACGTCGGCGGCACTCAACGGTTCGAGCGATTGATGGACGAGCGGTTCAGCAAGCTTGGAGGCCTGCACGTTGGCGAGCATGACTTCGGGCCCGACCATGTCGCGGACCTGTTGGCCTGCGGTGATGACGAGCTTCGAGCGAGAGATCACCGAGTTCGTCAGCGCTCCGAGTCCGTTGCTTGTGCCTGATGCGGCGTGGAGATTGATGAGGGTGGGGCGATCGGTGATCTGCGAGTAGCCGTCGGCCATGGCGACGACGGTGGCCTCATGCAGCCCGAGGATGTACCGGGCGGGAAGGTCTTTGAGGAAGGGCAATTCGTTGGAGCCGGGATTGCCGAACATCGTGGTCATTCCGTGGAATGCCATGAGTTCATGGACGGCATGGCGTACCGAGACTGTCGTCATTGACGTACTGCTCCTTCGAAGTCGGCCTTTTCGGGCACGGCAAGGGCGGAATCGTGCCTTGCTTCACATCACCCTAGTGACGTGGACCACGAGCACGCTATGGCAGTGCCATTCATTGAGAAAATAGCCCGCGAGTCGCTAGAATTCGGGCTATGGCGAACTCTCGATCGGGTGACTCGATGATTGATCGGCTGGTCCGTGTCCTCGGATCATTCGACCCCGATCATCAGAGCCTGAGCACCGACGAACTCTCGGAGCGCGCGGCCCTGCCGAAGTCGACGGCGTACCGGTTGATCAACGACATGATGCGGCACAATCTGCTCCAACGCGATCCGAACGGCCGGATCAGGATCGGCGTGGGAATGTGGGAGCTGTCGAATCGCGCTTCGGACGCCGTCGATCTGGCCTCCGTGGCCAGGCCGCATATGACCCGTGTCCATGATTTCGTCGGCGAGAACACTCAGCTGGGGATCCTGCGTGAGCGTGAGGTCCTCATCATCGAGAGGATGTCGAAGCCCACAGCCGTCGTCCATCGCTCGAAGACTGCGGGCCGTCTGCCCGCGCACGCGTCTTCGTGCGGGCTTGTCCTGCTCGCGCACGCGCCGAAGCACGTCCGCGAAGCCTATCTGCGGGGCCCCTTGGCGTCGATCACCGAGAAGACGACGACGGATCCGACCGTGCTGCGGCGGATGCTGTCGACGATCCGGACCTATCACTACGCCGAGCTCGTCGGTCACATCGACGACGGCACGACGGGCATCGCGGTCCCGGTCTTCGACAGCAGCGGCTTGACGATCGCAGGCATCGGCGTCGTCGTCGATTCCGAGCACAACGTCGGGGCCCCGGCGATCATGCAGGCCCTGCGCACGGCCTCCGCGGGGATCACAAAGGATCTCGAGGCACAGGGGAAATTCGTCGTGGACTGAGGCGTCTCAGATCATCACCCCGATAAGCAGGCAGATCACGCCGAGGAGCGGCAGCGTGCCCTGCTTGAGCGCGGAGGCGATGAGACTCGGGCTCGAGAGTGCAAGAACGAGGGCAGCGGCCGCCATCGATCCGGCTCCGGTGAAGACGAGCGTGAGACCGACAACCGGTGCACCTGCAACGTAGGCGATGATCCCGATGGCGACCGCGAGCGCGAGGAAGAGATTGTAGAAGCCTTGGTTGAATGCCAGCGGCTTCGTCACTTCGACGTCGGCTTCGGTCGTCCCGAAGGTCGCCATCGCCCGGGGGCTCGCCCACGCGATGGATTCCATGTAGAAGATGAAGACGTGGAGAGCTGCGGCGAGCCCGGCGAACACCAGTCCGAGGATCGTCATGCTCGAGCCGCGAATCTGGCTCGTCGCTTCTCAGCTTCGACTTCCCGGTTCTTCGGCGGGGCGTTCGTCACCAGGTCCTCGAGGAGATGCCCGGTGATATGGGCGATCTGCTCAACAGCGGTGTCGAAGGCAGGCTGATTGGTCTGGGAGGGCTTCGTCGTACCGGCGATCTTCCGCACGTACTGCAGTGCTGCCGCATGGACTTCGTCGCCGGTGGCCGCGGGTTCGAAGTTATGGAGAGTTCGTATGTTTCTGCACATGCCCCAACGGTACGCCGCGGCACTGACGCGGAACAGTAACTCACCGTCACTGACGCGGACGGATCTTCCCTTCAGATCAGTTCGACTGTGCGTGTTTCGGACGAAACCTGCGAAACCAGGCGCTTTCGTTGGCTGCATCGGTCTCGACAAGCTCCCAATAGACACGCCTGCCGCCGGGAACGTCGAAGACACGTGTTCCATCGCCGAGGAAGATGGGCGCGACGAACATCTGCATCTCGTCGATGAGACCGACCTCGAGGGCCTGTCGGCCGATATCGGCACTGATGATCTGGATGTCTCGATCACCGGCGATGAGCTGGGCACGATCGACCGCCTCGGCGATGGAGCAGTTCAAGGCAGTGACGGCCGAGTCGCCTGCCAGTTCCTCGGGTCGGTGCGTGAGGATGAACTCTGTGCCTTCCCAGGCCCCGCCGTACGCCTCGGAGGTCAGTTCGTCACGTTCGTCAGCCTGGGCCTTGGCAGCGTCATAGCCGCGGCGGCCGGAGATGATGACGGCGACTTTCGATGCAAGCTCCTCGACCGTGCCCACAGCCAGTGAGCCGAGCCCGGACATCCACGACATGTCGCGATTCGGCCCGGTGATGAACCCGTCGAGCGAACTTGTGAAACCCCACGTGACTTTGCCCATCGCTCCCCCTTGAGCAAGAGTGATTGCGTTCGACAATCACTTCTCCTCCATTCAATCACCGCTGACAAATACACGACAAGCATTCGCCTCACAGCGTGACCGACGAGACGGAATATCATTCTCGATCGCACCGTTTTACCAGGTGAAGGCACCGGCATCGGCGGCAAGCAGCTGCCAGTAGGCGAGACTGACCTCGAGTCCTGGGGCAAGGTCATCGACATCAACGTCACCGGCGCCTACTACCTCATCGACGGCGACTACACGGCGTTGTGATCGTTCAACTGGCTGGGTTGTCGGCGATTCTCGCTGTCAGCCATGACTGGAAACGGTGGGCCAAGACGACCGGATCGACGAGGAGCTTGGGAACATCGGCAGCGTTGCCTGCCTCGATGCTCAGGTGCAGCAGCGTCAATCCGGTCGTTGCGAGCAGGCGGTCGAATTCAGTGCGCAGGTGCACTTCATCCTCGGCCCGGCCAACGGTCCAGCCCGTCGCCTCAGCCATCGCACCGAGGTCGATGTGTGAGGAGTAGGTCGGCAGGCCTGCGGTCGATCCGTAGACCTGGTTGTCGAGGAGGACGAGGAGAAGCTTGTCGGCGCCGAGGAAGCCTCCGGTCGGCAGCACATTCGGGTTCATCAGCAGAGACCCGTCGCCCTCGAGCCCGATGACTTTGGGCAGGTCCGAGTCCTTGGCGGCCAAGGCAAGTCCTGTGGTGATGGAGCCGACGAGACCCATTGAGTCGAGGACGTAGAAATGGTTGTCCCGGTTCTCCACGGAGGCCAGTTCACGGCTGGTCGCGGCACATGTCACGACGACCGGTAACTCGGCTGTCAGCTCGTTGAGGACTTGGAGTGCTTCGATGCGCTTCACCTCAGGCCACCTTCCCATCGGTGTTCCAGAAGGAACCGAGGACGACGACCGGGCGGTAGGTCATGCGGGCGTGGACACCCGCCTCGGCGATGGTCTGTTCCCAGTCGTCAGCCGAGGATCGGCGGTCGAGTTCGAGTACCTGCAGCCCGGCAGTGCGCAGAATGGCGGGCATCGGCTGGCTGATCGAGTGGATCATCGAGTTGTACTCCCCCGGGCCGCCACGAGTGTTGGCGAAGATGAGCAGCGGCAGGTGGTAGGACAGCGAAAACGTCGTCAGTGCGGTGAGGCTGTTGCCGAAGCCGTTGTCCTGCATGACGACGGCCCCGAATTTCCCCGCCAGCGGCAGGGCTCCGAGGACGCCGACGGCTTCTTCCTCGCGGGAGAGCGGCTTCACTCGCTCTGAGATTCCAGCGGTCCCACCGTCGGCAGTCACCAAATGATCGACGACCGGGGCGATGGTGACCGAGGGAACGTAGCCGATGAGATCGGCACCCGCGCCCCAGATCCCATCGGCGACAGCCTGCGTATATGACTTCGTTGTCACGGGTTTCCTCATTCTCTGTCTTCGGTGACTCTGTGCGCGGTGACGTTGATGATGTTGCCGTCGGGGTCGCGGACGAAGAATCGCGTCACGCCCGGGCCTTGTTCGGCGGCTCAAGACCCGACCTGATCCGCGACACGTTTGCCTTGTTCTTGCCCCAGTCGAAGAGCTGGAGGGGAAATGCGCACTGGCTTCGGATGCGCACGATTGTTCCGCCCGGCGCCTCATCGACGTGGACGGCGATCTTCTCTCCCCAGCTGCGCCAGTTCGTGTTAACCGAAGCGCTCAGCAGCCCGGGCTGTGTATGAACTCCAGCAAGGCCCGGCTGCTGGTTGATCACGTCGATGGCTCGTCGCCAGACGTCGGCGACGGCGAAAGGGATAGTCATCGTCTCTTCGTATTGTGCACCCATGGTTACAGCGTGATCGCAGTTCTCACCATTGACAGTGGTCGAAGACCCGACAGAACACGCTCGTCATCGGGCCGCCGAAGAGGGCGAACACCACACACGACAGCCGACTCCCACCGAACGTCCCTCGTTCACCCAGAACAGGCTCTGGTTCGGGGAGTAGCCTCGAATCACGGCCCAAGCAGTTTGGACTGCTGACGATGTCGAAGGTGATCGATGATGAACCCACACAATGTCAATGAGGGCCAGAAGAGCCTGCCGATTCGACTGGGTAAGACCGCAGCCCTCTTCCTCTTCATCGGCATCCTCGGATTCCTTTTCATCAAGGTGGTGGGTCCGATCCTCCAGACCGGCCCGGAACTCGTCGTCGAGGGGATCCTCTCCGGGGTGCCGCTGCTCATCGCCGCAGGTTGCGGCATCGCCGCAGTGACGGCGAAGATCGCGGCGAGCGCCCACCGCGTGAGAGCCTGAGTCAGCGCGAGAGCGTGAGTCAGCGCGACCTCATCTACGGGCACAACGATGGTGAACACGTTCCCGTCGAGGGCTGGGACGAAGAACTGTCAGACTCACCACTGGTCGTGGTCGAAGACCTGACAGAAGACGCTGGTCATCAAGTCGTTGAAGAGGACGAACTGAACCTCGCCGATCGATTCCCAGCGCCCGCGTGAACGGCCGTCGATGATGACGGAGTGGGCCGCCTCGGCGACGTCCCGGGCCGACCAGCCATAGACCCCTCCCCCGATGGCGGGAAAGGCCACCGAGGCGGCTCCGAGCTCCTCGGCCACGTTGAGGCTCGATTCGAAGCAGGATTCGAGCACCTCAGGATCGGCCTCACCCTGATGACGGTTGGGTCCGACCGTATGGATGACCCACGTGGCCTTGAGCATGCCGGCCGATGTTGCGACTGCCTGACCTGCAGGTAGTCCGCGCGGGTAGCTGGTTCGGCGGATCTCGCGGCAGGCTTCGAGCAGGTCGGGTCCAGCTGCCTGATGGATTGCTCCATCGACGCCGCCTCCGCCCAGCAGACTTGAGTTGGCGGCATTGACGATAGCGTCTACGGAAGCCTCGGTGATGTCTCCTTCGAGTACCGTGATCTTCATGATTCGAGTCTAGTGAGCCGGGGACAACTGCGACAGGGGCTACGAGACTGGGCTGCTAGTCGTATGTGTATGCACCGGTGCTCCTTATTAACACTTAACCGTATAAGTGTTCATAAGACAGCACATGATGATTGACTCGAGGTTCTTACGGAGAGCCGGACGTACGATGAAGGCCACAGCCGCCTCGGCGAGGCAGACGGTCTTCCGCGGAAGGAATCGACGCACCATGTGCAGACTTCTCGGCTATATCTCTCCCACTCCGGCGAGCGCGGCGGATCTCATCGGTGCCGAGGAATGTCGGCAGTGGCAGAACTTGGGCCGACTCCATGCCGACGGCTGGGGCACCGCGTGGATCCGGCCGGAATCCGATTCAGCCGAATCGGCCCGCCCGCAGGGAACCACCTCGGGCACCTTCGACACCGGTCCCGACGTGCAGGACACTGTGTCTCGGGGAGGACGTCTTGAAAGATATCGCACCCCGCATGAAGGAGCCGATGACCCGCATCTCAAGGAAGTACTCACCGTCCGACCGACGGTCGCGCGGATCACTCACTTGCGCATGGCCACGCACGGAGCTGTCGACCTCACCGAGAATTCGCACCCATTCCTCGCCGACAACATCGCACTGGCGCACAACGGGTCCATCCATCCGATAGAACGCCTACGCGAATACGTTACGAGTGCCGAGGCCGAGCGCATCGGCGGGACCACGGACACCGCAATCCTGTTCGCCCTCATTCTGCGACGCGTGGGTCAGGGCGAGAGTCTGTTCGACGCCACCATCGCCACCGTTCGGATGCTGCGGTCCGATTTCGACCATCCGGGGATCAACCTGCTCGTCCTCAATGCTGAGGAGATGATCGTCGTCCATGCGACGGCGGGAACACCGATTCCGTATAAGAACTTCGACACTTCCGGCACCGGCGGCGAGCTTCCACGCGATCACAAGGACCACTACTACCGAATGAGCTGGCAGCGCTTCGACGACGGTGCGATGATCGTGTCGTCCTCGGGCCTTGACCATAAGGGCTGGAGACTCATTGAGCAGAACACGGCGATGCGCCTGACCCTGGCGGATGAAGCGGAGACTGTGGTGGGGCTCTAAGGGTTGCGTTAGGAACTGATTCTCGACATGGTCATTGGATGCCACAGAAGGGAAGCTCAGACGTGAAGCTCAGGCCTTCAAGGAAATCAGTCCGGCCAGTCAGGCCTTCTGCACGGTGATCGTCCAGCTCGCGTCGCCGGTGCGATCGAAGTGAGTCACGGGATAGCCGTTCTCCGCCGCCCACTGAGGAATCGCCTCGGTGGCCTGGGTGCAGTCGAAGTTGATGACGAGCTCATCGCCGTTGTCCATTCCACCGATCGCATCTTTGGCTTCGACCAGAGGGAACGGGCACACCAGACCATTTGTCTCTAATACCTGCTTCATACACTCCTGCTTTCTGCGGGCTGCGCGGCACCTGTCCGCGCTCCCGACTTGATGGTGAACTTCGCCGCGACTCCGGCGCCGACGATCATGAAGAAGGTCGCAACCCAGCCCTGATATTCGAACTGCGCGGTCGAGACCATCGCGTTGCCGACGGTGCACCCACCGGCAATCGCCGCGCCGACGCCCATACCGACGCCGCCGAGGATGGACTTGACCACGGTGGACGAGTCCGGAATGCGGATCCGGAACTCACCCGATGCCTTGGCCGCGATGAACGAACCGACGAGGATGCCGATGACGAGCATGACGCCCCAGTCGACCAGTGACGCGTCTCCGGTCGCGAGGTAGCTCGTCAGGTTCGCCGAGGGCGTCGTGATCCCCAGCCCGTTGTTGCGACCCGTCGCAGCAGAAAGAGGCCAGGCGATCGTGGCGATGACGCCGATGACAACGGCGGTCACGAACGGGTTCCAGCGTTTCTCCGTGAGGATGTGCGCCAGGCCCTTCTTCAGCGGCGGCAGGGTCGCGACCGGGGCGTCAGTCTTCTTGTTGTGGCGGACCGTGACAACGATGGCCACCGCAGAGATGACGACGACGAATACCCACGGGCTCAAACCTGTCGAAGCCTGGAGGGTGCCCTTCTCCAACGTGATCGAACGCATGCCCTCGGTGAACGAGGCGAGCGGTCCGTTCTTCATCACCGACGAGACCAGCGCATAGAAGATCAACGCGAACCAGCTGCCGACGAGCCCTTCGCCTGCTCGATAATAGGTGCCGGTCGCGCATCCCCCGGCGAGCACCATGGCGAAGCCGAAGATGAGGCCTCCGACGATCGAGGCCAGCCATGGGAACGGCGAAGCCTCAAGAGTGATGACCCCCAAAGCATTGAGGAGGAATAGCCCGATCGAGTGGACCGCGATGAGCAGGATGAGCGCCGAGAACCACCTGGTGTTCCCGGTCAGCGTGAGATCGCGGAAGGCTCCGGTGACACAGAACCGCCCTCTCTGGAGGACGAATCCGAGGACCAGTCCGACGATCAGTCCGGTGATGATCATTGAGCTGCTTTCTGCTGGCAGGCAGATGACTGCCATGCGGATGGGTTGGCATGTGTTGAGCTAAAGTCTGCGGCAATCTGCCGAAAAGTACGCGACCGCAGTTCACGAATCACAACAGCCTTCCATTTTGCTCAACAATCAAGGATTCGTCAAGGAGGACTGCGCAATGGTGAATCTACTTTTTCCCATTCATTGATAACTGTCTCGCCTTGTGTCAGTGACCGGGCGCACACTGGAAGGACGAACAAGGCAAGGAGGCCCAGGTGCCAGAATTTCAGACCGACGTGGCGATCGTCGGCGCAGGACCAGCAGGGCTCATGCTCGCCCATCTGCTCCACAATGCGGGGATCGACTCGGTCGTCATCGACAATCGCAGCCATGACGAGATCGCCCACACCCACCGAGCCGGAATCCTCGAAGCTGGTTCTGTGCGCATGCTCGAGTCGGCCGGAGTCGAATCCCGCGTGCACACCGAGGGCCACCGCCACGACGGCATCGACATTCGCGTCAACGGCACCAGCCACTCCTTCCACTTCCCCGACCTCATCGGCGACTCCGTCTGGCTCTACCCGCAGAACGAAATCTTCGTCGACCTCGCCGCCGCCCGAGCCCGCACTGGCCGGCCGACATATTTCTCCGTCACGGACACCCACCTCGGCGATATCGAATCCGAACGGCCCTGGGTCAACGCCACGACCGCCGAGGGCGAAGACCTGCAGATCAACGCCCGCTACATCGTCGGCGCCGACGGCTCCCGCGGCCCCTGCCGGGCGATGATCCCGGCCGACACCAAACAGCGGTTCTTCCACGAATACCCCTTCGCCTGGTTCGGCATCCTCTGCGAGGCTCCGCCGAGCCACGAGGTCCTCATCTACTCCCGCTCCGAACGCGGCTTCGCCCTCATCTCCCAGCGCAGTTCTGACATCCAGCGCATGTACTTCCAGACCTCCCCCGACACCGACGTCGACGTCTGGACGGACGAGCAGATCTGGGCCGAGCTCCAGGCCCGCGTCGACGGACCCGACGGCTTCGTGCTCAAGACCGGTCCGATCATCGACAAGACCGTCCTGCCCTTCCGCTCTGCCGTGACCGAGCCGATGCAGCACGGTTCGCTGTTCCTCGCCGGCGACAGCGCACACACGGTTCCGCCAACCGGAGCCAAGGGCCTCAACCTTGCCTTCGCCGACGTGTCCGTGCTCGCTCCGGCGCTCATCTCCGCACTGCAGGGCACCGGCGCCGAGGCGCTTGCAGGGTATTCGCAGACCGCGACGAAGCGCGTGTGGAAGGCCCAGAACTTCTCCTACCAGATGACCAGGATGCTCCACACCGATCCCAGCCAGGATGCGTTCGAGACGAAGCGCAGCCTCGGCGAACTCAATTCCATCCTTGATTCCGAGCACGGCAGGCGCTACCTCGCCGAGTGCTACACGGGATGGCCCAACGGCTGAATCCTTCAGCACGATTTTCCTCAAGTCACTGAATTTGCAGCACCAAGAAGAAAGGTTCGACATGGGAGCACAGAAACTCTCCGGCCCGGACGATGCGGCCGAGTCACAGCAGACACTGTCTGCCGAGATCGAGACGATCGAGACCGAACACAAGAACGCAGTCGCCGCAGGCAAACCTGCCGAAACTCAGCCGCGCCTGAACTACCCTCCCTACCGGTCGTCGCTGCTGCGGCACCCGACGAAGGACCTGCGGCACACGGACCCGGAGACCATCGAGCTCTTCTCCCCCGCCTTCGGCCACCGCGACATCGGCAACCTGGAATCCGACCTCACCGTCCAGTCCGGCGGTGAACCGATCGGCGAGCGCATCCGCGTCACCGGCCGCGTCCTCGACGGCAACGGCCGCCCCGTGCGCAACCAGCTCGTTGAGATCTGGCAGGCCAACTCGGCCGGCCGCTACATCCACAAGCGCGACCAGCATCCAGCTCCGATCGACCCGAACTTCACCGGTGTCGGACGCACCCTGACCGGCGACGACGGTTCGTACTCGTTCACGACGATCAAGCCGGGGCCGTACCCGTGGAAGAACCACCACAACGCGTGGCGGCCCGCCCACATCCACTTCTCGCTCTTCGGCTCCGAGTTCACCCAGCGCATGATCACCCAGATGTACTTTCCCAGTGATCCGCTGTTCGCGCTCGATCCGATCTACCAGTCGATCACTGACCAGAAGGCGCGCGACCGCCTCGTCGCGACCTACGACCACAACATCACCGAACACGAGTTCCTCATGGGCTACAACTGGGACATCGTGCTCACCGGAGCGAACCGGACCTGGATGGAAGAAGATGACGATGCCTGACACCACTGCCACACCTGATCTCACCCCGACTCCCGGCCAGACCGTCGGACCGTTCTACGGCTACGCCATGCCGTTCGATCACGACAACGAGCTCGTCCCACCGGCGAAGGCCGGCGCCGTCCAGCTGCACGGCATCGTCTATGACGGTGCCGGCGCTGTCGTCCCCGATGCGATCCTCGAGATCTGGCAGGCCGACGAGAACGGCATTGTTCCGCGGGCGAACGGTTCGCTGCGCCGTGACGGCTTCACCTTCACCGGCTTCGGTCGCAACGCCGTCGACCCCGAGGGACGCTTCACCTTCTCGACGGTCAACCCCGGCGCCACCGAGGCGGGCAAGGCTCCGTTCATCAGCGTCGTCATCTTCGCGCGGGGTCTCCTCAACCGCCTCTTCACCCGGGTCTACCTGCCCGAAGACACCGAGGCTCTGGCCGCCGATCCGCTCCTCTCCTCCCTCGATGAAGACGAGCGCAATCGACTCATCGCCACCCGTGAGGCTGACGGATCGCTGCGTTTCGACATACGGTTGCAGGGTGAGGACGAAACTCCATTCCTCCGCTTCCCCGGCCACGAAGACTGAGACGTCCTCAGAATTGAGACGCCAGCCGCGACGACACGATTGAGGACATTTTCATGACCGACACGGTTCCCCATACGCGCTTCCTGTTCGCCCCCGGCGATCTGCGCGGCGCCGAGGCCATCGACGATGTCGCACTCGTGTCGGCCATCGGCGACATCGAGTCCGCATGGGTCGCGGCCCAAGCCCGCGTGGGGCTCATCTCCTCCGAAGTCCGAGCCGAGGTCGCCGCAGCCATCGATTCAACCACCTGGGCGGTGTCCGGTGACCCTGCTGAACTCGAGGCCCTCGGTGAGAACGCCGAGGCCGGGGGCAACCCGGTCATCCCGTTCCTTGCAGCTGTTCGCAAACGCCTCGGCCCGGAGTCGTCTCGGGCCCTCCATCGGGGTCTGACCAGCCAGGACGTCATGGATTCGGCGCTAGGTGTGCTCGTGGCCCGTGTCGTCGGCCAGATGCACGCCCGCCTCGAGGTCATCTGCCAGTCCCTCGTCGACCTCTCGAATGCCCACGCCTCGACCCTGTGCCTGGCACGCACACTCACCCAGCCGGCACTGCCGACGACCTTCGGCCTCAAAGCCGCTGCCTGGGCCGCCGAAGTCAACGAGGTCAAGACCCTCTCCCCCTTCATCGACTACGTCCAGGTCGGCGGGGCCGCAGGCACCCGCGCCGCGATCCGAGAGTTCGCCGGCGACCAGACGGAGTCGCTGCTGCGCGAGTTCCATGTGCAGCTGCGCGGCCCTGACGCGGCCATCACCCATGTGCCCGTCCCCTGGCACACCGACCGCGTGCGCATCCTCACCTGGGGCTCCCACCTGGCGCAGTGTGTGACCGTGGGCGCCTCGATCGCCCGCGATGTCCTCATCGGGGTCCGCCCCGAAGTCGCCGAACTGTCCCTGGCGTCAACCGGCGGATCCTCGGCGATGCCACACAAATCCAACCCCACCTCGGCGGTCCTGCTCCACCGCAACGGAATGCGCGTGCCCGGGGCGCTGTCGACGCTCACCACCGCCGCGGCCGAAGCGGTCGAGGAACGATCGGACGGCGCATGGCATGCCGAATGGCCGGCCCTGTCCGACCTCATGACCTTGTCCGTGTCCTCTCTGATCATCCTCGACGACTTGATCACCGGACTGCGTGTGAACCCGGATGCGATGCGTCGCAACCTCGATGCGGCAAGCCCCGGAATCTACAGCGAACGCCTCAACATCGCCTTCGGCGACCGTCTGACGAAGGACCAGCTGAAGGCCATCGTCGCGCCGGGAGCCGACCCCGTGGCCGAGCTCGCTTCTGCCCTCGACGATGCCGGGGACTCGGCCGGCGGCGACGTCCATGACGTTTCCGGATATTTCTCCCCGGAGAACTACCTCGGCGAGGCTGAGGACATCCGCGCGACCATCTTGGCCACCATCAACGACAACGACCCGACAACCTCGGGCTTCCCCACCATCGACTGAGAAAGAGACTGACGTGGATCTCACCGCAACCGTACTCACCGCCCCGAATGCCGCCGCCGATCCCGCTTCGGCGAGCGCTTCCCATATCCTCTTCGTGCTTCCCTCGCTGGGCACCTCGGCATCCGCACTGTGGCAGTCGGCCGCTGCCGAGTTGGGCCGCCTGTCCCCGGACACCACGGTCGTGGGCATCGATCTGCCCGGCCACGGCCGCTCGGCCCCGGTAGGCCAGAACGCCCCCGCAGGCACGCCCGAGGTTCCGAAGCTGTCGATGAGCGACCTCGCCGAGGCGGTCCTGGCCACCATCGACCGTGTCCTTCCGGATCTGATCGGGTCCGCCGAGGCGGGCGCGGCCAAGGTCGAACTCGCCGGTGACTCGATCGGCGGTGCGATCTCCCTGCAGCTCGCCCTCGATCGTGCCGATCGATTCAACCGGATCGCCGTGTTCTGCACGGGCGCCAAGATCGGCGAGGCTGCTGGCTGGGAAGAGCGCGCAGAGGTCGTCGCGACCTCCGGCACGCCCACGCAGGTCATCGGTTCGGCCCAGCGCTGGTTCGGCGAAGGCTTCATGGACCGCGAACCCGAAACCTCGGCAGCACTCCTCCACTCCCTGCAGGATGCAGACCGGTTCTCCTACGCCGCTCTCTGCCATGCCCTGGCAACCTTCGACGTGCGCGACCGCCTGGCTGAGATCACTCTGCCGCTGCTCGCCGTCGCCGGTTCGCAGGATGCACCGACTCCCCCGACGAAGCTCGCCGAGATCGCCAATGGCGTCTCCGGCGCTCTGCTCGAGGTCATCGAAGGCGCCGCACACCTCGTGCCGGCCGAGGCTCCCGCAGTTGCCGCAGGTCTCCTCCACGACTTCTTCGACGGACGCCCCACCGGCGGACAGACCTCAGCTGTCGACCAGGACTCAGCGGCCGCCTCGGCGGATCTGCCCACGGCCTCGGGCCCACGCGAAGCGAGTCGAGACGAGGTTCGCGAGGCCGGGATGACAGTGCGCCGGCAGGTCCTCTCCGACGCCCACGTCGACCGTGCAAATGCGAAGGTCGATGATTTCACGGCTGACTTCCAGGACCTCATCACCCGTTATGCCTGGGGTGAGATCTGGACTCGTCCGGGCCTGGAGAGGCGGATGCGCTCGGCGATCACACTGACTGCGATGATCGCCGGCGGCCACGAGGCCGAACTCGCGATGCACGTCAAGGCAGCTGTGCGCAACGGGCTCAGCCGCGACGAGATCAAGGAAGTCCTGCTGCAGTCGGCCATCTACTGCTCGGTGCCCAGCGCGAACACCGCCTTCTCGGTGGCGTCACAGGCACTGGCCGAACTCGACGAAGAAGAGTAGAGCCGCCATACACGCCGGCTATGGCCGCGACCGGGACTGCCACTGGCGGACCCAGTCGCGGCCATAGTCGTTTCCGTTGGGCACGCGCGAGCACAGCGCGGGCGCCGTGTTCGAATCGTCACATTGCGTCAGCAGGGCTGTCGGTGGGCTGCGATGGGCAATAGGCTTGTTCGGTTGCGGTGAATTGCCCAGTCGCGTCTTCGACTTCGGGCGCCGCGACTGTTCGAACCACCAACTTCGTCCGAAGGGACTCCATGAGCGACGCTCCGGTGCCACGCCGAGTCTACAAATTCGCTGTCTTCGCCCTCGCGATCGGCGCATTCGCGATCGGCGTGACCGAGTTCGCCACCATGGGGCTTCTGCCCCACATCGCGCGCGAACTCGGCATCACCGTGCCGCAGGCCGGACACGCCGTGTCGTTCTACGCGATCGGCGTTGTGGTGGGCGCCCCGCTGATCACCACGATCGCCGCGCACATGGATCGCAAGAACCTGCTGCTGGGCCTCATGGGACTCTTCGCCCTCGGCAACTTCGCTTCGATGCTCGCTCCCGACGCGACCCTGTTCAATATTGCCCGCTTCGCCAGCGGTCTGCCCCACGGCGCCTACCTGGGCATCGGCGCGATCGTCGCCTCGTCCCTCGTACCCCCGAACCGTCGCGGACGAGCCATGTCACGGGTCATGCTCGGGCTGACGATCGCGAACATCGTCGGCGTCCCCATCGCCACAGCACTGGGCAACATGCTCGGCTGGCGCAGTGCCTACGCCCTCGTCGCTGGACTCGGCATCCTCACAGTCATCATGGTTGCCATCGCCGTGCCCCGCGTGAAGCTCGGTTCAGCCCCTTCGGCCCGCGGCGAGATGAAGGCACTGGCACGACCGCAGATCGTCCTCACTCTCCTCGCGGGTTCCGTCGGCTTCGGCGGCATGTTCGCCGTCTACACCTACATCACCCCGACCATGACTGACGTCGCCGGCGTGCCCGAGACCGCGATCCCCTGGGTCCTGGCCGTCTACGGCCTCGGCATGACCGCCGGCTCCCTCATCGCAGGACCTCTCGTCGACAAGTCCATCGAGCGATCCGGCATCGGCGGCATGATCCTCTCCGCCATCGTGCTCTCCGCATTCGGTGCCTTCACGCACATCGCAGCCGTCGCCCTCATCGCGCTTTTCCTCATCGGCATCGCCGGCTCGATGATCACGACCGCTCTGCAGATGCGCCTGCTGCGCGACTCCCACGACGCCCCGAGCCTGTCGGCGGCCATGAATCACGCCGCGTTCAACCTCGCCAACGCACTCGGCGCCTGGCTCGGCGGCATCGTCATCACCGCCGGCATGGGCTACCGCGCCCCGGCGTGGGTGGGCGTCGGCCTGTGCCTGCTCGGACTCATCGTCCTCATCATCGCAATCGCACTGCGCCGAGGCGGCACCACGAACCGCTCGACCGTCGAGGTCTGAGACCGGCCCTCACCCCGACCTCGGCAGCGGTGTGACAGCCGGGCCCCCGGCGTGATGTGACTTGAAATACTTGGGCCTTCAAGTAATCTCAGTGGACGAAACCGCTCCCGCGCGGTCAGTGATACGGCGGTAGTGTCTGACAGTCGCGATTCGCCTGCCGAACCGCGACTTTCCTCTGACACGAGCACCACCCGCCCGTGCCTTCGTCACTCATCAACAGCGGAGCACACCAGAACATGTCCACCGATACACAGTCCGGCAACCCGAGCGCACAGCCGGGCCCGGAGTCCGATTCCGATGTCATCGCGGCGACCCGGAAAAACAACACCCGAGGCAAGGTCCTCACGGCCTCGATGGTCGGGACCACGATCGAATTCTTCGATTTCTACGCCTACGCGACCGCCTCGTCGCTGGTGTTCCCCGCCCTGTTCTTCCCCAATCAGACCTCGACGACCCAGCTGCTGAGCTCGTTCGCTGTCTTCGGCGTCGCCTTCGTCGCCCGCCCTCTGGGCTCGATCATCTTCGGCCACTTCGGCGACCGCGTCGGACGCAAGAAGACGCTCATCGCGTCCCTGCTCATCATGGGCATCGGTACCTTCCTCATCGGCCTCCTGCCAACCGCGACGACACCGGGCTGGATCGTCCTGGCCCCGCTGCTCCTCGTGCTCCTGCGCTTCTGTCAGGGCGTCGGCCTCGGCGGCGAATGGTCGGGAGCGGCACTGCTCGCGACCGAGAACGCGCCGAAGGGCAAACGTGCCATCTGGGGAACCTTCCCGCAGCTGGGCGCACCGGTCGGCTTCATCATCGCCAACCTGCTCTTCGTCGGACTCAACAAGTGGGTCTCCCCCGAGGCGTTCCTCGCCTGGGGCTGGCGCATCCCGTTCCTGCTCTCGGCACTGCTCGTCGCCGTCGGCCTCTACGTCCGCATGTCCCTCATGGAGACCCCGGCATTCCAGCTGGTCGCGCAGAAGCAGCAGATCTCCAAGGCTCCGATCGGCCGCGTGTTCAAGTCAAGCTGGAAGCCGCTGATCCTGGGCACCTTCATCATGTTCGCGACCTACGTGATCTTCTACTTCATGACCGCGTTCACACTCACCTACGGCACCTCGCCCGCCACCACGGAACAGGCGCAGACCGCCGCCGAGGCTGCCGGAAAGCCCTTCGACCCCGCTGGGTTCGTCGCGGGGCTGGGCTATGAGAAGAGCGAGTTCCTCACCTACCTCATCATCGGCGTCGTATTCTTCGGCATCTTCACCGTGGTCTCCGGACCACTGGCCGAAAAGCTGGGCCGCCGGAAGATGCTCATCGGCGTCACGATCCTCATCGCCGGCTACGGCTTCGCCGTCAACGCTCTGTTCAATGCCGGCACTGCCGGCGTCATCATCGCTCTCATCATCGGCTTCATCCTCATGGGGCTGACCTTCGGACCGATGGCCGCCTACCTCCCGGAACTGTTCCCCGCGAACGTCCGCTACACGGGATCGGCAGTGTCCTACAACATGTCCAGCGTCATCGGCGCCGGTCCTGCCCCGTTCGCCATGGTCGCGCTGTGGCAGAACGAGGGCGGAACGATCTTCCACTGCGGTCTCTACATCGTCGGTGCAGCGGTCCTCACGCTCATCGCCCTGATCCTGGCGAAGGACACCTCGAACATGGACATGGAGGCCGAACTGGCCTGAGTGCGCGCCGGCGACCACAGCCGTCGCTCAGCACCGACGCAACAACCGGATCGGTGGTCACGGACCCTGCGGAGAGCACGACTCAACGTGCACTGCCTGCGGGACCGTGGCCACCTTTTTCGTGCACGACACCACCTCTGCACCCAACCATCGCCTCGGCCACCGCAGCGGGACTCAACACTACGATTCGGCAACGACCACCTCGGCGAGGCCCTGCCACGCGCAAGTGTGACTCAGGGCACGGTACGATTCCTCTCAAGAGTTGCTCAGACTTTGACGCTCGAGCGACATCCGTTGACGTGACATCGATGTCACCGACATCCCTGGAGGAAACATGAAACGACGCCTGAGTCTGGCCACCGTGGCCGTCGGCGCCATGCTCGCCCTGTCCGCCTGCGGCGGCGGTGGCGGGTCCGAACCCGGAGCGACCGGCGAAGGCGGTGTCCCCCTCGTCAAAGAGGGCAAGCTGACGACCTGCACCCACCTGTCCTACCAGCCGTTCCAGTTCGAGAAGGACGGCAAGGTCGTAGGCTTCGACGTCGACATAGTCGATGCTGTGGCGAAGAAGCTCGGTGTAGAGCAGGAGATCATCAACACCTCATTCGAGACGATCACCTCGGGTGCGGAATTCAACCAGAAGAAGTGCGATGTCGCGGCAGCGGCCACGACGATCACTCCCGAGCGACAGGAAGCCACAGACTTCTCCGAGGGGTATTTCGCGGCCAACCAGGCGATTCTGACCAAGGGCGACAAGACGGCCAAGGACGAGAAAGCGCTCAAGGGATTCAAGATCGGAGCACAGGCCGGCACCACCGGACTCGACTACGCGACCGAGCATTTCAAGGACTCCGAGGTCATCACATACGAAGATCTCCCGCTCTCCCTCGAGGCGCTCAAGACCGGTCAGGTCGACGCCGTCATCAACGACAACGGTGTTCTCTACAACTACAACACTGAGAACAAAGGCTTCGCGATCGGCTTCGACATCAAGACCGACGAGCACTATGGCATCAGCATGAAAAAGGGCAACACCCAGATGAAGAAGGCCGTCGACGACACTCTCAAGGAGATCAAGGACAACGGCAAGTACGACGAGATCTACAAGAAGTGGTTCGGCGACGCTCCCAAGTGATCATCGCTGATCGGGCGGTCGGCCTCGGCTTCCAAGTCTGGGCTGGCCGCCCGTTGTCCTGGGCACTCACCTCTGCGCTCACCTCACCTGCCCGCGGCGGGGCCTGACACGACCCGGATCCGCCACCACCGTTGAAGGACTTCACATATGTCTACAACACCCACGACCGAAAACGACGGCCCGACCGGCCCTCCGACTCCCGTCGCCACAGCCACTCCCAAAGCCAAGATGAGCAAACGGCAGAAGGCTAAGCTCTCCCGCGGCATCCAGTACGCAATCCTCATCATCATCGCGATCGCCGTCGCGCTGTTCGCTGATTGGCCGAAGCTCATCGACTCCTTCGGCCGCATCGATATCGCCAAGGGGATGTTCCCCGAAGTCATCACGATGGCGCTGAAGAACACAGTCATCTACACGTTCCTCGGCTTCGTCCTCGGCTTCGTCATCGCATTGGTCGTCGCTCTCATGCGGCTGTCCTCGGTCGGCGTCTACCGGTGGCTCGCGACGATCTACATCGAATTCTTCCGCGGGCTGCCCGCCCTCGTCGTCTTCCTCGTCATGGGCTTCGGTCTGCCGGTGGCCTTCGAAGGATTCAACCTGCCGCAGCTGATCATCATCATGATCGCCCTCGGCCTCGTGTCCTCGGCCTATATGGCGGAGACGATTCGTGCCGGCATCCAGGCCGTGCCGAAGGGCCAGATCGAGGCGGCCCGCTCGCTGGGCATGTCCTCCTCACGAGCGATGATGACGATCGTCCTCCCACAAGCGATGCGGATCATCCTGCCGCCGCTGACCAACGAGCTCATCCTGCTCGCCAAGGACTCCTCGCTGGCCTACATCCTCGGCTCCTCGGTCGACGGACGCGAGCTCGCAGCACTCGGCCGGGCGGAGATCGTGAACACCGCGAACCTCACCCCGTTCATCGTGATCGCCCTCTGCTATCTCATCATCACGATCCCGCTGTCCTATCTCTCACGCGTCCTCGAACGCAAATACGGCTCCGCCGACTCAGGAGTGAAATGATGACCGACACAGCCACAGCCTCGCACGCGGCGACCACCAGCCCGATCATCGCGATCCGCAATCTCAAGAAGAGCTTCGGCTCGAACCAGGTCCTCACCGACATCAACCTCGACGTCGACAAGGGTGAAGTCGTCTGCGTCATCGGCCCCTCGGGCTCCGGCAAGTCGACGATGCTGCGTTGCATCAACACGCTCGAGACCCCGACCGGCGGCTCGATCGTCGTCGACGGCATGGATATGACGGACCTTGATCTCGACATCGATGCCGCTCGCACCCGGATCGGCATGGTCTTCCAGTCCTTCAATCTCTTCGGCCACCTCACCGTCCGGGAGAATCTCACCATCGCCCAGACCAAGGTGCTGGGGCGCTCGAAGTCCGAAGCGAACACCGTCGCCGAGGCGAACCTCGAGAAGGTCGGCCTGTCCGAGAAGATCGATGCCAAGCCCTCGTCGCTGTCCGGTGGTCAGCAGCAACGCGTGGCGATTGCTCGGGCCCTGAGCATGGACCCCGACGTGATGCTCTTCGACGAGCCCACCTCGGCGCTCGACCCCGAGACCGTCGGCGATGTCCTCCAGGTCATGCGCAACCTCGCCGAGGCGGGAATGACGATGGTCGTCGTCACCCACGAGATGGAGTTCGCCCGGCAGGTCGCTGACCGCGTGCTGTTCATGGACGGCGGGTACGTCGTTGAGTCCGGCCCGGCCAGGGAGGTCATCGGCAACCCACAGGAGCAGCGGACCAAGGACTTCCTCTCCCGCGTGCTCAATCCTGGCCAGCTGGGATAGGGGCGAAGCGTCCCCCGCGAGACAATCCGCGGAGCCCACCTGGCCGCGCAACCGCCCAGCGGCCAGGGCCGCCGGGGGCCGAGGGCCCAGCGGCCAGCAGCCAGCAGCCAGCAGTCAGCAGTCAGCGGACCACTTGTCATCGAAAGCACCAGCTATAACTGGTCCGCTCGATGACAAGTGG
>NZ_JALDSX010000053.1 GCF_022748595.1 Brevibacterium sp. ZH18 | reverse complement strand
GGTCCGGGCCACCGGGCTCAACGCGAGACGTCACCTCACGACTTGACCGACTCGCTCTCCTGCGACGTCGTCGCGGCAGTGCCGGTCAGGTTCCTCTGCCGACGACGTGCCAGCACGCGGCCGACGCCGGTGTAGAGCAGTGCGCCGATGAGTACGAGGTAGAGGACGATCGTGATCGGTGAGGACACGAGCACCGAGGCGTCGTTGCCCGAAGCCAGCAGCGCATCGCGCAGATTGGTCTCGGCCAGAGGCCCCAGAACCATGCCGATCATCAGCGGCGCCAGGGGAACCCCATAGCGCTTGAGCACGAAGCTGACGACACCGATGCCCAACAGGATGAACAGCTCGAACGTCGACGCCGAGGTTGCATAGATGCCCAGGCCACAGAAGACCGCGATGCCACCGTAGAGGTAAGGATCCGGGATCTTCAGCAGCTTCGCCCACAGGGGTGCGAACGGCAGGTTGATGATGAGCAGGACGACCATGGCGATGAAGAAGCTCGCCAGCAGGCCCCACACCAGTTCGGGGGACCGGTCGAAGAGCAGCGGCCCCGGCTGCAGACCGTATTGGCGGAACGCCGCCAGCATGATCGCGGCAGTCGCGGAGATCGGCAGACCCAAAGCCAGCAGGGCACCCATGGCAATGCCGGTCGTGGCACTGCCGGCAGCCTCGGGGGCGGCAAGACCCCTGATCGCGCCCTTGCCGAACTGCGGATCCTTGCGTCGGGCATCGAGCTTGCGCTCGAGGCCGTAGGCCATGAACGTCGGTACATCGGCACCGCCGACGGGGATGACGCCGAAGGGCAGGCCGATCGCGGTTCCGCGCAGCCATGCAGGCATCGCCTCGCCGAACTCCTTGCGGGACAGGAACGGCCTGCCCGAGGAATTGATCGTGTTGTCGTTGGCTTTCCGGCGGATCCGGGAGGCGATGAAGAACACCTCGCCCAGCGCCAAGATGCCCACGGTCACGGTCACGAGTGAGACGCCGTCGAAGAGCTCGGGCACACCGAAGGTGAAGCGTTCCGTGCCGGAGACCGAGTCGATGCCGATGACCGAGAACCCGATGCCGAGCACGAGGGCCATGAGACCCTTGAGCACCGAATCCGCAACGACCGATGAGGTTGCGACGAACGCGAACAATGCGAGGGCGAAGAACTCGGCTGGGCCGAAGCTTGTCGACAGGTCCGCCAGGGCGGGAGCGACGAAGACGACGAGGCAGCACGAGATGAGTCCGCCGATGAAGGCACCGATCGCAGCCGTGGCCAGAGCCTGAGGGGCTCGGCCGTTGCGTGCCATCTTGTGGCCTTCGAACGTCGAGGCGATCGCGGAGGCCTGACCAGGGGTGTTCATGAGGATGGCCATCGTCGAGTCGCCGAAGAGACCGCCGAAGTAGACACCGGCGAACATGATGAAGGCGCCGGTCGGGTCGAGGGCGAAGGTCATCGGCAGCAGCAGTGCCACAGCCATCGACGAGCCCAGGCCCGGCAGCACGCCGACAGCGGTGCCGAGGAAGCAGCCGACGATGACCCAGAGCAGGTTCATCGGCGTCAGTGCGTGGGTGAAGCCTTCGAAGAGAGACATGAGAGCGTCCATATCAGAACCCACCTCCCAGGAGTCCGGAGGGCAGATTGAGTCCCAGCAACACCGCGAACGCGATGTAGACCACGGACGAGAACACCAGCGCCAATGTCAGATCGAACAGCGGCTTCTTCGAGCCCATCGACCGTGCCACGCACCAGAACAGGAGTGCCGCCGCGATGATCCAGCCTGCGAACTCGAGGATGCCTGCGAAGGCTGCGAAGCCACCGGCGCCCCAGGCCAGGGATACGAAGTCCGAGTGGGTGCGGTGACGCGAATCGGCCACGCGCGCCTCGGCGAGGGCCTTGCGGTCAGCGCTCGGCTCGTCCTCCTCGTGAGGGGCCAGCCGGGAGGCGGAGACCGCCGAGGTGACCGGGGTGGAGAACGCCTTGTCCTCTTCCGCCTCGGCGGGGATCTCAGTCTCGACGTCGACGGGTTCGGGGTTGCGGATGTAGGCGATGACCAGCAGGACCGTGAGCACGTAGCCGACGATCATGATGAGCATCGGGAAGAACTGCGGACCCGGAGGATCCGTGTCCTCGGGCACCTGCATCGTGAGGATTCCGATGAGCAGGTAGGTGGAGAACGCGGCCATGATGAGCGGAACCAGCAGTCCCGACCGACCCTGCCACCAGGTCCCAGCGCCGAGGTGGTCCGTCCGGGTCCTCGTGCTCGGGGAGGTATCGGTGGAGATGTCCGTGGTCATAGTCCCAGCTCCTTCAGCAGCTTCTCGACCCGCGAGGTGTCTTCCTTGATGAATTCGGTGAATTCCTCACCGGTCTGCCACACGTCGGTCCACTTGTTGCGGTCGAGTGCGTCCTTCCACTCCGCGCTGTCTCGGGTCTTCTGCAGAACCTCGACGAGCTGGTTCGTCTCGTCGGGGGTGATGCCCGGAGCGCCGAGGAAGCCGCGCCAGTTGGTCAGCGTCACCTCGTAACCCTGCTCGGTCATGGTCGGAGCGTCGTCGAAGCCCTCGAGGCGCTTCGGAGCGGCGACGCCGATGGCCTTGACGCGTCCAGCCTCGATCTGGTCGGACACCTCGTTGAAGCCGCAGGATGCGAAGTCTGTCGTGCCCGAGAGCAGCGTCTGGATCGCTTCGCCGCCGCCGGACTTCGGGATGTAGGTGATGTCAGAGGCGGGGAGCTTGCCGATGAGGGCCAGCTGGGCGATCGTCAGGTGATCGACCGATCCGGCCGAACCGCCGGTCCAGACGAATCCCTTCGGATCCTTCTTCCATGCGCTCATGACGTCGTCGACAGTGTTGTAGGGGGAGTCCGCGGCGGCGATGAGGACGTCGTAGTCCTCGGCGACGCGGGCCAACAGGGTCGTGTCAGCGAAGCCGACTGGTGACTTATTCAAGGCGATGCCGCCGACCATGGCTGTGCCCGTGGCGAGCACTGTGTCCGCTTGGCCGCCCATGGTCGAGAACTTGCCGAGGCCGATGGTTCCACCGGCGCCGGGGATGTTGACGACCTGCGCGTTGTTGGCCAGGCCGTTGACGCGCATGGCCTGCTGGGTCTCTCGAGCGAAGCCGTCCCAGCCGCCACCGGCGCCGGCCGGTGCGATGAGCGTGAGGTTCGAGGCCAGATCGCCCTTGGCTGCGGCGGATCTGATGGAGAATCCGGTGGCCGTCCCGACTGCTGCCACGGCGAGGGCGCCATAGGCGATTCGTCCGAACATTCGCCGGGAGGGGTGTTTGGTGTCAGTGACCGGATCATCCGGCGGCGACGTGGATTGGTTCGACATTGACCAAGCTTTCATTTTTCGGGTGGTGATGTCCGTCCGAGCGGCTCACTGGTGAGAGAGGGCGGTTCGGACGGCACAGCGTCAGCGTCGGATCCGCGGTGACAGGCACGCACTTCTCCATCGAAGACGAGTGTGATTTGAGATACATCCTAGGGTCGGTGGTGACCGAGTGCGCGTTTGTGCGCACTGTGCTCGTTCTGCCCGTTGAGTGCGTTGTGTGCATTCTGCTCACGCAGTGGCTAGTGTGGGTCCGTGTCCCGCTCCTCCCGTCCGTTCTCCCGCCGCGTGCTGCTCAGCCAGCTCGTTGTGGTCGTCGTGATCCTTGCCCTGGTGACAGGGGTGTTCGCGTGGATGGGCGCCAGGACAGTCACCGATGTCAGCGAGACCGAGGCCCTGGCGACTGCGCGGGCGCTGGCCAGTACGGCGGCAGTCAGGGATGGTTCCACCCGTGCTTCGAAGGCCGCCGCCGGTAAGGCTGATCCGGAGATCACCGATTCGCTGCAGAAGGTCGCTGTTGATCTCCGAGCGCGATCGGAGATCGAATTCGTCGTCATCACCGATGACCGCGGGATCCGCCTGACCCACCCCCGCGCCGAGGCGGTCGGGAAGAAGGTCTCCACGTCCCCTGACGAGGCGCTTGCCGGCAGAGAGAACATCACTCACGAGGCGGGAACGCTGGGGGAGACGGTGCGTGCGAAGGTGCCGATCTATTCCAACGATGATGATGGGACGGTTGTCGGTGAGGTGTCCGTGGGCATCCATGCTTCGGTGCTCGATGCGGATCTCCGGCGAGAATTCCTCGTCCTCGGTTCGGTCGCTGTGCTCGCCTTGGCGGTGGGAGTCGTCGCCTCGCTCTGGCTGGGCCGGCGCCTGCGTCGCGAGACCCTGGGTGTTGGTCCCGAGGAGCTGGCCGAGATGGCGCGTGATCAGGGGGCGGTTCTCCGTGGCCTCGATGACGGAGTGCTCGGCTTCAACACCGCCGGCAGGGTGACACTGAGCAACTCAGTCGCGAAGGACCTGCTCGCGGGGCCGAGCGCCGACAGCGATCGCACGGCGACGAACGAGATCCTGGCGGATGTGGACTACAACTTGATCAGGATGACGGAGGCCGTCCCACAGTCGATCCATCGTCTGATCGCCGATGCTCCCGACGACGAGCCGCTGCGCCGCCGAATCAGCGTCGGTGGTCGGATCCTCCTGGCCACCGCTGTGCGGGTGAGCAGGGGAGGAGTTTCCGTCGGCGGGGTCGTGACCTTGCGTGATGAGACGCAGATGCTGACGATGGCGCAGCAGCTGGAGACGGTGTCCTCGACTGCGCAGGCGCTGCGCGTCCAGCGCCACGAATTCGCGAATCGCCTCCACACGGTGCTCGGTCTTGTCGATACCGGCGCGACCGATGAGGCGCGCAGCTTCCTCGCGACGATCCTGCGCACCGGGTCGACCGCCACCACGGTCGACGGCATCGATCAGATCTCCGACCCGTACCTGCGGGCCCTGCTCGAAGCGAAGGGAACCTCCGCCGCCGAGGCGGGTGTCGCGCTGGCCGTGACACCGGATTCCCTGGCATTGGGCCGGGTGAGAGACCCGGAAGACGTCACGCTCATCCTCGGAAACCTCATCGACAATGCCGTGCGAGCCGTGGTCACGAGCAGCGGGCGTGATGCGGCGGCGAACATCACAGCAGGCGAGGATGCGGCCAGCGGGGCTCCTTCCGGGGCCGTGACCGATGTGGCCACCGAGGTCGGCCGGGTTGAGATCCAGATGCTCAGCGCCGGCTCGGAGCTGCACGTGGTCGTCACCGACACTGGCGATGGCGTCCGTGATGAGGACGTCGATCGCATCTTCGACGAGGGAGTGAGCGAGTCTGGGGGTGGAGGGTCCGCGGGCGCGGTGCACGGGTTGGGAATCGGACTGGCGTTGTGTCGCAGAGTTGCCCGACGACATGGTGGCCGAGTGTGGGTGGTCGCCGGTCATGACGAGGATCTGGGCGGAGCGAGCTTCGGAATGGTGCTGCCAGACCTGTTGGATGACCCGGAAAGCGGAGCCGATGATGTCGCCAGCCGCATGGATGAGCAGGAGAGAGCATGATCAACGTCTTGGTACTCGATGACGATTTCTATGTCGGTCAGGTGCACTGTCGCTACGTCGACGAAGTCCCGGGGTTTCGGGCACTCGAACCGGTCCGCGACCTGGGCGCCGCCCGCCAAGCTCTTGGTGACACGGACGTGGACCTGCTCTTAGCCGACTGCGTCCTGCCCGATGGCAACGGGATCGACCTCATCCGGGAGGCCGAGGTCGATGCGGCGATGCTCTCAGCGGTGGCTGACCCGCAGAATGTGCGTTCTGCTCTGCGCGCCGGTGCCCTCACATACATCTTCAAACCGTTCGAGGCCGATCATCTGCAGGGGTTCCTGCGGCGGTACGCGCGGTACCGCCGATTCTGGGATCAGGAGAAGTTCAGTCAGACCGAACTCAACGGTCTTCTGCGCAACCTGCATGACGCCTCGGCGCCGGGTGGCTGTGGATCTGGCGGATCGGGCGCATCGACGACCGACCGCATCTTCGACGCTCTGGAGTCTGCGTCTGGACCGCTGACTGCGCTGGAGATCTCCGAAGCCGTCGGCATCTCGCGAGCCACGGCCCAGCGTCACCTCGCGAAATTGGCGGGCTCGCAGGCGGTGACGGTTTCCTTGCAGTACGGAAGCACGGGCCGACCCGAGCACCTCTACGGGACAGGATGAGTTTCGATCAGTCTGTTGTGAGCGTTGGTTGAGCAGAAACGGGATTCAGTAGGGTCTGCCTCCTCTGGCAAGGGCCCGCCTATAGCCACCCACGCCTGCCACCAATATTCGCAGCGCTTGCGGTCCACTGTCGGAGGCCCCGGTCGTTGGGGCAGTGGGTATCCGCACTGCCGAGAAGTACATATCCGAAACTCATAAAAACACCGTAGCTTGAGCCCATGACACGACTCGGGGCTTGAAACGTCTACGCACCTTGAGATCCAACGTTGCTGAGTCGAATGCGTGCCCCGTCATCGCTAGTGTAGGAGGATGACGAATCCTCGATCAGTGTCCAACCCTGCATCTGTCCAGTCGCCGGTGGCGAAGCAGGTCCCCTTCGAACGGACTCACCACGGCCACACCTTCGTCGACAACTACGAGTGGATGCGCGACAAGGAATCGCCGGAGGTCATCGCCCATCTCGAGGCGGAGAACGCGTGGACCCAATCGCAGACTGCAGGACTCGAGGGTTTGCGCGAGTCGATCTTCACCGAGATCAAGACACGCATCAAGGAAACCGACATGTCGGTGCCGAGCCGCCGCGGACAGTATTGGTACTTCTCGCGGACGAAGGCCGGACTCGATTACGGCATCAGCGTGCGCGTGCCCATCGCGAACGCCGACGACTGGACCCCGCCCGAAGTCGGCGCTGACCCGCTTCCCGGGGAGGAAGTCGTCTTCGACTCCAACGTGGTAGCCGAGGGGCAGGAGTTCTTTTCACTCGGCACCTTCTCGCTCACCGACGACGGCCGATACCTCCTCTACGGCGTCGACACCTCCGGCGACGAGCGCTACACCCTGCGTCTACGCGATCTGAGCACCGGTGAAGACCTCGCCGACACGGTCGACGGAACCTTCTCCGGAGCATCGATCGATCCGGCTGGACGCTTCGTCTTCTATACGACGGTCGACGACGCTTGGCGTCCCGAGAAGGTCTGGCGCCACACCGTCGGCTCAGACAGCAGCGACGACGTCTGCATCTTCCACGAACCCGATGAGCGATTCTTCGTCGGCTCGGGATTCTCCCGGTCGGGCAAGTACATGTTCGTCGTCACCGGGTCGAAGACGACCACCGGTTTCTGGCACCTCGAGTCGGACGACCTCGAAACCACACCGCAGGAAGTCTGGCCTCGTGTCGACGGTGTCGAATACTCCGTCGAGCATGCGGTCATCGCCGGTGAGGACCGGTTCCTCATCACCCACAACCGCGACCGGGACGACTTCGACATCATCGACGTTCCCGTCACCGACCCTGCAGGCACGGTCCACGAAGCCACCGACGCCGTCGACGAACCCGACAACACCGCAGAACCGCTGGACCTCGGCAGGCCCCTGCTCGCCGACGTCGAGGGGCTGCGGATCGAGGACGTCGACGCGTTCGCAGACTTCATCGTCGTCAGCTATCGCCGCGGCGGCTTCGCCCGCGTCGGCATCGTCGAACTCCAGCCCGAGAACCCGGACGAAACAGACAGCTCGCCCTTCGGCCCGCTGCAGGAGCTTCCCTTCACGCGTGAGACCGGAACCCTGGGCCTGGCCGGCAACCCCGAGTTCGCGCAGACGAGCATCCGACTGATCTTCACCTCCATGTCGACGCCCGCCGTGATCTTCCAGCACAGTGTGGCAGACGGTACGGACACGGTCCTCAAACGCCAGCCGGTGCTCGGATCGGTCGATCTCGACAACTACAGCGAATCCCTGGTCTGGGCCACCGCCGACGACGGCACCCGGGTGCCGATCTCCCTCGTCTATCGGCGCGACCTCATCGCGCTCAAGGCCAGCACCACCTCGGCGGGGGAGTCGGCACCCACCGAACCAGCACCCACCGAACCGGCGCCGGCCGAACCAGCGCCGCTCGTGCTCTACGGCTATGGGTCATACGAGGCGAGCATGGACCCGTACTTCTCGGTGTCGAGGCTCTCGCTGCTCGACCGTGGCGTCGTCTACGCGATCGCCCACGTGCGCGGCGGCGGCGAGATGGGCCGGCATTGGTACGACCAGGGCAAAACCACCACGAAGAAGAACACGTTCACCGACTTCATTGCCGCGGGACGCCACCTTGTCGCCGAGGGCTGGACGAGTCCCGAGACGCTCGTCGCCACGGGCGGCTCGGCCGGCGGGCTGCTCATGGGTGCGGTGACGAACATGGCGCCTGACCTCTTCGCCGGAGTCAGCGCCCACGTCCCCTTCGTCGACGCCCTGACTTCGATCCTCATGCCGGAACTCCCGCTGACTGTCATCGAATGGGAGGAATGGGGCGACCCCCTCCACGACGCCGACATCTACGAGTACATGCGCTCGTATTCTCCGTATGAGAACGTCGCCGAGGTGGACCATCCGAAGATCTTGGCCGTGACCTCGCTCAACGACACCCGGGTCCTCTACGTCGAACCGGCCAAGTGGGTTGCGCGGCTGCGCGAGGTCGGATCCGACGTGCTGCTCAAGACCGAAATGGTCGCCGGCCACGGGGGAGCCTCCGGGCGCTACGACTCATGGAAGGACACGGCCTTCGACTTCGCGTGGATCCTCGACGTGCTCGGGCGATCGGACGTCACGATCGAGGCGTGAGACTGTGTTGAGGCGTCCCCGCGGGGACGCCTCAGCAGGCACCTTGCGGGACGCATGGAGAGCGATCCGTCGGTCTCAGAGGACGATTGTCGCGGCAGATAACGATACTAGGACGATTGTCTTCAAATCCTGGTTTTGACCAGGCGTGTCAGTGGCGGCCAATAGAGTGGGTGTCATCACAGTCGCACCTCGACCGACTGCGGACACAGAAAGAGCTGGACCGCAGTCGTCGCCTGGTTCGACTGCAGTTCCCGGCCGATCCATCGCCGGATAGCCCCGGGAACTGAACACAGGGTTGGCAATGGTTCGGCGCAGAATGGCTCTGCGCAGGTGAACCGGTTTTCAAAGGGGAGAAGTATGCGTCTCAAACAACTGGCCACAGCAATCGTGGCGGTCAGTTCGATTCTGGCAGTCTCGGCATGTTCGGGTGGAGACGGTGGAAGCGGTGATGGCGACGGTGGCGAGTCCTACTCGATCGGCATCTCCCAGCTCGTGCAGCACCCGGCTCTCGACGCGGCCAGCGCTGGCTTCAAGAAGTCGTTCGAAGACGCCGATGTGAAGGTCGAGTGGGACGAGCAGAACGCTCAGGGCGAACAGGCCAATGCCACCTCCATCGCGCAGACCTTCGCGAACAAGGACCTCGACCTGGTGCTCGCCGTCGCCACACCTGCAGCTCAGGCCGCAGCGCAGGCGATCACCAACGTTCCCGTTCTTTTCACTGCCGTCACTGATGCCCAGGAAGCCGGCCTCGTCGCCTCGAACGATGCCCCCGGCGCCAACGTCACAGGCACTTCGGATCTCAACCCGGTCGCCGACCAGCTCAAGCTCGTCAAGGACCTCAAGCCTGATGCGAAGACCGTCGGCATCGTCTACAGCTCGGGTGAGGTCAACTCCCAGGTGCAGGTGGACCTGGCGAAGAAGGCCGCGAAGGATCTGGGAGTCGAGATCAAGGAAGCCACGATCGCGAACTCCGGTGAGCTCGCGCAGGCTGTGGACTCATTGGGCAAGGTCGATGCCTACTACGTGCCCACTGACAACAACGTCGTCTCGGCCGTCACGACCATGGTCCAGGCTGCTGAGAAGAACAAGGCGCTCCTCGTCGGTTCCGAAGCCGGACAGGTTGAACAGGGTGCGGCGATCACTCGTGGCATCGACTACACGAAACTGGGTGAGCAGACCGGCAAAATGGCGCTGAAGATCCTCAAGGACGGGAAGAAGCCGGCCGAGATGCCAGTCGAGACCAGCTCCAACCTCGAACTCGTCGTCAACCCGAAGGCTGCCAAGGCCCAGGGCGTCGAGATCCCGCAGGACATGATCGACGAAGCCGACAAGGTCATCGAGTAACACGACCTCGTCCCTCGGCTACGCCAGCACCATCGGCGACACCAGCACTACCAGCACCATCGGTTGCGCAGAGCTGTGAACAGCAGCTGCGCTGCCGGTTGCGCACAACGTTCCACCGGAATGACGCCGACGGCGGCAGGCATCGCAGCCTGCTGCCGCGGCGACATTCGAGACGCAACCCTAAGATCGGAAATCCATGTTCGGAGCACTGGAACTCGGGCTCATCTACGCAGCGATGGCGCTCGGGGTCTACCTGACCTTCAAAGTTCTCAATTTTCCCGACCTCACCGTCGACGGAAGTTTCACCACGGGTGGTGCCACCGCAGCATCCCTGATCATCGCAGGGGCCAACCCCTTCCTGGCGACTCTGGCAGCCATCGGCGCCGGACTCATCGCCGGCTTCATCACCGGTCTTCTCCACACCAAGGGTGGGATCGACGGACTTCTGGCCGGCATCCTTACGATGATCGGCCTGTGGTCGATCAATCTGCGGATCATGGGCAAGGCAAACCTTCCGCTCCTGCGAGAGGAAACCGTGTTCACCCCATTGCGGGAGAACATGTGGCTGGGCACGTGGATCTCCATCGCCGTGCTTCTCGCCTTCACTCTCATCCTCAAATTTGCGATCGACTGGTTCCTCACCACCGATCTGGGACTCGCGATCCAAGCCACAGGCAACAACAGGGAAATGATCCGCAGCCTTGGCGTGAACACCGACAACTCGACGATGCTGACCCTTGCCCTGTCGAACGGATTCGTCGCTCTCTGCGGTGCTCTCGTCGCCCAGTATCAGGGATTCTCCGACATCAGCATGGGCATCGGCCTCATCCTCGTCGGCCTGGCATCGGTCATCCTCGGCCAGGCGGTATTCGGCTCGCGCAACATCTTCATGGCCAGCCTCGGCGCGATGCTCGGCTCGGTCATCTACCGCCTCATCATCTTCCTGGCGCTGCGTGCCGGTCTCGACACGAACGACATGAAGCTGACCACTGCGCTGCTCGTCGTCGTCGCTCTCCTGCTGCCCAGATGGGGCTTCCTCAAACGGATTCCGTCCCTGCGCTCTCGCGGAAACCGGGCTGCGTCGACGGTTCCGGAGGGAACCACCGATATGAAGGACCCAGCCGAGATCGCCGACGTCCCCGCGGGGACGTCCGCGACGCCCGCCCCAGCTCAGACCTCGGCGAGGCCCGGAAGCACTCTGGCAGCGCCTCCCACCGGCACCACGCACGAATCGACCACTGCCGGCGCCACCGAGACGAAGGAAGGTTGAGCTCCATGCTAAAAATCGACACCATTTCGAAGACCTTCTTTCCTGGCACGGTCAACGAACGCAAGGCACTGCAGCGAGTTTCGCTCGAGCTCGACGAATCGGACTTCGTCACCGTCATCGGTTCCAACGGCGCCGGCAAATCGACGCTGCTCAACACGATCTCGGGACGTCTGCCCATCGACTCCGGATCGATCACGATCGACGGTGCCGAGGTATCCCGGATGCCCGAATACAAGCGTGCCAAATACTTGGGTCGGGTCTTCCAAGACCCGATGGCCGGCACGGCCCCGGACCTGACGATCGAACAGAACCTGTCCTTGGCACTCAAACGCGGAAAGTCACGCGGGCTGGGACGGGGAACCACCTCGGCGAGGCGAGACCTCTTCGCCGACGAACTGGCGACGTTGGAACTCGGACTCGAGAACCGGCTGAAGACGAAGGTCGGTTTGCTCTCGGGCGGACAACGTCAGGCGCTGAGTCTGCTCATGGCCGGGTTCACTCAGCCGCGGATCCTGCTCCTCGACGAGCACACAGCAGCGCTTGACCCGCAGCGTGCGGCACTCGTGACCGCACTGACGAAGAAGATCGTCGCCAACGATGGGCTGACCACGCTCATGGTCACCCACAACATGGAGCAGGCGATCGCTCTGGGCAACAAACTCATCATGATGCACGAGGGTGAGATCATCTACCAGGCCTCGGCCGAAGAGAAGAAGAATCTCACCGTTGAGGCTCTGCTCGAAGAGTTCTCGAAGCTCAAGGGCGCAACACTGGGGGACCGCGCACTTCTCAACTGAGCGTCCCGGGGCCCTTCAGCATTTTATTGAGAAGCTCTCAGGAAGCTGTTACGGTCGCTGACTATGGCGGACTACGAGATTCCCGCACCTCAGCGGTGCGCACGGGCGGCACCTCGCCCGACTCTCGGCTATGCCAATGATTCTTGGGAAGGCGCCGCGATCGGCTGGTGCGGTAGCGAACCCTGAAGCATGTGGACTCTTTTCGATCATCCGTAATCTCGACGAATGAGAAAGGGCCATCTTCACATGCCCGAAGACTCCAGACCAGCCTCTGAAGAAATCGACACACACCGCGACTCTGCACCATCAGGCGACTCTGCACCATCAGGAACGACCGCCCCATCACTGGGTGCCGACGGTTCCGGATCCCTGCGCCCCGACCGCCGAGCTTCGCGGGAGAAGCTCAAAGCCGACGCGAAGCGCGTGAGCAGGGGTGCCGGCAAATCATTGGGCACCCTCGACTACAGGCGACCGCAGTACCCGCCTGAGTCCGACGAGAATACGGGCCACTACCCGCACGGCACGCACCCGATCCTCGTCCCCGGCATTGCCATCGACGAGCAGCGCCGTCGGTATTCTCTTGACAAGACCATCTTTGCCGTAGCCGGTTCGCTCACGGTCGCATTCGTCATCTGGGGCATTGTCAATCCCAGCAACGTCTCCACTGTCGCGACGGCCGCCTATGACTGGGCGACGATGAACGTCGGCTGGTTCTTCAATCTTGTCGCGATCATCATCCTTGTTGCCTTGCTCTTCCTCGCGTTCTCGCCCTACGGCAGGATCCCCTTGGGCAAGGACGGGGAGAAGTCCGAGTTCAGCACGTTCTCCTGGGTGGCGATGCTCTTCGCCGCCGGAATCGGCATCGGCGTGCTCTTCTTCGGGCCGTCCGAACCGCTGACTTATTTCATCAGCCCACCGCCGCTGACGAACGATCCCGAAACCACCGAGGCTCTGCACGGAGCAATGGCCCAGACCTACTTCCACTGGGGTTTCCACGCCTGGGCGATGTACGCCCTCGTCGGCGGCGCCATCGCCTACGCGGCATACCGCCGCGGTCGCTCGCTGCTCCTGTCCTCGATCTTCCAGACCCTGTTCGGCAAACGCCAGACCGAGGGCTTCGCCGGCAAACTCGTCGACATCTTCGCAATCGTCGCCACCCTCTTCGGCACTGCCGCAGCCTTGGGTATCGCGTCCATGCAGATCGGCACCGGTGTCAGCATCGTCTCCGGGGTGGGCCCGATGACGAACAACATGCTCGTCGTCATCATCTGTGTCCTGACCATCGGCTTCATCGTCTCCGCAGTCTCGGGCGTCTCTCGCGGCATCCGCTACCTCTCGTCGATCAACATCATCCTCACGGTCGGGATCGTCGCCCTTGTCCTGTTCCTCGGCCCGACTCTGTTCCTGCTCAACCTGCTGCCGTCGGCTCTCATGGAGTACTTCGGCTCGATGTTCGACATGATGGGCAGGTCGCTGTCTTGGGGCCAGGAGACGCAGGAGTTCCAGTCAGTGTGGACCGTCTACTACTGGGCCTGGTGGATCTCATGGTCGCCGTTCGTCGGCACCTTCATCGCCCGCATCTCCCGCGGCCGCAGCATCCGCCAGTTCATCCTCGGCACAATCTTCATCCCGTCTACTCTGCTCTTCGTCGCCTACGGCATCATGGGCGGAACGTCGATCTGGATGTACAGGGAAGGTGCGCCCGGGTTCTCCGACAGCATGGAAGCCCCCGAGGTGTTCTTCACCCTCATCGACAACCTGCCCTTCGTCGAATGGCTGCCGTTCGTCGCGATCGTCGTGCTCGCGATCTTCTTCATCACCTCGGCGGACTCCGCCTCGGTGGTCATGGGCATGCTCACCAGCCGGGGCGACCAAGAGCCGAAGAAATGGGTCGTCGTCTTCTGGGGGCTCGTCATGTCCGGCATCGCCGTGGTCATGCTGCTGCTGGGCAACGCGAGCGCGCTCGAGGGACTCCAGCAACTCGTCATCGTCACCGCGGTGCCATTCGCGGTCATCATGCTCTTCATCATCGTCGCGTGGTTCAAGGAACTGCGCACCGATCCGCTGGCCCTGCGCCGAAAGTACGCGCAGAACGCGGTCGACAATGCCGTGGTCGCTGGTGCCGACCGCTTCGGTGACGACTTCGCTCTCCACGTCGTGCAGACCGAGCCTGGCGATGGCGCAAACGGCGGCATCGACTCCGAGCACGGGGACTACACCGACTGGTATCAGCGCACCGACGAGAACGGCGAACCCGTCGGCTACGACTACGAAACCGGCAAGTGGGCCGACGGATGGACGCCGGAGTCGGACTCCGCTGACTCCGCTGACGCTGACGCAGACGCTGACGCTGACGCTGACGCGAACGCCGACACCAGCACCGAGGCGACCGGCGCCGAACGTGCGGACGCTGGGACTTCAGGCGCGAGGCCCACGGCCGGGGCCTCCTCGGCGAGAGACTCCGGGGCCGGCACCGCGTCAGGAAGCGATGTCGACGGCGACTCGAAATCCCGTGTGACCGAGTGATGTGTCTTCGGTCGAGGCCGTGCGCGCCGAGGTCCGGTACCGGCGGCAGTACGAGTCGTGGCACATGTAGGACCCGCCGCGGAGGACAGCCCGATGGTCCCCGGGGCTGAAGGCATCGCTCGTCCACTCCCAGACGTTGCCGGTCATGTTGCACAGACCGAACCCGAAGGGCCCGAATGCATCGGCGGGCATCGTGCCGACCGGTTTCGTCGGACCGTCAGGGAAGACTCCTGCGAATGTGTTCATCAGTGCCTGGCCTTCGGGTTCGCGCACTGCACCCCACGGATAGGGCTGCTGCTCGAGTCCGCCGCGGGCCGCGTACTCCCATTCGGTCTCCGTCGGCAGGCGGGCTCCCGCCCAGCCGGCATAGGCTCGGGCATCGCGACGGGATACGTGCGTGACCGGATGGTCGGCACGTCCCTCAGCTGTGGAGTCGGGCCCCTCGGGACAGAACCAAGTGGCGCCGGCGACCTGGTGCCACCATGGGGTCGCAACCACGGTCGGTGTCGCTGCCCGCAGCTCGGGGCTGAGGAGGCCGGTGAAGACAAGCGAATCTCCGAGGCGTTCGGCATCGGTTATGTGCCCGGTGGCCGTGACGAACGCGGCGAACTGCGCCACGGTCACCGTCGTGCGCCCCAGCCCGAAGGCTGCCACATGGGCCTCACGCACAGGACCCTCACCGTCCTCGGAGTAGGCCAGCGGATCGTCGCTGCCCATGCGAAACGTTGCTCCCGGCAGTCCGATCACCTCCAAGCGATCCGGGGCCTGGCTCGCCAACGCGGCCAGCAGAACCGGATCGGGGCCGGGCACGTCGGCGGACGGCTTCCGGCCCGACATTCCCACCTCGGCGGGGGATTCTTCATGCGCAACACCCACCTCGGCGGGGGAAGCCTGATTCCCAGCGCCAGGAGCGACGGACGTTTCCCGTGCGGGATGACAGCATGACCCCATCGTTTTCACCTCACTGCTTGACATCGGCTCGCCCACTGAAGAGAGAGCCCACACGTTGAAAGGACGTGACCAGCATATGCAACCACCGAACATCGTCGTCATCCAAGCTGACCAGATGGCAGCCCAGGCCCTGGGCGCCTACGGCAACGAGGCTGCGCTGACCCCGAACATGGATGCCTTGGCACAGGACGGGGCCGTCTTCGACCGGGCCTACTGTAATACCCCGCTGTGCGCCCCGTCGCGAGCATCGATGATGACCGGGCGCATGCCCTCGGATGTCGACTGCCTCGACAACGGCGACGACTTCGCGGCCTCGGTGCCGACGTTCGCGCATCGGCTGCGCAAGCTCGGCTATCACACGGCGCTGATCGGGCGCATGCACTTCATCGGTCCCGACCAGCATCACGGCTTCGAAGAGCGCCTGACCACCGACGTCTACCCGGCCGACCTCGACATGGTTCCCGACTGGAATCGCCCGCTCGCGGACAAACTCCAGTGGTACCACGAAGCAGATCCGGTCTTCAGCGCCGGAGCGACGAAGGCCAACGTCCAGCAGGACTTCGACGACGAGGTGATCTTCCGGACCCTGCGCCACCTCAACGATCGCAAGCGCGCGAACCAGGCGGCGGGTGAGAGCCGGCCGTTCCTCATGGTCACCTCGTTCATCCACCCGCACGACCCGTACGAGCCGCCGCGGGAGAACTGGGACCGACTCGCCGAGGTGGCCATCCCCGACCCAGCCCATCCCGAGGTTCCCGATGAGGCTGTCGACCCCCACAGCCACCGGCTGCGGACGATGAGCGGCTTCGACAAACGCAATCCGGGCATCGACGATGTGCGCCGAGCCCGCCGTGCCTACTATGCGGCCGTGAGCTACATCGACGACCATGTCGGCCGCATCCGGCAGCGCCTGGAGGAGCTCGACCTCGCCGAGAACACGGTCATCATCGTCACCAGCGATCATGGAGACATGCTCGGCGAGAAGGGCCTCTGGTACAAGATGTCGCCCTACGAGCAGTCCTCACGGGTGCCGATCATCATCAACGGCCCCACCGAGTTCGTCACCCCTGGCCGCTACGCCAGCCCCGTGTGCCTCGTCGACCTCATGCCGACGCTGGTGGAACTGGCCGACGGTGCCGGTGTTGCGGGCGCGGCCGGGGTGTCACTGTTCGAGACCGCTCGTCGCGAGGCGGCGGGAGAGCTGGAGCCGGAGGATCGGGACATCGTGATCGAGTACTTTGCCGAGGGCACCTATCGGCCGCAGGTGACGCTCATCCGCGGCCAGTACAAGCTGACGATTTGTCCGGGAGACCCCAAGCTGCTCTTCGACCTCGAGACTGATCCCGACGAACTGGTCAATCGTGCCGGCGACGCAGAGTATGCCGAACTCGTCGCGACGATGCGCGCCGAGATCGATGCTCGCTACGACCTCGAGCATTTCGAACGGCACGTGCTCGGTTCGCAGAAGAGTCGTCAGCTCGTCGCCGCTGCGCTCAAGGTCGGCACCGTTCGCCACTGGGACTTCAACCCGGATCCGGAGAACGGCTATGTGCGCGGCGACTTCTGGGCGGCGTTCAGATACGGAAAGATCCCCGACTCGGCCCGGTAGGCCAGCGATTCCGCTTGCCAGCGGCCTCCGCCGGTCAGGGGCCTCCGCCGAGAGCACACCGCAGCGTCGAGAGCAGACTCCCTGAAGTCTGCTGTCGACGCTGCGGTGTGCTTTCGACGAAACTCGCCGGGGGAGGGAACCGCACGGGGAGGGTACCGCCCGGGGACGACGCTCTCCGGGGGGAGGGAAGTTCTTGGGGCGAACCATGCGGCAGAGACGCCCGGGGCCGCCTCGCGAATGGAATTCACATTGCCTTGGGCGAGTTGCAGGTCACACTCTCAGGCTGGGGTGGCATCATCGGAAACAGGAGGAATGTCATGACTAATTTCGAGTGGACGTCCGAAGTCCCGCTCGCTGCCGAGATAACCTATCTGTGGCACGCGCAGCCAGGAGCACTGACCCGACTCTCACCGCACTGGGCCCAGGAGATCGTCGAGGAGAGCTATCCTCCGATCGCACCGGGATCGGTCGCGCAGGTCAAGACCAGTTTGCCCGGCAGCTACGGTCTCGTCAGGCGACCATTCAGCTCAGTGCATTCCGAAGGTCCGACCCGTTTCTCCTTTGTTGATGAGTTGAAGAAGGGCCCGCTGAGCCAGTGGAGGCACACGCACGAATTCTCCTCCGTGGCCGGGGGCACCAAGATCGACGACCGGGTCGAGTTCTCGATGGCGCCGCAGGGATTCGACTCGATTGACCGCAGTCTCGTGCACTATCTCGAAGCCACCTTTGAAGCCAGGCACTCCCGGATGCTCATGGACATCGAATTCCTTGAGCGCATGCACGCACCATTGGTGACCCGGAAGAAGGGCAAGCGGATCCTCATCGCAGGCGGCAGCGGACTGGTCGGTCGGCAGGTCGCGGCACTCTTCTCCACAGCTGGACACTTCGTGCGTCTGCTCGTGCGGCGCACACCGAAGTTCCCCTACGAAGTCCACTGGAACCCGGATTTGGGCATCATCAACCCGCGCGATCTGGCGTGGGCGGATGCGGTGGTCCACCTCGGCGGCAAATCGATCGCGACTCGGTTCACGAAGAAGGCGAAGGCCGAGATCCATTCCTCCCGCATCAACTCGACGACGCTGCTCGCGGAGACGATGGGTGCCCTGCCCGAGGTGAAGCGGCCGGAGGTGTTCGTGTGTGCTTCGGCCGTCGGATACTACGGCTCCAGCGCCGAGGTGCCGGTGGACGAATCGGCACCGCCCGGGGAGGGGATCCTCTCCGACCTCTGCCAGGAGTGGGAGGCCGCTGCCGCCCGGGTCGAGGAGCACGGCATACGCCGGGTCTCGATTCGTTCCGGTGTCGCACTGACGAGTCTGAGCGGGTTCCTCAAGTTGCAGGCGCCACTGTACCTGGCGGGTGCCGGCGGTCGACTGGGCAGTGGTGAGCAAGGTCTGGCATGGGTGTCTTTGGACGACCTGGCCAGGTCATATGTACACGCAGTGCTCGTGGACTATATCCGCGGGCCCGTCAACGCAGTTGCTCCGCAGCTGGTGTCGCAGAAGGAATTCTCCGAGGCGCTCGCGGCTCATCTGCATCGGCCCGCGAAGATTCCGACTCCGGGCTTCGTTCCCGAACTCGTGCTCGGCCGAGATGGTGCCAGAGAACTGGCGCTGGCCGATCAGAAGGTGTTGCCGGAGAAGCTGCAGGAGACCGGATACCAGTTCGCCCACCCCACGCTGGCCGATTGCCTCGAGGAGGAACTCGGCAACGGAGCGTGAAGTGGGCGAGTGACAGTTTGGCGCGACCGCTGATGTTGCGTGACGCTGGGGCGGCTCGACGCGGCTGAGTGACAGGCGCGTGTCGTCCGCGGACTGTCAGAGTCGCTTGCCGGCGATTTCCGCACCTGCAGTCAGCGACTGCAGCTTCGCGACGGCGATCTCCGGATGGACGCGTCCGCCCAGACCGCAGTCTGTCGAGGCCACGACGTTGTCGGGACCGACGAGCTTCGCGAAGCGCTCGATGCGATCGGCGACGAGCTCGGGATGTTCGACGACATTCGTCGAGTGGGAGACGATGCCCGGGATGATGTACTTGCCCTCGGGCAGCTTCGTGTCCTCCCAGATGCGCCATTCGTGTTCGTGACGGACGTTGGCGGCCTCGAAGGTGATGCCTGCGGCGTTGAGCGTGAGCACCTGATCGACGATCTCTTTGAACGGCAGGTCGGTCACGTGCGGTCCGTGCCACGAACCCCAGCAGGTGTGGACGCGGACCTGCGCCGGATCGATGCCGCGCAGGGCATGGTTGAGTGCGTCGATGCGGACCTGGATGAACGACCGGTAGTCATCGAAGGACGGTTCGGGGTTGATCTGGTCGAAGTTCTCGGCCAGGGAGGGATCGTCGATCTGGACGGTCAGACCCGCCTCGGTGATGGCGAGGTATTCCTCACGCAGAACGTCGGCCCAGGCCCAGATGAATTCCTCATCGGTCTTGTAGAACTCGTTGGCGATGCGGGAGGCGGAGCCGGGGGAGAGGGCATTGATGTAGCCGTCGCGCTCACCGTATCCGGCGGCGGCCAGCCCGGCCTTGAGGTTCGCGATGTCGCTGGCGACCTGATCATGGCCCACGTAGCTGATGGCGCTGGTGGCCTTGGGGAACTGCGGCTGGTCGCCCGTGTCCGTGCCGGCGTTCGCATCGCCGTAGACACCGGGGAAGAGGTTGCGGTCGCGGCGATCGCCGAAGCTGGTCAGGCGCACATTGCCCGGTTCGGAGGCGACAGCGGGAGCGTCCCACTTGTCGACGTCGTCGAGTTCGAGTCCACCGGTGCGGGCGAAGGAGTAGTGCCACCAGGCGCCGTAGTCGAAGTCGGCTGCCATCGAGTGGCCGTACTCGCCGTCGTTGGGCAGCGAGATGCCGAGGTTCTTCTGGCGCTTGACGAGGTCGGTGACGCTGGCGGCGAGGAGCTCATCGAACTCCTGAGTCGCAGCCTCGGAGACGGATTCGCCGGCGAGGCGGGCGTGGTTCTGGGCCTGTTTGACCTTGTTGGCCTCGATGAGTTCGGGGGTGCGGGGTAAGGATCCAGCGTGCGATGTGCGGATCGTAGCCATGTGTGACTCCTCTGGTTGTTCGGTAGCTGAAAACCGGCGGTTCAGCGCGATCTTTCATCCTCAGGCAATCACATAAGCAGTCCTGCATGCGAGGGAGCTGTCATTTTGGGTCACGTGCTCGGGGCCGCGTGCGGCCTCTTCGCGGATGATCGCGGCGGACAGATCGGTGGCCGACTATGCACTCGGTGGTCGGACTGGCGGTCTAGGGTGAGATCATGACATCGCAGCCGCCGCCACACCAGTTGCCCTATGGGGCTCAGCCACAGTTTCACGCGGCGCGGCCCCTGCCCGCCGGTCCGCCGGAGTCGAGGGGCAGAGCCCCGCACCCAGGGTGGGCAGCGCGGATCCTTTTCTGGGCGGGGTTGATCGTCGGCCGCCTGCCGGCCTTGGTGATAGTGCCGTTCTCGATTGTGGCGGGTAGGCCCGGCCTCGACTCGATGCTCTCCATCTCCGGCGGTGTCACCGGGGTCATCGAGCTGATCCTCGGCATCGCGGCGCTGCTGCTCATCAAGGGCTCGTCGTCGACCCGGAGACTGATCGGAGCGGCCGTCTTCTTCGTCGTCACCGTATTCGCGCTGGTTTCGCCATTCGTCCTCACGCCTTTGCTGAATCACTTGATGATGACCTACCACCTGCCGATGAGCACATTCGGCATCGTCTACGGAATCCAGTCAGTCGTCATCGTGGCGGGAATGCTCATCGCGTGGAACGTCGCTCGCAGTCGAACCTGGTGGACTCATCTCGTGGCGGTTGGCATCGCCATCGTCGGCGGCATCATCGCAGCCCTCTCCAATGCTGTGATCGGCACCGCAGCCTCCAGGGCGCTCTCGCTGTATGCGGTCGTCACAGTCGTGTCCCAGGTTATTTCGATTGCACTGATGTTCGGCGGACTGGGGCTTCTGCATGTGCTCGGAAACCTGCCCAGTGGAACGGTGCGCGCACGCTCCACACCGCAGAACGAAGATCCGCGGCCAGCCTGGCGACAAGGCCAGACCACTGACACGTTCAACCCGCCCAACGATCCCTACGACCAAAGCCGCGGCCCTTATCACCAAGGCCACGTGCCCTACACCCAAGCCCACGACCCTTACAGGGGCCCCGAAGCGCCTGGTCAGCAGGGCGCACCACGCCACTGACGCCTGAATGACGCCGACGGGCAACGCGAAAGGGACCACCTGCCGCCGAGTACTCAGTCATCGCTGAGCATCTCGACCGCGGATGGTCCCTGTGTGCTGCTACTTGAGCTAGATCGCAGTCTCAGCCGCTGCTGCCGCACTTCCGCCGAAGCGCTTCGGCAGGGTTCCCTGATGCGCCTCCGCGAGTTCGTCGAGGCCGATCGTGAAGTGATCGACCAGGTCGAGTTCGGGTGACTCGTCACCCGTGTCGGTCATGCCGATGCGGATGAACGGGAAGTGCCGGGCGGTGCACATGTCCTTGAACCGGACCTCTTCCGAGCGCGGCACGGCCACGATCGCACGAGCCGTGGACTCGGAGAACAGAGCGGTGAAGACGTCGACGCCGTCGCGTTCGCACACTTCGTCGAGCCAGATGCGGGCACCGGTGCCGAAGCGCAGGCACGATTCGACCAGAGCCTGCGCAAGCCCGCCTTCGGACAAGTCGTGCGCGGCATCGATCATGCCGTCACGTGAGGAGTTGATGAGGATCTCACCGAGCTCCTTCTCCACCTGCGGCTTGTACTGCGGGGGCACCCCGCCGAGGTGGCCGGCCGTCACATCGGCCCACGCCGAACCGTCGAGCTCGGCTTCAGTCGTGCCGAGCATGTAGATGGTCTGGCCTGGTTCCTTCCAGCCGCTGGGTGTGGCGCGGGTGACGTCGTCGAAGACGCCGAGCACACCGACGACGGGCGTCGGGTGGATGGCCACTCCGCCGGTCTGGTTGTAGAGGGACACGTTGCCGCCGGTCACGGGGATGCCCAGATCCTGGCACGCCTCGGCGAGGCCTTCGACTGCCTGCGCGAACTGCCACATGATCTCAGGATCCTCAGGAGAACCGAAGTTGAGGCAGTCGGTGACAGCGCGAGGGATCGCGCCGGCGGTGGTGACGTTGCGGTACGCCTCAGCCAATGCCAGCTGCGCGCCGCGGGCCGGATCGAGATAGCCGTAGCGACCATTGGCGTCGGTGGCGATGGCGACACCGAGGCCGGATTCCTCGTCGACGCGGACGACTCCGGCATCGTCGGGGAACGCCTGCGCGGTGTTGCCCTGGACGTACTTGTCGTACTGCGCGGTGATCCAATCCTTCGACGCGAGGTTCGGCGAACCGGCCATCTGGAGCACGGTCGCCCGCAGGTCATCAGCCGTCGTCGGACGCGCCAAGCCGGCGGATTCGACGGTGTTCGCGGCCACCTCGGCGGTCCATGAGGGCTCACGCATCGGTCGTTCGTAGACGGGGCCGTCGTGGGCGACGGAGCGCGGGGGCACGTCGACGATGACGTCGCCGTGCCATTCGATGATCAGTCGTTCGGTGTCGGTGACCTCGCCGAGGACGGATGTTTCGACGTCCCATTTGCCGACGATCGCGAGGAACTCCTCGAGGCGATCGGGACGGACGACTGCCATCATCCGCTCCTGGGACTCCGACATGAGGATCTCCTCAGGGGTCAGGGTCTCATCGCGCAGCAGAACGTCGTCAAGAGCGATGTGCATGCCGCCGTCACCGTTGGATGCCAGTTCCGAGGTCGCGCAGCTGATGCCGGCGGCGCCCAGGTCCTGGATGCCTTCGACGACGTCGGCGTGGAAGAGTTCGAGGCAGCATTCGATGAGGACCTTCTCTGCGAAGGGGTCACCCACCTGGACGGCCGGGCGCTTCGACGGCTTCGTGTCGTCGAAGGACTCGGATGCGAGGATCGATGCACCGCCGATGCCGTCACCGCCGGTGCGGGCACCGAAGAGTACGACCTTGTTGCCAAGACCTGAGGCATTTGCCAGGCGGATGTCCTCGTGGCGCATCACGCCGACTGCGAGGGCGTTGACCAGGGGATTTCCCTGGTAGACGGAGTCGAAGACGGTCTCGCCGCCGATGTTGGGCAGGCCCAGAGAGTTGCCGTAGTTGCTGATGCCTGAGACGACGCCGTGGAGCACGCGAGCGGTGTCCGGGTGGTCGATCGCGCCGAAGCGCAGCTGATCCATCACTGCAACGGGGCGCGCGCCCATCGAGATGATGTCGCGGACAATTCCGCCCACACCGGTTGCGGCGCCCTGGTGCGGTTCGACGTAGCTGGGGTGGTTGTGAGACTCGACCTTGAAGGTCACGGCCCAGCCGTCGCCGATGTCGACGACGCCGGCGTTCTCACCGATGCCCACGAGGAGGTGCTTCTTCATGTCCTCGGTGACCTTGTCACCGAACTTCGACAGGTGCACCTTCGATGACTTGTATGAGCAGTGCTCGGACCACATGACCGAGTACATCGCCAATTCCGCCGAGGTGGGGCGACGTCCCAGGATCTCGCGGATCTGGGCATATTCGTCGGCTTTGAGGCCGAGGTCGGCGTAGGGCTGCTCGACATCGGGACTCGCCATGGCGAACTCGACCGTCTCCTTGACCTTCTTCGAAGTGGCCTGAGCGGAATCGCTCTGCTGGGAATCGACCTGCGCGGAATTCGCAGAGTTGAGGTTACTCGACATGTCCTCTTTGGGGCCCTTTCTTACGACACGGCATCAGTCCCAATCTTAGCCGTGGTCAGCGGTAGGTGGAGAAGCCGGTCTCACCGGCGGGCGGGATATGTGATCGAACCGACCAGTAGTGTGTCGCACATCCGGGTACGGCCCGGGCCGGTGCCAATTAGAATATGGGCCATGGCAACTCCGAAGATCGTCCTGTTCTATGTATTCACCCCCTTGGCAGACCCCGAGGCGGTCAAACTCTGGCAGCACACGCTGGCCGAGAGCCTCGGGCTCAAAGGCCGAGTCATCGTGTCGAAGGACGGCATCAACGCCACCATCGGCGGGGACATCTTCGACGTCAAACAGTATGTGCGGGCGACGAAGTCCTATGCGCCGTTCAAGAAGGCCGACATCAAATGGTCGAACGGAGAGGGCGACGATTTCCCCCGGCTGAGCGTGAAGGTCCGCCCTGAGCTCGTGACCTTCGGCACCGACGATGAGATCACGGTGACCGAACAGGGCGTCGAAGGCGGCGGTGAGCACCTCAAGCCGGGGGCTCTGCATAAACTCCTCGACGAACGCGGCGATGATGTCGTCTTCTTCGACGGCCGCAACGCGATGGAGGCGCAGATCGGGAAGTTCCGGGACGCGATCGTGCCCGAGACGGACACCACCAAGGACTTCATCGCCGAGATCGAATCCGGCAAGTACGACGACCTCAAGGACAAACCCGTCGTCACCTACTGCACCGGCGGTATTCGCTGTGAGGTCCTGTCCGTGCTGATGAAGAACCGCGGCTTCGAGGAGGTCTACCAGCTTGACGGCGGCATCGTCCGCTACGGCGAGACCTTCGGCAATTCGGGCTACTGGGACGGCTCGCTCTACGTCTTCGATAAGCGCATGCACGTGGAGTTCGGGGCCGAGGCCGAGTCCATCGGCCACTGCGTCTCCTGCGACAAGAACACCCCGGTCTTCGTCAACTGCGCGAACCTCGAGTGCCGCCAGCAGTATCTGCGCTGTGATGAGTGCACGGAGAAGGGTCTCCAGCCCTATTGCACCGATTGCGTGAATACGGGAATCCCCGCCGAGGTTGCCGCCGGCTGACGCTGTCCGTCCATCTGAACTCGAAGTCGGCTGCGGCGCGTGTCTCGGGCTGCACCTATCTGTTCTTGAGCACCAGCTCCGGCTCCTGCTGGAAGACGATTACGCCGATCTCGAGCGGCCACCGAGAGCTGGAATCCCAATCGGCATCCGCATAACGTCGTCGATGCCGACCCAGCTGAGTCGATGCCCACCCAGCTGAACCGCCATCGTTCGTGTGAGAGCGGGTGCCCACGCCACACTCTCGGGCCTGAAGCCTTGGGTCCGAAGCCTCGGGTCCAAAGTCTCGGGTCCGGACCCGCGATACCGTGTGTGCCTGAACAACCTGCCCTCGAGTTGAGGACGGCCGGCACCGAACCGGGCCCCGGTGGCCAGCATTTTCAGAGCCGCCCCATCGCCAAGCGCGATCGCCATCCGAACTACTACCCGGGACGATCGCGATCCGAACTACTCCCCAGCGCGATCGCGATCCGAATCGCTACCCGGCGGGTTCTCGGCAGATCACTGCGGAAGAACTCCCGCTCCCACCCTTTGGCTGCATCACCAGAGAGTCCATCGCCGTCGTCGCCGCCTGATTCGGTCCGCGGTCGGTCCTTGGAATGGCGGTCCTCGGAACGGCGGTCCGTGGAAAGGCGGTAGGTGGAGCAGAGGATTGTTCAACCATGACGCGGTCGCAACACCGTCAGCTAAGTGCACCGGAGAGTCCGATCCCTACCGGAGCGCCCGTGGCAGGCACCAGAGAGCGGCGGTTTCAGGGGAGCGGTTCGCAGGTGACGGGTGTCACCCTGAAAATGTTGGGTTTGGATTTGCGTGGTCCTCGTTGTCTGGTCTAGAGTTATATCTCGTTGCCCCACAGAAAACGAACTCTTCGAGAACAGTTTTCACCGGGACTGACCAGCACAAATACAGTTTGTGATCG
>NZ_JALDSX010000052.1 GCF_022748595.1 Brevibacterium sp. ZH18 | reverse complement strand
ACTGCTCATCAGTGAAGACTCGGTGTCGTTGCTGTGTAGTCACGTCTCCACCGTGCCAGTCCTGGAATGGTCAATAAAGGAGACACGCCCTAGTGCTCTGAGACTCAGACGGGGCCCTGACCGCAGCCGCCGACACATCACCGCTTCGGGCGCAGCTCCAGTCCGCTCGCCTCCGGGTCTGCGGGCAGGTCGATGACGATCGCGTCACCGTCGGCGATGTCTCCGGCCAGCAGTGCGCGGGCCATCTTGTCGCCGATCTCGCGCTGGACCAGCCGACGCAGCGGCCTGGCACCGTAGGCGGGATCGTAGCCTTCGAGCGCAAGCCAGTCCTTGGCCGCATCGGTGACCTCGAGCGTGATCCGGCGATCGGTCAGCCGCGCGGCCAGCCGCTGGATCTGCAGGTCCACGATCGACGACAGCTCGTCGGTGCCCAGTGCATCGAAGAGGACGATGTCGTCGAGACGGTTGAGGAACTCAGGCTTGAACGTCGAGTGCACGACATTCATGACCGCGTCCTTTTGCTCATCGCCGCTCAGTGACTTGTCGATGAGGAACTGTGAGCCCAGGTTCGACGTCAGGATCAGGATCGTGTTCCGGAAGTCGACGGTGCGGCCCTGACCGTCGGTCAGACGGCCGTCGTCGAGGACCTGGAGCAGGATGTCGAAGACGCTCGGGTGCGCCTTCTCCACCTCGTCGAGGAGGACGACGGAGTACGGACGACGACGCACAGCCTCGGTGAGCTGGCCGCCCTCGTCGTAGCCGACATAGCCCGGAGGGGCACCGACGAGGCGAGACACGGTGTGCTTCTCCCCGTACTCACTCATATCGATCCTGATCAGCGCCTTCTCGTCGTCGAAGAGGAAGTCCGCGAGGGACTTCGCGAGCTCCGTCTTGCCGACGCCGGTGGGGCCGAGGAACAGGAACGAACCTGTCGGGCGGTCCGGATCGGCGATGCCGGCACGTGAGCGTCGGATCGCGTCGGAGACCGTGGCCACGGCATTCTTCTGACCGATGAGTCGCTGCCCGAGCACGTTCTCCGCGCCCAGCAACTTCTCGATCTCGCCCTGAAGCAGACGGCCCGCAGGGATGCCCGTCCAGGAAGCGACGACCTCGGCGATGTCGTTGCTCGAGACGCGATCGCTGACCATCGGGTCAGTCTCGGACGCCGAATTCGCCTCTTCCGCCTCGGCGAGGTCGATCTCCTTCTGCACCGCTGGGATCTCCCCATAGAGCAGTCGGGACGCCGTCTCCAGGTCAGTGTCGCGCTGGGCTTTATCGGCCTGCGAACGCAGCTCGTCAAGCTTCGTCTTGAGCTCGCCGACCCGGTTGAGCCCAGCTCGCTGGGACTCCCAGGTGGCTTCGAGGCCGCGCAGTTCCTCTTCCCGATCGGCAAGATCGGCACGCAGGGCGCCGAGGCGCTCGATCGAAGCCGTGTCCGTTTCCTTGGACAGGGCCATGTCTTCCATCTTCAGGCGGTCGACGGCGCGACGGAGCTCATCGATCTCGACCGGAGCCGAGTCGATCTCCATGCGCAGCCGTGACGCGGCCTCGTCGACGAGGTCGATGGCCTTGTCCGGCAGCTGACGGCCGGTGATGTAGCGGTTGGACATCGTGGCGGCGGCAACCAGGGCACCGTCGTTGATCGAGACCTTGTGGTGGGCTTCGTAGCGTTCCTTGAGTCCACGCAGGATCGCGATCGTGTCCTCGACGCTCGGCTCACCGACGAAGACCTGCTGGAACCGACGTTCAAGCGCAGGATCCTTCTCGATGTTCTCGCGATACTCGTCGAGGGTCGTGGCGCCGACGAGGCGGAGCTCACCGCGGGCGAGCATGGGCTTGAGCATATTGCCCGCATCCATGGCCGAGTCGCCGGTCGCTCCGGCACCGACGACGGTGTGGAGTTCGTCGATGAACGTGATGATCTGACCATCGGCGTTCTTGATCTCCTCAAGGACGGCTTTGAACCGCTCCTCGAACTCACCGCGGTACTTCGCGCCGGCGACCATCGCGGACAGGTCGAGGCTGATCAGAGTCTTGTTGCGCAGGGACTCGGGCACGTCGCCGGCCACGATCCGCTGGGCCAGGCCTTCGACGACTGCGGTCTTGCCGACGCCGGGTTCGCCGATGAGGACCGGGTTGTTCTTCGTCCGGCGAGACAGGACTTGGATGACCCGCCGGATCTCCTTGTCTCGTCCGATGACCGGGTCGAGTTTGCCCTCGCGGGCGGTGGCCGTGAGGTCGACACCGAACTTCTCCAGGGACTGCATGGTGTCCTCAGGGTTCTCCGAGGTGACCTTCTTGCCGCCGCGGATTTCGGGCAGTGCTGCCAGCAGGGCATCGCGGCCAGCGCCGTTGCTGCGCAGAGCTTCACCGGCACCGTCCTGACCTTGAGCTGCTGCCAACAGCAGGTGCTCGGTCGAGACGAACTGATCGCCGAGGGCTGTCATCTCCTCCTGCGCGAGATTCATCATCTCGAGAGCGGAGCGGGACAGGCCCGGCTGTGAGACGGTCTGCCCGCTCACGGTGGGAAGCCCGTCGAGGACCGTTCGGGCAGCAGCCTGCACGGTCTTCGGGTCGGCGCCGACCTTCGTCAGCAGGTTCGACGCGAGCGAGTCGGGTTGTTCCAGCAAGGCTGCGACCAGGTGGGCGGGCTCGATCTGGTTGTTCCGACGAGCCACGACGTCATTGATCGCAGACTGCAGCGTCTCGCGTGATTTGGTTGTCATCTGTGCGTCCATACGCATCTCCTTCGCAAGTGTTCTTCGCAACTGTTCCGTGAACAGAAATTGCTCTCGAAGAGTCCAACGCCAACAAAGTTGAGTCTATTCCACTCAGCTCTGGTTGTGCGAGGAAATTTGAGAGTCACCTCGGCGGGTGAACTACCGCAGGAGCACGGACTGGAGGTCGAAGCGGCGCAGCACCCTGTCGGCGATCTGAGGGTCGGTGCCGCGCTCGCGTCGAGCCCTGAGCACCTCGGCACGGGCGGACTGCAGTGCCTTCGTCTGCACCTGCGCCATGGCTTCGCGGTGTTCCTTGAACGTCGTGGCCTGTTCGGAGCTGGCCTGGTCGTCGGTGGTGCCCAGCAGTTGGGCGTAGAGGCCCTTGAACCTCGCGCGCAGAGGTTCGGCCACCTCGTCGGGCAGACTGTCGTCGTTCTTGATCTGGTGGATGGCGGCTTTGTACGCGCGCAGGGCGATGTCCTTCGTCGCCTGACGTTCCTTCTCGGCCTCGTCGTCGATGCCGAGGACGTTGACGATGGTCGGGAAGGTCAGCCCGGCCATGACCAGGGTGACGAGCAGGATCACCGCGGCCGCGACGAGGATGTAGGAACGTCCCGGGAAGGGATCGCCCGTGGCCGTGGTGATCGGAATGGACAGTGCCAGGGCGATGGTGGCGAGCCCGCGCATCCCGCCCCAGGTCATCAGGGTGGCGTCTTTGAGATTGAGCGGCGCCGCATCAGGGTCGTCCGTGCTTCGTTTGTTCTCGAGGACGGTTCCGAGCAGCAGCCAGCCGAATCGCACGGCGATGACGACGAGAGCGATGGCCAGTCCCACGAGGATGGCTCGCCCCAGATCGGCATGTTCGGATTCGACGACCTGGCGCAGATCGAGTCCGATGAGGCCGAAGGCGATGCCTGTGATGAGCATTTCGAGGACCTGCCATGTCGAGGCCTGCGTGACACGTTCGGCGGAGTTGGACTCGACGTCGCGGCGGCGGACTTCGAGGGAGGCGACGACCACGGCGATGACGCCGCTGGCGTGGAAGTGCTCGGAGATGAGGTAGACGCCGAAGGGCAGCATGAGCATCAGGGACGATCGCGCGATCGTGTGGTCGATCTTCTCCATCACCCACCACACCACGAACACGACGACGAGCCCGATGAGGATGGCGACGACTGCGGAGACGAGGAAGGACAGTGCCAGATGGCCGAAGTTCACCTCGGTGCCGGCCATCGCCGCAGCCATCGCGGTCTGGAAGATCACGAGCGAGGCCGCGTCGTTGAACAGCCCCTCGCTCTGCAGGGTCGACATGATCCGCCGAGGTATCGTCACCGTACCCGCGACTGCGTCGACGGCGACGGGGTCAGGTGGGGCGAGCATGGCTCCCAGCGCGATCGCCGACGCGATCGTGATGCCGGGGATGAGGAGGACTGCGGTGCCGGCGACCGCGGCAGCGGTGACGCCGACGAGGGCGACTGCCATACCGAGGATCGTGCGCCAGCGAATGGCGAAGAGCGCCCATGAGGTCTTCTGCGCCGCGGCGAACAGGAGCGGCGGCAGGAACAGGGGGAGGATGAGGTCGGGTTCGATCGTGATCTCGGCGAACGAGGGGATGAACGCACCGGCGATGCCGATGACGACCATCAGCGCGGGCCAGGGCAGTTTGAGCTTCTGCCCGAGGCCGACCACCACTGACGTCGCAGCACCGAATCCGATGATCATCAGCAGGGTGGTCATTGTTGCCTCCCAGAGGCCGGTCCCAGGATTCCGCACCAGGCTTTCGCGCCGAAGCGTCGAGAGTTTGGCAGAATATTGCTATGTCGGAATCAATTGTATTCTCCCTCGCCGACGACGCCGTTGCGACGGTATCGATCAACGAGCCGGACACGCGCAACGCTCTGTCCCTGTCAGTGATGAATGAACTCATCGAGACCTTCGCCGAGGTGGGGGCCCGGACCGATGTGCACGTGATCATTCTGCGCACGGCCGGACACGTCTTCAGCTCCGGTCATGATCTCAAGGAGATCCGCGGAGCCGCCGTCGATGCCCAGCAGGAGATCTTCGACGCCTGTTCCCGCCTCATGCAGCTGATCCAGGCGATCCCGCAGCCGGTCATCGCGCAGGTCCAAGGTGTGGCGACGGCGGCCGGGTGCCAGCTGGTGGCCAGCTGCGATCTGGCAGTGGCCGGCGCCTCGGCGCGCTTCGCCACGCCTGGCGTCAAGATCGGACTGTTCTGTTCCACGCCCATGGTTGCCCTGACGCGCGCGGTCCCAGCGAAGATCGCGATGCGGATGCTGCTGACAGGAGACTTCGTCAGCGCTGCCGATGCGCTGGCCCACGGGCTGGTCTCCGATGTGGTCGCCGACGAGGTGCTCGAATCGGCGACCCTGGACCTTGCCCGCACCGTCGCGTCAGCCTCGTCGGCTACAGTTGCATTAGGTAAAGCGGCGTTCTATGAACAGCGGGAACTTCCGCTTGCGGATGCCTATGCGCGCATGTCGGAAGTGATGACGCAGAACGCAGTCGCAGCAGATGCGCAGGAGGGAATCGACGCTTTCCTCAGCAGACGTGAACCGCAGTGGCAGCACCGCAGCTGAGACGTCTGCGCTGAGACGTATGGTTCGATAGAAGAAGTGCGCTGAGGATTCGAGCTCACCCTCGAACGAGTGATGAAGGGACACGACGTGGCGGTAATCGTAACTGGGGCAAGCGGCTTCATCGGCGGTGCCATCGCTCGTGCCCTGGCAGCGCGGGACGAGACCGTCTATGCGCTGTGCCGTCGCGATCCGGAGATTCCGGGTGTGAATTTTCAAGCCTGGGACATCAGCGAGCAGGCCCCCGCCGGAGTCCGCTCCCTGGCCCCGAAGGTCACCGCAGTCTTCCACTGTGCCGGCATCGCCGCCGTCAGCGCACCCGACGATGAGCTGTACAAGGTTCGAGTCACGGGAACCCGCAACGTCCTCGATGCCTTCCCCAAGGCCAGGATCGTCCACCTCTCATCGACGACCGTCTACTCATCGAACGACCCCCACACCGATCTGTGGGAGGAGGCCGGCCCGAAGGATCCGCATGACTTCGACGACGCCTACTCGAAGACCCATGCCCTGGCCGAACAGCTCGTGACGCGCATCCGCCCCGATGCCGCGATTCTCCGACCGGCGGCAGTGTACGGTCCGGGAGAGACCATGCTCATGCCCTACCTCAGCCGAGTGGCGAAGAAGGGCGTGCTCAGGCTTCCCGGCGGAGGCCGGCAGAAGATCACGCTGACCCACGTCGACAATCTGGTGCGAGCGGCTCTGTCCTGTCTCGACGTGCCGTCGGCCTCGGGTCCGATCAACATCGGCGATCCGACTCCCTACAAGCTCAAGGACGCGGTCTCCACCCACTTCGCGCGCATGGGCTACGAACCTGTCGTCATCGACGCGATCGCCAAGGATCGGGCCCTGTTCACCGCGAAGCTCGGGCTCAAGGTCAAATCGTTCTTCAAGCGCGGCAACCGGGCGGAGCTGTTCCTCGTCGAATACCTTCAGCGCGACCGGACGTACAACCTCACACGCCAGCAGCGGGTGCTGGGGATTTCGACCACGCAGCACCTCATCCCCTCACGATTCCAATAGCAGGACCCGCCGGACCCGCCAGGGCCCGCCGAACTCGCCAGGACTGACCGGGCCGCCGGCATCCGCCGAACTCGCCAGAACCTCAGCGCCTGAGCCCGTGCTGACGGGCCACGATCGTAGACATGAGATCACGGGGAAGCAGCCGTTTGAGCTTGAACGCCAATGGTGAGCGACTGCCCACGGCATAGAGCTGGCGTGGTTTGTCGGCCTCGACAGCACTGATGATCGTGGCAGCGACCTTGTCCGCCGAGATGCCCTGTCGTTCATTGCGATCGAGATGACTGAGCATCGTGGCCACATCGTCGGCGTAGACAGACTCAGAATTGAGGTATTTGGTGCGACGCTGCCCGATGCCCGTGGCGATCGAGCCCGGTTCGACGACGCTGATCCAGATTCCGAAGGGCGAGACCTCCTGGCGGGCGGCAGTGGCAAAGCCTCGCAGTGCCGCTTTGGCGGCGACATACGAGCTGCGGTGGGCCAGCGGGAAGCTCGCCAACATTGAGCCGACCATGATGATGCGACCGCGGCCGCGCCGGCGCATGTGAGGAAGGACCATCTGGCTCAGCTGCAGGGGGCCGAAGACATTGGTGCGGAACAAGCGCTCGACCGCCTCGGCGGGAAGCTCCTCGAATGGACCCGATTGGCTCTCGCCGGCATTGTTGATCACGATGTCGACGTGCGCGATCTGATCGCGAAGAGCGTTGATGCTCTCCGAATCAGAGAGGTCGAGGGGCAGGTACCTGACTCCCGGCACTCGCGCCGCCTCGGGGATGGCGTCCGGGTTCCGGCTCGTCGTCAGCACCTCGTATCCGCGGGCACTCAGCGCTGCCACGAGGGCGGCACCGATGCCTGAGGTGCCGCCGGTGACGAGCGCTGTGAGATCGGTCTTCGCCATGGTCAGTGCTCCGCTCCCGCGCCTTTCGCGACAGCCCGGCCGGCGCGCATTCCGGAGAAGATGCACCCGCCCAGAAAGGTTCCTTCCAACGCGTTGTAGCCGTGCATGCCTCCGCCCCCGAAGCCGGTCGCTTCACCGGCGGCATACAGTCCGGGGATCGGCGTGCCCTTAGTCCCGATGACCTGCGCATCGAGGTTCGTCTCCAGCCCGCCGAGCGTTTTGCGCGAGAGCAGGCTCAGTCGCACCGCGATGAGCGGCCCGTGCGTCGGGTCGAGGATCTTATGCGGCTTCTGCACCCGTACGATCTTGTCGCCGAGGTAGTTCCTGGCATTGTGTATCGCCTGCACCTGCGCGTCCTTCGAGAACGAATGGTCCATCTGCCGATCGCGTTCCACGATCTGGGCCACAAGGTGGTCGTGATCGATGACGGGGCCGCGTGAGCGCTCATTCATGCCGGCGACGAGTTCATCCGTGGTGTCGGCGACGACGAAATCAGTACCGTACTTCTTGAATGCCTCGACCGGTCCGGGAGCATCGCTCGACCGGGCGCGCTCAACACTCAGGCGCCAGTCCTTGCTCGTGATGTCGGGATTCTGCTCCGACCCGGAGAGTGCGAACTCCTTGCGGATGATCGATTCGTTGAGCACGAACCACGAGTAGTCGTGTCCTGTGGCCAGGATTGTCTTCATCGTCCGGTTCGTATCGAATCCGGGGTAGTTGGGCGCGGGGAAGCGGTTGCCCTCGGCGTCGAACCACAGTGACGAGGGGCCGGGAATGATGCGGATTCCGTGGTTCGGCCACACCGGGTTCCAGTTCTCGATGCCTTCCGTGTATGCCCAGATCCGGTCCCGGTTGATGAGGCTGGCTCCGGCGTCCTCGGAGATCTGGAGCATGCGTCCGTCCACGTGTGCGGGCACTCCTGCGAGCATCGTCTTCGGGAACTTGCCGAGGCGGTCGGTCGGCCAGTACTGACGCATGAGATCGAAATTGTGTCCGATCCCGCCGCTGGTGACGATGACGGCGGCGGCTCGGAATTCGAAGTCACCGACCTCGTCCCGGTTCGATTCCACTCCTCTGGCCGTGTAGCTGGGTGCCAGCACCTGTCCGCGGACTCCGACGACCGATCCGCCGTCCGTGATGAGCTCATCGACACGATGTCGGAAGTTCAGCGTGACCAGGCCCTGGCTCTCTGCCCGCTCGACGGGTTCGCGGAAGACTCGCACCACCTCGGGGCCGGTGCCCCAGGTGAGATGGAAGCGGGGGACCGAGTTCCCGTGTTCGGAGGCGCCCGAGCCGCCGCGTTCGGCCCAGCCCACGATCGGGGTCAGACGCAGACCCAGGTCGCGCAGGTAGCCGCGCTTCTCGCCGGCTGCGAAGTCGAGGTAGGCCTCGGCCCACTGCCGGGGCCAGTGGTCTTCATCTCGGTCGAAGCCCGCCGAGGTGGCCCAGTCCTGGCGTGCCAGATCGAGGGAATCGTGGACGCCCAGTCGGCGCTGCTCGGGGGAGTCGATGAGGAAGAGGCCTCCGAGAGACCAGAATGCCTGTCCGCCGAGGTTGGCCCGGTTCTCCTGATCGAGGACGAGCACGCGTTTGCCGGCCTGGCTGAGTTCGTGGGCGGCGACGAGTCCGGCGAGTCCGGCTCCGACGACGATGGCGTCAACTTCGGTTCGGCCGTCGGCCGCTTCAGAGTCGCCGATGTCGGCCACGGGACCGTGATGCTCGTCTGCGGTGCTGCTGGTTGCGGTGCTGTCACATGTGGTGCTGCTGGTTGCGGCGGGGGAACTCATCGTCGTCGACTCCTTCGTCGAGTGAAGCTGCAGATCGGACGTTCGAACACAGCCTACTGCTCTTCGTCCGAACCCGGGTTTCAACGAATCGAGAAGAGTCGGAAACTGTTCGCTCAGCCGTGGAGGGTGGAGTCCAGCCAGGCTGCGGCGGACTCGAACGAGGTGTCGGTCGTCGTCGGGTCGATGGGCACAGCCACCTCGTTGGCACTGGGGTAGCTGCCGAGGAATCGAAGCTGTCTGGCCACGCGGTGGACTCCCTGCAGAGCCTCGGCCATCCGGGCTTCGTGGATGTGACCCAGCAGATCGATCGAGAACTGGTAGAGGCCCAATCCGTCCCCGGTGGGACGCGATTCGATGCGCGACATATTGACGCCGCGGGTCGAGAACTGTTCGAGCATCTCGAGCAGGGCGCCGGCACGGTCTGAGCGCAGAGACGCCACGATCGTGGTCTTGTCAGAGCCCGTCGGCGTCGGGATCTCGCCGGGTCGCGTGACGACGACGAAGCGTGTGACAGCGTCCTGCCGCTCGCCGATGTCGTCGGCGATGATTTGGAGGCCGTAGCGCTCGGCGGCGATCTTCGGGCACACGGCGGAGATATGGTCGGCTGCGTCATTGGCCAAGTCGCGTGCCGCAGCAGCCGTCGACGAGGTCGGCAGATAGACGGCCTCGGGGAAGTTCGCGGACATGAAGGTCCGCACCTGGGCCTCACCGTGAGGGTGGGTACCGAAGGAGGTGATGGTTGCGGGATCGGTGCCAGCTTTGACTGCCAGGACGAAGCGGACCTGAACCACCACCTCGGCGATGATCTGGAGTTGACCATGGTCGGTCAGCGCATCGATCGTGGCGGGAACGCCGCCTTCGACGGAGTTCTCTATCGGCACGACCGCAGCCTCGCAGTCGCCGTCGAGGACCGCGTCGAGTGCCGAGGCCGCATTGCGCATGGGCTGAGCGACCGCGCTCGAGCGCAGGCCGTGGGTGTCGAGGTACTGCAGCAGGGCGGCCTCGGTGAAGGTGGCCTCGGGACCAAGATAGGCGAAGCGATCGCCGCTCACTTCGCCGCTGCCTTCTTCGCTGCCTTTTTCGCGCGGAGCCGGCGGACGACGATGGCCCGGGCGACGTCCCGGTACTGCGCCGCGCGGTGCAGTTGGGCCTTGAGGTCCCTGCCGGTGACACGATGGTGGAGGTCGCATTCGACCTCGGTCACACGCAGTCCGGCATTGACGACGTCGATGGTCATGGCGGTTTCGACGCCCCATCCGGCGGCGAACGGCAGTGCGGCGTCGAAGGCCTCTCGGCTCAGGCAGCGCATGCCCGAGAGCGGCTGGGTCGCTTCGAAGCCGCAGAGTTCGGCGATGCCTTTCTTCGCCAGACCCACGACGAAGCCGAAGCCTCCGCCCTTGCGCTTCTGCACGGGCAGAATCGCGATCGTCATGTCGGTCTCGCCTGCCAGGACAGGCGCCGCCAGCGGCGTGGTGTGAAGCGCCGAGTCCTCCAGGTCACCGTCGATGAAGAGCAGCGCACGGTGCTTCGGTTCCTGGTCGGGATCGGAGTCGGAGATCTCACGATTCCTGATGGCGAAGGCCCCCGTCATCATGGCCGCGGCCTTGCCCTTGTTCTTCCTATGGGTGACCACCTCGGCGCCGGCACGGCGGGCCACCGTCCCCGTGTCATCGCTGGAACCGTCGTCGACGACCATGACGACGTCGACGCCGGGAATCGCCTTGGCGCCGCGCACGGTGGCAGCGATCCGCTCCGATTCGTTCATCGCGGGGATGATGGCGGCGATCGCTTCAGGGGCACTGGCAGCCTCGGCGCCCGTGGGCGACGTCTGAGGCTTCGGTGCATCCTGGGGGGTGCGATTCGACTTCTCGGGCATGGAAACTCTTCTCCTGTCGTCAGCAGGACCGGGCCGGTGACTTCGACCGACCCGGTGCCGCGGGGACGGAACTCAGTGGATGGTCAGCTGGCGAGCAATGATGCCCGAACGCAGGCGGCGGGCCTCGGCGCTCAGGGGCTCGGACGAGTTCAGTGCGTCGTCGAGGCGTTTGCCGAACTCGCCGATGGGATCCTCGATGTCGTCGGCCGTGGAGCCGAATTCGAGTTCCCAGACAGGCACGATGACGCCGTGTGCGCGGAAGTAGCCGAGGAAGGTGCCCGGTCCGCCGAGGTCGTTCTGTCCGTCGGCCGCCAGGCGGGCCAGGGCGTCGACGATTGCGTCCTCGCCCTCGGTGCGGGCCCAGCGGACGTAGGTGCGACCCGACATCTCGGTCCAGTATGCGGACTTCACCGATGCGACCTTCTCAGTCGGTGAGATGGAGTCATTGGCTTGTTCGAGGGCCGCTGCGACATCGGAGTCGGTCTCGGCCTCTGGCAGCTGCCAGTACTCGAACGTCTCGAGCACGCGGATGTCGAACGGGTGGTCGATGTCGAGGATGTCCTGCAGGCGCGGGCCTTGGCCGGGCTCGGTGGTGGCCTCGATTGTGGTCCCCGGTGCTGCCTCGGCGGCGGCCAAGATTCCATGTGCGACGTCGCGTGAAGCGTCGGTCGAGGACACGGGCACCTGCATGCCTGCCAGGATCTGGCCGTCCTCACGGTGCCACGCCTGCCACGCGGCAGGCAGCAGAGAGGTGATGGTGATCTCCTGACCGCCGAACTCCTCCTTCAGCTTCGCCGAGGCGGTAGCCGCCGGTACGAGCTCGCGCAGGCAGATGAGGTCTGCCTCGAACGGCAGCTCCTCGAACGGACGTGCGACGAAGGCCGTGGCCTGTGCACGTGCCAGACGCTTGGCGATGAGATCTTCCTTGGAACGCTTCGACTTCTTTCCCATGGGAAGCAAGTCTAGTCGGTCTGGCCGATCGGAACCTATCTCGTTCGTCGGAGCAGATCAGCGCTCGGTGGACACGGGGATGAAGTACCGGGTGGTGGTGGATTCGTCCATCCTCACCTGCAGCTTGTCGCCCGGATGGGGGAGTGCCGCACCGTCGGAGTTCTCCGGGGTCAGCCCCAGGTTCTCCAGGCGGATGATCCCGTGTCTGCCGACGTCGTCCGCGGCGAGGACATAAGAATGCTTGAGCTCCCGGATGGTGACTTCCATCGAGGGGATCTGATCTGCGGCCCCGGCGTCGTCGAACGTTCGCGGCGGAGCTGAGTTGCCCATCCCCAGATAGGCGCCTACATCATCGGCGATATAGCCGGCCACCTCGTCGGCTTGAGCCATGAGGCCGGAGAGGATGAGCGAGAGACGATCCTGTTGGGAATCGGATTTAAGTGCCTGGCCGGGTTTGAAGAGGTGTTCTTCGGCGAGCGTGCACCAGGCCTCCTGCATGATGGTGCGCAGCTGAAGCTCGACGAGGACCGACGGTTCGGAATCGAAGGGAACCTCCACGATGAGGTGCCGCCCCCGGTAGCCGGACGGCTTCGGATGAGCGGTGTAGTCGCGCACCTCGGCGACGGCCAGGTTGGAGTCGTCATTGCTGTCGAGGAGGATCTCCCACAGCGCGGACTGCTCGCGTTCGGTCCGACACACCACCCGGGCACCGACGACGTCGATGACCTGGTTCTCGACTTCGACCGCCTCATGGATCTCATCGTTGGCGTCGGCGAGTTTGCGGCGCAGCTTCTCTCCTGCACGGAGACGGTCCTTGATCCGTCCCGCGGCGACATCCACTCTCTCCCCAGACAGCAGTGCGGACTTTGAGCAGGCGGCCTCGACCCAGTCATTGACTGTCTCCAAGGCGGCCCTCCACGTGGACTCGCGCCTGTCATAGGCTTCGTCGACCAGTTCGCGGACTGTTGCTGACATCCTCGTCACCTTCCTAGCTCCTGTTTCAACTTCACCAGAAGACGGGGTGGATGTCTATGGTTTCGCGACGAATGATGCTCTCAATCGCAGGAGGTGACGAGAAAACATGATGCCGATGCCGAAAAGGCCTGCGGAGATGGCCTCACGGCTCCGACGGCAGGTAACCGTATTCATAGCCGCGGATCAGAGCGTGCTTGCGATTGCGGACCCTGAGCCGTGAGTACAGTCCTGAGAGTTTGTTCTTGACCGTTCCCTCGACGAGGTTGAGCTCGGTGGCGATCTGGGCGATCGAGGCATCATTGTCGAGGAGTGCCAGCAGGGTGACCTGCGCGGGACTGAGCAGGACGTGATCGGTTCCGCTGCGCAGAGTCTCACCCAGGGACAGCAGTCGGTCGGTGAGCTGCTGACAGGTCAGCGATGGCACTGCCCGACTCGGGGAGTCCGGGTCCTTCTCAGCTCGGTTCGAGTCGAATCGGAGCAGCCGGTCGCGCAGCGATTTGGGAAGCAGTGCCACTGACTGCACGCTGCCGGTGATTGTGCAGTACTCGAGGACGTCGACGAAAGCGTCCGCGGCGTCATCGTGTCGGTCATTGCCGATCAGACCCGCTGCTTGAATAGCGCGGGCGGAGGCTCTGACGCGCTGGTCGGTGTTCTGCAGTGACAGAACCCTGTTCGCCAGACTCTCTGCTGTCCCGTACTCCCCGCTGCTCAGATGTATGCGGGCTCGCGCCAGCGTGATCAGGGGAGAGTCGGCGTCGGCACCTGCGAGTGCGTTCTGTGCCAGATGGATGCGACCTTGTGCGAGGTGGATGCAGGCGAGGCTGTGTTGGAGGCGGTGGAGCATGCTCCCTTCAGAGGGAAGGGTGGAGCGGTTGGTGTCGATCGCCTGCTGCAGACGCTTCTCCTCGAGGCCGGCCTCGCCGCGCAGGATGCCCAGCAGTGCTCGATACAGTCCGATCCCGATCCACGAATGATGGCACAGGGGCGGATCGGCCAAACGGGACGCATGCCAGGCGGCGGAGTCGAGTTCGAGCCTGTCCATCGCGCGGATCATGCGGGCCAGCGTCAACGCTGAGAATGAGTCAAGGTCACTGAGGCCCGTCGTCTCGACGAGCTCGTCGAGACTCTTCAGGTGCTCGTCGCTGGACACGCCGTTTCCGAGGACGGCATGTGCCAGTGAGCTGAAGGCATGCGCGGGCAGGAGCAGGAAGGGTGACGACGTCGTCGAGAGCTCTGTGATGACGAGGCATCGTCTGAGCAGTTGAACGCTGTCTGCGGCGTTGCCGGCGAACAGGGCGGTGATTCCCCATTCGATGTAGTACCGGGCTTCGAGGAGTCGGCTGGGCGAATGCGAGAAGTGCTGCTCGTCGCTGGTGATCTCCTTGCCGTGGCGGGCTGCCTCGAGTCCCTGCTCGGGATCACCGAGGTGGCGGGAGCGTCGCATCGAGGCGATCGCCATGGTGAGGATGTCATCGACGGTCAACGTCCCGGCTTCGACACGTTCAGTCTCGGACTGCAGCGACGGGACGGCCGAATGTTCGAAGCGAACCGTGTTGATGACGGCAATCGCTTCATTCGCAGCAGTCGTGTCACGCTCGTCGAGTCGCCTTCGAGCCTCGTCGACCTGCAGGGCATCGCTCATGGCCTCGGCCAGCACTGCGGATCCGCGACTCTGCTCTTCCGGGATCCTGGTGTACGCATCGATCGCGGCATCGAAGTGATCGATGAACAGTCTGTGCCCTTCGGCTGTCCACGTCTGAGCGAGGACGTCCCATGCTTCGGTGTCGGCTGCCTGCACGATAGCCTCGGCGAAGGCAGCTGACTGGTAGGAGGCAGGAGCGCGCAGCACGTCAGCCGCAGCTGAGCCGAGAGCACGTCGTGAGCGTGCTTCGCTGTGACGAATCCTTCCGTCGTAGATCCGCCTGAGAATCATTCGCAGCACTGGTGACATCGTGAAGTGTCCCGCTTGCTTCAGATCGGGGAGCACGAGCCCTTCCTCGACCAACCGTGCGGTCAGCCCGGTGATGTCGAGGATCTCGGTGTTCTGTGGATCTGTGGGAACGGAGAACGAACCGAGGTAGGGCATGGCCGCTGAGGTCATCGCGATCGTGTCATCGGTGATCGTATGGACGAATGACAGCAGATGGGCCAGACGCAGTTCAGGGGTGTCCTTCGCCAGGCTTCGAATCTGGATGAGGACGTCTGTCGAGAGCAGATCGGGGAATCGGTCGTCATCGACTGCGGTCAGGTCATGCCCCAGCGCCTGTGCCCCCTGCAGAACGGCTTGGCCGGCCAGGCAGTGACCTGAAGCCTGTTGGAACAGACGTTTCCACGTCGATTCCGTGAGTCCGGGCCCGTAATCGGTGAGGAGATCGGAGAACTCTGTGGCTGTGCCTGCGCGCTCGCCGGGAAAGCACCGGGTGCTCGGGGAAGTGGGCGGAGGGGTGTCCTGGTTGGTGGAGTCGTGCATCGGGGTGGGTGCCTCTGGGGTGGGGATCAAGGGTAATCGGCAGTGGGGGAGTGTGCCGTCGTGTAACCTACATGACCAATTCGGCAATTGCCTGGTAGTCCAAGTCAATAGTGCGCTCGCGGTGGTTCGGTCAGACGATGCGAGAATGCCCGTTCGGCAATTGGCGCATCCCCGCAGAGCTAAACGTCGTAGTCGACGATGACGGGTGCGTGATCGGACGCGCCCTTGCCCTTGCGCTCCTCGCGGTCGATCTCGGCACCAGTGGCCTGCGCCGCCAACGCTTCGGAGGCGAGCTGGAAGTCGATGCGCATCCCCTGCTTCTTCGGGAAGCGCAGCTTCTGGTAGTCCCAGAAGGTGTACACGCCCGGGCCAGGGGTGAATGGCCGGGTGACCTCGGTGAGTCCGGCGCCGAGGAGATCGTCGAAGGCTTTGCGCTCAGCGTCGGAGACGTGGGTGGCACCTGCGAATTCGTCCATGTCCCAGACGTCTTCATCCAGAGGAGCGACGTTGAAGTCGCCGCAGAGAACGAGCTTCTTGGTGGGCTCGGCACTCAGCTGGGCGGAGACATCGTCCGTCAGTGCCCGGTACCAATCAAGCTTGTATGTGTAGTGGGGGTGGTCGAGTTCGCGGCCATTGGGCACGTAGAGCGAATACACCCTGACTCCGCCGCAGGTCGCCGAGATCGCGCGTGCTTCGACGACGGGTTCGTCTCCGAAGGCAGGGACGTTCGCGAATCCGATCTCCGTGTCCTCGAGTCCGACTCGAGAGGCGATCGCGACGCCGTTCCACTGGTTGAGTCCGTGGAAGCTGACTTCATAGCCGCGCGAGGTGAAGAGGTCCTCCGGGAACTGGGCGTCTTTGCACTTGAGTTCTTGGATGGCAAGGACGTCGACATCAGAGCGGTCGAGCCACGCTCCGATTCTGTCGTGGCGGGCACGGATCGAGTTCACATTCCAGCTGGCGATTCTCACGCTCCCACCCTAAGCCTTCGACGACGAAGCCCAAAGCCCTGGTGGCGCGACAGGACGAACGGACCCGTCCCGCACTTCGCTGACCCGGTGCTAAGCGCGTCCCGCCTGACCTTTTGGGCACTGGGCCGATATTCTGGTGGCATGCCTCAAGCACTCAATGAACATCTGGGCCATGACGGGGCCGTGTATCCCGATTCCTATTACGTCCGACTGGCAGAAGACAGACTGATGTCGACCCTGCACAGCCAGGGTGCGTGGCAGCCGGGGGAGCAGCACATGGGTCCCGCCGCGGGCCTGGTTCTGGCGGAGATCGAACGTCGCCTCCCCACGGACAAACTGGTCTCGCGGGTCAGCTTCGACATCCTCGGCGTCATCCACTCGGGCGAATTCACGATCGATGTCAACGTCATCCGTCCGGGGCGCACCATCGAACTCGTCGAGGCGAGCATGCGCCATGGTGATCGGGTCAGCATCCACGCTCGGGTCTGGCGTCTGCAGGCGAGTGATACCGAGGCTGTCCGAGGGGAAGAATGGCAGTCGTTGGCGGCGCCTGAGGCTGTTCCCCCGATGCCGTTCACTGATCGTTGGGGCGGCGGTTACATCGCCTCACTCGACGGCAGGCAGGGTGCCGACGCCCGCCCCGGGTACGCGCAGACGTGGGTCCGCAGCCCATACGCACTGGTTGACGGGGAGGTCGATCCGCCGACGGCTGCCTTCGTGAAGTTCATCGACGCCGCCAACGGGCTGGCAGTGCGCGTGGATCCGGCGACGACCTTCTTCCCCAACGTCGACCTCACGATCCACCTGACCCGAGTCCCCGAGCCCGGCTGGGCCGGCTTTGAGACCCGGGTGGCGTTCGGCCCGACCGGGCTGGGCGAGACCGCCAGCGTGCTCAGCGATATCAACGGCCCGATCGGCACCGCGGCCCAATCCCTGACGGTGCGCATCGGCGAAGGCGCGAAATGACCGCAGACCGCACCGCCTCGACGCGGCCGCGTGCGCTCGTCACCGGTGCCAGCTCGGGGCTGGGCCGCGGCTACGCGCTTGCGCTCGCACGGGATCGCTACGATCTGGTCCTCGTGGCCCGGGATGAAGCCCGCCTGCAGGAGCTGGCTGGGCGCCTGGAGCGAGAAAGCGAGATCCGCGCCGAGGTGGTCGTGGCCGATCTCGCGACCCGATCCGGGATCGAGGCGGTGGGCGACGTCATCAGGACCAGCAGAGTCGATCTTCTTATCAACAACGCCGGGTACGGGCTTCGGGAAGGCCTGCTCGACTCCGACCTCGCGGTCGTCGCCGATCAGGACATGGTGCTGACAGGCGCGGTGCGTGAGCTGTCGCTGATCGCTGCGAAGGCGATGCGTGCACGTGGACGCGGGGGCATCATCAACGTTTCGTCGCTGGCGGCGCTGACGACGATGGGCCAGTACGCGGCGTCGAAGATGTCGACGCTCGTCTTCACCGAAGCGCTCGCCGGTGAGCTGCGGGGCAGCCCGGTTACGGTCACTGCTGTGCTGCCCGGATTCGTTCGGACCCGTTTCCATGAACGGCTGAGGGTCGAGAGGCCAGGACCGGGGTGGATTTGGCTGAGCGTCCGCCAGGTTGTCGTGACTTCACTGCGCGATGCCAGAAACGGCAGGGTCGTCTCGATCCCGGGTGCGACCTATCGCGCGGCAGCGCTCATCGCACGCTTCGTCCCGCGGGGACTCGTGCGCTGGGGGTCGGCCGGCTTCTCTCTCGCCAGGCGGGACGAAAGCTGATTCAAAGCGAAGATCCAGCGGTCGGTCAGGAGATGAAGTTGATCGTTGAAGTATTCTTCTAATGCCTCTGACCTGAGGTTTCCTTCTCCGGGAGAGCGTGAAGATCGGGCCGAAGACAAACATGTCAGCCCAGAACAATCTTTACAAGTGGGATCGATGTGTGGTCAACTTGTTGTGTTCGCCCGGTGGGGATCGGGTGGACATAACGGACGTATGGGGATGCGTCCGGGTACTCGAGGGGAGTGCTGCGAGGACCCCGGGATGTCGCGATTACGCGCCCCGGGGTCTTTGTCATTCACAGCTGCACACTGCGCTGTTTGCGCTGATGTGTCCGAGCGATCCCGAGCTCCAAGCCCACTGCACTGAGCCGAGAGCCGAGGGCCTGCGAGCAGTTGCGCGTGACTCGGTTGGAGATGTCTGCGACGACCGCATCGATGTCGGCGCGTTCGTCGACGTCGACATGGACCATGAGCTCTGGTGCTCGAGCGGTTCCGCGCAGAATGACCTGCGCGTCGACGACCTCGGGAGTCGCCTCGAGATCATCGGCCACTGCCGCGGCGATGACGTTCGCGGTCACTGTGGTGATTCCGGTCCGGGCATCCTGCTGCATGCGGAGCGGTTTCGCGGAATCTTTCCGCGGAACCTGCGCGGCGAGCCAGCGAACGGCGATCACTGCGAGGATCACTGCCGCCACGATGGCGATGAGGGCCGAGAACTGGAGGCCGACCACCTCGGCGACGGGCTTGAGATCTTTGTCCGAGCTCAGCCCGGGAATGACGGATTCGGCCAGACCGAAGCTGATCGCCAGTGCGGCGAGCCCGGCCAGGAGGCACAGCAGGCCGATGATGATCAGGCCCGTGCGGTTGGCGCCTGCTGCCATGCGTCTCATGCTGGCCTCCTCTGTGCGTGGACCTTGACCGTCGGTGTGCGGTCGAAGGCGATCGATGCGAAGCGCTCGGTGACTGCGGAATCGACATCGTTCCGGATCTGGGCGTTGTCGCGGACCGGGGTGGTGAAGGTGATGTTCGTCGACGTCGCATTCGACGCGGCGCGAACGCTGGAGACGCCGTCGACTGAATCCGCCGCGGCGGCCGCCAGGTTCGACAGAGCCGATGTCGGAAGGGCGACCTCGAAGCGATCGATATGGTCCGGAGTCTCAGCCCGGTAGCCGGTGAGTCGCTTGTGGCCTGGCGAGACTGCCGCGATCACGAGGATGAGCCCCACGAGGGCCAACGCGATCCCGATCGTGATGATCACCGGAGAGCCCCACTGCTGGGAGCCGATTCCGTCGAGTCCGGGAACCCCGCCGGTCAGGGCGGAGTCCATGGCACCGTTCGATGCGAGGATCGCGGCGATGCCGACCCAGCCGAGGCCGACGGCCAGGGCCAGGATGAGGATGGCAACGATGACGGCCGGGACGACGCGGGCCGGACGCGCGCGCAGTAGCTTTGCGCTCATAACAGTCTCCTGACTCCGCGAGACGAACCCGAGGCGTTGGGCTTCAGCCACATCACTTCGACGTCGACCTGGCGGACGGTGACGCCGGTGTGTGCTTCGAGTTCGGAACTCAAGTGGCGACGGATGGTTTCGGTCGCCTCGGTGATGGGGGTCGGATACGCCAGCCCCAGCTGAACCGACAGGGTGGCGCTTCGACCCGACAGGGTCACGTCCACGGAGGGACGGGTGTCGAGGTCGGAGCTTGCGCCGAAGCCGAAGAGACCGGACTTGGTGCCGCCGACTCCGGGCATGTCCTTGAGGATCTGGGAAGCCGTCTTCTCGATGACCTTGTCCGCGATCGTCAGGCTCCCTTGTGATGAAGCCACGATCCTACCTCCGGGTGGTCGAACGCGAACTGAGCGCGCTCAGGTCGAGGCGTCCGTCGAGGACGAGGCCGACGACAAGGCCGAGCCCGCCGCAGATCGCAACGATGAGGAACGCGAGGAATCCTCCGAAGTACGCGACGATGCCCAGCGTCAATCCGACGAGCAGTCCGATGAATGTTTTTGACATGTCATTCCTTCCGCCGAGGCGGTGACGAGGTCCCGGGACGCTGCTCGGTCCCGGGAGCCTCATCGGTCAAGTGAGTGGGGTGGGGCAGGTGTCAGGACAGATCGATGGAGTCCGACTTCGGCTGCGGGTCATCGTCGTCCTCGGGGAGGTGGACGTCGGCGACGTCGATGTTGACCTCGACGACCTGGAGTCCGGTGCCCTGTTCGACGGCGCGGATGACGTTGCGACGGATCGCCTCGGCGACGTCGACGATCGAAGTGCCGTACTCGACGACGATCGTGAGGTCGATCGCGGTCTGCTTCTCGCCCTTCTCCACGGAGACTCCGCCGGAGACGTTGGTCTGCGACCCGGGGATTCGGTCGGTGAAGTTGTCGAAGGCGCGGCGTGCGGCGTTGCCCATACCGAAGACGCCGGGCACTTCGCGCGCGGCGATGCCGGTGAGCTTGGCAACGACATTCTCTGCGATCGTCGTGTTGCCCATGTCGGTCACGAGGGGGCTGCGCACCGAATCGTCGGCGGTTGAACGCTGGGAATCTGTGGACTGCTTCGCTTCAGGCATTGCATTTCCTATTCGTCTCGAAGGTGCTGACACTCATACAGACGCAGGGTCCGTGCGATCCTCACGCAGATTCCGAATAATTTTTCCCAGGACCCTCGCTGGGCCAGAACAGGACCCTCGCTGGGCCAGAAGGCGACCGCGAGGCGATTCCGCAAAGTCGCGCGCAGTGCACGTCTGCTGCTGCATCTGTCGCATACGATGTGGACATGACTAGGCGAGATGATCATTTCGACATCGTCACCCTCGTCGTACGCGCGAGAGAGGGCGACATCGATGCCTTCGAGTCCCTGGTGGACCGGTACGAGACGAAGCTCCTGCGATTCTGTCTGCGCACGCTCGGCGATCAGCAGGATGCTGAGGACGTCGTCCAGGACACACTGGTGCAGGCGTGGAAGTCACTTAACGCGCTGGCCGAGCCTGCCGCATTCGGCACGTGGATCTATCGTCTGGCATCGAACAAATGCACCGACCAGCTGCGCAAGCGGATGGCACGGCCTGCGGATGTGCAGGACCCCGACGATATGAGCGTCCATCCCGACGCCCGTGCGTCCGTGGAGAAATCGGTGGAGGCGCGCACTGCTCTCGAGCACTTCTCCGAGGTTCTGGCGACGCTGTCGTCTGAGCAGCGTGTAACCTGGGTGCTCCATCAGATGGAAGGACTCAGCTACGCCGAGGTGGCACGGACTCTCGGCATCAGCGAAGGCAGCGTGCGTGGTCGGATCCACAGGGCCAGGGCTGCCATCATCGAGGGGATGGAAGGATGGACATGAGCGATCAGAACGCCGGCTCGGGCAGTCAGCCGAGCCCCATCAACGGAGCCGATCCGGACCCCCACGACATGATCGAGCCGGACTCCAACGATGCCGAATCCCATCTGGAGATGGATGCTCAGCTCCGGGATGTCATCGACGACTACATGGGCACGTTCAAGCCTGCCCCCGAGGACACTGCCGGAGTTCGCGAGCGCATTCTGGCTCTGGTCAGGCAAGATCTCTACCGGGGGCCGTCGACCCAGCTGCAGACCGAGACCGGCAACCAGTTCTCCATCTCAACTGCGTCTGTGCGGTCCATCGTGCGCGACGCGGTCGACTCGGTGGACGGGATTCGGGCCCGCAGCGTCGAGGTCGAGCCCGCCGGAGATCCCCAGGGCAGTGCCGCTCGAGTGCGGGTGAGTGTGTCGATCCGCGCGGGAATCGCGATCGTGACCGCCGCCGAGGTGGTCCGCCGAGCCGTGTCCGCCGGGTTGGTCGCCGAGCTGGGGATCCCCGCCGTCGAGATCGATATCAATGCCGAGGATGTGCACGTTGACTGAACAGGTGAAGGGGTCCGAGTCCGCGAAGATGTCCGTTGAGGAGTTGTCATGAGCTCACAGGCCGATGGTGTGAACCCGAACAGGAAAGTGGGAGTCGCCCCCGCAGGCATCGATTTCGACGAACTCGCCGCCTCGCTGCAGCTGACCGAGTCCGTGACTTCGGTTGCCGGAGTCCGAGCCCTGGCCCCTGGTCTGCGCGATCTGGTGGCCACGGCGACCGCGAAGGTCCTGCGCCGAGCAGGCGGCGAGCCGGTCGGCGTCGACGTGACCTCGCGGGGAGAGGGCGTGAATGTGCGCATCGACGCCCACCTCGATGCCAGTCGGTCGGTCGCAGCGATCGTCGATGAGATCTGCGCTGTCGTCGAAGCCGGTGTCGCCACCGGGGCCGTCGACGCTGCCGGAGCCGGTGTCGCCCCGGGTCAGTTGGAGATCGACCTGCGGGTCGTCAGCCGCAGCCCGTCGAGTGTTGGTCGGTGAATGGACAGAGTGCCGAAACCCGCGAACGGATTCCGGCACTCTGCGCGGAGCTGGGTCACTGAGGGCAAGCCCAGCTCACTGAGTTGAGACGACCGAGATTCACTCAGCCGTGGCAGCTCAGGCTGTTTTCTTTGCTGTCTTGCGGGTGATGAATCCCCAGATGACGAGCACGATCAGCGAACCGCCGATGGCGCACAGCCAGGTGGAGAGCGAGAAGAACTTGTCCATCTCCGCGCCGAAGACAGCGCCTCCGATCCAGCCTCCCAGCATGGCTCCGATGACGCCGATGATCAGAGTGGCGATCCAGCCGCCGCCCTGTTTGCCGGGCAGAATGGCCTTGGCGATGGCGCCGGCGATGAGCCCGAGAATCAAATACGCGATGAAACCCATGTGACTTCACGTCCCTTCATTGGTGACTGGTGATCGGGGCTGTCGAGCAGATCCGTTTCCAGCCCTGCTGTCCACGGTAGGCCAGATTCGCTGGATGCGAGTCGTGCCGCCCCGATTCTTGATGACATTGGTACAGACGCAGGTCAGGGGAAATCCTCACGCACCGTTTCGGGTCTGCTCTGGTGATCCCCGTCACCTCAGGGATTTCTGCGGTACTTCCGGCCGCCTCGGCGATGGTGGGGGCTGTCCTCACCGCCCATAGGGTGGGTGCGGTCACGCCATCATCGGTTGCCGATTAGACTTGAACCCATGACCGATAGTGCAGACACCCGCCGACAGCTGCTCGCCCTCATCGACGAACTCGCCGTAGTTCGCGGAAAGGTGACCCTTTCGTCGGGCAAGGAAGCGGACTACTACCTTGATCTGCGCCGGGTCACACTCGACCATCGCTCGGCACCTCTGGTCGGCGATGTCGTGCTCGACCTCCTTGAAGCCGAGGGCCTGCTCGGCTCGATCGATGCGGTCGGCGGGCTGACGATGGGGGCGGACCCGGTCGGTACGGCCGTCATGCATCGATCCGTCGTCCGGGGCGCACCGGTCGACTCCTTCGTCGTCCGCAAGGAGGCGAAGAAGCACGGAATGTCGCGCCGGGTCGAAGGTCCCGACGTCAAGGGCAAGCGCGTGGTCGCCGTCGAGGACACCTCGACGACCGGCGGTTCCGTGCTCACCGCGGTCGAAGCGCTCAAGGAAGCCGGCGCCGAGGTGGTGGCCGTGGCCGTGGTCATGGACCGTGACACCGGGGCCAAGGAACGAGTCGAAGCCACCGGAATTCCGTACCTCACGGCGCTCACGACGAGCGACCTCGGTCTGGACTGAGACTTCATCGACGGTCTACCGACACGGGCACAGCCTCTCGAACGACGATCGAGTCCGTCGATCACCACGTCGATCACCACCTGGGACTCAACTGGCAATTCAGTCGAAATCAAGGTCCTGGTTTGAAACATCTCGGTCGATTCAACACGATAGATGAGACACTCCCACAGTACTGCCTCAGTAAAAGTAAGGATGACGCGTGCTCACACTGAAAGAGATTTCCCTGAGTAAGGGAAAGCGAACGTATCTGGACGAGGTGAGCTTCACTGCCAAGGCAGGCCGGATCACTGCCGTCGTCGGAACCCGATCGGCGGGCCGGACCGAACTTGTCCGAGTCATCATGGGGCTCATCTCGCCCGATGAGGGCACGGTCGAACTCGAGGACTTCGAGCTCGACTACGGCGACCGTCAGAACTTCGGCTACCTGCCCGCTGAGCGTGGTGGATACCCGAACATGCGGGTCCTCGACCAGATCGTCTATCTCGCTCGACTGCACGGCATCACCCTGGGCGCTGCCGAACGCAACGCGCTCACTCTGCTCTCGCGTCTTGAACTCGCCGACCGCGGCTATGCTCCGCTGAAGAACCTCAGCGGCACCGAGATCGCCCGTGTCGACATCGCAGCGACCTTGGCCGCCGATCCGGACGTCGTCGTCATCGACGATGCCTTCGCCGGCCTCGATACGCAGTCGACCGAGCTTGTCATGTCCCTGTTGCGCGCGCATGCCGCTTCGGGAGTGCCGGTTCTGCTGGCCACCGACAACTGGGAGGCCGCCCAGGCCTACGCCGATGACGTGGTCGTCCTCAATCAGGGGCGCATCAGCGCAGCCGGCAGCGTCGAGAAGCTCCGTGGTGCTGTGAAGTACCGCGTTGAACTCACCGACGCCGAGGCGGCTGCGAAGTCGCTCGAGAAGCGTCAGGGCATCAGCGACGTGACGGTGCTCGACACCGCGGACAACGTCCTCAGCTTCCGCGCCGCAGACGCGAAGTCCGCAGCACAGACCGTCGCCGGACTGGCCGACGTGAAGAGTTTCGAGAGTGTCCGCCCGACATTGGCCGAGCAGTACAAGGAGGCTTTGTGATGGCGCACAAGGACGAAGACAAAGACGGAAACTCACCCGAGCCGCTGGTGTCGAAGGGCACTGCCGGTGAGAGTATCGACGACCTGGGACTCCCGGTCGACGACGATGTCACCGTCGCTGACGACGACGCATCCGGCGTCGCCTCGGCGAAGGGCACGACGAAGGGCACGACGAAGGGTAAGACGAAGGGCACGGCGTCCAAGGGTGCTGCGAGCGACGCTGCCGCGACCGAGACGGGTGATGTGGCCGACGACGATGCAGCCGACGCTGGCCTCGACGAGGTTCCGTTCGAGCTGGCCGAGGACAACCCTTCGGCGGAGGAGCTTCCCGAGACCGGGCTGGTTTCGGAATTCGTCGACGTGAACAGGCGTCAGGCTTCCTGGCTCGTGTCCAACCGTGAGAGCACTACTGTCATGCGCAGCCCGCTCTTCCTCGTCACCGGTGCGGTCATCGTGCTCGGCATCCTCGCCGCGCTCATCACCGGCATCGTCTCGGCCTCTGAAGAGAAGTCGGGCACCCCGAGCATGGCGATGGTGGGCGTGGGCGAGCAGGCCGCGACCTACGAGCAGCAGCTCGGCGTGAAGATCACGGATGCCAAGGATGCGCAGGCTGCGGAGAAGCTGGTCCGTGAGGGCAAGGTCGATGCCGCCTTCATCCAGGATCCGACCGGCCAGGCACAGCCGACGATCATCGCCTTGGACAAGCAGCCAGAGGTCCTGCTCGAGAAGCTGGCCCCGAAGACCGAGGCGACTCTGCTGAATTCGCCCGCCGTCACGGATGACATCGCGAAACCGGTGCTCTGGGCGATGGTCGTGTTCTCGCTGCTCGTCGTTGGCACGCTCGGCACCGCGCTGTACCAGAACCTGCGTCTGGAGAAGCGCAACCGGATCACCGAGATCATCGCAGCCACGATCCCTCCCCGCGCCTCGGCGTCGGGCAGGATCACGGGCATGGTCACACTGACCGGCGTCCAGCTCATCATCGCTGTCGTCGTAGCCGAGTTGGGCCTTTCGATCACGGGCAAGACTGCGCTGGCCTTCTCCATGCTACCCGGGCTGGGCTGGTTCGCTCTGGCCCTGCTGTTCACCGCGTGGACCGTCTTTGCCCTGCTTGTGTGGGCGTCGACTGTCTCCGGCAGCAAGGCGCGGAAGACGTTCGTGACGATCATCGGGATCCTCACCGTGGCAGGCTTCATGGCTCCGGTCATCGTGGGCGCCAGCGGCACCGTTGCCAAGGTTCTGTCGTGGACTCCGTTCACGTCGCCGCTGGGCATCGCCGCCAGGTTCTTCGGTGCTCCTCCGCAGTGGTGGGAGGGCCTCGTCGCCGTCGCCATTGCGGCTCTGGTCGCGTTCATCGTGCACTCCCTGGCCGGCGGCGCCTATGTGCGCTCGGTCCTCACTGGAGGCGGACGCGGGGGCAAGACCGTGAAGATGAGCAAGCGTGCTCAGAAGGTTGCGGTCGGCTCTGCCGGTGCGTCTTCGGCCGATTCGAAGTCCGACGCCGCCGCGAAGGATTCGGACGCAGACCTCGAGTCCGCCGCGGCGGATTCGGAGGATGACTCGGCGTCCGCCTCGGCGAGCGACGACGAGACCGATCCGGCGAGGGCCACCGCGGCGAAGGCCACTGCGGAGAAGGCTTCGAAGGTCGGTGAGCCGAAGGATTCGACGGCCAGTGGCTCGAAGAGCTCGGCGTCCACCTCGGCGGATGATTCCGACGACGAGCTGTGACTGAAGGCAGTGCACCACTAGACAGTGCACCGCAGGTGGGGGTCGGTCCATGGACCGGCCCCTGGCCTGTGTCTGAGCACTTCGATCCTGAGCTGCTGGCCGAGGGCGATCGGCGCAACGTCGTTGACAAGTATCGCTACTGGAAGCACGAGGCGATCGTCGCCGACCTCGATACGACCCGCCACGCATTCCACGTCGGAGTTGAGAACTGGCAGCACGACCTCAACATCGGATCGGTCGTCAGGACGGCGAACGCCTTCAACGCGGCGGCCGTGCATATCGTGGGCAGGCGGCGCTGGAACCGCCGCGGTGCCATGGTCACCGACAAGTACCAGCACATCATCCACCACCCGAGCATCGACGACCTGCTGCAGTGGTGTTCGGACAATTCCGTGCCGCTGATCGGGATCGACAACTTCCCGGACTCTGTGCCGCTGGAGACCTACGACCTTCCGAAGACCAGCCTCCTGCTGTTCGGACAGGAGGGCCCGGGGCTGAGCGAAGAGGCGCACAGGGCGAGCACCGCCGTGCTGTCAATCGCGCAGTTCGGGTCGACGCGTTCGATGAACGCGGCAGCGGCAGCGGCGATCACGATGCATTCCTGGGTCCGCCGTCACGTCTACGGCCAGTCGGTGCTCTGAACCTCACCGCCGACACTCCACTGCCCGCGGCAGTGGGCTATTGGGCTAGTGGGCTGAGCCTGCGTCTGTCGTGGCCAACCGCTGAGTTTCGCGAACAGGCTGTCCGGTTGCGTTGTCCAGCTCCTCAGTCAGCTTGTCAGTCTGCTTGCACGAATTGAATGTACAGAAGCGCCGAGGCGGC
>NZ_JALDSX010000051.1 GCF_022748595.1 Brevibacterium sp. ZH18 | reverse complement strand
CGGGCCCCGACTCGTGTGCTCAGTTCGTGATCGGCTGCTGAAGTTCGACCACCCAGTCCGACTGGTCGGAGTCATCGCTGCCGTCTCCGGCCTCCAGATAGATCTCACGGCACGGGCCGTTGAGTGAGTATCCCTGAGTGACACACCACTCGGAGAGATGCTGCCAGCTCGCGCCGATCCGGCTCATCGACCCTTCGTGGATGAGCGTGGCCGCAGTGCAGGGCGGCAGCTCGGTGATCTGCAGTTCGCTGGTCTCGAGGCCCGTGTTCCCGTTGCCCCCATCCGGGCTTGCACGGTAGCCGCACGTGACTTCTGTGCCGGCCTCGGTGTCGGTGTACAGGCCGACACCGATGCTCGGGTCGCCACCGGTGCTCGCGATCTGCTGGGCGACGTGGGCGAAGAGCGGCCCGATCTCTGAGGTGTCGAACGGGGGCTCGCCGAGCCTTACGGTGGTACCGATGATCCGCTCTGCGGGCAGTTCTTTGATGATGCAGTCCGGGTGCCCCATGGTGGTCCTTTCGATAAGGGCCAGTCGAAATTCGACGTCGGCCAATGTGGCTGCGGTGGCCGCTTGTTCGGCCTGCAGCTGGTGACGACGAAGCTCGAGCATGTCGACTAGCTCGGGTGTGCTGAGGCCGGAGTCGAGGAACTCGGCCACTTTCCTGAGCGGGATGCCCAGGGAATTCAGCGCCATGATCCGGTTCAATCGGGTCAGCTGAGCCACCGAGTAGCTGCGATGGCTGCTGAAGCGGTCGACCTCGTGCGGCTGCAGCAGGCCAAGTGACTCGTAGTGCCGGAGCATCCGGACGGACACCTGGCCGAGCCGTGCGAATTCACCGATCTTCATCAGTGGACCTCCCGATCTCCAGTGTTCGCGAATTGCTGCTGTCGTCATAGCCATTGACGCACCTGCCACAGTGTCAGATTCAACCCAGTGTCAGATTCAACCTCGAGCCAGATTGTCAGATTCGACCCCAGGCCATTTTCACATCTGTGCCAGTTTCAAGACTATGTCGAAGTCCGCCTTCCGGATCGGTGAGAATGGTCGGCATGAGTGAAATGAGAATCTTGGTCATCGAGCACGAAGACGGTGCTGGTCCGGGGCGATTCGGCGAATGGCTGGTCGAGGCCGGCGCAGAAGTGGTCATTCTGCGCCCCTACCTTGACGACCCGCTCCCTGCCGGCCTTGAGGGATATGCGGCGCTCATCGTTCTAGGCGGCTCGGCAGGACCCCTGGACGATACGGACAACCCGTGGCTGCCCCAGGTCAGAGAGCTGCTTCGGCGGTCAGTGGCGGGGGAGTTCCCCAGCTTCAACATCTGCCTCGGCGGTGAGCTCCTCGCGGCGGCCACCTCGGCGAGGATCGTCCGTCGTGCACGGCCACAGATCGGAATCTACAATCTGCACACCACCTCGGCGGGGGAGTCCGATCCGGTCTTTGCGGCCCTTGCCGACTCCTCGTCGCCTGCGGGTCCGGGCGCGACGATCCCGGCCGTCCTCTTCCATCAGGAGGAGATGGAGCTGCCGGACGGCGGCGAACTGCTGCTGACGGGATCCGACGCTCCGGTGCAGGGCTACCGGGTCGGCGAATTCGCGTGGGGCACTCAGTTTCACCCCGAGACCAATTCCGCGCAGATCGAACAGTGGTTGAATTCGGATCCGCTCGCCCTGCCGGAGGGGAAGACCCACGAGTCCATCAAAGCTGAAGTCGCCGCGGCGGACGCTGAACTGATCCGGATCAACCGCGCGCTCGCGCACAGTTTCGTCGACTTCCTGAGAGACAGACAAGCTACCTGAGTGACAGGCAAGCTACCTGAGTGCACGAAGAAAGCGACCACCTCGCCGCCGGATAGGCGGTGCGAGGTGGTCGCTGTTGAGCAGGAGAGACGTGACCTGGTGGGTCAGGGCTCCTTGATCTTCTGATCTGTAGTCGTGTATTCGATGGAATCAGCGGTGGAGCCGACAAGACCCATCGTCACCCGAAGCAGGCCCGGTTTGACGTCATCCAAAGGCGGCGCGGTCTTCGTGCCCAGCGTGAGCGACTTCCCGTCCTTGGTGGTGGCGGTGATCGAACCGATGTAGACACTGACGTTTCCCTTGAGCGTCATCGTATCGGCCTTGGTCACCAGTCCACCCCCTGCAGGCTTATCGGGAGGGCTCACAGTGAGCGAGAATCCTTTGATTGAGATCGAATCCGCAGAGATCTTCAGGGCCGTTGTCTTGCCCCCGTCAGCAGTCGGAACCCTGACGATCGAGATTCCACTCAGACCTGAGAACGACAGGGACTCGGACCCCATCGCTGCCGGATGCTTCGTGAAGATCGGTGAGTCGTCATCGTCGGTCGGCTTGACAGGTTCTGCCGGAATCCCGGATGGATCGTCCGTCGGTTCCTCTGTGGGTTCGTCGGTCGGCTCATCTGTGGGTGTATCCGTCGGTTCCTCGGTCGGTGTCTCGGACGGCTCAGGAGACTTGGTTGGTCCTGGCTTGACCGGGTCCGCCGGCTTCTCACTCGGCGAATCCGGCTTCGCCGGTGCCGGGACCGCAGGATCAACGGTTGGGTTCTTGCCAGCTGGCTCCTTCGGCTCCTTGCTATCTGGTTCCTCGCACCCGAAGATGCGGAGGCAGATTCCAGATGACTCGGCTTCCGGTGCCGCCGCTCCCACAGTTGAAGGGACGGCCAGCGCGAGCACGGACAGGAGCAGTGCTGTACGGCGGATCGGTGTCCTCATGAGTTCCCTTCTTCGCCTGCGGATGCCTCGCCGTCCTTCCGCTCGGCATCCGTCACTGGATCGCGCGGTCCCATCCAGGCGACCACGAGAACCGACCCGATGCTGGCCAGCAGCATGCCGATGATGAATCCGCCGAGGTTCACACCGATCAGTGAGTAGACAGCGAGCACGAGAGCGATGATCCCGTAGAACATGTGCTGCTTGGGCTGGAAGATTGCGAACAGCCCGAGCACCACGAGAGCGATCGGAATGATCGTGGCTTGCAGACCCTCGATGCCGAATTGAATGTGCAGGTTCCCGGTATCGAGTTGGCCGGAGAAGAAGAGCTCGATACCCCCCAGCACCACCAGCACCCCGCTGATGAATGGTCGTTGCCTGCGCCAGTGACGGAAGCCGGGGCGCTGCTGCGAGCTGTCCTGACCGGACTCGTCATTCTCCGGATTCGAGTCGATCTCCTGAATGGAGTCGTCCTCCGGTGTGGAATGGTCCATGGTGGTCGTGCCCTTCTCAGCGTTGCGACGGCTTCGCCGCGTCAGTGCAAATTCGCTGGTCTGGTGCTCGCTGGTTGATGATTCTCTCATCAGAAGCACGTCTCGGATCCGTCAGTCAGCTTCAGTGACATGTCTTTGAGAGTGAAGACCGAAGCCGTGGTGCTCCACGAGTCCTGTTCCAGGTTCTTGATCGAAACGGTGTCGGCGTCCTGGGCGAAGTCACCCTTGGAGCCCTTGTTCTTAGTACTGACGTCGGATGCGTCGACGCCGATCCGAATGTTCTTGAACTCGGCGTCGCCCCGGAGTCCCGTCATCCCGATCTGCAGGTCCTTCGCGGATGCTGGTTCTTTCCCGCCGCCAGCCTTGATGAGGATGCCGACTTTGCCCATCGGTGTCTTCGTGACTGCCGACTGGCAGAGATTCGCGAGGGTAGCATCCTTGATGTTGGCGGTAACCACATCGTGCTGTTCACCCTTGGCGTCCTTCGCTGTCCCGCTGTACTGGGAGAACCCGGTTCCCTCAAGCTGCGACGAGGTGATCTGGAACTGAGTCCCGGATACCGCGAACGAGACCGGGACAGCGCCCTGGGCGACTCCGCCCATCAGGGCGGCGGAGACGATGCCTGCAGGAATCGCGACCATGGCGATTCTTCCTGTGTGCGATGAGCCGATTTTGCGGATGGTGTTGAACTTCGGGAACTTCATTGTTTCTCCTCCTGACACCGACTACTATGTAGGCGCCGCAATTGTGACGTAAGTTACCACGGGGTGTTACCGACGAGTATATCGGTCATGATTTCCGCGTCAACAGCTGCTGGCTGATGAATCGTTCGGTGAAAAACTCTGTAGTGGAAGACTGTTCCGCTGACGTGCGGATTCGTGTTTCAGGGGGCGAAGGTGCCTGGTCGGAACCGCATCAAACTGAACAATTGATCAACACAACCTGACAAGACCCTTTGCGCTTGCTAGGTTGTTGGCAGGCGCCGGTGCCGGACCGATCCTCCGGACGAATCGCTATTTGCGCCCGTGAGAATGAACTCCATCACTGACACTGTCGTCCAGATGCCTCCCCTCGCAGACCTTGATTCCACTGCCTCTGATGTCACTGCATCAGGTGTCAGAGCCTCTGACATCATGACCGCCGCACCCTCCATCACTGCTGCTGGGGGCGTGGACCAGGCGATCGAGTCGTTCGTCGGCCCGATCGCGCAGGCTTTCAGCAATATCGTCTTCTTCGAGCTCACCATCGGCGGTGTCGGCATTCCCCTCATCGTCGTCTGGCTCATGGCCGCCGCGGTGTTCCTCACCATCTATCTGCGCTTTCAGCCGGTCACCGGGCTGAGGTATTCGATCGGCATCATCCGCGGTCGCTTCACCCGCAAGACGGACCCCGGACAGGTCTCGAGCTTCCAGGCACTCGCCACCGAGCTCTCGGGCACCGTCGGCCTTGGCAACATCGCCGGCGTCGCTGTCGCCATCACCATCGGCGGGCCGGGAGCGGCACTGTGGATCATCATCTTCGGCTTCTTCGCAATGACAGTGAAGATGGCCGAGGCCACGCTCGGCGTGAAGTACCGCCAGATCAACTCGGACGGAACCGTCTCAGGCGGACCGATGTACTACCTGCGCGATGGGCTCGCGGAGATCGGGCGACCCAAACTCGGCAAGTTCCTCGCCTTCTTCTATGCGATCACCACCGTCATCGGCGTGATCGGTGCGGGAAATCTCTTCCAGGCTAACCAGGCGGCATCGATCCTGGTCAAGGCCACCGGCGGCGACGACAGCTTCCTCGACGGCAAATTGTGGCTCATCGGCGCCGTCATCGCTGCGCTGACCGCGTTGGTCATCCTCGGCGGCATCAAGAAGATCGGACAGTGGACGTCGAAGCTGACTCCGATGATGGCGATACTCTACTTCCTCAGTGTCGCGGTCATCCTCGTCGTGAATGCCGGCGAGATCCCGCATGCCTTCGCCCTCATGTTCACCGGTGCATTCAGCCCCGACGGCGTCACCGGTGGAATCATCGGCGTCGCGATCGTCGGCATCCAGCGCGCTCTGTTCTCGAACGCAGCCGGGGTCGGTTCGGCCGGTATGGCGCACGCGGCGTCGAAGACGACGAAGCCCGCGACCGAGGGGTTCGCGGCGATGTGGGAACCGCTCATCGACTCGGTCATCATCTGCACCCTGACTTCGCTGGCGATCATCACCGCAGGCCTCTACGGCTCATCCACGGAGGATGGGATCGGGCTGACCTCGGAGGCCTTCGCCACCGTGACCGGCTGGTTCCCGATCCTGCTGACGATCTGCGTCGTGCTCTTCGCGTTCTCGACGATCCTCGCCTACGGGTACTACGGTCAGCAGGCTCTGGGCTACCTGACGGGCAACTCGAGGGTGGCAGACAAGGCCTACCAGGTCTTCTGGATACTCGCCGTGATCGTCGGTGCATCGATGTCACTCGAGTCGGTCATCGCGTTCTCCGACGCGATCTTCTTCCTCATGGCCTTCCCCAACCTGCTCGGTCTCTACTTCCTGTCTCGCATCCTCAGGCTTGAGATCTTGCGCCTGCGCAAGCGGATCGATGTCGGAGTCATGCGGGAAGTCACCCCCGCTGAACTGCAGGTCGGCATGGGCGACCATGAGCCGACTGCCGAACAGATCAAGGCCGCCGAGGCGGGCCGTCGGCGAAAGCGCGACAAGCTCCGTGAGGTGCGGGATTCCCTCAGGGTCAAGAAGTTGGAACGCTCGCAGAGAGGGTGAGTGAGTGCGGTCAGATGGCCGGGCCGGTGAGTTCAGGCCGCGACGTCAGTGTTCTCCATTGTCGGTGGCCAGTGTCGACCAGTTCTCGCGGGTCAGCTCAACGGCGCTCGCCTGGTCGCTTGCGCGCACGGCCGCAATGATCCGTGCATGCTGGTCAGGTGAGGCCGATCCCTTCAGCGAGTCGAAATGCAGATGTTCGGTCCGGCGCAGGGTGGCCGTGACGACTTCGAGGTGGTCGGGGATGAGCGGATTGCCGCTCCTGGTCAGCGCCACGTCGTGGAAGTCGTCGTCAGCGGTGACAGCTGCGTCGATTTCGGCGTTGTTCAATGCGGAGCGAAGTTCGTCGTTGGCTGTTTCCATCGCCTGCAGGTCCGAATCGGTGAGCGAGGCAAAGGCGAGGCTCATTGCGAGTGCATGCAGTTCGGCTGCGATCTGGCGGGCATGGGCGATGGTGTCCGGATCCTCCGGTGCGACCCGGGTCATCCTCCCGGGCTGAGCCACGACGAGTCCGGCCTGTGCCAGACGTTGCAGAGCTTCTCTCACTGGTGTCCGCGAGACCTGCAGCCATGCGCCCAGTTCCTGATCGCGCAGCTGTTCGCCGGGGGCAAGCTGCCCGCGCACAATCGCATCGCGGATCGAGCGGTAGACGTCATCGCGCAGCAGGCGGCGATGGGGCACCGGTGAATTCGTGGGGATCGGCACTCGTGAACCTTCCTGATCCTGGCATGTGGGACGTCCTGCTCGATCTATTGTAGTCACTTCCAGAATGCAATATATTGCATATTACGGATGGGGCGGGCGGGACTTGTATGGGGCGGGATTGCACAGGAAGCGTCGCCTCCGGTCCGCCTCCGTCCGCCACATGCACCTGGCTGCCACACTCGCCACGGTCACACTCACGCCACGGTCACAGTCGCACCACAGTCACAGTCACACTCACAACACGAAGAGGACACCATGTCAATCACCGATTTCGAACGTTACCCGCTGACCTTCGGGCCCAGCCCGGTCCACGAGCTGAAGCGACTCAGCGACCACCTCGGCGGGGCTCGGGTGTGGGCCAAGCGCGAGGATGTGAACTCCGGTCTAGCGTTCGGCGGCAACAAGACCCGCAAGCTCGAATACATCGTTCCCGACATCCTCGCCTCCGGCGCGGACACCTTAGTCTCGATCGGCGGCTACCAGTCGAATCACACGCGCCAGGTCGCTGCCGTCGCTGCTCACCTCGGACTGAAGTCGCGCCTCGTGCAGGAGCGCTGGGTCGACTGGGACGACCCGGTCAACGACAAGGTCGGCAATATTGAACTTTCCCGCATCATGGGTGCCGATGTGCACCTCGATTCGGCCGGGTTCGATATCGGCATCCGCTCGAGCTGGGAGCACGCAATCGCCGAGGTCGAGGCCGCAGGGGGCAAGCCCTACCCGATCCCGGCAGGAGCGTCGGAGCACAAGTTCGGCGCCCTCGGCTTCGTCAACTGGGCTTATGAGGTCGCCGAGCAGGAGAAGGAACTCGGCGTATTCTTCGACACCATCGTCGTGTGCACGGTGACCGGGTCGACCCACGCGGGAATGATCGCAGGCTTCGCCGCCCTCGAGGCAGCCGGTGGGCCGAAGCGCCGGGTCATCGGCATCGACGCCTCTGCGACCCTAGATAAGACACGTGACCAGGTCAAACGCATCGCGAACAATGCGGCAGAACTCATCGGCCTCGGTCGGGAGATCACCGATGACGATGTCGATATCCGTCCCGGATGGGAAGGCCCTGCCTATGGCATCCCCGATGAGTCAACGGTCAACGCGATCCGCACGACGGCCGAGCTCGAGGGCGTCATCCTCGACCCCGTCTACGAGGGCAAGTCGATGGCTGGACTGATCGATCTCGTCGGCAAAACTGATTTCGGGAGTCGCGGGGAGGACGGAGGCCAGGCAGGGGACGGAGGTCAGGCAGATGGCGAAAACCAGCGCGCGATCGCGAAGGATTCCACCGTCCTCTACGCCCACCTCGGCGGTCAGCTGGCGCTCAACGCCTACAGCTCGATCTTCTGAGGCGCTTCGTCGCAACGCAGAGCCGGTCCACATAGTGCCGAAATCGTGAGTGCTTTTCGTTGAGGATGCGGATTTCGTGACATTACCCACGAAATCCGCACTTCCTCGGCGAGGGCGGCCCGGGTCGTCGTGAACTGATGATTCCCCCAGCTTCCGCCACTTGTTGCGCACGTCACGTGTTGATAGCGTGAGAGGCAGACATACGCGATCCGTCGATTTCGGCGGTGAACAGCGATGCAAGTGCCTTATCCGGCGCCACCCGGGCGCCATTAGTCAAAGGAGTCTGGAATGAGCAATGTAGGCAGTGCTGCAGGCGGCTACCGTGTCGAGAACCCGGCCACGGGTGAGGTCGTCGAGAAGTTCGACAACGCCACTGACGCGCAGATCGAAGAGATCCTCGACGCGGCTCACAAGGGCTTCCTGAGCTGGCGAGAGAAGACGATCGAGGAACGCGCCGCAGTCGTGAACAAGGTCGCGGCGGCCTTCGGTGAGCGCAAGGAAGAACTCGCGAAGATCATCGCCGAGGAGATGGGCAAGCCCGTCGCCGAAGGCATCGAAGAGGCCGAGTTCTGCGAAGCCATCTTCAACTACTACGCGGACAACGGCCCGGAGTTCGCCAAGGACGAGCCCATCAAGTCGATGTCTGGCGGCAAGGCGTTCATTCAGCGCCGGCCCGTCGGACCGCTCCTGGGCATCATGCCCTGGAACTTCCCGTACTACCAGGTCGCGCGTTTTGCGGCGCCGAACCTCGTGCTCGGCAACACGATCATCCTCAAGCACGCGGAGATCTGCCCTCGTTCGTCAGCGGTCATCGCCGACATCATGAAGGACGCAGGAATCCCCGACGGCGTGTACAACAACGTCTACGCCACGCATGAGCAGATCGAGACCATCATCGCTGATGACCGGGTCGAAGGCGTATCGCTGACGGGCTCCGAGCGCGCCGGCTCCGCCGTGGCCGCCACCGCTGGCAAGAACCTCAAGAAGGCCGTGCTCGAACTCGGTGGCTCCGACCCCTACATCGTCCTCGACACGGACAACATGGAAGAGGCCGTCGATACCGCGTGGGGCACCCGCCTCTACAACACCGGCCAGGTCTGCAACGCGAACAAGCGCATGATCGTCATGGACGACATCTACGACGACTTCGTGTCCGGACTGACCAAGCGCGCCCAGGATTGGACGAAGGGCACCCCCGCCGAGGCTGGTGACGGCAAGTACTCACCGCTGTCCTCGCGCGGTGCTGCGGAGAACCTGCGCAAGCAGCTCGACCGTGCGGTCGAGCAGGGCGCGAACCTCGTCGGCGGCGAGCTCGCCACCGACGGCTCCGCCTACGTTTCGCCGGCCGTGCTGACCGGGATCACCTCGGACATGGACGCCTACCGCGAGGAGCTCTTCGGGCCTGTGGCCACCGTCTACAAGGTGAGCAGCGACGAAGAAGCGCTCAAGCTGGCCAATGACACGCGCTTCGGCCTCGGCGGTGCTGTGTTCTCGAAGGACGAAGAGCGTGCCGCGAAGCTCGCTCAGCGCCTCGACGTGGGCATGTCGAACGTCAACACCCCCGGTGGCGAGGGTGCGGAGATTCCGTTCGGTGGAACCAAGCGTTCAGGCTTCGGCCGCGAGCTAGGCCCCTACGGCATGGACGAATTCGTCAACAAGCGCATGTACTACGTCGCTGACTGACTGATAGACGGGGCCAAGCCGTTGTGAATCGCAGCGCGGGCGTCGGGTGATGTGGCGGGTATCAAACCCGCTGCTCACCCGGCGCCCGCGTCTGTCTGCGGGATACCGTCCGGAGGATCGTTGGGGATGGCTCCCTATACTGGAATTGCCGTTGCGGACAGAGGTTCGCCGGAGTCCTGAATAGGAGGCCGCACTTGCCGATCACCTCGACGATTCTCGACGTTGCCGAGCAGTCTCCCGACCAGCTCGCGATCGTCGGGGCTGATGATCGTCTCAGCTATTCCGCGCTCGTCGAGGACTCCCGGCGCATATTCGCCGTCGTCGATTCCCTCCACCGCGCGCAGGCGGATCCGCCCGAACCGGCGCCCGAGACCCACGGCATTCCGATTACGGCCGTCACCACCACCTCGGCGTTCCACACCTCCCGCATCATCGCCGGGCTCGCCGGCTTCCGGTCCGTGTCGGCGACGATCGACCCGCGGTGGCCGCTGGACCATCAGCTCGGCGTCATCCGCACCACCGGAATCGGTCTGGTCATCAGCGACAGCACCGACCTCGCCGAGGCGCTCGCCGCCACCGGCTGGACCGGCACCGTCATCAGCCTCGCCGACTTCCGGGCCCGCGAAGCAGACGTCGGGGATGCTCAGATCCGAGGGTGCGGGGCCCCGGAAGCATCCATTCCCGAGAGTCTTGCGTCGCCCGCAGTTCGTGACGCGGCCGAGCCGTTCCTCATGCTCTTCTCATCGGGCACGACTAGCAATCCGAAGGCCTTCATCAAGACGCGTCAGCAGTATCGTGACAATGTCGCCGTCTCTGCGGCCCACCTCGAACCCCTGCCCGGCGTCGCGACCCTGGCGCCGGGGCCCGTGTCCTACAGCCTCACGCTCTACGCGGTCATCGAGAGCCTCGCCACCGGGGGCAGCGTCCACGTCGCCGACGAGTTCGAACCGATCGCCATGGGACGGCGCATCGAAGCCGAGGCCATCACTCGTGTCGTCGCCGTCCCCGCAGTCGTCCGTGCCCTCGCCGAGGCGGCTGGGCGTGACCCCGAACGTTTCACTCGGCTCGACCTCGTCGTCACGGGCGGAGCCAACCTGCCTGCGAGCATCCGCGACCGCCTCGCCGAGGTTCTGCCCGGTACCCGTCTGATCAGCTATTACGGTGCCGCCGAGATCGGATTCATCGGCGACAGCCGCGATGGCGACGGGACGTGGATCAGCATCTACCCGAGCATCGGGGCGCAGATCAGGGGCGTCCACCCGACCTCGGAAGCGGGGGAACTCGGGACTGATGGTGCACGGTCTGATGGTGAAATCCCCATTGGCGAACTTCCCGCTGGCGAACTTCCTGAAGGGGAGCTCGGCACGTTGTGGATCCACGCGGCCGCGTGCTCCGACGGCTACGTCACCGGCACCACCGACGCAGTATTGCGCGGGCCCGACGGCTGGGCCACGGTCAACGACCAAGGACGGATTGAGAACGGCATGCTGCAGCTGGCCGGCCGGGCCGGAGACATCGCGATCACCGGTGGTCACAAGGTCTCCCTCCCCGAGGTCGAGCGTGCGTTCGAGACGTACGACAACCTCGGCGAGGTGTGTGCGATCGCCCTGGATGATGCAAGTCTGGGCAGCGTGATCGCCCTTGTCGTCGAATCGGCGGCGGTCGACTCGGGCGCGATCGACACGAGTGCTCCTGACGGGGGCGCAGTTGTCATCAGCAAAGCTGCGCTGCTTGAACATGCCCGTGCTCGGCTGGCCCCGCAATTCGTTCCGCGCCGCGTCTACGTGCTCGAACGTCTGCCGCGAACGGTGGGTGGGAAGATTCGGCGGGCCGAAACCGTTGACCTCATCATGGACGGACAAGGACAGCGCCTGTGAGCGCGAACGAGAATCACAGGACCGTCAATGGCGGGGCCGTCAATCACAGGACCGTCAATCGCAGGGTCGTCGTGACCGGAATGGGTGCGATCACCCCGAGCGGGCTTGACGTGGATTCTCTGTGGAATTCCGTGGTCACCGGGACCAGCGCGATCGGCCTGCTCGAGGGCGAGCAGTTCGCTGACCTGGCCGTGCGCATCGGCGGACAGGTGAAGGGCTTCGACGCCGAGGCTGTGCTGCCCCGATCTCTCGCCCGGAGACTCAGCCCGGTTCAGCACTGGGCCATCGCCGCCGCCGACCAGGCCCTCGCGCAGGCGGGGGTCGCCATCGCGGCAGGCGGCGACACCTTTCCCTGGGACCGATCCCGCGTCGCCGTCATCGCCGCAACCGGCTCCGGACCCGTCGACGCCATGCAGTCCGCGACCCGGGCGCTGCTCGAGGGTGGACCGCGTTCGGTCCCGTTGACGCTGGCGATCCACGGCGCCCCTGACTCGGCCGCGGCATTGCTGAGCCAGCGCTACGACATCCGCGGCCCCGGACAGGGAGTCTCGGCCACGTGCGCGTCCGGGGCCATCGGCCTCGGCGAAGGACTGCGGCGCATCCGCCACGGATATGCCGATGCGGTGCTCGTCGTCGGCATGGAGGACTGCCTCAACCCGGTCAACCTCGCCTCGAACGCGAACATGCGGGCGCTCACCGCCGGCTTCGAAGACGATCCGACCAGCGCCAGCCGACCCTTCGACAAAGACCGAACCGGCTTCGTCATGAGCCAGGGCGCCGCCGCGATCCTCCTAGAATCAGAGGAGGCCGCCGCCGCCCGCGGAGCCACCGTACTGGCCGAGCTCGCCGGTTTCGGAGCCGCCAGCGATGCCCACCATCCGACGAACCCGCACCCCGAAGGACGCGGCGCCGCCTCAGCGGTGCGCGAGGCCCTGGCCGATGCGGGACTCAGCGCGACCGACATCCACCACATCAACGCTCACGCGACCGGTACCTCGGCGGGGGATGCGGCCGAGCTCCATGCCTTCGACGCGGCGCTGGGAACGGCGGCCCGATCGATCCCGATCAGCGCCACGAAATCGTCGACCGGGCACCTCCTCGGGGCTTCGGGCATCGTCGAGGCGATCATCGCGATCCGCACGATGATCGCGCAGACGCTGCCCCCGACGATCAACCTCGGCGAGCCTGAATTCGAGGGCTGGGACATCGTTGCAGGTGAAGCCCGCAGTCTTGCTAGGACCGACGAATCAGAAGATGGAGCTGACGAGTCCGTCGACACCGTCTTGTCGACGTCGTTCGGCTTCGGCGGGCACAACGGAGCGATCGTGCTGCGACGACCCGGCACCCAGACTGACCCCACCGAACGCTGAACTGAACGCGCCTAACGTTGAAGTGAACCTGCCCCACGTTGAAGGAGAGATGATGAGCGACCGTGAGACCCGCCTCGGCGAGCTTGCCGAGACATACCTGCCCGCCGAGGTGCTCGAGCGTTTTCGCGAACGTGCGGGCATCTATGACCGGGAGAACCGGTTCTTCGATGAAGACCTCGAGGAGCTGAGATCGCTGGGCTACCTCACGCTGTTCATCCCCGAGACCCATGGCGGACCGGGCCTGAGTCTGCACGAGGTCTCGCGCCTGCAGCAGCGACTGGCCTCGGCGGCTCCGGCCACGGCGTTGGCGATCAACATGCACCTCATGTGCACCGGTGTCGTCAAGGCACTCAACGACCGCGGCGATGACTCCTTGAACTGGGTGTTCGACGAGGTCATGGCCGGTGAGATCTTCGCTTTCGGCATCTCCGAACCGTCGAACGATTGGGTCATGCAGGGCTCGAACACGGTTGCCGAACCGCAGCCGGACGGCGGCTATCTGCTCTCGGGCGTGAAGATCTTCACTTCGCTCTCACCCGTGTGGACGCGTCTCATCGTCCACGGCGCGATCACTCCCGACGATGACGGCATCGCCGGTCCCGATGCCGACGAACCGGCAGAGGGCGAGCTGGTGTACGGCTTCATCGAACGCGGCGCCGAAGGCATCACGGTCTCTGATCAGTGGGACGTGATGGGCATGCGGGCCTCGCAGTCGCGGGCAACGATCCTCGACAACGTGCGCATGCGCCCCGAGCGGGTCTCACGCACGATCCCGGCCGGCAAGCACCCCGATCTGCTGACCTTCGCAATCACGAGCAACTTCCAGCTGCTCATCGCCTCGGTCTATGCCGGTGTGGCCGCTCGCGCCTTGGAGCTCGGGGCCGCGGGCCTGAAGAGGCGCAAGTCCGCGAAGTCCGGAACGACCTTCGCCGAGGTGTTCGAGACTCGCGCACGTCTCGCCGACGCGCACCTCGACTACCTGACCGTCCCCGCGATGCTCGACGCGTATACGAGAGACTTCGACGACCTCGTCGATCATGGTGCAGGCTGGCCGTTGCGGCTGGTGGGAGCCCGGATCAAGGCCTCCGACGCGGCTCGGAGCGCGGCCGAGACGGCACTCATGTGCTCGGGTGGCAGCGGCTTCGACAACAGCCACGAACTCTCACGCCTCTACCGGGATGCGACCGCCGGACTGTTCCACCCGCCGAGCGCCGACGCCGCTCGTCCGATGTACGCGGCGGCACTGCTCGACGGGTGAGCAGTGTTCGGCGTTGGGTTCTGTGACGTGGCACGATGGTGGGCAACTCACACCAGCTGCAGAGACGGAGCATCCAATGGAGGAGAGAACACCGACGATCGTGCGCGCGAAGTCGATCGTGTCGCAGGCGGAAACGGCCCCGGAACCCGAGGCGCTCGCGATCACTGGCGAGACCATCACCGCCACCGGCTCAGTGTCAGAACTGAGAGACAGATTCCCCGCCGCCGAGGTGCTCGACTTCGGTGACTCGAACATCATCCCCGGCCTCAACGACGCCCACATCCACCTCGCTCTGACTGCCGGTGATGCCCTCCACCTCGACCTGTCCCACGAAGCGGTGGCAAATGTTCCCACGCTTCTGGACACGATCGCCGCCGAGGTCAGCGCCACCTCGGCGTGGGTGTGGGTCAAGGGCAGTCGCTACGACGATGAGAAGACCGGGATCGTCCTCCGCGACGAACTTGACCGGATCGCGCCTGAGACCCCGGTTCTCGTCAACCATGTCGCCGGGCACTGGGGCGTGGTGAATTCTGCCGGACTGCGATTCCTCGGCATCGAAGAGTCCTCGCCCGACCCGGACGGCGGCCGCTATGACCGCTATTCCGACGGTCGGCTCAACGGGAAGCTCATCGAGCGGGCCCTGATGAACGTGGTCATGCCGGCCACTGCCCGCGGGGAGCGTTTCATTCCCGGTGACACGGTCGAAGACCTGCAGCTCGGTGCCGCGCGGACCATCGCGAAGTGGAACGCCGCAGGTCTGACTTCGATCTGCGACGCACTCATCAGCCCTCAGGACATTGGGATCCTCTCCGCCGTGCGCGCCGGGGATGCGCTCGGCCTGCGCATCGGCATGCTCCTGTCCATCGACCACTATGACAAGGCCGTCGACCTGGGTGTGGGCAGCGGCTTCGGAGACGACCGACTCAAGCTCATCGGCGTCAAAGCCTTCCTCGACGGAGCGATCGGCGGGCGGACATGCCTGCTCTCCGAACCCTTCACCGACCCGAACTATCAGGGCGTGCAGACCACCTCGACCGAGGAGCTGCGGGCCAATGTCGAACGCGTCCATGCCGATGGCAACCGGATCGGCGTCCACGCCAACGGCGATGCCGCGATCCGACTCGTCCTCGACGCCTTCGAAGACGTTGCTCGCCGGATCCCGCGCCCAGGCCTGCGCCACCGGATCGAACACTGCAGCCTCATCGACGACGACGTCCTCGAGCGGATGAAGCGCCTCGGCGCGATCGCCGTCCCCTTCGCCGGATATCCCGGCTATCACGGCGGGGCGCTGAACTCCTGGTACGGCGAGGAGAGAATGGAGAGGATGTTCGCTCACCGCTCGTTCCTCGACGCTGGGGTCACGGTGGCAGGATCATCGGACTATCCGTGCGGGCCCTACCAGCCGCTGTTCGGACTGCAGTCACTCATCACCCGCACCGGCGTCGACGACGGGGTCACCGTCGGAGCCTCACAGAAGGTCAGCGCAGCCGAAGCGCTGTCGATCTTCACCCTCGGATCCGCCGAGGCATCAGGGGAGGAGTCCTACAAGGGCAGGCTGGCCCCGGGATACCTCGCTGACTTCACCGTCCTCGGCGAGAACCCCTTGAGCATCGACCCACAGGGGATTGCGGACATCGACGTGCGCGCGACCTATGTCGGTGGCGACGAGGTCTACTCAGGCTGAGGCTGGAGCCCTCCCTGGACTCGTTCAACGTTGAGCCGGCGTCGAGCGAGAGCCTAGGCGACCGCCTCGGCGCTTGCCTGCCTCTCGGCACGGGGTTTCCATCGCGGGTCCGGCTTGGCCAGGGTGACGATGACGACGACGAGGAGGTTGGCAGCGATCGCCCACAGGCCGCCGTTGATGCCCAGCAGGGGATCGTTGCCCGTGTAGTGCAGGGCGACCATGGTCACCGAACCGACGATGAGTCCGGTGGCCGCGGCCTGTTTGCTCATGCGCGGCCAGTAGAGGGCGAGCAGTGCGGCGGGCACGACCTGCGCCAGGCCCTCGTAGCTGAGCACGGAGAGTTCGACGAGGGCATCGGGCATGAGCAGGCTCATCACCAGGGCAATCACGCCGACGATGAGGCACACCCACTGGGATAGAGTCTTCTGGCGCAGGCCCCGAGCGGCAAGTTGGTCCTTCGTCATCGATGCAGAGTTCTTCGGGCCAGACAGCCCTCCGCCGAGCACGGTCCGGCCCCACATCGAACCGATGGAGAGCATATACACGCTCATCGGCACGATGGCTGACAGCGCACCCGCGACGCCGATGACGGCGACAAGTGGGGCCGGCAGCGAGTCGATGACTACGGAGAACAGTGCCAGGTCAGCGTCCTTGAGGGCGGGGATGACGAAGAGCGCTGCCACGCCGACCATCATTGGCACGAGCAGGAGCAGTTGGTACCAGGGCAGGATGATGGAGTTGCGGCGCAGTGTGTTCGCCGAGGTGCCGGAGAGGTATCCGGCGATCGACGTGGGGAAGACGGTGATCGTGATTCCGTTGAGGATGATCGTGGAGATGAACCAGGCGCTTCCGTAGGTTCCCTCGCCGGCGCCGGGGAAGGTCAGCCACTGGGACTTCTCGGTCACGAGTCGGTCGAGGAGTTCGCCCAGTCCGTCGAAGTAGTGCAGCGGCACGTAGACGGCGAGGAAGGCCACGGCGAGGATGACGAGCCCGTCTTTGAGCGCACTCACCCAGGCTGAACCGCGCAGACCGGAGAAGAGGATGAACGTCTCAGCGACGATGAAGGAGATGATGGCGGCGACCTTGAGGTCGATCGCCCCGTAGCTCATGGCGTTGACGACTGCACCCATGCCCTGAATCTGGAGCTGGATGTAGGGCACGATGAACACGGTCGCGAGCACGGCGACGAGGATCGCCAGGCCCCGGGAACGGAAGCGGTGTTCGACGATATCGGAGAGGCTGACGAGCTTGTGCCTGGCCGCATAGGTCCAGAACAGTGGGCCGACGAGGTAGGCGACGACGAGTCCGACGCTGAGATAGCCGATGAGGTAGAGGATCGGCACACCATAGGAATACGACCATCCTGCTGTGCCGAGGAACGAGAAGCTCGTATAGGTCTCGCCGGCCATGAGCAGGAGGATGAAGACGAACCCGAGGCCACGGCCAGAGACCGACCATTCGTCGAGTGACTTCTCACGCCCACGGCCCGACCAGACGCCGATCCCGATGGTCGCGAGCATACTGAGGCCGAAGATGATGCAGGCGATGACTGCCGAGGTGCTCATTTGCTGGCCTCCTCGATCGGGAAGTCCTCGCCGAAGGCGACATCGGCCGGGACGTATTCGGCCTTGTCACCGCGGTAGTAATGGTCACCACGGGCGGCCATCCACACGAAGAACCAGGTGAGGATCGTGACGATGACCGTGTAGGTGAGGATGAACGGTATCCCGAAGATGCGTGGCTCGATCGAATTCGCGACGAACGGCGTGAGGACGTAGAGCACGACCGGAACGATGAGGAAGAGCAATGAGTACCGCCGCCGAGGTGGCCTCGGCGGCAGTGGTGAATCCTGAACCCCTGACATGCGCAACCTCTTCTCCATCGAATGGACACCGCAGGTGAGCGGCCTGCGCCAGGTTAGTGGTGTGTGTCACGGGAGGTGGAAGTCGTTCCGAAATGTGGAATCTATCCGAGCGGGATGTTCACAGCGTCCCCCGAAGCTTGCCTTCAGTGGCGCGAAAGGGAGGGCCCGGCCTGTGCCTGTGATGGTTCACGGGCCGGGCGCTCTAATAGCTAGTATTTCGGGAGCGGATTCCTCAAAAGAGAGGAGGCTGAAGGTCTATTCCCTCAACTGGCCCCAGCCGAAGCTAGATTCAGCTATCTCAGATTGAAGCTGATCGAAGAATCGTTCCTTCGCCTCTATCATCGTTTCTTCTGTTTCGGAGTCGTGCATAACGATGCTGAAGGTCTCTCCACCAGCGCGAATCTTCGCCAAGAGGAGGCTGAGTTTGTTCCCCTCGGTTTCGATGGAAAGATGCTCGAACTCGGTGTCCGACAGCAGCTTCTGTATCGCGGGAACGACGATATAGTCGATTCGATCAACTGTCTCTGGCATGTGAGGCGCGGCTCCTTCGTTCATAGTCAGGAAGCGCCACCCGGTCGCTTCTGGGAGACAATTTTACCTTTGAGCTTGATGTGCTCAGTCTTGTGTTCCCACCCGAACTCGCACCGACTGCCGCCGAGTCGGTCGGCAGAATCGGAAACCACGGGCACGGGCAGGGACACTCAAGTGAAGCGCCTCTGATCACAGCTCCGGCAGCAGGGAGATCGGGTTCTCGATGCAGTCGGCGACGAAGGTGAGGAACTGGCTCGGTTCGGCACCGTCGCAGGCGCGGTGGTCGAAGACGAATGACAGGAACATGACCTTGCGGACGCTGAGTTCCCCGTTAACGACCCAGGGGCGCTCCTTGATCCGTCCGAGGCCGAGCATCGCGATCTCAGGCAGATTGATGATCGGCGCAGAGCCGTCGACTCCGAACACGCCGTAGTTGTTGAGCGTGAACGTGCCGCCGGTCAGCTCCTGAGAGCTGAACTTGCCGGTCGAAGCCTTGCCGACGGTCTCGGACACGGAGTCGCGCAGCTGTCGCAGGCTCATCTGATCGGCGCCGTGGACGACGGGAACCATGAGGCCCCGCGGTGTCTGCGCGGCCAGGCCGAGGTTGATGCCCCCGTGGGTGACGATCTCGTTGGCCTCGGTGTCGATCGAGGAGTTGATGATCGGGAACTTCTTCAGCCCGGCGACGACGAAGCGGGCCACGAGAGAGAGCAGTGAGTACTTCTCCCCGGTCCTCGCCTCGAGGGTGCGTTTCGTATTGAGCAGTTCCGTGGCGTCGACGTCGAGCCAGATCGTCGCCTCGGGAATCTCCTGCCGCGACTTCGTCAGACGTTCGGATACGACCTTGCGCAATCCCGTGATCGCAGACCGGGTATCGCCGCTGGTCGATTCTTCCCCCGCCGAGGTGCTGCCGGTGGTGACTGGGCGCGTGGGCGCTGCCGTGCTCACGGCCGTGGTGCCCGATTCGATGGCCTTGAGAACATCCGCCCTGGTGACGGTGCCGCCAGGTCCTGTGCCCGGGAGATGTTTGGCGCTGAGTCCATTGTCTTTGGCAAGCTTGCGCACGATAGGAGAGGACACCGGCGAGATTTCGGCTGCGGGCTCGGCACTGGATACGGCACCGGACTGGGCTGTGGGCTCGGAGGCCGGGGGAGTGGCCGCCGACGGTGGTGACGGCACGCTCGGTGAGGACGGTTTCGCCCCGAAGGACCGCTGCTTCATCGACCGTGCTTTGGGCTCGGACGTTCCGTAGCCGATGAGGTTCGCACCGCCACTGTCAGAACCTGACCCCGAGGCGGATGCCTCGCTCGAGTCGGGGCCAGCTCCGGCGTCAACGTCCGCACTCAAGCCAGGGCCCACCTCGGCGACGGAGAGCAGGGTCTGACCTGCGGAGACGGTGTCACCGGCGTTCGCGTGCAGCGCCTCGATCCGACCGGCGAATGGCGACGGCAGCTCGACGACGCTCTTGGCCGACTCGACCTCGACGACCATCTGATCCACATGGACCTCGTCGCCGACCTTGACCAGCCAGCTGATGAGCTCGGCCTCGGTCAGGCCCTCGCCCAGGTCGGGGAGGATGAAATCGCGGGCGTTCGTCGCGGAGCCGGCAGCACCGGACACACTCGTCTCGGCACTCATCACAGCTCCCAATCCCAGGATTCGAGGGCGTCGAGAACGCGTTCGGCGGTCGGCAAGAAATACTCCTCGAGCTTCGGGGATGGGTAGGGCACGTCGAACCCGGTGATTCGCAGGATCGGGGCCGACAGGTGGGTGAAGTTGGCCTCGGTGACGCGGGCGGCCACCTCGGCGCCGTAGCCGCCGAACTGGGCGGCCTCGTGGATGATCGCGGCACGCGAGGTCTTGCGCACCGAGGTGGACACGGTCGCATCGTCGAAGGGGGACAGGGTGCGGAGGTCGATGACCTCGATCGACAGACCGTGTTCGGCGCCCTCCTCGGCTGCGGACAGTGCGGTGCGCACGGTGGGCCCATAGGCAAGCAGGGTCACATCCGAGCCTTCGCGGACAACCTGCGCCTGATTCATCGGCGCGGTCTGCACGGGCAGGCTCAGCTCGTCCTTCATCCAATACCGCGACTTGGGTTCCATGAAGATCACGGGGTCCTCGGAGGCGATCGACTCGCGCAGCAGGGAGTAGGCGTCGGCCGGATTCGAGGGGGTGACAACGGTCAGGCCCGGGGTCGAACACCAGTAGGCCTCGGAGGAGTCCGAGTGGTGCTCGACGCCGCCGATGTCTCCGGCATAGGGGATTCTGATCGTCAAGGGCAGGCTGATGTGGCCCTTCGTGCGATTGCGCATCTTCGCCACGTGGGACACGATCTGCTCGAACGCGGGGTAGGCGTAGGCGTCGAACTGCATCTCGATGACCGGTCGCATCCCGGCCATCGCCATGCCGATCGCGGTGCCGACGATCCCGGACTCCGCCAACGGGGAGTCCCAGACTCGCTCGGGACCGAACTCCTTCCGCAGGCCCTCCGTGACACGGAAGACTCCGCCGAGGCGACCGACGTCTTCACCGTAGACCAGGACGTTCTCGTCTTCGGCCAAGCTGTCGCGTAGGGCCTGGTTGAGGGCCTTCGTCATCGTCACCGAAACCGGTGCCGGAACGTCTTCTGCCGTGGTGTGCGCGGTGACGGTCATGAGCGGCCCGCCGCTGCCAGCTCGGCCTCAAGCTTGTCCTGCTGGGCGATGAGGTTCGCACGCGGGTTCGCGTAGACGTAGGCGAAGAGTTCGCTCGGGTCGACCTTCGCTTCGGTGTTCATGGCCTCACGAACCGAAGTGGCGAGCTCTTCCGCGCTCGCCGTGATTTCAGCGGCGGTCGCGTCATCGAGGACGCCAGCTGTGCGCAGGTGCTTCTCGAGGCGGTCGATGGGGTCGAACTGCTTCCAGTGCTCGACCTCCTCGGCGTCACGGTACTTCGTGGGGTCGTCGGAGTTCGTGTGCGATTCCATCCGGTAGGTCAGGCATTCGATGAGGGTGGGTCCCTCACCGTTGCGGGCGCGTTCGAGGGCCGCGGCGACGGCGGCGAACACGGCCGCGATGTCGTTGCCGTCGACGCGGAGGCCGGGCATGCCGTAGCCGGCGGCGCGGTCGGCGAGCATGGTCGCGTTTGACTGCTCACGCAGCGGGGTCGAGATCGCGTACTGGTTGTTCGCCAGCACGAAGACGGTCGGGGTCTGCCACACAGAGGCGAAGTTGAAGGCTTCATGGGTGTCGCCCTCACTGCTGGCGCCGTCGCCGAGGAAGGTCAGAGTGCAGGCGTCTTCGCCCTTGAGCTTGGCTGCCATGGCGTATCCGGTCGCGTGCAGCGTCTGTGTGGCCAGCGGCGTCGCCGCAGGTGAGGTGTGATATTCATTCGGGTCGAACCCGCAGTGCCAGTCGCCGCGGAAGGCGGAGAGGATCTCAGTCACGGGAATCCCGCGGGTCAGCAATGAGGCGGTGTCGCGGTAGGTGGGGAACAGCCAGTCACCCGGTGCCAGCGCGGTGGTGGCACCGACCTCGATGGCTTCCTGTCCGGCAGCGGAGGGATAGGTCGCGAGCCGCCCCTGCCTGGTCAGGTGGGTGACCTGAGCTTCGAACCGACGGACCTGCACCATCTTCTGATACAGCCCCAAAAGTGTGCGATCACTCGGGATCCTCAGCCCATCGGTGGGAACATCGGAAGGCTGTCCGTCCGCACCGATGAAGCTGACGGGCCGCAGCTGGGGCAATGAACGGTGAGAGCGAGAGGTGGGAACGTCAATGGTCATGGCCCCATGGTCGCGTGAGCCGCATCACCGATCCAGGGTCTGTGACCAGGTCCGGACGGGGGTGCCACTTGTGTCGGGAAGAGTGGACGAACTGACCAGTTGTCACCTGGGCACGCGGACGTTTGGCTGGAGATTTCCGGCACTCAGCTGAGGGCGCAGGACTCTCTGCAGGGGCTTCAACGTCAGAGGGTCACGGCGCCAGAGGGTCACGGCGCCAGAGGGTCACTGCGTCAGAGTGTGGAGCCGGGCCGGTGGCCCTCCGCCTCGTCAAGGATGAGCAGCGAGCGTGATGAGACCACACCTGGGACTTCATGGATCCTACGCAGAATGACCTGAGACAGCGCCGTGTTGTCCGGCGCATTCACGGTCACTAGGGCATCGATGTCGCCGCTGACGGCCTGCACCTTCTCAACGAACGGCAGATCAGCCAGATCGTCCCTGACTTCGGGCCACGGTCGATCGCCGATCTTGACGACGACCACCGCAGTCACGGTCATGCCGAGCGCACTGCGATCAACCTCGGCGGTGAATTTGCGGATCGCACCGGACTCGAGGAGAACCGTGAAACGTTTGTGAGCCGCCGACCGGGAGATGTGGACGCGCTCGGCCAACTGCCGCACGCTCAGACGCGAGTCCTCGACGAGGGCGGAGATGATGCTGCGGTCGATCTCGTCGAGGTCGTATGGCACGAAGCGCTCCTTCAACGTTGATGTCGGCGTCGGACCAGCTGGTCTGCGACCATTCTAGGGCCCGTGCCGCAAGGGTCGAACCGCCTCGGCGATCCAAAATTTTCTCGATCGTTCGGTAAGTAGGTGTGTTTCTCAGGTCACAGAGCACGTAATATGGATGACTGAATGCTTTTTCCGGGTTCACCGGCGGACCCGGCTGTCAGACGAAAGTCAGTCGGCTGTAGATTATGAGGCAGAAGTCTCACTTGCAGACGAATTGCCTCACGGAATAGGAGTCATCCTTGAAGATCGCGGTGTTGGTCAAAGAGGTCCCGGACACGTACGGGGATCGGAAGTTGAATCTAGAAACCGGCTTGGCGGATCGTTCCGCCTCCGAGGCGGTGCTCGACGAGATCGGTGAGCGCGCCCTCGAAGTCGCCCTCTCCTACAAGGACAGCAGCGACGGAACCGAGGTGAGCGTCATCTCGATGGCGCCTGACACTGCGACCGCCACGATCCGCAAGGGCCTGGCGATGGGCGCGGACAATGCCGTGCACATCGCTGACGAGGAGCTCCTCGGCGCGGACCTCGGCCTCACCGCCGAGACGCTGGCCGCAGCCGTCCGCCGCGGCGGCTACGACCTCGTCATCACAGGCAACGTCTCCACCGATGGCAATGGCGGAATGATTCCCGCGATGCTCGGCGAGCACCTGGACTTCCCGCACGTGACCGGCCTGACCTCGGTCGAGATCAGCGACGGCAAGGTCGCAGGAACCCGTGGAGTCGAGGGCGGCAAGCAGGAAGTCAGCGCTGAACTCCCCGCTGTCATCTCCATCACCGAGGCGCTTCCCGAGGCCCGGTTCCCGAACTTCAAGGGAATCATGGCAGCCAAGAAGAAGCCCTTCGAGGTCATCGCACTGTCCGACCTCGAGGTCGATGCCAACGACCAGTCCACAGCACGATCGATCATGGTCACGGTGGCTGAGAAGCCGCCGCGCGAAGCCGGCGAGAAAGTCGTCGACGAAGGCAACGGCGGAGCAGAGCTCGCCGAGTACCTCATCAAGAACCGTCTGGCCTAAGGAGAATCGATATGTCCGAATTCCCACAAGACTCCATTCTCGCCGTCCTCACCGCCGACTCCGAAGGACAGCTGGAGAAGCCCTCCGCTGAGCTGCTCGGCGGCGCCGGTGAAATCGGTTCGCCCGTCGCGCTGGTCCTCGCGCCTGCCGGTCAGGGCGAGGCCGCAGCAGAACAGGCCGCATCGCTGGGTGCCGTTCAGGTTCTCACTGCAGAGGTGCCCGAGGGCAACTCAGCTCTTGGAACCTTCGCCGTCGATGCCCTGAGTGCCGCGAGTGACCTCGTGGCACCCGATGCCATCCTCCTCTCGCACTCGATCGACGGCAGAGACATCGCCGGACGCTTCGCGGTCCGCAGCGGTTCGGCTCTCTCGGTCGATGCCCTCGGCGTTGAGCGTGACAGCGAAGGCATCGTGGCCAACCACTCCGTTTATGGAGGCGGCTACACTGCCTCGTCGGCACCGACCTTCGGTGCCCCCGTCATCACGATCCGCCAGGGATCCATCGAGACCCGCGGGGAAGCCCAGTCGGCCAACTCCCAGGCCCTCGAGGTTGCCGACTCCGGCAAGCGCTCGGCCCAGATCGAATCCTTCGATGCCGTCGTCGAGACCTCCACACGTCCCGAACTTCGCGGTGCCTCGAAGGTTGTCTCCGGTGGCCGCGGTGTCGGCTCGGAGGAATCCTTCGAGCTCGTCGGCGAATTCGCCGATGTCCTCGGTGCTGCCGTCGGTGCTTCGCGCGCCGCTGTCGACGCCGGCTACATCGCCCAGTCGCACCAGGTCGGTCAGACCGGTGTGTCCGTGTCGCCGCAGCTCTACGTTGCGCTCGGCATCTCTGGTGCGATCCAGCACAAGGCCGGCATGCAGACCTCGAAGACCATCGTTGCAGTGAACAAGGACGGCGAAGCCCCGATCTTCGACATCGCCGACTTCGGCGTCGTGGGCGACCTGTTCAAGGTGGTTCCGCAGTCGATCGAGACCTTGAAAGCGAAACAGTCCTGATATGGCTACGTTCTCCAGTTCGCTTCGCTCGGGGCTTCCCAGAGTCCCGGGTGGTGACCCATGGCCCCCAGAGGGCACCATCGGTGAGCCGGTAGAACCGGGTACATCGTATGAGACCTCGGATGAGGCAGCCCTCCCAGATGAGGCAACTCTCTCAGATGAGGTAGCCCTCTCGGATGAGACGTCGTATGAGGCGGATACCGAGGAGTCGACAGAGCCTGTTGAGGCAGAGTCGGATGACTCGTCCGGTTCTGCTGCAACGGCAGCCGCTGCTGGTGCCGGTGTTGCCGGCGCCGCTGGTGTCGCTGCGGTTGCTGGGTCCGAAAACGAGGTCGATGACGCTGAAGCAGACACGCCTGCCGAAGCTGCGGCTGAAGTTCCCCTTCGCCGGGGGCTGCCCCGCGTCGACGGCGGAGATCCGTGGCCTCCCGAAGGCCTCGCTCCTGCTGGGGTGAAGGCAGTCGGTTCGTCCTCTGCATCTGCCCCAGCCGCCTCGGCCTCCGAGGCTGCAGCTCCTGCCGACGAGCCTGCACAGGCCGAGCCCGAGTCGTCGTCAGCCGCTCCCGCGGTTGCCGCCGCAGGTGCGGGTGCCGCTGTCGGTGCTGGCGTTGCCGCAGCCTCTGCTGGTGATGAGGACTCTGCTCCCGCAGACGAAACCGCCCAAAACGAGACTGCCCAGAGCGAAACGGCTGACGCCGAAACGCCGCACGACGAAACGGCACCGAACGAATCGGCAGAGGCCGAATCTGCCGCTGCGCCGGCTGCCGCCGGTGACGTTCCGCTGCGGCGGGGTCTGCCTCGTGTCGCAGGGGGCGACCCTTGGCCTCCCGAAGGTCTTGCTCCCGCAGGTGCGAAGTCTGCGGCCGCCTCGTCGAGTGCTTCGGGTGCGCCGGCATCTGCCGCTCCAGCATCTGCCGCTGCGACGGCTCCGGCCGAGGGCGCAGCTGCGTCCGAAGCCGCCGAATCGTCGTCATCTGAATCGTCTTCAGCAGCTCCCGCTGCCGCAGTGGCTGGTGCGGCCGGTGCTGGTGCCGCGGGCGCCGGAGTCGCAGCAGCCGCCTCGGCGGACAAGTCTGCTGGTGCCGGTAAGTCCACGGGCGAACTCAGCGATGTTCCGCTCCGGCGAGGTCTGCCTCGCACGGCAGGGGGAGACCCCTGGCCGCCAGAGGGCTTCGCTCCCGCTTCAGCTGCAGCGAGTGCATCATCTTCACCGGTTGCTTCGTCCGCACCAACCGCCTCTGCGGCACCGGTGGACGAGAAGCCGAGCGCCGATCAGTCGAGTGCCGAAAAGCCTGCTCAGGCGGACGCCGCCTCGAGTGAGGCCGAGTCGTCTTCTGCCGCACCGGCCGCCGCTGGTGCAGCAGTAGGAGCTGGGGCAGTCGCTGCTGGCGCCACCGCCGCAGCAGCGTCGAAGTCGGACGAACCGAAGTCGGATGAACCGAAGTCGGACGAGACGTCGAAGGATGCGGATAAGCCCGCAGCCGCCTCGGCGCCGAAGTCCACAAGGTCCGGACTCCCGAAGTCCACAGGACCGGCCCAGAAGAAGCCGACAGCGAAACCTGCTGCGAAGCCGACCGACAAGCCTGCGGCCAAGTCGACGGATAAGCCAGCAGCTAAACCAACAGCCAAGCCGGCTGCGAAGTCAGGGGCGGCCGCGTCGTCCGCGAAGTCGTCGACCTCGGGTTCAGCTGCGGCCAAGGGCTCGGCAGCGAAGACGAAGGAACCGACGATGATCGGTTCGAAGTCCGTCGGTCAGTGGGCGAAGCTCGGTGGTCTTGGACTCGTCGGACTTGTCATCGTCGCGGGCGTCATCGTCCTCGCCGCACGTGGTCTGACGACTCTGCCAGGTGTGCCTGAGTTCCTCAAGCGCTACCCGGGCGAGTACGAACTACCTGAGTTCGTCGATGATGGATTCCCCGGTTGGGCGAGGTGGACTCACTTCCTCAACATCTTCTTCATGGTCCTCATCATCCGCTCCGGACTGCAGGTGCGGCATCAGCAGAAGCCGCCGGCGTTCTACACCCCGAAGAAGGGTGGCAAGAAGGTCAGCATCAATCTGTGGCTGCACACAGGTCTCGACCTGCTGTGGCTGATCAACGGCGTCGTCTTCGTCGTCCTGCTGTTCGTCTCCGACCACTGGGCGCGCATCGTTCCGACGAGCTGGGAAGTGTTCCCGAACGCTGTCTCGGCGATGCTGCAGTACATGATGCTGGACTGGCCGGCGGAAGACGGCTGGGTCAACTACAACTCGCTCCAGCAGCTCATGTACTTCCTCGTGGTCTTCGTAGCGGCACCATTGGCTGCGATCACGGGTCTGCGGATGAGCGAATGGTGGCCGAAGAACGCCACGACGCTGAACAAGATCTATCCAGCGCCGCTGGCTCGGGCGATCCACTTCCCGACGATGATCTTCTTCGTCGTGTTCATCCTCATCCACGTGTTCCTGGTCTTCACGACGGGAATGCTGCAGAACCTCAACCACATGTTCTCCGGATCGGATCAGCTCAACTGGGTCGGATTCATCTGGTTCGTGGTGTCGCTGGCAGTCATCGTCGGCGGCTGGTTCGCCGCCAGGCCGATGCTGCTGGCACCGATCGCCAACATGTTCGGTCGGGTCAGCAGCCGCTGATGGTGAGCCGCTGAGAGCTCAGCCGCTGACGGTGAGTCGCTGAGAGCACCTGCGAGCAGCGATCGTTGGCAACAGTTGGTTGCGAATGACAGCCGAGGGGCCG
>NZ_JALDSX010000050.1 GCF_022748595.1 Brevibacterium sp. ZH18 | reverse complement strand
AATTCTTTCGGGTAGGGCTGTGGCATGGTGTCTATCCTTCCAGGCTTGCCTATGAACAAGCCAGATTAGATGTCACCTAACCCTGCATCAGTCCCATGCGGAGCTTCGAACACTAGCGATGAGTGGCTCACAACGGGACCGCACAATATGACTCATGTTACAGTTGCTAAGTGAGGACGGTCTCATTGATCGGGGCCACCGCTTTCGTCTGGTACGGAGCCTCCGCTTTCGTCCGGGTTAAGTCGGCCCCCAGCGGAGGTCTGTCATGAATGCTGAGAAAGTCTCATCTGAGCAATCGTCGTTAGAGCTCGGAGTTCTCGTCGGGTATGACGGCTCCCAACTTGCAACACGTGCTCTCGAATACGCGGCGGCGGAAGCCACCCAACGCGGCACGCCCCTCACCGTCGTCTCTGCCTACACTGAGCCCGCGATGATCTACCCGAATATTGCGTCCATTCCGGATGAGGATGAACGGGTGGTTGCACGTGTGGCAACGGAGAAACTCCTTGCTGAGGCGGCCAGTCTGCTTCGGCATCACACCGGCACGATCTCCTATCGCGCCGAGCAAGGAGATGCCGCTGGCGTACTGGTCCACTTGAGTGAACATGCACGCGTTGCCGTCGTAGGATCGAGAGGGCGTGGCGGATTCATCGGACGGCTCCTCGGCTCGGTGTCCACTGCGTTGCCTGCCCATTCCCTTTGCCCCACGGTCGTAGTTCCAAGCAACCAATCGGAAACGGTCGGTGCCCCGATCGTCGTCGCCGTCGACGGCTCGGATACCGGACGTCTAGCCATGTTCACTGCTGCCAAGGTGGCCAGCTCACGAGGAACTGCGCTCGATATCGTCTGCGTCCTACCCAGAGGCGAAGAATGGCTCTATTGGTACCCCGAACTGGAGCTGAGCTCCGAGGTCACAGACCGGAGGAGGAAGGAACTCGATGCCGGGCTCGAGGCCGAAGTTACCGCCGTGGCTCAGCAGTTCCCCGACCTGAAGGTGAGCGCAGCGGTGCCGATCGGCGATCCGACCGAGGTAATCACCGAAATGACGAAGACTGCTCCGCTGACCGTCCTCGGCACTCGGGGTCGAGGTCCTGTCCGGAGCACTCTCCTCGGGTCAGTCTCGCGCGGAGTCCTCCACCACGCGGAGGGTCCGGTCATGGTCGTTCCAAGCTGAGTCGACGGCATTTGGACGCTGAAAGCAGAACTACTCCGATGACGGTTCATTGCCATGTGTCGAAGGACTGTGTCGTCGACTTCCGGCGTCGGGAGGTCGGTTTCACCGCGCAGTGCCGAGGTATTTGAGGAGCCATCGCTGCCGAGAGCGAGAGCAGTTGTGAAATCAATAAGGATATTGGCAGGAGCAGGGGCCGCAAGTGGTCTTCTAAATCTGCCATCGTCCTTTTCAATTGGCGGCAGGAGAGTCTTCGTTCACGCAGTTAGCTCAGGTCAGGAGCGATTTCCGTTTGTGTTACCTCTATCGAACAAGTCGTAATCATGAAACCGTTAGACTAGCGATATTTTTCGCCTCGTGTATGTCCTTAAAGGCCTTGCATATCACCACGCCGTGCTTTAGCGTCTGAATTCTGATGAGGCACGCACATCTGCCTTTCGTCAGATACGTGGACTGGCCGCGACTTGAGACGAGAGGAATAGAATTGTGGGACTATCAATTACTCCTGATGGAGAACACCAGCGGCCATCCGCCGTGGACCCTGCCGTTTCGGCAAGGGCTGAGAAACCCGAGCGTCAATCTGGGGCGGTGAAACGGCCGCTCAACAACTGGCATACTGAATATTCCAAGAACCTGACTACAGGGCAACGGGCAGCCGACCGATTGCGAAATGGTATGGGATCTTGGTTCTTCATCGGCGCCTTTCTTATGTTCATGATCGTGTGGGCCGTCGCCAACACTATGATATTCGCGTGGGACCCGTATCCATATATATTGCTGAACTTGTTCTTGAGTATGCTCGCTGGCCTGCAGGGCGCCATCATTCTCATCGCAGCAAAGCGACAGGACTCCATCTCAGCGATGCTTGCTCAGCACGACTTTGAGACGAACGTCGCGGCGAAGCAAGAACTCGAAGAACTCATGGAGATTAATCACCTGCAACTTGAATTGCTACGCGAATTGCACACCCAGACGTCATCCGCGAAGAAATGATCAATGGCCTGACGCTATTTGCGGGTGCCCGATCCAAAGGCGAAAGACTGGCTTCCAGATTCGTCGACGACGGGGGATCACCTCAAAGCACGCACGTTGCGTGCGCTGCCAGAAGTCACCCATGGCGGAGTGTGATGTTCCAGGAGCGCGTGGGCTAGTGCTCCATTTTCCACTATCAGCCTGCAATCGCGACACCTGCAACTGGATTTGTGTCTCCGTTGGCGACGATCATGCTGGTGCTACTCGTTCTGCGGGAGACGTTTTCTGTGTGCCCCCGTATTGTGTGTGAGATTTCCAATCAGACCAGATCGCTTGCGATGCCTGAAGATCTACTTTTACAAATAATATTTCGCACAGACGGAAAGCAATGCCTATTCGAAGGTGCCCCAATTCCTGCGCGTCGGAATTGGCGAATCCGCACTATTCACTGCGGCGATACTCCGCAAATTTGATTCAGTTGGCAAAAACAGCTGCTTATTCATACGAGCCGACTCGACCCTAAGACCTATTCGTCACCTCGTCCTTGGTTGCTGGGATACCCACGATACGCCTGTGGCTCGCCCGTAACAGATATGTTCGCCGTCACGGGTTTCCCTTCACTGAGCGCAATGGATTAGATGGATTGTCGGTAGCCGAAGAACTCGTGGTCGTTGTTGTAGCCACCTTCCCCGCCGCCGACATCCTTGAAATCCTCGACGAATTCGATGCCCTTGATCCATTTGACGAGTTTGAATCCGAGCTGGACTTCATTGCGCAGGCGCAGCGGCGCGCCATGGCCGTATGGCAGTGCCTCGTCGTTCATGTCGTAGGCCAGCATGGTCAAGTGATAGCTCATCTGTTCTATGGGTTGGGCATCGTAGTAGATGCCGCCGTCGGGTCCTTCTGCAAAGGAGTAGAAGATGACCCATTTTGCCTGAGGTTTTGGTTTGACCAGATCGACTAGGGTCTGCATGGATATTCCGCCCCACTTCGCGATTCCGGACCAACCCTGGATGCAGAAGTGCTGTGTGATCTGCTCGTGGTACGGCAGCTCCCGCAGCTGCTTGAGGTCCAACTTCAAGGGGTTCTGCACCAGGCCGGAGACCTGGAGACGGTAACCGGCGAAGTCGGTGTCGTAGAGGTCCTTGTATTCGGGTGTCTCCGGGTACTTGCCGTTGTGCCACATGTAGGGGGAGATATCTTTTTCAGTGTACTGGCCCGGTTTTGAATCAAGGTGCTCAAACAGTCGCTGGAGGGGGCCGATAAGGGCATAACCGATTCGCTGAACCACGCGTGGGTGTCGGTACGTGAAGGGGGTGACGGCAACCCAAAGGAGGATCATCACGGCCAGTGATATGGCAAAGATCCAAAATCCGTTCCAACTATCGCCGTCGTTGGTGTTCGTGTACATCATGTTGAAGTTGTGCAGCGCATCGGTTGCCACAACCAGGGTCACATGCATCACGATGAACAGCAGAAACCAAGTCAGCACTAGAAAATGCAGGGAGCGCGCAGATTGGATGCTGAAGATCTTGCTGATCCACCTGAATTTGGTGGACAGGGCAGGAGACATGCCCAGCCCTGTGATGAAGGCCAGCGGGGCCGCAATGAATACGGTGATGAAGTAGGCCAAGACTTGCAGACTGTTGTACGCCACCCAGGCGTTGTCGGTGGGCCAATCCAGAGACAGGTATTGAATCACTACCGAGACCGCGTTGGGAAAGACATCCCAGTTGGTGGGGATAAGGCGTAGCCAGTGGCCGGTTGTGAAGACCAGAATGTAGAAGATGATTCCGTTGAGTAGCCACAGCGAGTTGATGCCCAGATGCCACCACCTGGCCAGGCCGATTGAATGACGCCGACCGGGAAGGCCGATGCTGTCGGGCAAGGTGATTGAATCCTGTTTAGCTGTCCAAAGCGGATCGGTGGGCACAGGCTTCTGCACCCGGAACCAATCTTTGCCAGGGGTTGAATGTCGGGTCCAATACAGACGGGGATGGTCAGCAATGATGGTGATGCCTGAGCGAATGATCGGAATCATCAGTAACATGTTGAAAAAGTGCTGCCAGCCCACCCAGGCCGGGATACCGACGTCCCCCTCGGCCTCTTGCGGGACAACTGTGCCGGGGTAGAGTTCCATGAACTGGGCCACAGCCGGGACATCGCGCAGCCCCTTAGCCACAGCGATGGAGACGATGAGCAATACGAAGCCGATCGGGAGCAGCCAGAGGAGATTGAACCATTTGCTGTGGCCAATGCGTACCCGCGGTGCGACGCCATACTGTGCCGGTACAGATCCTGCCCAAGAACCGTCAACAGCGTCGTATTTCTTCTGATCCAACTCAAGTCGGAATCCGGCTAGTGCCTGTGGGGTGCTGTCGGACGCGGCTGGTGGCGGCAGTTCATCCGGTGTAGGTTCACCACTGGTTGTCATTCTGGTGCTCCTTCGCGCCTGATTCGATTCTCGCTGGGGGCTTCTTTCAGATCAGAAATCAGCCAGCGGATTGATCTGATTATCATCCGCTGGAGAACCGATGTGGCTGCGACAGTGCTTCCTTGTGTATACCATGGTGGCCTCCTCGCTGGCTATAGCGTGTTCAGCCAGCACGAGCGAATCATGGCTGGTGGCAAACTCCCGAGGGCAGCGACTGGCGGGCATCGTCATCAGCTCGAACAGCGGCCGCAGTTTTGCGGACGGGGCTGATGGTCAGTACCCTTCTCGGTCGTCTCAGTGTTTTAAGTGTTACTCGATACTTGTACCAATCAGCATGTGTCGTACGTATCCGTGCCGGTAGGTCTCTCTCAACTCGGCCACGGCGCTCACCAGAGAAGCGACGTCCCGGGCTTGCACTGCCTGCCTGGTCGCATCAGTCCAGCTCGCTGGCGCAGGTCAAGATAGAACTGTGCCGCCGTCACCTGGGGTCCGACGACTGCGGCAATCACCAGTACGTCCTTGGGGCCGTCGATGCCCAGCACCTCAAGTAGTTGCCGAAGCGATGCTGCCGGGAACGCGGAGTGCCGCGCTTCATCCTTGGCGTCAACCATTCTGGTAGCTTAGGAATCGTCGATGAGCGAAGTTCCTTGTCATGCTTGGATTGTGGCCAGCGGCCATCGACGGGCAGAGAACTGATTCAGCGAGGCGGCCATCGACAGTCCATCGAGAATGGAAGAGGGCTACGTGCAGAAAGTATCTTTGACGGCATTGATGCGTCACCAACTGGACATCGCCAAAGCCGCATCGAGTGGGCGCAGCGCTCAGACTGTGTACGGTGGCCACGAACATATCCTTCGGCATACCATGATCGCATTGCGCGCGGGCGCTGAGCTCAACGAGCATGAGAATCCCGGCGAAGCCACCCTGCAGGTGCTCCACGGACGAGTGACCCTCATTGCTGACAAGGTCCGCTGGAACGGTTCGCCCGGAGATCTCATGTTCATACCTGACGCACCGCACGCGCTGGAAGCAGTCGAAGACTCGGTTGTGGTTCTGACGGTCGCGAAGCGGCCATGAGTCGCTCCTCCATTACAAGCAGTGACGTTGTGATTCATTACAAGCAGTGACGTTGTGACGCAAGGGCAGCTTGAGGTCTGCCTTATTCGCGATCTGGGCAGATTCCATGCCATTCGCGACGAATGCACTCCCGGTCAGGTACTGCTATCCGAAGGCGACGTTGAGAGCGGCTACGTGAAGTGCTGGCTGCACGGCTCCCGGTTCGATTTGAAAACAGGAGCCCCGCCGGCCCACCAGCCACCGTTTCACATTCCAGCTATTCGTGGCCTGACTCTGGTGTACAGCCCAAATCAGGAGGGCAACCCAAATCAGGTGCGCAGTCCAAATCATGCGCGCAGATCGAGACGACACTGTCGCCACTCCTCTGATCGCCAGCGATTGAACCTTCTATCGACTGATCGCCATCTCGACGTTGTCATCATTTTCCCAGTCGAGGATCTTCAGCAGGTTCGCCTGCGATACAGAGACACAGCCCGCAGTCTCACCGCTGCCAGTGTTCACGTGCAGGAAGATCGCTGATCCCAATCCGGGTTTCGCCGACGCGTTGTATTCGATGACCTGACCATAGTTGTAAGCCGGCGCCTGATACATCGATTCACCCGAGTATCCGTCGGACTTCTTCTGCATCGTGTTGTAGTTCTTCGTGGCATCACCGTCGACCCACACATCGTCTTTGGTGACCTTGACGTACTTCGATCCCTGGAATTCGCTCGGCTCCGTCTTCACCCCGAAGCCGTAGCCCATGTCGAAGACACCAGAAGGGGTCATTCCGTCACCCTCGCGTTTCTCACCCGCGGCCGCGATGCCGTTGTACCCGACGTATCCGGTGGTGGAGATCGCCGAATAGTACGATCCGTCCCACTCCTCACAGGCATCAACCGTGACCTTCGAACCTCCGGCGCCGTTGACAGCAATGACCTTCGACGTCGAGGCATTCGACGGCACTGCACACTTCGCGCCTAGATGATCGGGTTTCTTTAAAGACGCATTGTCGTCGACGACTCCTGCGCCGAGCCCGGACTCCGCAGCCTGCGCGGCCGAGCCGAAGAAGAACGTCAGTGCGGTGACCGCAACTACCAGCGTCAATGGGCGCAGCATTCCTCGGCGGTGCTTGATGAGCGATGTCATGATGATTCTCCTCGTCGCTGGGAAGTGCCTTGGCCTGGTCTCGAATTCGATCCCTGGCCGAGGTGCATGGGGAGGCGCTGCAACTTTCAGCGCTGTGACAGAGTCTAGCGATCTACTCTTTCGGAGGCAGTCGTTGGCCCAACTCAGGTTGATTCGCGGACCCGTCCGGGCCGTTGCCTGAAGCACCTGCTGAACTTGAACCGTCACCTGCAGCCGCAATTTCATTGACGCCGGTCATTTCCTCCTGGTTGGCGGAGTCGTCATCAGACCCCTGCTGAGCCAGCAAGTCCGGATCGGTCCCACGCCACCGAGAGATGGCCTTCATGACCTGGTAGATGACGATTGCCGCCGCCGAGCCGAGTGCGATTCCCTCGAACTTCAAACCACCGGGTGTCCACGTGAAGTTCGCGATCGCAACGATGAGCGAGACAGCAGCCGTGTTGAGATTGATCGGGTTCGAGAAGTCAACCTTGTTCTCCACCCAGATCCGCACGCCGAGGAGACCGATCATTCCGTAGAGAACCGTCGCAGCTCCGCCGAGCACCCCCGGCGGAATCGTCGCTATGATTTCACCGAACTTCGGCAGCAGGCTCAGGATCAGAGCGATGATCCCTGCGCACATATATGCGGCCGTGGAGAAGATCCTCGTCGCGGCCATGACGCCGATGTTCTCGGCATATGTAGTCGTTCCCGACCCTCCACCTGAACCGGCGAGAATAGTTGAGAACCCATCAGCGAACAGGGTTCGACCGGTGATCTTGTCGAGGTCGCGACCGGTCATCGCCGACACCGACTTCACGTGCCCGATGTTCTCAGCTATGAGAACCAGCACCACGGGCAGGAACAACCCCAGATATCCGAGGTCGAACGCTGGGGCATGGAACGCGGGCAGTCCCACCCAGTCGGCCTTGCTGACTGTGGAGAAGTCGACCTGGCCCTGCAGCCAGGCAGCAACATACCCGATGAGCACACCGACAAGGATCGACAGCCGTCCCAGCATCCCGCGAAACAGCACAGTCGTCAGCAGAATCGTCACGATTGTGATGACGGCAGTCAGGGGAGCCTCCTGCACCCACCCCCAAGCAGCAGGCGCCAGGTTGAGTCCGATGAGAGCAACGATGGCTCCTGTGACCACCGGTGGCATCGTGACCTCAATCCACCGCACTCCGGCAAAGTGGACGAGGATGCCTACCAACGCCAACGTGACGCCGACGGAGATGATCCCGCCCTGGGCGAGCGCCATGGCCTGAGAGTCGAGATCCTCACCCGAGGTGGCAGCGAACCCGGTGACAGCACCGATCGGCGCCAGCAGACCGAAGGACGAACCGAGGTACGAAGGCATCATGCCTTTCGTGATGAGCAGGAAGAGCAGCGTGCCGATCGCGGTGAAGAACAGTGTCGTCGACGGTGGGAAGCCGGTCAGAAGCGGCACAAGGAACGTCGCTCCGAACATAGCGACGACATGCTGCGCACCGACGCCGATCGTCCGCGGCCAGCTCAGACGCTCTTCGGGGAGCACATTCTCTCCCGGGCGAATGGTCTTCCCGTCTCTGTAGAGGGTCCACCCCCTCCGGCGATCGGCCTCTGCGACCACCTCGTTGTGCGATTCCACCACGTGTCTCCTCAGCTGTGCGCCGTTCGGCAGCACCGAACCATCATGTTTCAACAATCGTCGAGAGCAGTCTATGCGCCTCTGGGCCTCGAACACGGCGATTCGGTGCGCACCCCGGCTTCCGGGCCGCTGCCAGTTGCCTGCTCCGATCAGACGTTGTCTGATACGCTATTGAACACTGTTCAGGAAAGGTTGGTTGCCGATGCCGATACCGCGATTCAAGTGGGTTGGTCGCGGGTCCGCTACTGCTCGGTCTCAGCCCAAGTCCTGCTCAGCCTCAGCCCGATCCCCTTATCCGCACACCGCCGAAGGAGCACCACCTATGACCAGCTGGTTCGACCATCTCGCCGAATCCGTGCTCGACGGAATCGCCATCACCGAGGAGCAGGCACTGCGACTGCTCACTGTCGCCGACGAAGAGCTCCTTGACCTCGTCGACGCTGGCTCAAGAACCAGACGTCGGCACTTCGGAATGACTGTCAAGGTCAACTACCTCGTAGATCTCAAATCGGGTCTGTGCCCCGAGAACTGCAGCTATTGCTCGCAGGCACTCGGCTCGAAGGCCCCAATCCTCAAATACTCGTGGCTGAAGACAGATGAGGCGGTGAAGCAAGCCAACACCGGTATCGGCGGGGGCGCCTCCCGTGTGTGCCTTGTCGCCAGCGGGCGCGGCCCAGGCAACAGAGACATCGATCGCGTCACTGAAATCGTCACTCAGCTCAAGGACGAACATCCTGAGGTAGAAGTCTGCGCCTGCCTGGGGCTGCTGAAGGACGGCCAGGCGAAGACACTCCAGAATGCCGGCGTCGACGCGTACAACCACAACATCAACACTGCCGAGTCGTTCCACGACACCATCGTCACGTCACATACCTACGCCGACCGGACGAGCACGATTGCCAAGGCCAAAGAATCCGGCCTTTCTCCCTGCAGTGGGCTCATCGTCGGACTGGGAGAAAGTCATGAACAGATCGTCGAAGCCCTGTTCGCGCTCAGAGACCTTGAATCCGACTCGATTCCGATCAATTTCCTTGTGCCCTTCGACGGCACTCCGATGGAAGGGCAGTGGAACCTCACCCCGACTCAGTGCGTGAAGATCGTGGCCATGGCCCGATTCGTCTGTCCCGACCGGGAGATCCGACTGGCCGGCGGACGTGAGATCCATCTGCGGTCACTTCAGGCGATGGCTCTTCACCTCGCGAACTCCCTCTTCCTCGGCGACTACCTCACCGCCGAGGGGCAGGCCGCCGAGGAGGATCTCGCACTCATCCACGACAACGGCTTTACGATCATCGGCCAGGACGACATTTCCTCGAACGTCACCACCCCCACGTTGCGCAGACGCGGTGCGGGGACGGAGCAGGTCGCCAACGATTGAGGGCATCTGCGTCTGAACGTAGTGCGCGCGGAATAGACAGTGAGGACCGGCACCAGTCGAAACTGGCACCGGCCCTCGTTCGCATCCCTCGCGAGTTCCTCAGATCATGTGGAAGTCAGGCGTCGCGCAGATCGCGCTTGAGGATCTTACCCGCGGAGTTCTTCGGCAGCTCAGGCACGAAGGCGACCCGTTTCGGCACCTTGAATCCGGCCAGACGATCTTTAACATGGGCGATGACGTCCGCCTCGGTGAGTTCGTCCTGGTCGGCCTTGATCACGACGAATGCCGTGATCGCCTCAATCCACTTCGCGTCAGCGACACCGACGACAGCCACTTCGGCAACCTGGGGAAGCTCGAAGATCGCATCTTCGACCTGCCTGCTGGCCACGAGCACACCGCCGGTGTTGATCACGTCTTTGACCCGGTCGATGACCTCGACGAAACCGCGCTGGTCCATCTTCACGAGGTCGCCCGAATGGAACCAGCCATCGTCGAACGCCTCTGCTGTAGCCTCCGGCTTGTTCCAGTAGCCTTCGCACAGCTGCGGCGACCGGTAGAGGATCTCTCCGAGCTCACCGGCGGGGAGGTCTTTGCCCTCACCATCGACGACTCGGGTCTCAACGAACATCACTGCTCGGCCCGCCGACGAGGGGTACTCGTCATGTTCTTCCGGACGGAGCACAGTGCACAGCGGCCCCATCTCCGACTGCCCGAAGCAGTTGTAGAACCCGAGCTTCGGCAGGCGCTCACGCAGCTTCTTGAGCACAGGACCAGGCATGATCGAGGCGCCGTAGTAGGCCTTGCGCAGGCTGTCGAGATTGCGGGTCTCCAGTTCCGGACTGTTCGCCAGTGCCACCCAGACGGTGGGCGCTGCGAAGAACGAGTTGATCTCGCGTTCCTCGAACAGCGCCAGTAGCTGGCCCGGCACTGGCGCCGGCACGATGATGTTATGCGCACCGACGGACAGAAGCGGGATGAGGAACACGTGCATCTGCGCCGAGTGGTAAAGAGGCAACGCGTGCACCACGCGGTCGTCGGCGGAGAAGTCGAGGCTCATCAGCGACGACATGTATTCGTGGAGCAGGGCTCGGTGCGTCATCACTGCACCCTTGGGCGCCGAGGTGGTCCCTGACGTGTAGAGCAGCTGTGCGACGTCGGTGTCCACGACGTCGAATTCGCCCGCCGCCGCAGGTGCGATGTCCGTGGCGGTCGCTGCCTCGAGAAGCGTGGAGAAGTCCCTGACCTCGAGTCCGGCCCCTACCGGAGTGGCGGTCACCGCGTCGATGAGGTCCGCATCGCCGAACACGATTCCTGCCCCCGAATTATCGAGGATGTAGTCGAGTTCATCGTTCTTCAGCTGGTAATTGACCGGCACGTGGATGAGGCCGGCGCGAGCGCAGCCGAGGTAGAGGAGAGCATAGAGGTCCGAATTCTTCCCATACGCGGCGACCCGGTCGCCCTTCGTCGCGCCGAGCTCCTTGAGCTCTCGTGCGACTGCAGTCACGGCCGCGTCGAGCCGAGCGTAGGTCCAGGTGCGGTCACCGAACTCGATGGCCACGTCGTCTCGGAATCGCCCTGCACTGCGGCGCACGATGTCTGCGATGGTCGACGGAAAGAACAGTTCTGGGGATGTCGAATTCGACTTAGTCGTAGTCATAGCGCAAATCTATTACCGAACAATCGTCAAGTGAACTGCGTCTCACACATTGGCCCCCGATCGCATGAAGTTCGCAGGCTGAATGTCCCGACCTGAACGTCGAGGCCCAAGTCGGTGCGGATGTAATACTGTGGTGCCATGAGGTATCCGAAGGTCAGCGAGTGTGTGGACGTTTTCGAAGCACTGTGGCCGCCGGCCCTGGCCGAGAGCTGGGATTCCGTCGGTCTTGCCGTCGGTGATCCCGATGCCCAGGTGCGGTCGATCCTGCTTGCCCTCGACCCCATGGATGCCGTGATCGCCGAGGCAGTCGTGCTTGGGGCCGATCTCGTCTTCAATCATCATCCCCTCATGCTCAAACCCGTAAAATCCGTCAATGCCGCAACCCTCAAGGGTGGAGCGGTGCATACCCTCATCAGCAACGACATCGCCCTGTTCAATGCCCACACAAATGCCGACTCGGCGCGTGGGGGAGTCTCGGACGTCCTCATCTCCCTGCTGGGGATCGAGGACGCCGAACCGCTGGTTCCGCATGCACATCAGGCGACGGCGGGTTCAGAACTGAACACCGGAATCGGACGCGTCGGAAACCTCGAAACGCCCACGGCAGTCCGCGACCTCGCCCGCACACTTTCCGACCGCCTGCCGCGCACCACGACCGGCGTGCGGATCGCCGGCGATCCGGCAGCCACCGTCACTCGTGTTGCCGTCTGCGGGGGAGCAGGCGACTCCCTCTTCGACGAAGTCCGTGCCAGTGGCGCCGAGGTCTACATCACCGCCGACCTCCGCCACCACCCGGCCACAGAAGCCCGCGACACCGCCAACCGGCACGGCGGCAATCCGCAGCTCATCGACGTCTCCCACTGGGCCTCCGAAACAGTCTGGCTCGACACGGCGGCCAGGGAGCTCGAGGCCGCGTTCACCGCCCGCGGACTCACCGTCGCCCTCCAGCATTCAGCCGTCAACACCGACCCCTGGGTCGAGCGCTACTGATCCACGGTCACGACTCTCCGACGACAAGGACACCACTATGCTGATCACCGCCGAGCAACGCGGATCCCTCGAATCCCTCATCGATCTCGCGGCCAGGGGCCGTGCTCTGCGACACGAGCACGACAATCCGAAGGAGGGCCCTGCCCTGCAGGACCTCGTGACACAGCACAAAGAGGCCGAGGAGCAGAAACGCGAAGCCGCCGAGGTGGTTGAGACGTTCCGTACTCAGGTTGCCGAATGCCAAACGCTGACCGAGAAGCAGAACGTCCAGATCAAGAAGAAGACGGACGAACTCAACGATGGGACCGGGTTGACCAGCCGAGACCTCGTCAACCTGCAGAACGAGATCGCCGGTCACGAAGAGCGCGTTGCCGAGATCGAAGAGTCGGAACTCGGCTCCATGGAAGAGCTCGAAGCTGCAGAGTCTGCGCTCTCCGAAGCCGAATCTAAGCTCGCCGAGGTGACCGCTGCAGGACGCTCAACGCAGACATCCATCAAAGAGCGCAAAGCCGAACTCGCAACCCAGATCGACGAGAACAGCGCAGCAGCTCAAACGCTGAAAGCAGAGCTGCCCGACGAACTCGTGCGCCAGTTCGAGAACAACATCTCCCAAGGTGGGCCAGGTGCGGCAATCCTTTCGGGACCGAACTGTCAGGCATGCGGCCAGGAAATCGGCGGCGCAACGTGGAAGTCCATGCTGCTCGAGGATCCGAACCAGACCTACGAATGCGAAGAGTGCGAGGCCGTACTGCTGCGCAAGGGCTGACAGTACCGTCGAGCACCGGGGTGGAGCGAGTAAGCCTGGGGTGAACCGAGTAAGGCTGGGGTGAAGAGCGTCGACTAGAAGTCGGCAGTTCAGTCCCTCAGCACGATCGTCAGCGCCGCAGGCTTCGATTTCGCATGCGGAGTGAACTCGACCTCGTAGGATTCCTCGGCCCGGGCCACCAGCTCATCGACAGTCGCTGGCAGCTCACGCTCATCGGCAAGCAGTCTGCCCACGAACTCTCCACGATAGAACTTGGCCCAGTGCGAGACAGTGCTGCGCTTGTCGCCGACGACATTCACCGCACCCAGAGTGACGACCTGGTCATTGGGTCCCGGCCACGCGGCCCGGTAATCGCTCGAGCGGCAGTCGAGTACCACCTCGGCGGGGGAGACTCTGAATTTCTTCGCCAACACCGGCTTCCACCAAGTGGACAGCTTTCCCAGCGTGCCCAGGTCCGTCTTCATCGCGAGGCGGTACGCCGGAATCGGGTCGAGGCCATTGACCTGGCCGAAGAGCGCAGAGAATACATGGACGCTGCGCAGACGCTGCGCCAGAGTCTCGCTCGACTGAGCCTGTCCAACGAGATCAGAGGCTCCCATCGCCTCGTAGAGCACTCCCGAATACGTCAGCAGAGCGGGAGCGCACGGCAATGAGTCGATCTCCGTGTTGCGTTTGACATCGGCAGCCAGGGACGGCCCGACTCCCAGCAGCGTGAGCGCGTCTTTGCGCTTGGACACCCTTTTCAGCGCCGAGACGACCTTCCTGCGCTGAGGATTGAGATCCTGGCCGGAGAGTTCTGTGAGGTCGAGTGGGGCACCCGAGATCGCGGGAGTCTTGCCCTCTGAGGGCGGCAGTAGGATCTTCACCCCACCATCGTAGGGGCCACGCCGGCTGCGACCGATTCGCGTCCAAGTGAGGTCGGTCACGGTGGCTGCCGTCAGCGAGGCGCCCATGCGTGGGTGCGCGGGTCGAAGGTAGACTGCTCTTGAGGACAGGTCACCAGACGGTCGCGGCTCCCAACAGGGCTGAGGAACGTCCGGGCTCCACAGAGCAGGGATGGTGGGTAACACCCACCCGGGGCAACCCGCGGGCCAGTGCAACAGAAAGCAGACCGCCCAGTTCCGACTGGGTAAGGGTGAAACGGTGGTGTAAGAGACCACCAGAGTGCCGGGTGACCGGCGCTGCTGGGTAAACCCCATCCGGAGCAAGATCAGACAGACGACATTTGAGGCTGCTCGCCGAGTCGTCGGGTGGATTGCTCGAGGCCGGTGGCAACATCGGTCCCAGATAGATGACCGTCAGTCGAGAAGGGCAACCGACTCGACCACAGAACCCGGCGTATCGGTGGCCTGTCCTCCACATACCTGCGCAGACGAAGAGTGCTCACGCAGACGATGCGACCTGGACCCCGTCCGACGGACTTCATCCGTGCCTGCTGATCGTCTGGGCCTGTTCATGGTCTGGGCCTGCTGATCGTCTTGGTCTGCTGATCGTCTTGGTCTGCAGATCGTCTGAGTCTGCACATGTTCTGGGCCTAGGGCGTGCTCTTCTTCACCTTCGCCTTGCCCTTGTTGATCGCCAGAATCGCGGCACCGACGATACCGGCGTTGTTGAAGAGCTTGGCCGGCTTGATCTCGGCGCGCGTCGTGATGTGATGGAGGAAGTCCGCATGGGACTTCGAGACCCCGCCGCCGATGATGATGACATCTGGTGCCACGAGCAGTTCGACCTGTGAGTAGTACTGCTGCAGGCGACCGGCCCACTCCTCATAGCTCAGCCCTTCTCGGACCTTGACTGACTCCGCGGCCTGAGTCTCGGCGTCGCGACCGTTCATCTCGATGTGCCCCAACTCGGTGTAGGGCACGAGCCGGCCTTGGGTGAAGAGAGCAGTGCCGATGCCCGTGCCCAACGTCGTCAGCAGAACCGTCTTCTTCCGATGCCGACGCCCGGCGCCGAACGTCATCTCGGCAAGCCCTGCGGCATCGGCATCGTTCATGATGTAGAAGTGTCGGCCGGTGTGCTCGGCGAGGATCCTGACGATGTTCGAACCGATCCAGCTCTGGTCAAGATTGGCCGCGAAATCCACGAGGTCGTCGCGGACGACTCCCGGGAAGCCGCACCCGATGGGCAGAGCGTCGAGAGCAGAGCGATCATCGACGACTCCGACCTCGAGGGCCGTGGAGATGAGGATCTCGATGAGCTCTGACATGGCCGCGGCGACCGCAGACGGTGTGCTGGGCTTCGGCGTGAGCACACGAACCCGTTTGAAAGCCAGATCCCCAGTGACGGTATCGACGAGCCCGGCCTTGATACCGGTGCCGCCGACGTCGACTCCGATGGCGAAGCGTCCTTGCGTGTCGTCAGTCATGTCAGTCCTGTCGGGTCTTCGGTCCCGCGGCGATCGCTGTGTCCGCGTCGGGAAGAGTGAGGATCTCGGCGCCGGTCTCGGTGACGACGAGAGTGTGTTCGAACTGGGCCGAACGCTTTCGGTCCTTCGTGACCACGGTCCAGGAGTCGTCCCAGACATCCCAGTCAACGGTCCCGAGGTTGAGCATCGGCTCGATCGTGAAGATCATTCCCGGCGCCATCACCTCGGCGTGGGAGGGTGCGGCATCGTAGTGGGGCACGATGAGTCCCGAATGGAATTCGCGACCGACCCCGTGTCCGCTGTAGTCGCGCACGACGCCGTAGTCGAAGCGCTTCGCGTATTTCTCGATGACCCGACCGATGATGTTGATCTCGCGACCGGGCTTCACGGCCTTGATGCCGCGCATCGTCGCCTCCCAGGTCCGCTCGACGAGCAGGCGTGACTCCTCGTCGACGTCTCCCGCGTAGAACGTATAGTTCGTGTCCCCGTGCATGCCATCGATATAGGCTGTGATGTCCACGTTGACGATGTCGCCGTCGACGATCACGGTCGAGTCGGGGATGCCGTGGCAGATGACTTCGTTGAGTGACGTGCACACAGACTTCGGGAACCCGCGGTAGCCCAACGTCGACGGGTATGCGCCGTGGTCGCACATGTAGTCGTGGGCAACCTTGTCGATCGCGTCGGTCGTGATGCCGGGTTCGATGATCTCTCCGACCGCGGCCAGGGTATTCGCCGCGATCCTGCCTGCAGCGCGGACCTTCTCGATCTCCTCCGGAGTGTAGAAGTTGCTGTCCCGCCCTTCGTCCGCATCAGCTCGACCGACGTATTCAGGTCGGACGATGTTCTGCGGAACACCGAGTTCGGGGGAGATGGCTCCGGGCGTGAGAAGTCGAGGCGTATCAGTCATGATGACTCCGATTCTAGAGCCGTTTCGCGCTGATATTCCACAATCGGCCCGCCTGTCGGTGACTCCTGCGCCGAGCGAGGCCGATTAGACTCGGAACTGCAGCATGGATACGACGTCAGAGGCCTCGGTCACCGTGGCACGTCCCCATTGGACACGAGCGCACTGGGAGGTGTGATGAACGAACAGAGCGATCCGCTCGGCCACGAATTCTCGGGCCTGAGCGAAGTGGTGAGTCTGACCAGCGCACCCCAGCAGATCGCCGACCACATCCTCTCCGGCATCGCCGTGGGCGCCCTGCCCGAGGGCACGCTCCTCCCGGGCGAACGAGCTCTCGCCGCCGATCTCCAGGTCTCACGGTCGAGCGTGCGGGCCGCCCTGCTGCGCCTCGAACGGCTCGGGGTCGTCGAACGGCGCCGCGGTCGCGGAGGCGGAACCTTCGTCCTCAACGCGCAACCCGCGACGTTGGCCCCGATGGCCGGCCGGATCGATGAATTCCACGCCGAGCGCAGGAATCTGCTCGACGCGCGTGCCATCTTCCAGAACAGTCTGGCCGCGACCGCCGCCCTGCGGCGGTCTGACGAAGAGCTCCAGGGCCTGCGGGATCTTGCTCGCAAATATTCGGAACGCGCCGAGGCGGCTGTGGCCCGGACAGCTGACGCTCAGTTCCACTTCGCCATCGCCCAGGCCGGGCACAACCCGGAACTCGTGCGCATGGCGATCGATATCGATACGAGGATCAACGCCGGCTTCCGGCACGACCCGTTCTCACCGGAGCTCTTCGACCACGCGGTCCGGGATCATGCAGCTATCGTCGACGCCATCGCAGCTGGAGATTCCGCAGCAGCCGGACGCCTCTGCGAAGAGCATTTCAGGTCGACGACGATGCCTCCCCACTCCTGAGACCTCGCCAGCATCGGCCGCTGGGCCCCGCCCGCACCGGGAGGCACTCACGGGCTGTCACAAGTCACCGGGGGAGACGCTGACAGAGGTCGGCATGCGCTGACAGATACTCACGGGCAGGACAGACACTGATGGCCGGCACCCTCCACGGGTGCCGGCCATCATCGCTTGAGACCTGGTGGTGTCAGCCGCAGCGGGGCAGCACCTGGTCTATGCGCGTCAGTTCGCGAGCGCGTGGGCCACGGACACGGCCTCGAGACCGAACGCCTCGGCGACATTGTCATTCGTCACGTGCCCGTTGTGGATGTTGAGTCCGCGAGCCAGAGCCGAATCATTAGACAGCGCCTTGTGCCAACCCTGGTTGGCGATCTTCACGGCGAAGGGAAGCGTCGCATTCGTCAGAGCCGCAGTTGCAGTGTTCGGGACTGCACCGGGCATGTTGGCAACGCAGTAGTAGATCGAGTTGTGGACTTCGAACGTCGGATCGTCATGTGTGGTCGGACGCGAGTTCTCGAAGCAGCCACCCTGGTCGATTGCGATGTCGACGAGGACTGATCCGGGCTTCATGCCTGCGACCATCTCGTCGGTGACGAGCTTCGGCGCCTTCTTGCCCGGGATGAGGACCGAACCGATGACGAGATCGGCCGAAGCCAGCGACTTCGTGATCTCGTACTTGTTCGAGACCTTCGTCGCGATCGCTCCGCCGAATGTCTCATCGATCTGACGCAGACGCGGAATGTTGATGTCGATGACCTCCGCGTTCGCACCCAGGCCGACAGCCATTCTCGCCGCATTCGTGCCGGCGACTCCGGCACCGATGACGACGACGTTCGCACGCTCGACCCCCGGCACCCCCGAGAGCAGGATTCCGCGTCCGCCGCCGGCCTTGAGCAGGCTGTGCGCACCGACCTGTGTGGAGAGCCGACCGGCGATCTCACTCATGGGAGCCAGCAGCGGAAGTCCGCCGGCATCCGGCTGGACCGTCTCGTAGGCAATGGCGGTCGTGCCGGCAGTCATCAGCGCCTGCGTCAGCGTTTCGTCCGCAGCAAGATGGAGGTAGGTGAAGAGGACGAGGTCCTTGCGGAGGAAGCCGTACTCCTGAGCGATGGGCTCCTTGACCTTGAGCACCAGATCTCCGGCTGCCCAAGTACTCGCGGCATCGGGAGCGATCGCGGCACCGGCTTCTGTGTATTCATCATCAGTGATGAACGAGCCTTCGCCGGCACCGGCCTGAACGGTGACGTCATGTCCGTGGGCGACGAGTTCATGGACACCAGCAGCTGTGATGGCGACGCGGAACTCGTTGTTCTTGACCTCTGTGGGCACTGAAATGCGCATAGTATTCCCTTTTCTCATGTTGCCCCATGGGCAGTTCCAACCACATGGCGCAGTGGCTGAGGTTACAGCCCACTGTATTCCGTTGAAGGTCTGGAGAGCAAACCTTTAGACGCTGATTTCGTGATGTTCTTTGCGGATTTCGTGGGTCACCGGGAGCCCGATCTCCGGAAACGGAACTCTGGGCGTGCGCCGTCACAGAACAATGCCAGGTCAGGGCCCCAACAAAAGGTCTCTGCCGGTACTGCTGTCGGCTGTCGACCGGCTCGACGGCTGTCCCGGACAAGGGCGTGTTGCATGGTCGTGGCAGGAACGGCGAGAACCGGTAAGCTGAAATATGTCAGGGATACACCCCACCCGCGATGGAAGGCTCGACATGGGACTGTTCAAAGATATCGACGAGGCTGATTCGAAGTACTACTTCAACGTGGAGACCAACACGGTCGAACGTGGAATGGTCAGCGACGCCAATCACCGTATGGGCCCCTACGAGACGGAGGCCGAAGCCAAGGCAGCCCTCGAGCGTGCGAGGACCCGCAATGAGGAGTGGGAAGAAGAAGAGAAGAAGTGGAACGGCTGAGAGATGTCACGTCAGGAAGAATTCGTCCTCCGCACCGTTGAGGATCGCGAGGTCCGCTTCATCCGACTGTGGTTCACCGACGTCCTCGGCGGACTGAAGTCCGTCGCAATCGTCCCAGCTGAACTCGAAGGGGCCTTCTCCGAAGGAATCGGCTTCGACGGTTCGGCCGTCGAAGGTCTGTCTCGGGTCTACGAGGCCGACATGGTCCTCAAGCCGGACCCCTCGACGTTCTCCCTTCTGCCGTGGCGCGGAGAGGTGGAGCCCACTGGCCGGATGTTCTGCGACATCCATGTACCCGGGGGAGAGCCTGCCCAGGCCGACCCTCGCAACGTCCTCAAGCGGACCCTGGCGAAGGCGGCCGAGAAGGGATTCACCTTCTACGTCCACCCGGAGATCGAGTTCTACCTGTTCAAGACCGACAACCTCGATCCGGGCACAGGCATCGTCGACGGCACGCAACCCGTTCCCGTCGACACCGCCGGATACTTCGACCACGTCAACGGCGGCACCGCGAACGACTTCCGCCGCTCGGCCGTGACCATGCTCGAAGCCATGGGACTGTCCGTCGAGTTCTCGCATCATGAAGCCGGCCCCGGCCAGAACGAAATCGACCTGCGCTACGCCGATGCACTGACCATGGCCGACAACATCATGACCTTCCGGTCTGTGATCAAAGAGGTCGCGATCTCACAGGGCGTCTACGCGTCGTTCATGCCCAAGCCGCTGGCCGCTCATCCCGGCAGTGGAATGCACACCCATGTCTCGCTCTTCGAGGGCGAGAACAACGCCTTCTTCGAACCCGGTGCCACCTACCAGCTGTCCAAGACGGGCCGACAGTTCATCGCCGGCCTCCTCACCCACGCCGCCGAGATCACCGCTGTGACCAACCAGCATGTGAACTCCTACAAGCGACTGTGGACCGGACACGAGGCCCCGTCCTACATCTCCTGGGGCCATAGGAACCGGTCGGCTCTGATCCGGGTTCCGCAGTACCACTCGGGCAAGTCGTCATCGGCTCGCATCGAGTACCGCTCCCTCGACTCGTCGGCCAATCCATACCTGTCGTATGCACTCATGCTCGCCGCCGGGCTCAAAGGCATCGAAGAGGGCTACGAACTGCCCGATGAGGCCGAGGACAACGTGTGGCAGCTCTCGGACACCGAACGTCGCGCAATGGGAATACAGGCGCTGCCCACGAGCCTGTCGCATGCTCTCGAGATCATGGAGCAGTCCGATCTCGTGGCCGAGACCCTGGGCGAGGAGGTCTTCGACTTCTTCCTGCGCAACAAGCGTCAGGAATGGACCGACTACCGCGCTCAGGTCACGCCGTACGAACTCAGCAAACACTTCACCTCGATGTAGCCCCATGGCCCGACTCACATCGCGCACTTCCGTCGTCTCCTCGTCGGCTGCCCGTTTCCTCGACGAGATCAACGAGATCCTCGGTCAGCCTCTGGCCACGGACTCGCGGTTCATCGACCTCCTCGAAGCGACGCCGGACCCGCACGCCGCGGCACTCGGCCTGCTTCGGATCCTCGAAGCAGCCGGGGACTCGGCACCGCAGTTCCTCGAGTCCATCCGCTCCGATTCGACACTGCCTCTGGCAGAGGATGAGCTCGATCGGCCACTGCTTGCCCGGGCACTCGGCGTCATGGGAACATCCGAGTCGATGGTCGATCACCTCGTGCGCCACCCCGACTCCCTGCCGAAGCTGATGGAGCCGTCGCCGTACCTGATGATCTCGACTCCCGACGCATCGGCGGCATCGCTGCGGACCGCGCTTCTGACCTGCGTCGGGGCAGACCCGGAGGATCCAGCACCCACGGCCGGTCACCTCGGCGAAGACGGGATCAGACGTCTGCGTCGGGCCTACCGTGATGCACAGCTGCGGCTGGTCGCCGACGATCTCGTCGCTGAGGCACCCGAGGAGATCGTCGACCATGTCATGGCTGTGCTCTCCGACCTCGCGGCCGCCGCCATGGACGCGGCTCTGGCGATCGCCCGGGCGGAGCTCGATCCCGACGGAGACGTGCACCTGGCCGTGATCGCTCTGGGCAAGACCGGTGCGCGCGAACTCAACTACGTCTCGGATGTCGACGTCGTCTTCGTCCTCGACTCCGCGTCGACGGACGAAGTCCGTGATCGTGCCACCGAGGTGGCTCAGCGGATGCGAGCGATCCTCTCCGACGCCGGACCCGAACCGGCGCTGTGGGAGGTTGACACGGCCCTTCGCCCAGAGGGCAAGGCCGGCGCCCTGGTCCGCACCATGTCCGAATTCACCCACTACTATGCCGACGTCGCGAAGAACTGGGAATTCCAAGCACTGCTCAAAGCCCGCCCGGTGGCCGGTGACACGTCCGTCGGCGAGGAGTTCGTCGACACGCTGCTGCCTCTGGTCTGGGACGCTGCCAGTCGGCAGGGATTCATCGACGGCATCCGCGCCATGCGTCGACGCGTCGTCGACCTCATTCCCGCCGCCGAGGCACCGCGTCAGATCAAACTCGGGCGCGGGGGACTGCGCGATGTCGAGTTCTCCGCCCAGCTGCTCCAACTCGTCCACGGGCGCACCGATGAGGACATCCGGACCCCGAACACCCTCGTCGCTCTCGATGAACTGGGGGAGCACGGCTACATCGGCAAAGAGGATGCGGCGGTCTTCTCTACGGCCTACCGATTCATGCGCGTCGTCGAGCACCGGGTCCAGATCCCGCGAATGCTGCGCAACGCCCTGATCCCCGACGATGAGGACAAGCTGCGGATTCTGGCTCGCTCGGTCTTCACCTCGGGCTCACGGACCGGGTCCCGTCTCGAAGAGATGCGGAAGGACTTCGCTCGACAGGTCACTCGCCTCCACGAGCAGATCTTCTATCGGCCCATCCTCGACGCCGCGGTCGGCGTCCACGGGGCCGTCGTCGATGCCCACAACAGAGGGACCAGCCTGCAGGCGGCTGCTGATCGTCTCCAGGCCTTCGGCTACCGGGATCCGCAGGGAGCCCTGGCCCACATCAAGGCGCTGACGACCGGAATGTCGCGCACGGCCCTGGTCATCAAACAGGTTCTGCCTGCCCTCCTCGACTGGTTCTCCGACGGCGTCGAGCCCGATACAGCGCTGCTGGCATTCCGGCGCCTGACCGACTCGCTGTCGTCATCCGGCTGGTTCCTCAAAATGCTGAGAGATTCCGGATTGGCAGCGAAGTCCGTGGCCGAAGTGCTGTCACTGTCGGGCTACACCACCGACCTGCTGCTTCGACAGCCCGCCGGCGTGGCCTGGCTCGACAACTACGACAACCTCTCGTCTCGCGACCCGAAGGCGCTGGCCGCAGAAGTGTCTGGACTGGTCAAACGTCATGGGGCGAAGGCGATCACACAGATCAGAGAGACCTATAGTCGTGAGCTCCTCCGAATCTCGCTGCGCGACGTGCTCGGCGTCGGTGAGCGCGCCGAGATCCCCGGTGACCTCTCGGCCCTCATGGATCTCACCGTCAGAGGCGCGCTGGAGGCTGTGCGGATCGATCTCGATGATGACGCAACGCCCGGCTACGAATTCTCGGTCATCGCGATGGGCCGGTGGGGCGGAAGCGAGATCGGCTACTTCTCCGATGCCGACGTCATGTTCGTCTATCGGCCGCTGGATGCCAACCTCGGCGCCGAGGCGAAGGCGAAACTGAGCAAGCACGTCAACAAGATCGCACTGCAGTTGGCGACCCGTCTCAAGGCGAGCGAGGGCGCTCAGGGAGTCGACCTCGACGCTGATCTGCGTCCTGAGGGCAAGAACGGTCCACTGGTGCGCACCTTCTCCTCCTATGAGGCGTACTACGCGAAGTGGTCCCAACCCTGGGAGGCGCAGGCCTTGCTGCGCGCCCGTCCGGTGGCCGGCGACGAGCGCCTCATCGACGACTTCACCAGGCTCATCGATCCGCTCAGGTACCCCGTGGAGATGACGACGAAGGCGCTGACACAGGTGCGTACGCTGAAGGCCCGGATGGAGGACGAGCGACTCCCACGCAACGCCGACAAGCGTCGCCACCTCAAGCTCGGACGGGGGAGCCTCTCGGACGTCGAATGGACGGTGCAGCTCATCCAGCTCCAGCATGCCCATGACATCCCAGAGCTGCGGACAACGTCGACGCTGCCTGCACTGCGCGCGGCCGCGGCACGGGACCTCATCTCCGCCGATGACGCCGATGAGCTCGCGACCGCATGGCAGTTGGCCACAGATGTCCGCTCAGCTGTGATGCTCTTCCGCGGGCGTACGGCCCAGGCGCTGCCAGCCGACTACTCCGAACTCGAGGCCACCGCCAGACTCTTGGGCTACCCGGCCGGCGGGGGCCACGATCTCGAAGACGACTACTTGCGTGCTACCCGCCACGCCAGGGCGGTCATGGAGCACAGCTTCTACGGATTCTGAGGCCTCCCGGCCTCGTCCTACCAGCCGCGTTCGGCGGTAGTCCTCAGGCCCCGGCCAGACATCAGTTCGCGTCGAACTCGAGCCCGAGCAGAGCGTTCTCGATCACCTCGGGCAAGGCCGGATGGATCCAGTACTGACCTGCCGCCACCTCGTCGGCCCTCTGGCCGAAGGCCATGGCCTGGATGAGAGGCTGAACGATCATGGAGGCCTCGTGGCCGACGATGTGAGCGCCCAGAATGTGACGCGACTTCCTGTCCGCAATGATCTTGACGATCCCCGGGTCATCGGCCATGGCCCAGCCATAGGCAACATCCGAAAATTTCTGGACCTTCACGGTCACGTCGTGCCCGGCCGCGAGTGCCTGCTCCTCGGTCATGCCGACGTACGCGACCTGGGGTGAGGAGAACACCGCTCCGGGCACCGCATGGTGATTGACTGTGGCCAGGGCAGCCTCGGCGGCAGTTCCCGGTCCTCCTGCCGCGACGTCGGCGGCGAGATTGTCGCCGACGATCTTTGCCTCGTGGTTGGCCACGTGCTTGAGCTGGTGCGGCGAGCTGATGTCACCGAGGGCAAAGACCCCCGGGACCGGGTGCCCACCGGAGAGCACGCGCTGATGTTCATCGACGGCGAGACGACGGTCATCAAGCACATCGAAGCCGGCCGCCTCGACGCGCAGGCCCTGCGTATTCGGGGTGCGCCCTGTGGCGATGAGGACCGCATCCGCGTCGATCTCATCCGGGAGATCGACCTCGCCGAGGCGGCCGCTGGGCTTGAGTGTCACCGTGATCTGACCGGCGTCGAAGTCATAGGCCGAGACCTCCGCCCCGCGATGGACGGTGTGCGAGGCTTCGAAGATCTCGGTGAACTCCCGCGAGACCTGTTCATCGATGTTGCCCAGCAGTCGTGGACCCCTGGCGACGACAGTCACCTCGGTGCCGAAGCTCGAGAACACGTGGGCGAACTCCATGGCGATGATGCCCGAACCGATGATGACCAGTCGAGCGGGCAGTTCAGGCCGGCGCATGATGGTATTCGAGGTGAAGACCGGATATCCCTCGGTGTCGACCAGCGCGGGATCGAGCCCCTCAGCGGAGGGGATGACCGGAGACGCACCGGCGGCGATGACGATGCGATCCGCAGTGATCTCTTCGCCGGATGCCGTGACAACTGTCTTCTCGCCGGTGAAGTGCACATGCTCGGGGACCACGGTGATGTTCGGCTGTCGGTCTCCGCTGCGATACTCCCTGCCACCGGACTCAATGGCATCGATGCGGTCGAAGATCCGCTTCTGCAGAGCGCTCCAGTCGACGCCGCCGTAGGTCGTCGATACGTTGTACCGGGAAGCATCGGCTGCGTCTTCGGCGATGGTTGCAGGGTAGACGAACATCTTCGTGGGAATGCACCCGACGTTGAGGCAGGTACCGCCGAAATGCCATTCCTCGGCGATGGCGACCTTGAGTCCCGAGAATCTGTCGTCGAGGAACATGTTTCCCGAGCCGGTGCCGATGAGGAGCAGATCGAAGTGAGTCATTGTCCATCCTGGTTGAGTCCGATTGAGCGCCGAACGTTGAGCGTTGATGGCCGCACGTTGAGCGTCGAGCGTTGAGGGCCGAACGTTGAACGCCGAACGTTGAGGGTCGAGCGCCGAACGTTGCGGGCAGCGCGCCGAGCGCAGATGCGAAAGGGCGCCACGGGTGAAAACCCGTGACGCCCCCACTGTATTCCCTACAGCCACTGCGGCATTCCCAGCAAGCACTGCGGTCGCCGTTTGCGACGGACCCGGCAGCTGCCGGCCGACGTCAGCTGGTGCCTGAGACCAGGTACCTGAGAACAGGTGCTCCTCAGCTGAGTCGTCGTGCGAGATCAGAGCGCGTAGTAGAGCTCGAACTCGGTCGGGGTCGGACGCAGGCGAGCAACCTCGATCTCGTTTTCGCGCTTGATCCGGATCCAAGTCTCGATGAGGTCGGGAGTGAAGACATCGCCGGCTGTGAGGAAGTCGTGATCCTTCTCGAGCTCGATGAGGGCCTCGTCCAGGGAACCGGGGACGAGCTTGATGTCCTTGGCTTCCTCTGGGGGCAGCTCGTAGAGATCCTTGTCGATCGGCTCCGGAGGCTCGATGCGGTTGCGGATTCCGTCGAGTCCGGCCATCAGCTGAGCCGAGAATGCGAGGTACGGGTTCGTCGATGGGTCCGGCACGCGGAACTCGAGGCGCTTGGCCTTCGGCGAGGAGCCGGTGACCGGGATGCGGATCGCAGCCGAGCGGTTGCGGGCCGAGTAGACGAGGTTGACCGGTGCTTCGTAACCGGGCACGAGGCGACGGTACGAGTTGATCGTCGGGTTCGTGAAGGCCAGGACAGCGCCGGCGTGTTCGATGAGGCCGCCGATGTACCAGCGGGCAAGGTCGGAGAGTCCGCCGTAGCCGTTCTCGTCGTAGAACAAGGGTTCACCGTTCTTCCACAGCGACTGGTGGCAGTGCATGCCCGAGCCGTTGTCGTCGAAGAGCGGCTTCGGCATGAAGGTGGCCGACTTGCCGAGTTCGTACGCCGTGTTCTTAATCACGTACTTGAAGTCGAGGAGCTGATCGCCGGCATGCTGCAGGGTCTTGAACTTGTAGTTGATCTCCTGCTGGCCTGCGGTGCCCACCTCATGGTGGGCCCGCTCCATCTCGAAGCCGATCTGTTCGAGAGTCAGCGACATCTGGTCACGGATGTCAGCGAACTTGTCCTGCGGGGAGACGGGGAAGTAGCCGCCCTTGAACGGGGTCTTGTAGCCCAGGTTGCCGCCCGGCTCGTCCTCGCCTGTGTTCCAGGCCGCTTCTTCGGAGTCGATGTGGTAGAAGCTGCTGCCCGGGGTGTTCTGGTAGCGGATCGAGTCGAAGAGGTAGAACTCCGCTTCGGCGCCGAAGAACACTGTGTCGGCGATGCCTGTGCTCTCGAGGTAAGCCTCGGCCTTGGCCGCGACCTGGCGTGGATCGCGGGAGTACGGCTCATCGGTGAAGGGATCCACGATGGAGTGGGTGATGACCAGGGTCTTGGCCTCGCGGAACGGATCGATGTACGCCGAGGTGACATCGGCGAGCAGTTTCATGTCCGACTCGTGGATGCCCTGGAATCCCGTGATGGAGGACCCGTCGAAGAGCAGACCTTCGGTGATCTCTTCCGTGCCGTACGAAGCGGCAGGAAGATTGAAGTGCTGGACGACACCGGGGAGGTCGCAGAAGCGGACATCGACGAATTTGACGTCGTTCTCCGCGATGTAGTTGACGAGTTCTTCAGCAGACGAGAACACTTAGTCTCCTAGATAGATTCTGGTGGTCGTTTGACTTGACCACCCTCAATTCTAAGTGCAAGTGCGTGAAGTCACGATGTCGCCCATGTTTCGGGCATGTTTCCTGATGATTCACTCAGGTACGACTTCGGTAGGCTGGTGGTGTGATCAATCGTGACGACATCGGTTCGTGGCTCGACGGACCTCGCTTCGACAGAGAAGACGGCGACTGGCCGGGCAGACGCCTTGGCCTCCCAGAGCACGGCTCGCATTCGCTGGCTCCGGCCTGGCGCAGAATCCTCGCGCTGCTTGTGGACTGGTTCATGTGTCTGGCGATCGCGAATCTCATCGGTTCGTCCAATCCCTTCCTCGCTCCCGGCATCTTCGCGCTTGAGCACTTCCTGCTCGTGGCGACGCTCGGCTACACAGTCGGGCACAGGATCTTCGGCATCGAAGTCCGTCGCCTGGACGGATACGTGCCCGGACTGCTCAAGTCGCTTATCCGCACCGTGCTCGTTGTGCTCGTCATCCCTGCACTCATCTTTGATCGAGACAATCGCGGAGTCCACGATCTGGCCGCTGGGACCGTGATCCTCAAGCGCTGACACTGCGTGTACACGCTCTGACCTTGGACACGCTGTGAACCTACACAGGCAGTGAGCTTTTGAGCCCCCTCGCCTACGAAGCCCGAGGGAGCTGACGCGATCTGACGAGGCCGGGGGAGCAGGCCGGGGAGCAGGCTCACACTCAATCACTCAGACTCAATCACGCAGCCTCAATCATTCAGAGATACAAGAGAGGCGCCGAC
>NZ_JALDSX010000004.1 GCF_022748595.1 Brevibacterium sp. ZH18 | reverse complement strand
TCTGCAACAGAATCGCACGCGGGCCCACATTCATAGGTATCTGACTGACCGGTTTCGCGATGAGACAATGTGAGTGAGAGATAGCCAGCCGACATCTCTGTCAGGAGCATCGATGAAGCCACAGACCGCCCAGATGCTCGGCGTGATCACCGTGGCAATGATGACGATGGCAGGCTGCACAAATGCTGACGACAGCACCGAGCCGGATCAGCACACTGAGACTTCGACTCCGTCGCCAAGCAACTCAACGACGAGTCCACGGAACGCCACCTCCGCACAGGAAGACATCACGTCCGAGCTGACTGCCATCGAAGACCAGTACGACGCCAGAGTCGGTGTGCATGCGATGGACACAAGTGATGGGTCAACCATCGAGCATCGTTCCGAGGAGCGCTTTGGCTTCGCGTCGACGATCAAGTCCTTGGCCGTGGCCGAACTTCTGGCCAGGACGACTCCAGAGGACCTGGATGAACAGGTGACCTGGACCAAAGAAGATGTCGAGAAGGCCGGCTATGCACCGGTGACGAAGAAGCACCTCGGCGACGGTCTGCCCCTTGAGAAGGTGGCCGAGGCCGCCATCAGGGTCAGCGACAATGCTGCGGCAAATATTGTCTTCGACCACATCGACGGTCCCAAAGGATTGGACTTAGCCCTTGAGGACCTGGGCGATTCGACCACCGAGGTAGTCGATCGTGAGCCGGACCTGAACACCATCGATCCCGGCAAGGCCGACAACATCACGACTCCCGCTGCATTCTCGAACGACCTTGCAGCGCTTCTCGACCCCGACCATCTCTCCGATGAGGATCGCACTGTCCTCATCGACTGGATGAGTGACAACGAGACCGGGGACCCGCTGATCAGGGCGGGCGCACCGGCAGGGTGGAAGGTCGCCGACAAGTCCGGGCACGCCGATGCCCTCCGCAATGACGTCGCCATCGTGTTCCCGCCGAAGAGGGACCCGATCGTCATCGCGATCATGACGGAGAACAACAACCTGAATACCAAATCCGATGCGGCTCTGATCGAAGACACCGCACGTGCTGTGCTCGCTGCGTTTGAGTGACGCGCACAGCAGTTCTCGGCGCTGACCAGCAGAATCGGTAGAGTGGCCAGCATGACCGAGTCTCTGACCTTTTCCGATTCCATCCTGGTCGAAGCCGACCCGGCTACCGTCTATGCGACCGTTGCGGACGTGACCCGAACTGGCGAATGGTCACCGATCTGCCGAGAGTGCTGGTGGGATGAGGGCGACGGACCCCGGGTGGGGGCATGGTTCACCGGGCGCAACGTCACCCCGGATCGCGAGTGGCAGACGCGAAGTCAGGTTGTCGTCGCCGATGAAGGACGTGCCTTCGGATGGAGCGTGGGGCCGGGCCGAGTTCACTGGACATACCGCGTGGAGGAAGCTGAGGGCGGCACGCTGCTCACCGAATCGTGGGAGTTTCTGCCGGAGGGGCAAGCATTCTTCGACGAGAAGTACGGGGACCAAGCCGCTGAGCAGGTCGCCGAACGAACCGCGGCTGCACGGGCCGGCATCCCTGAGACCCTCAGGGCGATTAAGAAGGTCATCGAACAGGCATAGAGCATCTTCACCCAAGGGGCTATGAACGATTGACCTGTTGGGATCTGCACTTTCGCGAAGTAGAGACACTGCATTGGCCCTTGGCAGCTCAGTGCTGGCCTGACCAGTGGGGGCTGTACATGAGTCCGAGTACGTTGCCGAACGGATCGATCACCGAGGCGGTGACGAATTCGGGTCCGCGTGGCGTGACCGGCATGTGCGTCTTCGCACCATGGGCCAGCAGTTCGGCCAACGCGGCCTCGACATCGTCGACGTACCAGTACGTGATCGAGCTGCTTCCAGAAGTTGTCCCTTCTGGCGCATAGGCGCGGTTCATGATCCCCAGCTCGTCCTCGTCCGCCCCGATCCGGAACTCGACGTAGGCGGCGGGGCCCTCTTCCGGCTGCCGAAAATATGGTGCGATCCCAAGAAGGCCCGAGTACCACTCGGTCGCCCCGTCGACGTCCTCTGCGGTGAGGACCATGGTCGTCATTCCCTTGAGTGTGCTCATCGTTCTGCTCCTTCGTGTGTTGTGTCTGGCGCTGTGTGCCCGTTTCGCCGGCTTCGGTCTCGTTCTCGCTGCCGCCGTCGTGCTATTACCACTGTCACAGGCAAAGCGATCATCAAGTGAGCACTTTTGGTGAAATACTTTCACTATGCGTGCAGACAGGCTTCTCGCCCTCGTCTTGTTCCTCCAGTCACGGGGGAAGGTGACCGCTGCCCAAGTTGCCACGGAGCTCGAGGTTTCGCTTGCCACGGCACGTCGCGATCTCGAGGCGCTGTCGTCTGCCGGGATTCCTGTCTCTGTGCAGCCTGGTCGCGGGGGCGGTTGGCGACTCATCGGTGGGGCGAGGACGAACCTCACTGGCCTGTCGAGCCACGAAGCTGGTGCCCTGTTCTGGATGCTCGGCACTGCCGGGCTGTCAGATCCAGCCACCCGGGTCGCGACTCGCAAGCTGATCCGAGCGCTCCCGGAATCGCTCCGCGAAGAAGCGGAGACGTTGGCGACCGCAATCCACTACGACCACACCACCTGGGGCGAGGTTCACAGGGGTAATGATGCGAACCAGGCTGGTGACGCATCCACGACCAATATCGACCACCTCAACGAGGTGCGATCAGCCCTCATCGATCGCAAAGACATTCACATTGACTACGTCCGAGGCAACGGGGTTCGAGCAACGAAGACCGTACAACCCTTGGGTCTCGTGGCAAAAGCCGGGACGTGGTACCTCGTCGCTCGGCTAGCCACAGGGCCCGATGAGCCACGGACCTATCGGGTCGACCGCATTGTCGAAATCAGCAGCATCATCGAAACCAACAGCGGTGATGCCTCCAGCCCGGTTCACGCCGGCACCACGGACGGCGCCGGTCGTAGAATCGCTGATCGTGACCGCTCCGCCTCCGACGATTTCGATCTCATCGCCTATTGGTCGAAGCACGTGAAGCAGGTGGAGGCTCTGCGATCATCTGCCACTGCGACCATTCGCGCTCCGAAGTGGGCGCTCCCGATTCTCACGAACCACTTCGGCAGCTACCTCTCCATAATCTCCAGTGAAGGAGATTTCACCGTCGCCGAGGTGCGGGCGAACCTCAACATCGCCCTGGCCGAGCAGTTGGCCGGGTGGGGTCGGCAGGTCGAAGTCCTCGAACCGCCTGAGCTGCGACGTGAGCTCGCCCGAATCGGAACCGAACTCTCGTCTATGTACTCCGGCGATTGACCGGAAGAGCCGTGGTGATGCTGCCACAATGACGGCAGTATGGGGTAGGAAACTAATCGTATGACGTCACCAGGAGGCCCTACATGACATCCACAATCGGGATCATCGGAGTTGGAGAGATCGCCTCGGCGATCGTCGAAGGCGCCTGTGCCGGAGACGATCAACCGGACTTCTTCCTCTCCCCGCGCAATGCCGAGCGGTCAGCCGCCTTGGCTGCCAAGTTCGACCGCGTCGAGGTCTGTGAGAGCAATCAGGACGTCGTCGATCGCAGTGAGCACCTCATCCTCGCGGTGCTTCCTCAGCAGACCGAGGCTGTACTCGCCGAACTCGACATTCCCGCTGATCGCACGGTCGTCAGCGCGATCGCGGGGGTCTCGGTCGAGGTGCTGTCCCCGCTGCTGCCGCAGAACCCGCCAATTGTCCGGGTCATCCCGCTTCCGCCCGTTCGGGAACGCCGCGGCGTCACCGCGGTCTACCCCACTCATCCCGAAGTTGAGGAGTTCTTCGACATTCTCGGGGGCACCGTCGTTGCAGACACGGAGAGGCTCTTCAGCACACTGTCGGCCACGACCGCGACGATGTCGGCCTACTACGCCTACCTCCAGACGATCGCCGACTGGCTCGTGGGACAGGGATGGGACAGAGCCGATGCCGATCGCATTGTCCGCGTACAGTTCGCCGGACTGGGCAACACCCTTGCCACGACCGACACCTCATTCTCCGACCTGGTCGCCGGCCACGAGACTCCGGGTGGGCTCAACGAGATGCTCCACCGCGAATGGATGAACGAGGACAATCGCGATGCACTGTCGGCCTCGCTCGACCGCGTTTTCGAACGGGTGACCCAAGCGGAGTGATTTCCCGGAACCAAGGAAATCCGCCATCGCCGAGGCTGTTCGTCGTCACCGTCGAACGCTCAGTACCGATCGCAACCTCAGAACAGCCCGGTGATGTTCCCATCTTCGGTGACGTCGATCTTCAGCGCCGAGGGCACCTTGGGCAGGCCGGGCATCGTCATGATGTCGCCGGCGATGACGACGACGAAGCCCGCACCGGCCGAAAGCCGCACATCCTTGACCTCGATGATGTGATCCTTCGGCGCTCCGCGAAGAGTCGCATCGGTGCTCAGGGAGTACTGGGTCTTGGCGATGCAGATCGGCGCGTCCCCGTAGCCTTCATCGGTGAACTGCTTGAGCTTGCGCTTGACCTTCGTCGGCAGATCGACGTCGGCAGCACCATAGATCCGCTGCGCGATCGTACGGATCTTGTCCTCCAACGGACGGTCCAGCTCGTAGCTGTACTTCGCCCGCGGCGACCCTGCAGACGAAGGTCCCGCCGCCGGGGCTTCGGCATCCCCGGAGGCAACGCCTCCGACGAAGAGCGAACCGTCGTCGACGGCAGCTCCAGCATTTCCCGCACCACCGGCAGCCTCGACGACCGCCTCGGCGAGGGCGAGCGCACCCTTGCCGCCATCGGCCCAGTGCGTCGACTCGACCGCCGAAATCCCCAGACTGCGCAGGTGTTTGATCGCGGCGGCCATCTCCTCGTCGGTGTCGGTGGGGAACCGGTTGAAGCACACGACGGGGGTCAGCCCGTAGATGTTCAGCAGGTTGCCGCAGTGGTGCTCGAGGTTGACCATGCCGCGGAGGATCGCCTCGGTGTCGGGCGTCTGCACGTCCTTGACCTCGACTCCACCGTGATACTTCAGGGCCCGCAGGGTGGCGACGACGACCACGGCCGAGGGCCAGATCCCGGCGGCGCGGCACTTGATGTCGAGGAACTTCTCTGCCCCCAGGTCGGCACCGAATCCGGCTTCGGTCACGGTCCAGTCGCCCAAGGTCATCGCGGCCTTCGTCGCGAGCAGGCTGTTGCAGCCGTGGGCGATGTTGGCGAAGGGACCGCCGTGGATGAATGCCGGTGAGTGTTCGAGGCTCTGGACGAGGTTCGGGGCCAGGGCGTTGCGCAGCAGCGCGGTCATGGCCCCGGCCGCTCCGATGTCGGCCACGGTGATCGGCTGACGTGTTCGACTGTGGGCGAGGACGATTCGACCCAGGCGCTCCTTGAGGTCGGTCAACGAGGTGGACAGGCAGAAGACGGCCATAACCTCGCTGGCGACGACGATGTCGAAGGCATCTTCGCGGGGCACTCCCCCGTTGATGCCGCCGAGGCCGACGACGACACCGCGCAGCTCCCGGTCGTTGAGGTCAACGACGCGGCGGATGTGGATGCGCCTGACGTCGATGTCGAGTTCATTGCCGTGGTGGATGTGGTTGTCGAGCATGGTCACGGCGAGGTTGTTCGCCGCGGCGATGGCTGCGAAGTCGCCGGTGAAGTGGAGGTTGATGTCCTCCATCGGTACGACCTGGGCGTATCCGCCGCCGGCAGCTCCGCCCTTCATACCGAAGACCGGGCCCATGCTGGGTTCACGCAGAGCGAGGATGGCTTTGCCAACCTCCGGTTTCGACCGCGCGAGCTCGTTGAGACCATCGGCCAAACCGATGCTCGTCGTGGTCTTGCCCTCACCCGCGGGCGTCGGACTCATGGCGGTGACGAGGATGAGTTTGCCGTCGGTTGCGGACTCGGCGGCGGACTCGAGAACCTCGATCGGCACCTTGGCCTTGGTCCAGCCGTAGGGAATGATGTCCTGCGCGTCCAAACCGAGTCCGGCAGCGACATCGATGATCGAATCGAGCTCGGCGTTGAGCGCAATATCCATATCTGTGGTCATAAGGCCATCATGCCGCTAATGACGCGTTTTGTGACCACCCACACGCGATGAATCTGCACGATGCGCACCGAGTTTCGCACACCGCAACACTGCACCGCAGCAACACCGCAACATCGCAACACCGCAATCGGGGGCTACTCCTCCGGCAGCATCCCGGCAGCTTCGACCGCGCTGCGCACGATCTCGTCGAGGCCGAACTCTGCCTTCCAGCTCAGCAGCGCTGAGATCCGGGAGATATCGGCGACGAGTGCGGGAGGATCTCCTGCACGACGCTCGCCCATTTCGGGCACGATGTTACGACCGGTCGCCTCGGCGATGGCATCGATGACTTCCTTGACCGAGGCTCCGGTCCCCGTCCCCACGTTGAAGACTGTCTCCGAGGTATCCCCGGACTTCATGTAGTCGAGCGCGGCGATGTGCGCCTCGGCCAGGTCCTTGACGTGGACGTAGTCGCGGATGCATGTGCCGTCGGCAGTGTCGTAGTCGTCGCCGAAGATGATCGGGGCCTTGCCTGCGGCCAGACGGCCGAGGACGATCGGGATGAGGTTCATGACGGCGGTGTCGGCAAGCTCGGGCCAGCCGGCTCCGGCGACGTTGAAGTACCGCAGCTTCACCGCGTTGAACGTCGAACCGCGCATCCCCGCCGAGGTGATCGCATTGTCGATCATCCATTCGCCGATGAGTTTGGTCTGGCCGTAGGGATTGATCGGACGGCAGTCGAGGCCCTCGCCCACCATGTCGACGTCGGGCATGCCATAGGTCGCAGCCGAGGAGGAGAAGACGAGTGACTCTATGCCGGTGCGCTCGACGGCGGCAAGGACATTCGTGAGTCCGCCGATGTTCTGGCGGTAGTACATGATGGGCTCTTCGACGGACTCGCCCACCTGCTTCTTCGCGGCGAAGTGAATGATCGAGTCGACTGAGTGCTCTTCGATGGCGGCGACGAGGCGGTCCTCGGCATCGGGCGCGGAAAGGTCGAGATTGACGGTCAGAAGTCCCGACACTCGCGCCTCGATTCCGGTGGACAGGTCATCGACGACGAGCACGTCGTCGCCGCGTTCGGTCAGGAGCCGCACCACGTGCGATCCGATGTAGCCTGCTCCCCCGGTCACCAGAACTGCCATGCGCCGATCTCTCCTTCATATTCGTCCCGCGTCGCCGTTCGCCGTTGGCCGCTAGCCGTTCGCCACTAGCCGTTGGCCGTTGGCCGTTGGCCGCTAGCCGTTCGCCGTCGAATGCGTCGCATCGCGGGCGCTCGGTCAGTTCGTGCGGGGACTGACTGCTTCAGTATTCATCCCAGGATACGTGGTCAACGATGTGTGGTTCGACTCGAATGACCTGGTGTCGATCACACCTCCGACGGGAGTGAACGTGCCGTGTGAAATCGGTCGAAATTCGGCCGCCCCCTGGCCACAGAAGTCCTGCACTGCAACAGTGGGGTCTGTCGTCACCGCACACAGCCGCAGCACGGCACACCACCGCGGCACGGGAGGAAGACCATGACCACCGCTGAGCCGACAGAGGCAATCGACGAGGCAGACGAGGCAGGTCGGGCCACATGCATGTGCTGCTGATCTCCGATCCGGGTCCCCCGAGCCGTCGGGTCGCGTCGATCAGGGACGAGTTCGAGGAGCTGTTGAGACAGGACTTCGACGCCTCAGCCCAGGTGGATTCGTGCACCGAGACCCTCCGTGTGCAGCCGGACCATCAGCTGGAGATGTCGACGCTCGATGCGATCGTCGCCGGCTACCCTGCCGCCGATCTCGTCATTATGCTCACGGACATCGCACGGCACACACAGGGCAAACCCCTCGTCGCCGAGGTGCTTCCCGCCAGACATGTCGCGGTAGTCTCTTGCCCCACCCTGGGTGCGCTGACATCCAGGGGCCGGATGCTGAAGATCTTCATGAGCTGCATCAACCAACTGCTGCCGGACGGCCAATTCGCCCAGAAGCACCGTCTGCCGAGGTGGGGGCAGTGGACGAGCAGCGGCGGTACCGGACGTCGGACCCTGCACGCGCACACTTTCACGGGCGGCCCCCGGCTCGTCTCCGGCATGACTTTGGCCAATGAGCCTCTGCGGATGGCGCCGAAGCTCTCGCGCGCGATGGCTGCGGCCTCTGCCACCGGCGCTTTCGGCATCTTCTACAGTTCGATCTGGCAGATGTCGCATCATCTGTCGACTGCACGTCTGATTTCGATCGGGCTGGTTGCCATCGTGCTCATGGTCTTCTGGCTCATCAGCATCAACAGGCTGTGGGACAAGCCGGTGAACGAACGCCGCACAACGGTCGTCTTCTACTACAACCTGTCCACGGTGCTCACACTTCTCATCTGCGTGGCTGCGCTCTACGTGTGCCTGGTGGTCGGAATCCTCGTGGGCAGCCTGGTCATCATCGACCCTGATTTCATGGCGGAGACCGTCCACCTGTCCCACGCGAGGTTCACGAACTATCTGGACATCGCGTGGCTCAGCGCTGCCATGGGTGTCGTGGCGGGCGCTCTGGGGTCGAGCTTCGACGCCGAGGCCGACGTCAAGAATCTCACCCATCTCCAGCGGCTTCGCTCACGCGTCTACATCGCCGAGGGCGACAAAGACTGAAAGGCCTTATGCTTCGTCGATCTGATCGATGAGGTATTCCGCGATTGCCAGCGCCGAGGTGGCTCCTGGGGAGGGCGCATTCCTGACGAACAGGGTGGCTCCCGCCCGATCGATGACGAAGTCATCGACCAAGGTTCCGTTCCGGTTCATCGCCTGGGCCCGGATTCCGCGGGTGGCACGGTGTCCGTCAGCGCCGGCAAGGGCGGGGACGTAGCGGGCGGCTTCGTCGACGAAGCGTTTGGTTGAGAGCACTCCCCCGATCTCGCGGACTGCTGTGGCCATGTTGCCGGCCGCGAATTTCCAGAATCCCAGGTCGCGGGCAATGGTCAGGGAATCGGCCAGGTCGAAGCCGAGGCCCGTGTAACCATCGCGCGAGAAGGATAGGAAGGCGTTGGGCCCGATCATCACCCCGCCGTCGATGCGTCGGGTCACGTGCACGCCAAGGAACGGATACTTCGGATCGGCCACCGGATAGATGAGGCCGTTGACCACATCATTCAGGCGCGGTTCGAGGATGAAGTACTGGCCGAAGAACGGCACCACGGAGGGGTTCTTGTCCTCGCCGGAGCGCGCTGCCAAGCGGTCGGCTTCGAGTCCGGCGCAGGTGATGACGTGGTCGTATTCCTGAGTGTCGAACTCTGACTGCACGAGGGCAGTGGTCCCCTCAGGTGTGGTTCGCGGGATGATGCGCCTGACTGCGGTGGAGAACCGGACGCGGCCCCCGCCTCGGCGGAAGTCGACGACGAGGGCGTCGGTGAGTCCGGGGTAGTCGATGATCGCGGTGTGGGGCGAGTGGAGGGCGGCCACGCCCACTGCGTTGGGTTCGACGGCTTCGAGGCCGGCGCGGTCGAGGAGCGCGACATCGGGGACGCCGTTGGCGAGGCTGCGGGCGTGGATGTTCTGCAGACGCTCGGCTTCGACGTCGTTGGTGGCGATGACGACCTTGCCGCATTCGTCGAAGGCGACCTCATGCTCGCGGGCGAAGTCGAGGAGGAGGGAGACGCCACGGCGACAGAGTTGGGCCTTCAGACTGCCGGGTTCGTAGTAGAGGCCGGCATGGACGACGCCGGAGTTGTGTCCAGTCTGGTGGGAGGCGGGTCGGGGTTCCTTCTCGAAGAGGGTGACAACGGCGTCGTCGTGGCGGGCGACGAGCTCCCGGGCCACGGCTGCCCCGATGATGCCTGCTCCGATGACGGCGAACCGCTTCTTCGCACCCATGCTCAACTCCCTTGTCGTCTGCTGCGGATGTGATGATCCTATTTTGCTTGCATGCAACATGCAATGAGATTCCGCCAATCAGCCGAAAGTCGCACTATCGTGGCAGAATCTTCGATATGCCGATCGTCAATCGCGGGCCAACGCTGACTCAGCAGGCCACCGAGCGCCTGCGCCAGGCCATTGTGTCCGGTGAGCTGCCGGCTGGCAGTTTGCATTCGGCGTCGAGTCTGGGTACGTGGCTGGGAGTGTCGCGGACTCCGATCCGGGAGGCCACGGCCGAACTCGCACGGCTCGGGCTTGTCGCGATTGAGCCCAATCATGGGATTCGCGTCGTTGAGACCGATCTCGAGTCACTCATCGAAGGATTCGAGCTGCGTCTCATCGTCGAGGTTCCCCTCGCCCGCAAGGCGGCGCTGAGCTCGGACGACGGTGCACGTGAGACGCTTCGCGCCCGGTTCGACGACTTCCGCAGGGCTGCGGAATCCAATGCCGCCGAGGCGACTCTTCGTGCCGACCGCGACTTCCATACCGCTGTGCTCGAGATGGCGGGAAACCTTCGCGCTTCGGAGGTGCTGCGGGAACAGCGCAACATCGTCCTGCAGTCCGGGGTGGGAACGGTCCCAAGTTCAAGGTCGTGCCAGGAGTGCTTCGACGATCACGTCGACCTCTTCGAAGCGATCATGGCTCGCGACTCTGCTGGTGCCGCAGCGGCTATGCATCGCCACATCCTCAATACCGCGACGATACTCGTCAACCAGGAGACGAAGGCGCGCCCGGAGTTCGGCGAGCACGACATCCGCTCCCGCTTCGCCTGGCTCTCCGAGTGAGCTACCCTCGCGTCAGCTGAGCCACCTTCCGCGGACAGGTGCCGACGGCGCTCTGACCATGGCCGGCTTCGCAGCACTGCTCATCGCAGGTGGCGCAGCGGTGGTCCTCGCGACTCGCCGCTACCGCGCCTCGGTGCTTACCTGCCGAGGCTCGGTTTACAGGCAGGTTCGACTCTGTTTACGGACGAGACACCTGTTTGCAGACAGACGTCTCGTCCGTAAACAGAGGCATCTGCGCGAAACCCGAGCCGCACCGGGCGTTGGTGTCACCCCACAGCCTCAGCCCCACAAGCGGAGCCGCGCTCACAGCCCGCGCCCGGCCTCCCAGGGTTCTTCGGCGGAGCCGGTGATCAGCGCATTGACCGACATGGCCTGAGCATCGGTGAACGACGCAATATAGTCGACGACTGCCCGAGCCCGCCCCAGCCGCATGATGGCGTCGGGCCCCTGATCGCGCAGTGCCTCGGGATCCCTGTCAAACAGGTCCTGGTACTCCTGGGTGGTAGCCTCGACGGAATCCAACAGACGTCGCGGGATTCGGGTCGCCTCATCGGGATCCAGCAGCCACTCGTGGAAGCCCTCCACCAGCGAGGCGATGATCCGCGTCTGCCCGCGCTGATAGACGGCCAGGTCAGAGCGCTCGAGGACGAAATGCGAGTGAACGAACTTGAGCACCATCACGTCGTGCCACGCGTCATCTCTCATGCGCACATGCCCGCTGCGCACGTGAGGGTCGGGGTCGACGACGATCGAGGCCTGAAGCCGGTCGAGCCACCGCCTGGTGAACGCCGTGACCGCCCGGTCCGCTTCCAGTCCCCCGTCATAAGGCACGGCCAGCAGACCTTCGACGAGGTCCCGATTCACCCGGTCCACCGACTCCCGAAACGCATCCTCGTTCGCGATCCACGGATCCTTCTCCTGGGCATGGCGCCACATCGCCTCGAGGGCGTGACCGGGCCGTCGCCGATCGAGCTCCGTGTCATGCAGCGCCGCCAACTCCCGACACTGCAAGAGCCACCGGCCCATCTCCGCCGAAACACTCGTGTACTGCAGAACGTTCGACCGGTAGAAGTCGTCAAGATCGTGCACAGCGTAGGCAATGTCATCGGCGACATCCATGACCGCGCACTCGAGCGTCTGCTGATTGCGACCGATCGCCGGATACGCGGAGAGCGCGTCGTACATCTCGTCGACTTCCGTCGTATACGCGGAGAACTTCATCGCCCCATCAGCCAGCTCATCACCGATCCCCCGCGGCATCTCTGCGGCGTCCAGTCGATGCTGCGAGGCCCAATCGCTGCGCGCCCACGGATACTTCAGCACCGCAGCCCTGACCGCCCGCGTCAGGTTGAGACCGCGCGCCGTGGCATCGCAGCTGTCGAGTGCCGTGAGGATGCGGAACGTCTGCGCGTTCCCCTCGAATCCGTCGTCGAGGCGCAGCACCGTCCTGGCCACACGATCGAGTTCCTTCTCGCCGAGGTGGCCGAACGGCGGGTGCCCGAGATCGTGGGCTGCCGCGGCAGCTTGGACCACAACCGGATCACACCCGCCGAGGTCGTCGATGCGACCGCGTGTGCCTTCGTCCGAATTGTTCAGGCTGATGGCAATCGAGCGGGCGACCGCTGAGACCTTGAGCGAGTGCGTGAGCCGGTTGTGGATGACCGTACCCGAACCCGCCTGTGGGATGACCTGCGTGACCGAGGCCAGACGAGAGAAGAACGGAGAGAAGCGGATCCGTTCGATATCGACACGGAACTCGTCCTCGTCCGGTGGACCCGCCTCAGCGAAATCGCGGATGCGACGGCTGTCGATCTGGCTGTCCCGGACGGCACCTTCTTCGACGGCACTGACGCCAGTGTCTGCGCTGCGACTGTCATCGGGCCGGAATTTCGCATGCTCGCTCATGATGGACTCAAGCCTACAGAGGTCGGCACCAGTTGGGAGGGTCTTGGAGACGCTTTGATACAGTGAACCGTTCTGCCCTACCGGCGACCTACGAGACACAGGAGACCTGACCCAATGGTCACACCGAAGAAAGACATCGACGCTTGGGCGGCGACTCTTACACGCGGCGAATCCGTTCCGTTCACCTTCTCCCGCGGTAAGACCATCGGACTCATCATCGTCTGTCTGATCTTCGTGCTCATCGGCCTCGGCATGGCCTTCAGCGGCAGCATCCTGTGGATGATCCTCGGCTGGATCGCGGTCGTCTTCTTCCTCCTCGGCCTCATCGTCATGGTCCGCAGGCTCTTCACCCCCAGGCCCGCGCTGACGGTCTCCCCCGACGGCATCACCATGAAGACAGCCAAGGCCGGAGTCGTTCCCTGGCCCCAGATCCTCGACATCCGCCCGGTGAAGCAGAACTCGAATGTGTTCATCGAATTGGTCATCACCAAGCCAGAGGCCGATCGTCAGGCGGCCGCTGGCCTCGGCGTGGCCACGCAGGCAACGGAAGACGGAGACACGCAGTACGTGCTGTGGGCACCGAACGGTCTCGCCGCAAGAAAACCTGAGCTCTGCTACTGGCTCGACCAGGAGCGCGAAGCACGCGCCACCGTGTGACATCGACAGATATGAGAGAACGGCCTGCTTTCGAGCGGGCCGTTCTTTTCATCTCCTGGGCAACAGCAGCGGGCAGTCGGTTACGGCCTGCCCACGCGTTTGAACGTATTGCGTCCCGTGAATAGCAGCCACACGCCGACGACGACCATGACCACACTGGCGATCCCGACGACGATGTCGCTGGTGCTCGTGACCCCGCCGGCATCCGCCAGCTCCGAACCAACGCCGACGGTGAGTGCCAGGCCGAACAACGCCAGCCCACCGCTGGCGATCCTCAGCATGAGAGCACTCCGACCGACGACGAGGAAGACCACATACATGCTGAGGAGGATCAGGGCTCCACAGCCGGCGAGAAGCTTGAAGAGTTCCTGGTCAGGGTCATCGTGGAGGGGTGGCGTGGCCTCGGTGATGCTCACAGGTTCGAAGTCTCGCTGCTTCTGCAAGCGTTTGAGTCGCTGCCCGTGTCGGATATTGACGGCGATCGCGAAGATCGGCCACGCGACGAGAAGGAGGAATCCGAGCACTCCAATGCCCAGCCCGAAGCCGGGCATGACGTCCATCAGTGCTCCGCCTGCGACGATGAGGATGCCGCCGGGGAAGAGCAAGCTCACAATGTGGCCTTTGAATGTCACCCTGCCACCACGACCCTTTCGTCACGTCGACCACCTGCCTGCGGCCTCGCACAATAGTAGCCGCTGCCTGTCTCGACGGCGCCTGACGTGGCCTGGACTCGACTCCAGACCCTTGAGACTGGCATCACACAGGCGTACCGTCATAGGCACTACAGGAGGTGAGTCCAATGAGTGGAGTCAACGAAGATTTCTATCAGCCCTCAACCCATCCCGGCGACATCATCGAGGTCTGGGACGAAGAGGCCGGTGAGATGGTCAAGCACAAGATCGTTCTCGACGAGTTCGGCAACGGCACGAAGACCCGGCCTCTCTACGACGATGAGAACGACGAGGTCGTCACCACGAACGACTGAGCCTGTCCTTCGTCACCACCACGCGCGCACGGTCTCTGTCGGGCCGTCGACCTCGGTGAAGCCGGCATCGATAACGCTGACGGGCCGATCATTCGCGGCCCATGACGCCTTCGTCGGTGTCACCACGCGGAGGCTGAATTGCGATTCTCGCCACCGGTCGCGAACCTCGGCGGACATCTGCTCAAAAGCCAGCTGTGCGCCGTGACCGCACTGGGCTGCGGCTTTCCCTGTCGTGAGCTCCACCAACGGTGAGAGCTCGATGGTCACGACCGCCTCGGCGTCCGGCACGGAACTCACACCATCGTCAGGGAACTCGGTCCCTCCCACCTGCAGCTTCTTCAGCTCCTTCGGCAGCGGCTCGACGGGTCCGGGAGGGAACACGAGCGCCTCGGCGGGGCCGTATTCGTCGGTGCCGCCGAAAGCCACGGACACGCAGCCCAGGGCACGTGCATCATCGAATTTCTGACCGTCGCCTCGGCGGACGACCTTGCGGATTGCTCCATCGCGCCAATACTCGACGGCCTCGTGCCACTCCCCTTCCGGGCGCGTGCGCGGGTCGTCGAGGAAGGTCACGACGGCCCGAGTGGTGGCTTCGAGGACATCGATGTGTCGGGCGATGTTCGTCTTCGAACGACGGACGACGATCGGCAGCGACCACGGGACCTCATGGTCGTACTCGTGTCTGCGCATGTGCTCGGCCATAGTCGTCATGATAGCTGGGCCGTACTAAAGTTGTCGCGCGTCGAGGGAACTCGCATTGACCGTTCCACATCTATGTCAGTAGAATCATTTGTGACATCTGCTGGTTGAAGGCGCGCCTTGACCGACACCTCGATGCCACTAAGGAGAACCGCCATGCCGACTATTGATGTCTCTCAGATCCCGCATTCAGAGGTCGAAGCGCTCAGCCAGTTTGTTCATTCCACTTCCGGGCCAGAATTGCGTGACCTCATCGACAGCCTTGTCGATTGTGTACGCGATGGTGCGACCGAGGTCTCCCTCAGTGCGGAAACCGCCGATCTGACACCCAATCAGGCAGCCACCCGTCTCGGCATGAGTCGCACTCACCTGTACAAGCTTCTTGACAGTGGCGAAATCATCTTCCATAGAGTCGGTCGAGACCGTCGCATACGCATTATCGACCTCGCCAAGTTCGAGGCCCAACGCCAACGCGACCGTCGCGAACTGGCCGAGACGTTTGCGCGCCAGCCGCAGACGAAAAGCGGAGCCATCGGAGAGATCGCCGATCTCCTGTGATTCATATGTCTGCAACGTCGACACCTACAGGCACAATAGGCGCATGAGCCACAGCAGACGATCTCGGCCAACTCTGCGCCTCCTGAAGACGGACCTGCATTCAGGATGGTCGTCACCTCGGCCGCAGAGGATGCTTGGCGAGGATCGACTCGAAGAGTTGCATCCATTGAGCGAGCTCCCTCACCCCATCGTTGCCAAGGCGGCAGAGTCGTTTGGCGGCGAGGTGGAGACCGACAGCAGTCAAGGACTCATTAAAGCCAGCGATAAAGTTCCGCTCTTCGAGATCAAGATACAGCAATGGCGGGGTGCCGTATGGGTAGACCCGTCGTCCGATGTCCATTGGCTCATCAAAGCGGGACTAGCAAAAGGTGATCACAAAGACTCTGATGACTTCTATCAACAGATTGAACGGGCCGCAGCGGCAGACGGGATCAGCAATTGGTTTCCTACTGACGTTGACTTCCGCCTTCTTAGACAAGAGACGGCCGCAAGAATATTGACCGATTGGGAACTTGGCATCCAACGTGACATTCAGGTTGGTTTCGAAAGTGTCGAGCGAGGCGGAAGCACAGCCATCCAGGTAGGACACCCGGTCAAGCATGCGGTCCAACTCACCCGGCTCACGATTGAAATGACCGAGGTGCGGGAAGACGGTTATGAAGCCGACGAAATTCTCGTCGAGTTCACGACCGACAGCCGATATAAGTCATCCGATCTCGAATGGCAGGCGATCATCCGTGCGCTCATATCACTTCATCCACCGTCCCAAACATGGGACCGATATCGCGATCAGTTCAGCACAATCGCTCTTCCCGAAGCATGGGGTGAACGAGTTGCAATACTTGCCGCGCTCAATGAACGTGGAGAGTTAGCCGAGTCCGAGCCCGGTATGCACAGGCACTATTCTCATCGGAACCACCTTGCAGGAAGCACTGTCAATGGGACAGGCGTCCGAGCTCTGTGCGGAGTGTTCCTGGTTTCATATCAGGACCATGTGCCCTTGCCTCTGTGCCCGGAGTGCGAACGTCGATGGAGCCAACTGCCGACCTCGCATTGATCGACTTGGTTTCCGTCCCTCGTGCAGCAGTCTCGTCGGATGAGCCAACACGATCGGATCCCACCGACCGGTCCGATACAGACGAGCACTCGCACCGCCGGTAAACTGCCAATCGCGAGCACCCGTCGACGAAAGCAGTACATCATTACCGGAATGACCACCTACGACCATCTGACTTCGGCCCTTTTGGATTCGATCCCACACGATATCGTCAACGCGATGTCCGCCCAGATGAGAGACGTGCTCGCAGTTCAGGCAACCCGCGCAGAGTTCTGTCGTCGAGCCGCGGAAGAGGCCGGCCGAGCAGCACCTGAGCCTGCCAACGTGCCCGAGTCCGATCGCGACCAGACTGCCAAGAGCCCTCAAACGCCGGTCCGTTTCGTCGAGTCCCGTGCGGAGTACCGTGCCGAACGTTCCTATTGGAACGAGGGCGGGCCGACGATGGTCCGCACTATCGATGACACGATCACTGCAGCCGGAGTCGAGGTGCCCGTGAGGTTCCACTTCCCCAGCACCGAGGCGGTCCTGCCGGGAATCGTGTTCCTGCACGGGGGCGGATTCACCGTCGGCGATCTTGACACGCACGACCGGATTATGCGCGTCATCGCCGAGTCCAGTGGTGCTGCCGTCATCGGAGTCGACTATTCGCTCTCCCCTGAGGTGAAGTTCCCGCAGGCTCTGTACGAGAGTGCCGGCGTCATCGACCATCTTGTTCGTCGCGGTCAGGACTTCGGCATCGATGGTTCTCGTCTCGCGATTGCCGGAGACTCGGCCGGGAGCATGCTCACTATCGGCGCGACTCTGCTGCTGCGCGATGACCCTGCCAGCGTCGGTGCCCACCCCGAGACCTTCTCAGCGCTGAGGGCCCTGATGGCGTTCTACGGAGGTCACGGACTCAGCGATTCGGCCAGTCGTCGGATCTTTGGCGGCAGTTGGGACGGCATGGGCACCTACGACCTGGGAAGCATCATGTCCGATTACTTCGCCTCAGCCGACGACACCGAATCCCCCTTCTGTCACCACCTCGGCGCCGACCTCACTGGCCTGCCGCCGGTCTTCGTCGCCGCAGCAGGGCTCGATCCGCTGCGCGATGACGCTCGCGCCTTGGCGATTCGACTGCGTCGAGCCGACAATGACTTCGCCTACGAGGAGTACCCACACGTGCTGCACTCGTTCCTGCATTTCGGCCGCATCCTCGACGACGCCACGGACGTGCTGACCAAGGCTGCAGCATTCGCAGCCGAACACCTCACTCGATGCGTTCTCAGCCGACGAGAGCCTTGACTGCGAAGAACAGCACCGAGGGTGCCATGAGCAGTCCGAGCCCGGTGTAGAACGTCGAGGTCATCGCACCGTAGGGAACGAGCCGTTTGTCCGTGGCGGCCAGCCCCGCTGTGACTCCGCTGGTTGTGCCCAGCAGACCGCCGAAGACGATGGCCGAGCGCGGATTGTTCAGGCCGATGTATTTGGCGACGAAGGGGGTGACGACCATGGTCAGCACCGACTTCACGAGGCCGGCTCCGACACTGAGCGCGATCACTCCGCTGCCGGCACCGAGTGCCGCACCGGTGACCGGTCCCACGATGTAGGTGGCGGTACCTGCGCCGATGGTCGTCAGATCGATGGGATCGCGATAGCCGAAGAACCACGCGATGACAGCGCCGATGACGAATGACAGGACGACGCCGAGGACGAGCGCGATGATTCCACCCAGACCCGACTTCTTCATCTCATCGAAGCTGGCGCCGAAGCCCGTGGCTACGATCGCCAGGTTGATGAGCATGCCACCGCCCATGAGCCCGATGCCGGAGAACAGACTGATGTCAGCCAGACCGTCTTCGCCGCCCGTGGCGACACCACCGACGTAGGCGAGGACCAGGCCTAGAATGATCGCGATCGCTGAAGCTTGGAACTTCCCCCGAGTGAGGAATTTCGAGATGAGGATGGCGACTCCCATGACGAGTCCGACCAGGGCGAAGGCGACGACGAGGTCGTTGTCTTTCACAGTGGCGATCAGTGCGTCCATCACTTCACCTCGGCGAATTCTTCGACCGGCTCGTCAACGCCCGGAGTCTTCACGCGGCTGAGCACCGGCACCAGCGCGAAGCTGATGATCACTGCTGCGACTCCGGCCACAAGCGCTACAGGCCCTGCTGTGACTGCGCCGACGACATTCTGCGTCGCAGCCATCGCGACGACGATCGGAATGTACATGCCCGACCAGAATGAGATTCCCGACGAGGTCTCCGGCTTGAGCCGGCCTGTGCGAGCAAGAAGATTCGTCGACAGGATGAGCAGAAGCATTGCGATGCCCACACCCCCGACGTTCGCATCAACACCGAGTACGTCACCCAGCAGAGTGCCGATCCACGTACCGACCAGCAAACTGCCGGACAACAGGGCGACGCCCAGAATAATCACTACAAAGACTCCACTATTCGACTGTGCTTCGCCCTCCCGGGCGCGGACCTCGCACAGCCTATACGACGAGGTCAGACTGGCCATACCGAGGTCGTCGCATGAGACATATGAGCCACCACCTCTACGCCGTGACATCCCATGCAACCGACCCCACCCCACCAGCGGAATCGTGTTCAACCCCCTGTGCCATGTATGCTGGACATACCTGCGAACCCGTCTTCGGGTTCCCTGCGTCGTCAGTACGCCTCGTCTCTGCAGCCGTGAATTTTTCCCGGCCCATGATTCCGAAGCCGTTTCCTCTCGGCGATCGAGAGCGCCATACGGCGTTCCCACACCTTGACCGGAACCGGCTCCCCGTCACCACTCGGTGGCAATCCTGAGCTCTCCGGCATGTCGAAGGGCACTTTTATCACTCCCCCACAGAACTCCACCACCACTCGCGAACACAGCACCACTCGCGACTCCAGCTCCACCCGCGATCAGAACTCCAGTCGTTCCTCCTCCAATCGGAGAAGACGACCATCTCAGCCGAATACCGAGCACGCTGAGCCGACACAGGCCGCACCGGTCAAGGCTGAAGCCGCTCCCGTCTCCTTCGCTGAGCTGGGCGTTCCCGCTCCGCTGGTCGACTACCTGCGCAAGGAAGGCAAGACCGAAGCCTTCCCGATCCAGCAGGACACTCTGCCTGACACCCTCGGCGGACGCGACGTGCTGGGCCGCGGAAAGACCGGCTCCGGCAAGACCCTCGCCTTCTCGCTTCCCATGGTCGCCCGCCTCGCGGAGACCACACCGGGTGGCCCGCAGAAGAACCGTCGTCCTCGGGGACTCATCCTGGCACCGACGCGTGAACTCGCGACTCAGATCACGAATGTCATCGATCCGCTGGCTCAGGCCTACCGGATGAAGACCACGACGATCTTCGGCGGCGTGAAGCAGCGCAGCCAGGAGATCGCACTTCGGGCCGGAGTCGACATCATCGTCGCCTGCCCCGGCCGCCTCGAGGACCTGCTCCAGCAGGGACTCGTCACCCTCGACGACATCGAGATCACCGTTCTCGACGAAGCCGACCACATGGCTGACATGGGCTTCCTGCCCAGCGTCACTCGCATCCTCGCCCGGACTCCGGAGAACGGCCAGCGGATGTTCTTCTCCGCCACGTTGGACAACGATGTGAACAAGCTGGTCCGCCGCTTCCTCCACAACGAGGTCCTCCACTCCGTTGACGATCCGTCCTCGCACGTCTCCGCCATGACGCACCACCTCTTCGAGGTAGCCGACGGCGACAAGAACGAGCTGGTCCACAAAATCGCCTCCGGCACCGGACGCCGCATCCTCTTCACCCGCACCAAGCACCGCGCAAAGCGCTTCGCCCGACAGCTCACGGCCCAGGGGATTCCGGCCGTCGACCTGCACGGCAACCTGTCGCAGGGCGCCCGCGATCGCAACCTCACAGCGTTCAGCGAAGGCGACGTGCGCGTTCTCGTCGCCACCGACGTCGCCGCCCGCGGCGTCCACGTCGATTCCGTCGAACTCGTGGTCCACGTCGATCCCCCAACCGAGCACAAGGCCTACCTGCACCGTTCGGGCCGCACCGCCCGTGCTGGCAGCTCCGGCGCAGTCGTCACCATCATGGTGCCCGAAGAGCGCAAGGACACACTGACTCTGCTACGCAAGGCCGCCATCACGGTGAAGCCGCAGCGAGTCACGGCAGAATCCCCCGAGGTTGCCGCACTGGTTGGCGACATCGCTGACTTCATCGCACCACAGCCCAAAGAGACGAAGGAACAGCCAACGCAGTCCTCAAGCCGCAAGCGCGCACCGCGCAGGCGCCGCGGCGGCGGTGGCGAGAGTGCCCATTCCGGTCAGCAGGGCGGTCGCTCGGCAGCGAAGTCCCAGGATGGCCGTTCCTCGTCCGGTTCTCAGGGTGGTCGCCGCAGCGAGAGCTCGCAGGGTGGTCGCAAACCGGCGAGCGCTCAGGGCAATCGTCGCAACGAGAACTCGCGCAGCAGCCGCGCACCGGGCAGCGCCCAGGGCGGCCGTCGCGGCGAGGGCTCTCGCACCAACAGCAGTCGTCAGGGTTCCGATTCTCGCGGCACCAGCCCCGAGAGCCGTCAGCGCAACCGCAGCCGAGGCGGCGCGGGAGGCTCACGTACGGTCTACTCGACCAACAGCTGAGCTCAGTAAGTAATGGTCGGGCCCGAGGTGGATCACTCCACCTCGGGCCCGATCTTTGTTTCAGCTTGTCTGCAGTTCCCTATCGGGTCCTGTGAGCAGATCGAAAGCCGGCACACTTACACTATTCTTCGCCTTCGTCGTCCAGTTCGACTGCGATCTCTCCTCGGGGAATGATCGGGATATACAGTGCACTTCCGAAAACTTTCGCAGTGATGGTCGTCATGCCTTCGCGCAGGTAGGGCAATACGGTCATCACGGCGACTTCATTGACAAACTGTCGAACGGCACGTTTGCTGGGAGTGGCTCCATCGACCAACGAATATTCGCCTGCAACACTGACTACCGCTTCGCCTGCCGACACTTCCGCCGTGCACTTCAGTCGAACACCAAATCCCTCAGAGCCCTCCCTGATCTGCACTTCGATGGAAAAATTCCCATTGACGTCTTCAAGTTCGGAATCAAATCGTCGGGCAGAGACCTCATGGAATTCCACTGATTCGAGACTCACACGATCAATCAGTGCGCGAACTTCGGCCAGATCGTCAGGAGCTGCGGAGGTCATTGATCAGCCTGCCAGACCGAAATCAGACTGCTTGATGGTGTGCCACCGCGTGTTGCCGACGGCAGCACTGACGATGTGAGTCGAAAGCACCGGCACTGATGTCTTTCTAGCCGTCTCCCATCCAGCGCGTGTCGCCATCCACAGTGATTGTCCCTGGTCCTTCTGCACTCGATGTTCGTACAGCGCACCGAGCGCGTTTGCATAACGCCGAAGCGTCGACGCTTTCGGATCAGAGTCGTATCGCTCCAGCTTGTGGATTGCCTGCTGAGTGACACCCATGATGCCCGCGAGATCCTTCTGAGTGAGGCCAGAATCTATGCGGATCCTGATCAGTTCAGCTTTGAGTTCTCGATCTTCAAGCGCAAGTATCTGTGCTCGCGCCTTGACCAAGGCTGGCTTCAGGGTCGACAAATCGTTCTCCTGTGTGTCATTCATTCGACAATTCTACATTAACAACCTGCAGGTTGTTATTAAGTCAGGGACTTCTTCGCCAGCTGACGGCCGCACCGTCTTCATATCGCTTGACGGCATGATCGATCTCGCGCTGCTGGCTTTCCGCGCCCGTTTTGATGTGCCGGTGCAGCGCGACAAGCGACGTCGTGAGCACCAGCGGTTCAGTATGGTAGAAGCGCAGTGCCTTCTTCAAAGCTTTTCGTCTGAGCTCGTAGACATCCGGATTGCTGTAGATCGGTTTGATTGGCGTCGTCTCATCACCGCTATCCCACAGGTCCCCAGCCGCAGCCGCTTCAAAGAGATCCTCGGTTTCACCCTCCTGATGCAATCTCTCGAAGACCACCAACGTGGACAACCATGTGTCCATCGCGACGACGGACGGATGCGTGGCCTCGACATAGTCCTGCCACATCAATGGTGGATCTTGAGGAATGCAACATCTCGAATCGGCGCCGATGCGACTGCGACTTTGTCCTGACATGCACTCACCGTATCGGCCACCACTGACGCAGACGCTCACGCCACCGAACAGAGCGCCCGGAGTGGAAAATGGTGCCAGGCGTGACCCTCAGAACTTCGGCACGTCGGCGATGAGCGAGCGTGTGTACTCGTGCTTCGGGTTCTCCAGAACCTCGGCGGTCGGGCCGTAGTCGACGATCTTGCCCTTGTTGAGAACGGCAAGGTTGTCGGCGATGTGCCGCGCAAGCGCAATGTTGTGCGTGACGAAGAGCATCGCCAGATGGTGCTCGGCCCGCAGGGTCCGCAGCAAAGCGATGATCGAGGCCTGCACACTGACGTCGAGGGCCGAGGTGATCTCGTCACAGACGAGCACCGAAGGCTCATTGACCAGCGCACGCGCGATCGCGGCTCTCTGCCGCTCACCACCGGAGAGGTCACCCGGGCGACGGTGGAAGAAGCTGCGCCCCAGACGCACCGCGTCCAACGCCTCCTCGACCTTCGCCTTCCGACTGGCAGCAGTGCCCTCACCGCTCATCTCCAACGGCACGGTCAGCGACTGCCCGATGGATCGCCGCGGGTTGAGCGAGGAGAACGGTGACTGGAACACGTACTGGATCCCGACCCGCTGCTCATTCGTCCGCTTCCGCGTCGACCGCGCAAGCTCTTGCCCGCGCAGCTTCACCGCACCCGAGTAGTCATCGTTGAGTCCGGCCACACACCGCGACAGCGTGGTCTTGCCCGACCCGGACTCCCCCAGCAGCAACGTGCAGTCGCCGGGTTCCAGCGTCATATTGATCCCGTCGAGGATCTGCGCCTTCCCGTACGCCAGGGCCACATCCGTGACCTGGAGCAACGGCACCGCCGCCGAGGTGGTTCCCGCGTTCCGCTCGCCCGTGGCGGCAGCGCGTCCACCCGTCTCACCCGCACCCGAAGCCGAAGCCGCCCCCGAATCCGAATCCCCACTCTGAAGGATGTGCGTGATGCCTGCGTTGACGGGTTCCTCAGTCTCCGAGGGCGCGACACCATCACCGATGGTTTTGCGCCCAGCGAGATCGGGCACCGCCGCCATGAGCATCTTCGTGTAGTCGTGCTGAGGGTTCTCGAGCACAGCCTTCACCGGGCCCTCTTCGACGAGGTCGCCGCGCAGCATCACCGCCACCCGGTCGGAGATGTCCTTGATCACCGCCAGGTCGTGGGTGATGTAGAGGCCGGCCACATTGTTCGCGACCGTCATCTGCCGAATCGTGTCGAGGACGACGGCCTGCGTGGACACGTCGAGGCCCGTCGTCGGCTCGTCGAGGATGAGCACGTCCGGATACATCGCGAACGCCATCGCAATGCCGATGCGCTGCTGCTGACCACCGGAGAGCTGATGCGGCCACCGCTTCTGATAGGCCTTGTCCCCGGGCAGTCCGACGTCTTCGAGCACCTCCGAGACTCGCGCCGCACGCTCAGCATCGGACGTGCCGAACTTGTGGATGTCGAGGACCTCACGCACCTGCTCCCCCACCCGCATAGCAGGGTTGAGAGACAGTGCGGGGTCTTGGGGGATGTACGCGATCCGGGACCCGCGCAGGAAGCGCACGGCCACCTCGTCGAGTTCGACGACCTCAACGGCGGTGTCATCGCCGCGCGGCCACAGACTCACCGATCCTGAGGCGAACTTCAGACCCTCACGGAAATGGCCCATGCAGGCCAGGCCGGCCGTGGTCTTGCCCGACCCGGACTCCCCCACAAGGCCGAGGATCTCACCGCGGCTGAGCGCGAAGTTCACGCCGTGGAGGATCTCATTGCCGGCGTTCGTCTCGATCCGCAGGTCGGTGACCCGCAGGACGATCTTCTCGTTCGGCTCGTTCGCGTCATCGTGGTGGACGGTGACCGCACCACTACCGCTGACCGTCGATTTCACATTGGACGACGGCACACCAGCACTCGCGCCGGCGCTTGAAGTACCCGCGGCCGACGCAGCAGCAGTCGACGCAGCAGCAGCCGACGTCGAAGAATCAGCAGCAGCGTCCGCTTTGAGGATCCACTTCTTGTCTTTACCTGTGGTCATCATGCCTCCACTGACGTTGATGCGGTGGCTCGGGCGAAGGAGTCCGCAAGCAGGTTGGTCCCGACGGTGAGCAGCGCGATGGCGATCACCGGCAGCAGCACACCCCAGGGTTGGATGCTCAGCGCGATCCGGTTCTCATTGATCATCAGGCCCCAGTCAGCGGCCGGTGGCTGGAGACCCAGTCCCAGGAATGACAGTGAGGCGATCGCACCGATCGAGTAGGTCAGGCGCAGGCCAGCCTCGACGCTCAAAGGGCCGGTGATGTTGGGCAGCAGTTCACGCAGAAGCATCTTCCACCGTGGCATCGCGTACATCTCGGCGGCGAGGATGTAGTCCTCATTGATCACGCCCAGCGTCGCGGATCGGGCGACGCGGGCGATGCGCGGTGCGTGGGTGACGCCGATGACGGTGACAAGCACCCAGCCCTGCGGGCCCAGCACGGTGATCGCCAGAAGCGCGAAGACGAGCTGCGGGATGGCGAGGACGACGTCATTGAGGCGCATGACCACGGAGTCGAACATTCCACCGACGTAGGCAGTGAGCATGCCGATGATCGCCCCGAGGATCATCCCCAGCGCTGTGGCCAGCACCGAGTACACGATGAGTGTGAGTCCACCGGCGATGAAGCGCGAGAACACATCGCGACCCAGGTTGTCTGTACCGAAGAGGCCGTAGGGGCTGAAGGGTTTGGCAACGAACTCGGTGGCGGTGTTCCCTGTCGCCCAGGGCAGCAGCAGCGGTCCGCCGAGCGCCAAGATGAGAACGATGATCGTGAGGACGAGACCGATCTTGCCCTGTCGCTGCGCGAGCACGCGCTTGACGAAAGGCTGGTAGGTCGTCTGCGATTGCTTGGGGACCTCGCCCGCATCAGTGGCTGCGGACTTGAGGTCGTCGAGGCTGTTGCTCATGCTGCGCTCCTCAGTTTCGGATTGGTGAGGATGCCGACGATGTCAGCAGCCAGGTTCACCACGACGTAGACGGCGGCGACGAGCATGGAGATCGCCTGAACGACCTGCACGTCACGATAGGTCACCGCGTCGATGAGGGCTTGGCCGAGCCCGGGATAGCGGAAGAGGAACTCGACGACGACCACGCCGCCGGCCAACCAGGCCAGCTGGATCGCCACCACCTGAGCCACCGGGCCCAGAGCGTGGGGCACAGCATGGCGGAAGATGACGCGAGTCTCGGGCACACCCTTGAGGCGAGCCATCTCGACGAATCCGGAGTCGAGGACTTCGATCATCGTCGCGCGCATCATCCGCACGATGTAGGGAGTGACGACGAGGACCAAGGTCAGCGTCGGCAGGATGAGCTGCTCGGGTCGCATCCACACGGGGTCCCCAGGCGGAGCCAGGGTCACGGCAGGCAGGATCTGGAAGACCGAGGTGGCAAAGATCGCGATGAGCGCGATGCCGATGACGAACTCGGGCATGGCGGCCAGCACCAGGCTGATGCCGGTCAGGGCCTGGTCCCGGCGGCCGCCTCGGTGCAGGGCCGAATAGACGCCGAGGCCGATGCCCACGGGAACGGAGATGACCGCTGCGGCAGCCATGAGGATGAAGGAGGCCCAGACCCGCTGGCTCAGCAGCTCGGACACTGGTCCGCCGCTGGCCGTCGACGTACCGAAGTCGCCGACGAAGAGGCCGCCCAACCAGGAGAAGTAGCGCTGCCAGGCGGGTTGGTTCAGGCCCAGCTGTTCGTTCAGGGCTGCGATGCGCTCGGGGGTGGCCTGCTGGCCCAGGATCGCACGGGCGGCGTCGCCGGGCAGCAGCAGGGTGGCGCCGAAGACGATGAGTGAGACCGCGAGGAGGATGAAGGCGGAGAGAATCAGCCTGCGTCCGATGACTTTTGCAAACATGTCAGACCTTTCCGATCCATACGCGATCGAGACGCCAGCCGCTCAGCGGGCGGCCGGTGGCGTTGGGTACGAGGCCTCCGACGTATTTCTGGTAGGCGTCGACCTGATTGGCGAAGCCCCAGATGATGTAGCCGCCGTCGTCGTAGAGCTGCTTCTGCGCTTCGTGTTCGAGGTTCTTGCGATCGGCACTGTCGGAGATGCCGCGGGCCTTCTCGACGATCTTCGTGAAGCCGGGGTCGTCCCAGTGGGTTTCGTTGAACGGGGACTCGTCCATCGAGCACGACACGCACTGCGGCAGGAAGTCGCGGGTGTACCAGAAGTCCTGGGCGAAGTCCCATTGCAGGTACTCGTCGCCGAAGAACGTCGTCGCGTCGACCTTGCGGATCTTGACGCGGATGCCTGCCTCGGCGGCTTGTTGGGCGAAGACCTGGGCGGCTTCGACGACACCGGATTGGATGGGGGCGGTGACGAGTTCGACCTCGAGGCCATCGGGGTAGCCCGCCTCGGCGAGGAGTTTCTTGGCCTTTGGGATGTCCTGCTTACGCTGTGGGAAGTCGGGGAAGTTCTCACTCAGGGGCCCGAACATGTCGTTGCCGACGGTGCCGAAGCCGGAGAGGACCTGTTCGATCATCTGATCGCGGTCGACGACGAGGCGGAATGCCTGGCGGACTTTGACGTCGTCGAAGGGCGGCCGGTCGACGCGCATTGTGAACGGCAGCCACATACCGGTCTTCGAGTTGAGGATGTTCATGCGCTCGTCGGCGCCGATGACCTCGACCAGGGCCAGCGGGATCTGGGCGATTGCGTCGACCTGGCTGGAGAGCAGGGCGTTGATGAGGGCATCGGAGTCGTTGAAGTTGAGGATGGCGGCCTCATCGAGGAACCCTCCGTCCTTGCGCCAGTAGTAGTCGTTGCGTTCCATCACCGTCGACTGGCCCGGGTCATGGGATTTGAGCTTGAACGGTCCCGAGCACACGGGGTTCTTCGGGTCGTAATCGCTTGGCACGATTCCCGTCGTGTATTCGGAGACAGAGTCGTTGAGGAGGCCGTTGGGCTCGGAGAGGCGGAATTCGACGGTGCGTTTGCCGGTGGCCACGACCTTGTCGAGCATCGTGAAGCTTGCCGCTGCCGCCTTCGGATCGTCGGGGTCGTTGATCCTCTCGAAGCTGAAGACCACATCATCGGGAGTGATGTCTCGTCCGTCGGAGAACTTCGCGCCTTCGCGGATGGTCGCCGTCCACACGGTGGCATCACCGTTGGGTTCGAAGGACTCGGCGAGCTCCGGTTGGATCTTGTAGTCGTCGGTGCGGGAGAGCAGGCAGTTGTAGAGGTTGACGGTGCGGGCGATGTCGCCGCTGTTGACCGGGATGTGGGCATCGATGGTGTCAGCGGCGTTGCCTCCCGTGACTCCCGCGCGCAAGGTCCCGCCCTTGACGGGCTTGCCGGCGTCGAGCGAGGATCCGGTGGCCGTACCGCAGGCGCTGAGGCCTACGATTGCGCTCACCGACAGCCCTGCGCCCAGCGCTTGTCTTCGGTTCGGTGTTCTCATTCTTCCTCTTCCTGCGGCTCCGGGTCTTCGCGGCGGACTGTCTCAACGGGTGGGCTCACGTCAGGTTCCTACGGGGGTGAGGATGTGGGCGACGAGGTAGTCCTCGAGCATGCGCAGCGCTTCGTCGTCGGTCACCGCCATCTGGCGGGTGCTGCGGGCCACGCCCAGGCCGTCGATGAAGATGGACAGGGACTTGACCATGAGCACGGTGTTGCCCATGCGGATCGTTCCCAGGCGTTGGCCGGCGAGGATGACCCCGGTGATCATGTCCAGCCATTCGGTGTAGACGGCGGTGAGGTTGAGGCGGGTGTGCTCGTCGGCGGCAGCACGAGCCCAGCTCTGGATCCAGATCGACCACACACGGCGGACCTTGTCGTCGACGCCGGCGTGGATGCGGGCGAAGTGGCGCAGGGCAGCGACTGGATCTGCAGGATCGTGGAGGTCACGGGCGCCGGCGATGATGTCGAGAGAGTGCCGCAGGGCGGCCTGAAGCAGTTGGGTCTTCGTTCGGAAGTGGTAGTTGATCGCCGAGGCGCTGAGCCCGCACGCGTTCGCGACGTCTTCGGTGCGGACGTTGTCGATGCCGCGGTCGGCGTGGAGCTCCCACGCAGCGGCGATGATCTTCTGTCGGTTGCGGGTGCCTTTCGACATCCAGGCCGACGCTGGGCGATCGGCCGGATCCGGCAGGGATCCGATGTCCCCCAGGAGATCCGATCGGATGCCGGCTGCTGCGGGGTCGTCCGTCGGTTGGGGAAGAAAGTGCGACACAACCCGGCGCCGAGGCGGTCCCACCGACCGTCCGGTCGTGAGCCAGTCCGTGGTGACGTTTGTCAGGGCCGCGATGGAGGAGATTTCCTCGACACGGAACTTCCGTGTTCCGGCCAGTGATTTGGAGAGTTTGCTCGGTTCGATGCCGATGTTGCGGGCGACTTCGCTGTGGTTGATCCCGGCGGCCCGGATCGCGTCGCGGACGCGGTTGGCCAGGGACAGTTGACTGCTGTCTGCATCTTCGCTCGCCTCGACCACTTACTCAGTATCCACAGGAGTTGCGATTTTGGCAAGAGTTACTTGTGTTTTGAGTAGTTTTTCGCAACAGTGCGCCATCCCGGATCGATGCGCGGTTCGCGGGCACAGCTATTGATGAACATCGGTGCGTTGCGGCGATCATCTGCCCTCGCCGAGGATAGACTCCGAGGCAACAGGACCACGACTGCAGCGTTGCAATTGCTGGTTTGTCCGCACTTTGAGGAGGAAGTCACCTTGTGGCACTCACCAAAAGCAGCACGCTCTGCAATTGCGAGGCGACTGACACCGAAGTTCAAGCTCCGGATTTCGAAACTGCGCCACGGCGAACTTGCCTGGCAGCGATCTATCAACACCCGCCCAATTCGACCCGCGAACCGCATCGATGATGTCTACGACGCCCGTTCAGCACTGGCGTCCAGCTTGGCAGATGTGCGCCGTGCCTTGGAGCAGTTCGAGGTCGACTTCGTCGAGTTGCCGGAGCCGAGTGCCTTCACCCCATTCGTCGTCGTTCCCGCCACTCAGACCGAGGCGGCGCTGTCTGCGATCGCTCGCGGACTACTCGCCCCGAAGGCCGACGAGTCATGGAGTCTGAAGCTGCTCGACTCTGCTGGAGTCCCGGTCAGCCCCGGGCAGGCGGAGAAGGATCCGAGCAGGATCGCCGCTGCCCGGTGCCTGCGTCACTGCGTCGCGTTCAACGGCAGAGAGCTGAGCACTCCGAGAGAAGCAGTGACCGTTGAGTTCTGGGACAGGCTCGAACAGGACGTCCCGCGTGCGGACGGCGCGGTCCATCTTCCCGGCACTCTGCGTCGCAAACTCACCGGGCATGATCTGGCTCTCGACTACATCGAACCCGCCGTCTGGCAGCATGCGCTCACCAATGGCTCACTGTTGCGCCTGCCCGCTCCGCACCTGAAGGTGCTGCACGAGCCGGTCGACATCGTCTACACCTGGGTGGACGGTGCGGATCCCGCATGGCTGCGCAGGATGCGAAACGCACGCGGCCAGGTCGACCTCAACTTCACTGAGCCCAGCGCGCTGGCTGATTCACGGTTCACCAACAGGGACGAGCTGAAGTATTCACTGCGGTCGCTGGAATACTACGCGTCGTGGGCACGGCACATCTTCATCGTCACCGACAACCAGGTTCCTCCGTGGCTGAACGTCAGCCACCCGCAGGTCACGGTTGTCGACCACCGTGACATCTTCACCGACCCCACCGTCCTGCCGGTCTTCAACTCTCACGCGATCGAGTCCCAGCTCCATCACATCGCGGGCCTGAGTGATCGGTATCTGTACCTCAATGATGACTGCTTCTTCCTTCGCCCCACCGATCCGGAACTCTTCTACACCGGCAGCGGTTTGGCGAAGCACTTCCCCTCCGTCGTTCCCTTGGACGTCGACGGATGGTCGCCACGTGATCTGCCGATTATCTCGGCGGCGAAGCAAGGACGCGACTATCTGCTCGACAAGTACGGACGAACCGTGACGCATCGGTTCAAGCACACACCGCACGCGCAGCTGCGACCTGTCCTCGAGGCCATGGAGCGAGAGGAGCCTGCCCTGTTCGCTCAGGTGGCGGCCTCACCGTTCCGCTCCCCCATCGATTTCTCCATCCCCTCATCGCTGCATCATTTCGATGCGTATGCGCGGGGCAAGTCCGTCGAGGGCGACATCGGGTACCAGTTCGTAGATCTGTCTCGGGAGGATCTGGAACTACAGCTCGGAAGGATTGCCCGACGGACCGATCTCGATGTCTGTTGCCTCAATGAGACGTATATTCCGCAGGAGAAGCAAGCTTTGATCGAGACAGCAGTGCGGAGCTTCTTCGATGACCGATTTCCTGTTCCCTCGAGCTTCGAACTGCCCTCGCCGGATCGCAGCTCTCAGCTGGCCAGCGCCGGAAGCCGAGACCGAACTGCGGTCGACGTGGTCTGATGCAAATCGGAAGAAAGTGGGACACTATGCAAAACGGACTGGGCGCAACCCTCGTGGGCCTGGCCAAACCGGTGATCATCAGAGCATCGGGAGAGCAGAGATATCTCAGGCTGCGTCGTTCTGGACTCAAGGCCCTCAGGACAGTGAACCGACGCAGAGGCCAAATTCAGAGACGGCGGTCGGAGAAGAACGGGTTCGCTCTCACCGAGGAGATCGGACGACATGGGGATCTCCTCCACGTACTCGTCGACACGATGTCGCCGCCGCAGGCTGCGCAGGAGAATTTCGACTTCGTTGCCGACGCTCTCGACGCACGGGACATCGAGTGGTGGTTGGTCGAGGACTATTCCGGTCACGGATACCGCATCGGCGTCCGGGAAGAGTCAAAGACTCTGGTCGCATCGGCTCTGATGCGCCCCAGCGCTTCGACTCCCTCTTACGTCAAGTCACAACAGTCGACTGCGGTCGCCCTCACAGAGGTGGAGTGCCTCTGCGAAGATCCTGACGTCCGAATTATCACCGTTGCATCCCCGAAGAAGGTCAGGGACACCAACTGGGCGTTCGGTTTTCGGTACGGATGCACGATCGAGTTCTGGAAGAAGACCACCACGGAGTCGCGAGTGACCATCGAGGCGCCCGCGGAGAACCGGGCGGCGAAGTTGATGTCCGAAGACGAGTTCACACTCCAGTCGGGAAGCACCGAGGCAGGGAGAACGTGCCGTGTCCCCTCAGTGCTCAACCGAACCATGCTTGAAGACATCACGTTCCCGATCGACGCCGTCTACACTTGGGTCGATGGCGCGGACCCCGAGTGGATCGAGTCCAAACGCAGACTCGAAGCTCAGCTTTCTGGCAGCGAATACCATCCCGAAGCGAATCATGAGGCCCGCTTCGAATCCAAAGACGAGCTGAAATACTCCCTGCGTTCGGTGGAGTACTTCGCCCCCTGGTTTCGTCGCATCTACATCGTCACCTCCGGACAGGTTCCAGCCTGGCTCAATCTGGATCATCCGAAGATTCGGATGATCAGCCACAGCGATATCTACGATGCTGCGGACCACCTGCCGACGTTCAACAGCAATTCGATCATCTCGCGGCTGCACCACATCCCCGACCTCAGCGAGCACTACGTCTACCTCAATGACGATGTGATGTTGGGAAAGCCGGTTTGCCCTCAGGACTTCTTCCTGCCCACCGGGTTGGCCAAAGTCTTTCCCTCGAGGAATCACCGCCCTTTCGGCGCGCCCACTGCCGAAGACGGTCCGCATTTCAACCTGACTCGTAACATTCGCGGACTGCTCGAATCCGAATTCGGAGTCACTGTGAGCCGGGCGATCAAGCACACACCGTATTCCATGCTCAAAAGCGTCCAATTCGAAATGGAAGATAGATTCCGAGATGCCTTCGAACGCACGTGGTCGAGCCGCTTCCGGCATCACAATGACATCGTCGCCGATCAGCTGCATCATTATTACGCGCAGATCGTTGGGAAAGCTGTGGCGACTTCGATCAGCTACCGCTACATCAACATCCGAGATCAGAACTACCGGTGGATCATGCGAGACACACTGCGACTGAGGGACCGGTCAACGATGTGTCTCAATGACGCTCCCGTGGACGGCGTTGACGCGCTCTCCGATGATGAGGTTGGCGAGTTCCTCGAGGCATATTTTCCTTGCAAAAGCTCCTTCGAGGTCTAGGTTAAGACTTCGGCGGCACCACCTGTAAAACTTGACCACGACGCTGAACCCTGTGCCCATCGCTCACGCTCCGTTCAGTCATGTCCGGATAGAATGACGAGTGATACCGACTGCCTGGAGCAGCTGCTCACCGAATGACCGTCATCGAAAGGCCCACCTTGAAGAATCTGATTCGCAACACGGCTCTGGCAGCCGTGAGATCGTCTGCGTGGAAGAACACCAGCAGGTGGATACGTGGATCAGAGCGCTGGGACCGCCTCGAAGCAGAGTACGACGGAAGTTACGTCAGAGCAGAAGTCGTCGTCTATTTCGGAGACACTCAGTCCAAGTTCTACCAGTTGGAGCAGTGGATACCTGTCCTCGAAGAACTTGATCGACACCACAAGGTGGCGATCGTTCTCCGCAAGCCCTCGGCATTGCTTGAAGCCCTCGAAGTCACACACCTTCCGCTTGTGCTCAAGCGCAAGTTCGATCCCCTGCATACCTTTTACCATGCGAACGATTTCAAGCTTGCCCTCTATGTCAATAACGGGATGACGAACTTCCAGTCGCTCGGATATGCGCCGATGGTGCATGTTCATGTCAATCATGGAGAATCCGACAAACTGAGTATGGTTTCGAACCAGGCGAAGTCCTACGACAAAGTCTTCGTTGCCGGCGATGCCGCCATCGAACGGCATCGAAAAGCGCTCCTGGACTTCGACGAAGCCGCCTTGATCAAGGTAGGACGGCCTCAACTCGACATCATTAGACCGTTGGAGCTCGAACCGACTTCAGCCCGAACGATCATGTATGCGCCCACCTGGGAGGGCGAGAACGACTCCAACAACTACACATCAGTTGATCTCTACGGACCTCAGATCATCGAATCCGCACTTGCGCTGCCGAACACTCGGGTCATCTACAAACCACATCCCCGCGTCGAGTCGTCGAAAGACCCTCAGATGCAGGCGGCCAACACTCGCATTCTCGAATTGCTCGAGGAGGCGAATCAACGCATCGACGCAGAAGCTGAACAACACCAGGTCCTGATGCAGGGCGACATCCTTGCGATGTTCGATGCCGTCGATATGCTCATCACAGATGTCTCGAGTGTCGGACTCGACTTCCTCTATCTGTGCCCGCAAAAACCTCTCGTCCTCACCGATCGGCGAAACGACGAATCGATTCTGAACGAGGAAGCTCCGGTCAGCCGAGCAACTCCGGTCATCGATTCGACGACGGTCAAGCACGCTTTCGACATGTTCGAACGAGCTTTGAGCAGAGACGACAGGGCGGATGCTCGGCAGCTTCTGCGCACCTTCTACTTCGGTGAAGGCAGCAGGGGCACCTCAACGAAACTGTTCACTACGGCAATTTCAGATCTGATTGCCCACCGAGAATCGGATCTCGTCGGCTTCCACGACACAAGCACCAACGCCGAATCCAGCGAGTAGACGAGCCCAGGAGTCCCATTGCTACTGATCGCTGTCCCGCGATCTGAACAGCACAGCCGACTCCCGCCAACTGACGAACTCCCGCGAGCAATTGCGGTTCGGGAATCGATACTGCCTGCCCCCGCAGCGGAGAACAGACGCTGTGCCCTAGATGGAGTGGTCTCGCTTAACTCTCTCAGCGCTCAGCGAGACATCTGAAAGAACAGATCCTCCCACTGGTCCAGAATCTTACCGGGTGCGTACCGCTTCGATTCAGCCGCGCATGCCTCTGACATCGACGACAACGTTTCATGATCTTCCGCCAGTGACAACATAGCTTCAGACAATTCTCTGACGTTGTTCTTCGGTACGACGAGACCAGTGCGCTCCGAATCAATGAGCTCTCGAATGCCTGGGGAACAATCGAAAGCCACGGTCGGGACGCCCAACAATCCGGCTTCGACAATGGCGATAGGCAAGCCCTCAACCTGCGACGTGAGGACGTGGACTTTTGAGCCGATGAGCACCTCACCAACTTGGTCCGTCTTGCCCATGAGCTGGGCCCGAGGAATGGACCTGTCGTCGATCATCGACTGCAGCTGGGGCCGAAGGGGACCCTCCCCGTAGAGTTCAACCCGCCAATCAGGGAGTTGTTCTGAAACTTCGTTCCACGCGGCGAGAAGGTAGTGCAAAGACTTTTCCTCGTCGTATCGTCCCAACGCAACGAACGTATTGCTGCGCTCTTTCTCTGTATGTGCCGGTGTCGCGACTGGATTTGGCACCCAGTAAGTATTGTTGAGTCCCTTCTTGCGAAACTCTTCAGCATAAGCGGCCGTCAGAAAAACAGATCGATCGACGGTGTCGTAGGCCTTCAGTACTCTGCGCAGATCATTGCCGGTGTTCTGTGCGCCTGTAAAGGATCCATGGTACTGACCGATCACTCTGGGATGAGACGAATCATCGGCATCATAGCCGGCTTCGAGCATGTGCTCCATGCCGTACACCTGTGTACAGATGATCAAAGTCCTCGGGCCCCAGAATTCGATGAGTTCGCGCAGCTGTGCGACAGCTATCTCTCGCAACTCGAACCGTCGTTCGTGACGAGCCACACGGGCCTTGTCTCTCTTGTCGGCGTCGGAGCGAAGAACCCAGTCTTCAGGAGGAGATTCCGGCATCAGAGTCCGTACGACAATCTCAGCGGGACGCTGGACCACCTGCCGATGGCCGGCTGGCGGTGGCGACACTCCTACGAGCTCGGTCTCGTATCCTCGAGAGTGGAAACCTAGGGCCATTTCATTGATGAATCTGCCGACTCCGCCCAAACGGTCAACGTCGTTTGCCAGGAGAACGATTCGATCGAACGACTGTTGTCTGGTCATTTCCCGCCCCAAATCGTTGCTATTGTCGTCTGCGCGCTGTCACCAGGTTCGACTCCTGCAAAGCGGTCTCTGAAAGCTCGGCGTTCACCAGCAAAGCGGTCACTTCCGCTCACGACTTCGCGAATAGCGTCGACCAGTTCTTCTTGTGTCGCCACCAATGGCCCCGGTCGATGACTACGAAGGTCGAAGTACGTTCCCCGCGCAGACGAGACATAGTCCTCAAAGTCGAACGTGTAGAGAATCACGGGACGATCAAGTGAGAGGAAATCGAAGATAATGCTGGAATAGTCGGAAACGAGCATATCAGCGGCCAACAGAACCCTAGCTGTGTCCCCCACCGCCGACACATCGACAACGTTTGCTCGGTACTGGTCCGGCACTTTGATCCGGTTGAGGTAGTGAGGCCGGAGCATCACCTGAACATCGTCGCCCAAGGAATCCACAAGTTCCTTGAGGTCCAGTTCGAGTGATGTTCGACCTGGCTTCCGGAATGTCGGTGCATACAGTACCGTCGAACGGCTCGGATCAACCCCAAGACGGGCTTTTGCCGCAGCTGTATCAGTGCCTTCTCTCACTAGGATGTCGTTCCTCGGCGATCCCAGCGGAAGCAGCTCCCCTTGGTACCGATATGCGGGTACAAAAGTTTCCTTGAAATAGGTGCTCGGCACACTCAAGTAGTCCCAGTAGTCAATCTTCCGCTGAAGATTCTCTGCTGTTTCGGCAGAAGCGAACGCGAAGGAATCCTCGTCGAAGCCCATGCGTTTGATGGGGATGCCGTGCCAAGTTTGCAGATAGGTCTGTCCGGGCCTCTTCACGAACCCATCGGGCAGGCTCTGGTTGTCGATGATGAAGCGCGCTTTGGCCAACGTACGGTAATAGTCGACGGTGTGTCGAACCACGATGTCGTCACGGCCGGGAGTCCACCTCTGGTCCTGTGCGGCCGACCATATCACCTTGAGATCGGGTCGAGCCTTCTTCAGCTCATCGACCACGTCCCGGGGGGAATCGAACTGAGAAGTTCCCATATGCGATTCGACGACGACCAGGTGTTCGTCAACAGCGTCTTTCGACGCGCCTATGATCCTGGCTCCTTCCGTCGCCCTCACACTCGGCTCAAGCGGATCGTAGCGATCCTGGAGTCGGGCACTGCTTCGTGCAAGGATCGGATCCAAATACTCTCGCACCTTGCGTCTGCGTTTGTTGATGCGGGCCGAGCGCAGAGCTAGCGTGCCAACCCCGGTTGCATAGGGCTGGTATCGCACGTTGCTGGCCCTCTGGAGCAGTCCTTTCGGAGTGGTCATCTGTCTGGCACCAGCAAATTTCTGTTTCGCTCTCAAAGGCTGCAATGAATACGAGATTCCGTCACTCAGTTCCAACCGGACGGAGAGCTTCGGACGAATTGCCATATCTATTGCGTCCGGAAATTGGAACTCAACTGTCCAATTGATCCATCCGCTCTCGGTTCTGGTGAAGTTGAAGGGAGCCGTCCACTCTCGTTGGTGGCCCCACCGCTCTCTGATGACCACACGGGTGCTGACATCTCCGCCTGCAAACTTCGAGAACGGGTCGGGTGTCTCACCTTTGATGGTCAACAAATTATGCGCATCGATGGTCACTTTGTCGACGCGGTTAAACCACTTGAAGTTGTACCAAGGAATGTCAGCGAGCTCTCGCGGATCAAATGTGGCCAGGCGCCGCTCCAATGAGCCTACGGGGAACTGGCCGAAAACTGACGGTTCCCACAGACTCGAGTCTGCGTCAGAGGCCAGTTCTCCATAGATGTCGTAGATCCCTCGTGCGACGTTGATCATACGAATAACCAGATCTACATCCATCGCCAGCGCCGCGGCCATGAGCAGCTTCTCCGAGGTGGAAATCAAATCAATAACATGTTCTGGCACCGACAGGATCAGAGATCTCAACTCGGCAAGCACGTCCGGAGCAATCGACCGATAAGTCTTGTCGGCAATGTCGTTGAGATAAATCCTCGTATCGTGGCGGATGATCTTCAACTGCAGGCGATCGTGGAGATTAGGGACGACGTTCCGTGGAGCCAACTCCATGACCCTCTTGAGAGCGATCTTTCGATGCTGAAGATTCTTGATGTCATCCCGCTGGTTGGTGATCGATTTCCGCACCTTCACCGGATAGACATTCCACTGGTAGACCTTCTCCGGGATGACTGAGATCCCTCGCGCTCCGGCAAACGCCTCGGCGGTGAATACGAGATCCTCATAATGCATATTCTCTAGGAAACGCAGATTCAGGCGATCGATGAAATCTCGACGGTAGAGCTTAGCCACTGAGATGGTGTCGATCGCCATCTCAGGGTTGTCTTCTATCGACGTGTAATGAGCCTCTTCGCGATAGAGACGAGCGTGCCATCCAAAATGACGATTCGTAGCAACTTCAAATCGACCTGTGCGCCCCATTGTCAGTTCTGATTTGGATGTTTCCGCGGTTCGCAGCAGGTTGTAACAGGCATGCCTTTCAAGGACGTCGTCGCTGTCCAAGAACATCACGAAAGCTCCCCTGGCTTCTGCAAGCCCTATATTGCGTGGTGCGCCAGGCCCACCACTGTTGTGCTCTGTTCTGAAGACTCGCACTCTTGGTTCTTCGTTGGCTATCGCTGAAGCCCGATCAAATGTCTCGTCAGTGGAGCAGTCGTCGACGACGACGGCCTCCGTCGCATGCAAAGTTTGGTTGAGCACTGACCGTATGGCATTCGCGATATTCGCCTCGTCGTTGAAACCGCAGATGATGACGGTGACGAGCGGCTGCCCCTCTGGGCCCCAAATCTCATCGTCACAGACCGATTCGCGTGTTGATGTCTCGATATCCTGCATTTCGGTCGTGACCAAGTACCTTTCAGCGTCATGAGATATTTCTGAATTGGCTGCCCAACTCTGTTTGGGCAGGAAAATCGTCAGACCACGGGTGGACGACCGTGTCGAGTCATCCTCAACACTCCTCTGCCCGACAATTTGCGGTGCTGTTCGTCTGCACCCCATGGATCGAGCTTCCAGCCATCGCGCCATCCGCGGAACCACGGCTTCAGCTGCTCTGGCTTGTTCGCCCACTTCATGCATTGCATCAGTGTCCATGAACCGACGTAGGCCCAGTTGAAGGGCCATGGCAGATTGCGTCGAGCAAGCCAGACTCGATTTCGGGCGTTCATGTAGAAGTATTCTTCATGACGGCGTGGATCCATGACCGGGTGGGCTACCGCGATATCACCCATGTACCAAACCGTGTAGCCGGCGTCCCAGATGCGCCACGCCAGCTCAATGCCTTCATGCGCATACCAGAATGGCGCCGGCCACCCACCGCACTCGTCAAAGGCCTTGCGCTGGAGACAGACGGCCCCCTCCCAGACAGAGAATACATTTGAGGAATGATCCGCTTCGCCCTTCTTCAGGCGAGGAATCCAACGTTTCGGTGCGGCTGGCCCGTCAGGCTCTTCTACCCGGGGCTGCACTAGACCGATCTTCGGTTTGGTGCGCATCAGCTGAGCCATGCGCATGAGGGTCGTATCGTCTGGCAGCCACGCGTCATCGTCCAGGAAGAACAGGAACTCGCCCTTGACGTGCGGAACGCCGGCGTTCCGTCCCGCAGGAATACCTAAGTTCTCGGGTAGCCCAAGCTTCTTTACTCTGGCAGGGATCCCTGTCGGTTCCCATCCATTGCCGACACAGACGATGTCGAGATCGACACCCTTTTGGGCCAACAACGACTCGAACCCACGGTTGAGATCGTCCAGCCTCTTCCCCTGCGACAGCACGACCACTCCGAACGAGTACTTACGACTCGTTTCCAAACGTTGCGACAAGATGCGTGACGTATCGCTCATGACAGCCGCTTCGACGCCATGATCGACAGGAAGTGCCCGACGACCGACAGGAAACAGAGCGGAACCAGGATCATGATGAGCCACCGTTCACCAAACAGCGGGGCAGCACCGATAGGCACCGCCATCGCGGTCACGATACTCGAAACAAGGGCAAGCAATGACATCTCCACCGAATGGAAGATCCGATGGAATGGCAGGAATCGAGCCATGCGCTTGAGCGAAGCGACGACGCCAGGGTTGAGAGCAGTAGCTGCTTGCGAGTCAGCGAGTTTGTCCAACCCGTTGAAGGCCCTGGACACGTGGACCATGTCGTTGAGCGCCTTGTTCAGCAGAACGAATGATGACAGAACGGCTCCGCCCAACAGGTATGGATACATTGCAGCAGGATCAGCACGAAGGTTGGATAGTTCTCCGACAGCTCGTGCTCCGAGGACGAAAGCCACAAGTCCTTCGGTCGTGTAGTGACCGACCTTATCGAGAAAAACACCCTTGGCTCCGCTGGTACCGCGCCACCGGGCAACCTCTCCATCGCAGCAGTCGATATACATCTGCACCTGAGAGAAGAACACTGCCAGCACAGCTCCCCAGATTCCAGGGAGCAGAAGGCTCGCGGCGATGCACCATCCCGCGAGGATCATCAGTCCGGTCACACCGTTGGCACTGATCCGGGTCCGGACGAGGAGCATGGTGAAGTAGATAGAAATGTGACGCAGATACAGCTGCGCCGTCCAATGCTCTGCGTTCTTGCGGCTTCGAACTTCGATCGGCTGTGCCTTCGCCCTGAGTTCAGACAGGGTCGGGTGCAATGGCTGTTCGCCTCCCATGCTCCCCACCTTCTTCCTCAGCGTCTCGCGACTTAGTTCTCGACAATTTTACCTTCTGTTAGCCGTGAGACTTATGTCCCCTGGCCAACCTCACAACACTGGATGTCTATGGGGTAGTTCTGATTCAGCGACCAATAATACGTTTGAGCTTGCGCTTCGTTCGCGCTTGAGTGCTCATCCCCCGCGAGACTGCAATGCTGAGGTTCCCCTTCTTCGTCGAATACAACTCGACATCGCGGTCATCGGTGAAATGCAGGCTGAAGGGTCGGTCTGGTCCTTCTATCCTACGATTCTGATGCCCCCGACCAGGAGAAAGCCACAAATCGTAGCGACGAGCCCCCTCCATGAGCGGGAGCGTCTCCTTGGGGATCTGCACCGTCACCTGGCTCTTCGCAAGTTGAATTGGAATCGTCACGATTCTGGACTTATCGTTCCGGTCGATGACGACCAGCTTTGGCAGTTCACCATCAGAGAACCCACCGGACAGCTTTCCTGCGAGCTCAATGTTGCCGCGTTTGCTGCGTGCCGAGACGAATGTGAAATCGACACTTCCGGCGCGTGCATACGCAACAATGGCGTCAAGGTCACCGTCCCTGGCCAGGTCCGTTCTCACCTGAGCGATTTCGTCCATCTTCTCGAACCGAGACGTGGTGATGAACCGATCAATGAACCACTTCTGTTGCCGTTGCCATGCTTGCCGCCGCTCCAACGAATGAGTCGCGACCCGAGAGTTCGTGAAGTTCGCAAGCACCTTTCGGAAATAGATCTCGTTGATGATGCGATCGCCAGTGTCAGGATCAGTGCAGTACTTTTCGACGTTCTCGGCCATCACCGCAACTGATCCGATGTAATTTGCTGGATCGACGGGCTTCGCGCTGAGATGGTCCTGCTGCGGATGATGAATGATGACGTAGAAGTCGTAGCCGTTGAGGATCGAAACACGACTCGCTTTGAGATAGGCCAGCGACAAGAATTGACCGTCTTCCAGTCGGACCTTCTCCTCCGGAAAACGGATGTCCTGGTCAAGGAGGAACTCTCGGCGAAACAGCTTCTGCGGTGTCAGAGTCGTGAAACAGGTAACCAGATCTGCATCGATCTGTGTCGTTTCGTACCGCCATTGCGCGTAGAGTCGATCGCCCCTGGGGACCATTTTGGGCACGACTACATCGCTGGCATGTTCATCGGCGAAGTCAGCGAGGCGCTCTAGCGCCTCAGGGCCGCCGAACTCATCATCAGGATCGGCAAAGAATACGTAGTCGCCTCGAGCAGCTGCCAGCCCCACATTGCGAGGCTTGCCCGGCCACCCTGAATTTTCCTGATGAATAACGTGAACGTTCTGGTGCTCGCGAGCAAAGTCATCAAGTATTGCTGCGCTGTCATCGGTCGATCCATCATTGACTGCAATAAGTTCTATCGAGTCGCCGGGCAGCGTCTGAATCAGGAAGCTGTTGACAAAAGCGTGGAGAAATGGGCCCGCGTTGTAGACGGGAGCGACAACACTGACGCGAATTCCATTAGTCATTTAGCCCTCTCGTGGTGGCTGGGAAGTGAGATCCGTGCAGAGAGTGTCAGGAGTTTCCGAGCTCGGACTTGATCCGAGTCGTCGAGATCTCTGGGGTGCGAGCAAGGTACACGACCTCAACCTTGTCCTTGAGGAAGTCGAATTCGCCTTCCCAGTCATCGCCCATGACGAAGGTGTCGATGTGATACTTATCGACGTCCGTCATCTTCTGCTCCCAGTTGTCTTCGGGGATGACGAGGTCGACGTAGCGGATGGCTTCGAGCATGTGCTTGCGCTCTTCGAAGCTGAAGTAGGACTTCTTGCCCTTGCCCGCATTGAACTCGTCGCTTGAGAGGGCAACTACCAAGTAGTCGCCCTGCTCCTTGCAACGCTGAAGCAAACGGATATGCCCATAATGGAGCAGATCGAACGTGCCATATGTGATGACTCGGCGCATCGAAGGTACCATCCAAACAATCAAGGCCCCACTCCGGGGGCCGAAAACAACTCACAGTTCAGCCCGAGTTTACCATTCTGTAACTCAGAGAATCGGGATTGCGACGCGGGTCACGCGGCCCGACGCGTTCGCATGGCTGCCTCACGTGATCCGATGACGGATTCGGCGGCCCCGACGAAACGTGAAACCTGCGTCCCCTGTTCGGTGTCACCCAGATAGTCGAAGCTCATCTGCTTGAGCTCAGCCTCGCGATCAGCGGTGCCCGCCGTGCGCAGCAGCTCAGCGATCCCGGCCTCAGCACCTGGCTCCAGGAGGGGACACCGGTCCATCAGTCCGCCCGCAAGCACCTCGGCGGCGGGATTGTGCGGAGCGATCATCACCAACGGCTGACGCGTGGCCAACCAGTCGAAGGCGACCGACGACATTTCGGCGAGCGCCAGATCCGCTGCCTCGAACTGCCACGACACGTCTGGGGTTTGGTCAAGGAAGCCGCGCGGATGGTCGCGGACGATGTCCTGGACGGCGTCGAGTTCCCGTTTAAAAGCGCCCTTCAGGATGCCGGTGCGGGGATGCGGGCGAAATATCACACGATAGTTTGCGTCCAGCATCGTCGTCACGAGGGTCCTGCCGTTGTCGGCGAGCGTGCCATAGGCCATTGCCGGGGAGTCGCCTTCCCAGGTCGGCGCGTAGAACACTGTCTTGCCTGCGGGGGCATCACTGTCGAAGTCGCGCCAGACCTGGGGAACCTCTCGGGGCCGATCCAGCTGCGGCCGACCCACATCGATCATCCGGTCCTCGTCCAGTCCGAACAGAGTCTGCTCGATTCGGTTCCGTGCGGCTCGGCCAGCGGTGAACACATAGTCATAGGCCTTGAGCTGATTCGAGATCATGGAGATCTTCTCACTCTCACCATGGCTGAGGTGGACGTGCGCCGGCTTGGGAAATCGCAGCGCCTGGAAGTTTCCCGTTGACTGATTGACATAGAAGACGACCCTGAGGCTCGGCGCAGACATGAACGCATCGAGCCCCTTCGTCAGGCGAGAGAAGCGCACCGGCAGAGTCGTTCGTGAGCGCAGATGTTTGGCAACGTGCGCGCTGCGCACGATGATGCCGAAGGGCTGGTGAGAATATCCGGCGTCGCGCAGCTGCTGTGCGAGCTGTTCGAAGGGCCATACCCATTGCTCGAGCTGGTAAGCCGAGTCCACCTCGGCAGAGAAGTACGCCGCAGCGACGAAGTCGTCAGTCGGCTGGGGCGAATAGTCAGCTGGAAGTCGCGCCTCTTCGATGCGACCGCCGAACACGTTCGATCCGACCCGAAAGGCAGATCGAGCTAGGTGAAAGCTCTTTTGCGCACGCTGAGTGACCTTGTCGGGCAGATTGATCATTGAACTATTATGCATGGCGGCGGATGCCCCAGCCTGGAGTGCCTTCTCAGACTCGGGTGACGAATACCGGCCTGTGGCTGCGAACTTGCCTGATCGATTCGCTCGGCGTAGTCGACTACCTTAGGGAGGAGCCGACTGAAGGAGCGATAACGATGGCACAGATGCGCAGACACAAGTCCGAACCTTTCTCCCGCCGCAAGCGGGCGGGCCACGGGACTGCCGCAGTGCCCGAAACTCCGATGCTGCTGACCCGTCAGATCGTCGACAGCGAGCCTCTCGGACTGTCGGTGGCGCACTCCTTCGCCGAGGCACTGGCCCACCATTCCTCGGACCACTCGGAGCACTCGGACCCCGTTCCCGAGTCTCCGGCCTCTGGATCGTTCACCCAGATCGTCATTCCCTACTCCACACCCGAACTCCTCGCCGAGGTCGCCTCGGCGTGGGGTCTCCACACCGTCCTCGTCGAGGACCTTTTCCACGCGAACCAGCGCCCGAAGGTCGAACGCTACGACGACGTGCTCTTCGTCGTCCTCAAATCCGCCGTCTACATCGACTCAGCTGAGGAAGTCGAGTTCAAGGAATTCCACCTGCTCATGAAGGGCGACGTCCTCGTCATCGTGTGCCAGGACGACCGGTTCATCGACGGCACGCCGATCCCCAGCCGTCGCGAAGACATGGATGCTTACTTCACCAACGAGAAGCGCCTGTGGTCATCGAACCGGGAACTGCTCGCACTGGGTCCCGAGGCCCTCGTCTACCGGCTCCTCGATACCGCCGTCGACACCTACTTCCCTGTCCTCGACGGACTGCAGGACGACAAGGACGGGATCGAACGACAGGTCTTCAGCGGCGACACCGCAGCAGCCGAGCGCATCTATCTGCTCAGCCAAGAGGTCATCGACGTCCTCCACACCACGACTCATCTCAACCGGCTCACGCAGAGGTTGGGCAACGGCGCGACGAAGTATGCGATCCCCGGCGAACTCCAGGCCTACCTCGATGACGTCACCGACCACCTCACCCGCGTCCTTGCCGAGTCCGCCGAGCTGCGCGAAGCCCTGTCCCAGATCCTCAACGTCAACTCCACGCTTGTGGCCCAACGCCAGAACGAGGACATGAAGAAGATCTCCGGCTGGGCGGCCATCCTCTTCGCCCCCACACTGATCGGGGCGATCTACGGCATGAACTTCGATGTCATGCCCGAGCTGCACTGGGCCTTTGGCTACCCCATGGCGCTCGGTCTCATGCTGGGCCTGGGTATCGTCCTCTACACGGTATTCAAGAAGAAGAAATGGATGTGAGACCACTCAGGCGAGAGTGACCTGTCTCCGAGCAGCTGACATCATTCGCCTGCTCTCATTCTGCTGTTCACTTTCGGTCCTCCGGGAGCTTACTCGGCGCCCGTAGCGTCGCGCTCGTGACTTCTACCAATTCAAAAATGTTCCGTCCACGTCCCGCTTCGATCGTCTCGGCTGCAGCACTCTCACTAGCTGTCATCGCCGGTACCGCAGCCGCACCGGCGACTGCTTCCCCCGGACCCATTTCTGCCGGACCGGCTCACCCCTCCCCTGCCGCGCCGGATCGGGTGTCCGACCTGACGTACCCGACGACGATCTCCCACCGAGGTGGCGCCGCGGTCTACCCGGAGGAATCCATGGAAGGATTCACCGCCTCGGTGAAGGACGGGTTCCTCCCCGAAATGGACATTCAGTTCCTCGAAGACGGCACCCCCGTCCTCATCCACGACGACACAGCCGATAGGACGCTCAACGGGGTCAGCGGACCGATCCGCGACCTCAGCCTCGAGGAGTGGAACTCAGCGACAATCAAGAGCCCCACCGGCGGAGCCGAAGCAGAGACGGTGACTCTCGACGAGGCGCTCGACGAACTCGGCGGGGAGGTCGTCATGGTGCCCGAGATCAAACCCGGAGCCACCTCGGCGGAGGTTGATCAGGTCCTCGACGAATTCGACGAACGCGGTCTTTCGGACTCGCTCATAGTCCAGTCCTTCGACTTCGAGGCGGCGAAGACGATCGCCAAGCGCGGGTACACCTCGCTCTACCTCATGGGCGCGACTCTGCCGAAGCAGTCGTTCGACGAGATCTCCGACGCGGGCATCGAATGGGTCGGCCCCAGCAAGAATCTGCCGACTCGGGACCTGCGCAAGCTCGACAAGGCAGGCTTCCACGTGGCCCCCTACACCCTCAAGACGTCGAAGGACGGGCACCGCCTGCCCGGCTGGATCGACGGCTACTTCACGGATGACGCCTGGACGAAATAGCGGGCAACGTCCTCGGCACCCAAGCAGAGCGATTCGCTCCGCTTGGGTGCCGAGATTTAGTCGGGACCATAATCTAGTCGTGAACGCCGTGCCTGCGGACGAAATCTGAGTCCCTATTGATGCCCAGCGGTGGTGAGTCGAATAGAATCGGTTCGTCACAAATTTCTCTCCTGAGGAATTGCAGTGACCGTCCAACGCAGCGATGCCGTACAAGCGACCGTGACGGGCCTCAACAAGGAAGTGGATTCCTCGTCATGCCGCGCGGCGTCCTCGGCAATGAAGTGACGTTCTTGGCGTGTTCGCAGAAGAACATCGCCGTCGCGCACATTCAAGCAGATGACAATCACGGTCATATGCACACGCGAAGGGCCCGCATCGCATGCGTCAATCTCCGACCACAGTTAAGGAGCACAATCTATGAACACTCCCGTTAAAGTCGCCGTCACCGGTGCTGCCGGTCAGATCGGCTACAGTCTCCTCTTCCGCATTGCCAGCGGCGCGCTCTTCGGCCCCGACACTCCAGTTCAACTGCGCTTGTTGGAAATCACACCAGCACTGACCGCCCTCGAGGGCGTGGTCATGGAACTCGAGGACTGTGCCTTCCCCACTCTCAACTCAGTCGAAATCGGCGATTCGGCCGAGCACATCTTCGACGGAGTCAACCTCGCCCTACTCGTCGGCGCTCGACCCCGGTCTGAGGGCATGGAGCGCAGCGACCTCCTCGAAGCCAATGGTGCGATCTTCACCGCCCAAGGCAAGGCGCTCAATAAAGTCGCCGCCGACGATGTGCGTATCGGAGTCACCGGGAATCCGGCCAACACCAATGCGCTGATCGCAATGAGCAATGCGCCCGATGTCCCCGCCGAACGTTTCAGCGCGCTGACCCGCTTAGACCACAATCGCGCCCTCGCACAGTTGGCAAAAAAGGCCGCAGTATCGGTCGCCGATATATCCAGGATGACGATCTGGGGCAATCACTCAGCCACGCAGTATCCCGACATCTACCACGCAGAAATCGGCGGAAGGAATGCCGCCGAGGTCATCGGCGACCAGTCCTGGGTCGAAAACGATCTCATCCCCACGGTTTCCGGGCGCGGTGCCGCAATCATCGAAGCGCGGGGGTCCTCCTCAGCGGCGTCCGCTGCCGCGGCGACAATCGACGCCGCCCATGACTGGCTGCACGGCACCCCCGAAGGCGACTGGGCCTCGATGGCTGTGGTCTCCGATGGCTCCTATGGGGTGCCCGAGGGACTGATCTGCTCCTATCCCGTGACGACGTCAGACGGGAACTGGGAGATCGTGCAGGGACTGGAGATCAACGACTTCAGCCGCAGGATGATCGACGCCACCACGGCTGAGCTCGCCGAGGAGCGTGAGGCCGTGACTGGTCTCGGCCTGATCTGAGATCGCGTCCCCGGGGTGCTGATATTCTCGAAAGTCTGATGCCCCGTTGACCGAAGGTACCCATGAGCGCCGAGAATGTCCTGCCGCCTGCGGCTGACCCGAGTGTTGAGTACATGGGCGCGCTCATTCGCAGGCTGCGGGAATCGGCCGGGATGACCTTGACTGACCTCAGCCGAGTGGCTGGGGTCAGTCAGGGCCTGCTGAGTCAGATCGAACGTGGGCGCGGCAATCCCGCTTATCTCACGCTGCTCAAGATCGCCAAGGCCTTTGATGTGCCAGTCGGACGCTTCTTCGACTCGGGCGAGGAACCTGCCGACAATCGCGTGGTCCGCGCCGATGGCCGCCGGCAGCTGCAGGTCACCGATCGTGGACTCGTCTATGAGCTGCTGACTCCGACGATGAACGGCGCACTGCTGGTGCTCAAGGTGCGGATCCCGTCGGGGTACTCCAACGAGTCAGTGCCCTTCACCCACCATCGCGCCGAGGAATGCCTGTTCGTCCTCGAGGGCACCTGCTATTTCCAGATCGGCGACGACGGGTACACGCTCGCAGCCGGTGACAGCATCACCTACTGGGGAGACCAACCGCACTGGTTCCGTGTCCTCGGTGACGCCGAGGTGGTCCTCATCGCCACGATGACTCCCCCGGTATTCTGAGGCCAGGCTTCAGTCGTTCTTCTTCGTCTGCCTGCTGCTTTCGCGTTCGAGAGCGTCAATGAGTTCGTTCTTGCTCATCTTCGAACGTCCCGGGATCTTCAGCCGAGTCGCCTGCTGGTACAGGTGGTCCTTCGTCGCATTCGCGTCCACCCCACCAGCGGTTGGGCGGTCAGTGTTCTTTCCGCCCTTGGCCTGCGCGTCGGATGGCCCAGATGTTGATTTCGGCTCCCACTTGTCGCCGACCTTCTCGTGGGTGTGCTTCAGCGCGTCGTAGGCCACCCGGTGAGCGCGCTCTTCGTCGTCGTATTCCTCCATTGCGGAGTCATAGGCTTTGGCGAAGGTGCGCTGAGCCTTGGCATCGGAGTGTCGCAAGGTCGCCGGGAGCTCTGACTTCTTCGGTACTCCGGCACTGCTGAGTTTCGGCATGGTGACCACATCTCCTCACATTCGTGGAGTTCACGGTTACCCCGACGGTAACGCAGATCACCATCGAGTGTCAGGAACCGTGCCGCACATCATCGGCATCGATGTAGTCTCGCAGCTCTAACGCAGGTGTTCTGAGCCCGACTGAAGTCCAACAGACTGGCGTCATACTTGTCCGCCGTCAGCCAGGGGCGTACGTTTAACGCACGACGACACCGTTGCGACGGAGCCCTTCGCCGCGTCACAGGATCGCAAGCCCAGGCGCGGCTCGTTGCTGAACGGCATGGCGCAGAGAGGACCAGTCATGAGTGAGGAAGCATTCGACGAACTGATGGTGTCCACCGACTCCGCTCTGATCGTGGTCACCACCGCCGCGGAGAACGAACAGGCCGGTTGCCTGGTGGGCTTCCACTCGCAATCGAGCATGTCACCCGAGCAATACAGTTTCTGGCTGTCGAAGGCCAACCACACCTATCAGGCGAGCCTGCGAGCTGCATATTTCGCCAGCGACCTGCCCCCGGGCCACGACAACGCCGAGCGAGCGATCCACCCGTGATGGACTGAATGACACACGCCCAGCGTCCTCAGGGCGTGGGCTGGCCCCCATTGACGTTGAGAGTCTCACCCAGGACGTAACTCGACTCCGCCGAGGTGAGGAACACATAAGCTGGCGCGAGCTCCGTCGGCTGACCGGCTCGCCCCAACGGAGTGTTCTTCCCGAAGTGAGGCAGAGCCTCTTTCGGCTGCCCGTCGGAGACCTGCAGGGGTGTCCAGATCGGGCCGGGTGCGACCGCATTGACCCGGATGCCGCGGGGAGCCAGCTGTGTGGCCAGTCCTTTGGTGAAGTTGTTGATCGCAGCCTTTGTCGACGCATAGTCCAGCAGGTGGGTCGACGGAGAATACGCTTGAACGGACGTTGAGTTCACAATCGTTGCGCCGGCGGGCAGATAGCCGACCGCCGTCTTCGTCACGCGGAACATGGCACGAATGTTGGTCTCGAAGGTATTGCCCCACTGCTCGTCGGACAAGTCTTCGATCTCTTCGACTGCGATCTGTCGCCCCGCGTTATTCACCAGGGCGTCGAGTCCGCCCAGTCCGTCTGCCGCATCATGGACGACCTGCTGGCAATAGTCAGGATCAGACAGGTCACCGGGCAGTGGCAGCGCTGTGCCGCCGGCTTCGCGGATGACCTCGCAGATGTGGCGAGCATCGTCTTCCTCTGCGGGCAGGTATGACAGGGCGACGTCGGCTCCTTCGCGGGCGAAGGCGATGGCGACCGCCGCGCCGATGCCGGAGTCGGCACCGGTGATCAGTGCTTTGCGGCCTTTGAGCCTGCCGGTGCCGCGATAGCTGTCTTCACCTCGGTCGGTGCCCGGAATCAGTTTCACGTCCAGGCCCGGCTCGGGCTGGTCCTGTTTGGGTGGGGAGATGTCCGGAAACCGTTTCACGGGATCTTGGAAAGTCAGTTGGTCACTCATGAGCGGGAGTCCCCTTTCGGTTGATGCACCGTCCTGGTGCCGTCACATTAACAGTCTCCGGGGAGTCTTGTAACCCCCGTTGTCACCGACGTGGTCTGCGACGCGAGCATGCTCGACCTCCGCCTGACTCAGGCGGTCACCTCCTCCGGGTCGATGTCCTCGCGAAGCCCACGCCACACAGGATGACGCAGACGACCGTCCTTGGTGATCCCTCCGAATTGGACCTCGCCGACGAGGCTGGGCCGCACCCAGTTCGCATCACGTGACTCGGCGGCAGGAACATCCAGTGGAGGTGTCTTCCGGCTCAGCCGATCGAGTTTGGCCCGCAGAGACTGCAACTGGTGGTCGTCGAAGCCGGTGCCCACACGTCCCAGATAGACCAGGCCGTTCTTGTCGTGGGCGGCCAGCAGCAGTGAGGCGAAGGTCGCCGAGCGCTCCCCCTTGCCGGTGCGCCACCCGACGATGATCACGTCTCGGGTGAAGGAATGTTTGAGCTTGGCCCAGGTTCGTGTCCGGCGGCCCGGCAGATAGGTGCTGCCGGTCTGCTTCGCCATGACTCCTTCGAGCTGGAGTTCACGGCTGGCCTCCAACGCCTCGTCGACGGTTCCTTCGAAGGCGGAAGGCACATGGACGTGCTCACCCTCGGTGACCAAGTCGTGGAGCCGTTCGCGACGTTCGAGATACGGGGTCTTCAGCAGAGAGGTGCCGTCAGCGTGCAGCACGTCGAAGACCATCAGATGCACCGGTGTGCGTTCACGTTCGCGCTCAATGTCGCTCTCACGCGTCAGCCCCATTCTGCGCTGGAGTCGCCCGAAGTCCGGGCGACTGCCCGGGCCGAGTGCGACGATCTCTGCGTCAAGGATGCAATCGACGTCCACACAAGTGGCGAGCTCCATCAGTTCGGGGTAGGCCTTTGTCATATCGTGGCCGTTGCGGCTGGTCAGTGCGATCGACCCGGACGATCCCTCTGTGCCGGGTGTGCCGGGGCGAACCGTGGCGAGCGCACGGATTCCGTCCCACTTCATTTCGAACGCCCAGTCCTCGGCCTGGCGCCGAACGGAGCGGAGACTGCCGATACTGGCCAGCATCGGTGCCATATCCGTGGGCTCGGCGCGATCGGAATCGGTGTTCTCAGATGTGGCCGAGCCCCGCCTCGGCGAGCTCTTGGATGTGTTTTTGGATGAGTTCTTAGATGTGTTCTTGGGCGAGTCTTTGGTCAGGTGGATCATCCAGTTCTTCGCGGGTTCCTTGTTCGGCCCGTGCTCGCCGGTGTTGAACAGTGCGAACCGTCGCACTCCTCCAAGTCCACCGTCCTCGGCCCCGTGGAGAACAGCGATGATCTCACGACCCTCCTTCCATTTCTCGAGCTCGTAAGTCCCTGAGTCCCAGATCGTGACCTCGCCGGCACCGTATTGGCCTTTCGCGATCATGCCTTCGAAGCTTCCGTATTCGACAGGGTGGTCCTCGGTCTGGATCGCCAGATGATTGGTCTTCGGATCCGTGGGCGGCCCTTTCGGCAGCGCCCACGAAACCAGGACTCCGTCGTGTTCGAGCCGGAAGTCCCAGTGGAGGGTGCTGGCATGGTGTTCCTGGATCACGAAAGTGAGCTCGTCCCCGCTGGAGCCGTGGCTGTCGGGCACCGGTTCGCTGGTGCGCTTCGGATCACGCTTCGACCGGTAGATGTCGAGACGATCGCGGGGTGCCCCCGCCGATGCGGGTGATGGCTTCGCCGAGGTGGGTGCTGGATCTGCGGAATCGCCTGCGGTCTTCGCCAACGGTTCGAGCAGATCTCCGAGGTCATCGATCCGCTCGAGGACGTCCTCGAAGTGCGGTTGCCCGACAGCGGAGGGGTCGTCGAGTTCGTCCCAGGTTCGCGGTGCCGCCACCGTGGGTGTGAACCGTCCGCGAAGAGAGTAGGGAGCGACCGTCGTCTTCGCCGCGGAGTTCTGGGACCAGTCGATGAGCACCTTGTTCTCTCGCAGGCTCTTCTTCATGGCCGAGACGATGAGGCCCTGATGATCGGCTTCGAGGCTGCGGGCCAATTCGTGGGCGACGTCGGAGATCTGCTGACTGGACGCTGACGCATCGAGCGGTGCATAGAGGTGGATTCCCTTGGAACCGCTGGTCACCGGGTGGGAGTCGAGACCCATCCCGTTCAGCAGCTCTCTCACCAGCTGTGCGACCTCGATGCAATCGGCCAGTCCACGCCCCGGGCCGGGGTCGAGATCGAACACCATGCGATCCGGGTATCGTGTCATCGAATCGATGGTGCCCGGATCGGCTGACCCCTTCGCGACCTGCCATTGGGGGATGTGGATCTCGAGTGAGGCCATCTGCGCAAGATAGGTCAGCGTCGCACGGTCCTGGACCAGCGGGTACCTTTTGGACCCGGTGGAATGACGGATGGAGCGGGAGGTGATCCACGATGGTGCCGATTCGGGGAGATTCTTCTCGAAGAACACGTCACCCGGTTGCTGCGGTGTGCCGACTCCGTTGACCCAGCGTTTGCGGGTGGCGATGCGATCATGGGCGTGCCGAACCAGGTGTTCAGAGATGCGCGCGTAGTAGTCGAGCACCTCTCCTTTGGTCGTGCCGGTCTCGGGATAGAAGACCTTGTCGAGATTGGTCAGCGTCAATCGATGTCCGTCGACGGTGACCTTCTGCTCATCGCGTGACATGGGCACCTCCTAATGGTCTGTACGGTACCCGCTTGCAACGGCGGGGACGAGGGAAACGGCAGAACAACCTCGGCGGGTGGAGATCTGCGCGTCGACCAACTCCGGTGGGCCCACGAATGGGGCTAGCCAAGGTCCCGAGTCTCGGCTTCAATGGAGGGATGAGAGCCATTTGGACTGGATCGATTGCGTTTGGTCTCGTCAACGTGCCGGTGAAGCTGTACTCGGCCACCGAGAGTCACGACGTCAACATGCACCAAGTGCATGAGAAGGACGGCGGCCGCATCCGCAATCAGCATCGTTGTCAGGAATGCGGGAAGGTCGTCGAGTATGACGACATGGTCAAGGCCTATGACGATGGGGACAATCGGGTGATTCTCACGAAGGACGACTTCGAGGCTCTGCCGGCCGAAGAGAATGACGATCTCGAGGTCCTCCAATTCGTGCCCAACGATCAGATCGACCCCATCATGTTGGAGAAGTCGTACTTCCTCGAGCCGACATCGAAGACTCCGAAGGCCTACCTGCTGCTGCGGCAGACGCTAGAGGACACCGACCGCACGGCCATTGTGAAGATCACCCTGCGCACCCGCACACGATTGGCGATCCTCCGCGTGTGTGGAAAGGTGCTCATGATCCAGACATTGCGCTGGGCAGACGAGATCCGAGACGTGGACTTCAAAGGTGTGAACTCACAGGCGAAGATCTCCAAGAAGGAACTGGAGATGTCAGCCAAACTCGTCGAATCGTACTCGGAGGACTTCACCCCGGAGGAGTTCAACGACGACTACCAGGACGAACTGCGCAAGCTCATCGACGCGAAGATCGACAAGGGAGAGACCCTCGACCTGGAGAAGGCCTTCCCTGACGAAGAAGAGGACGAGGAACCCGGCGGCGACGTCATCGACCTGATGGAGGCCCTGCGGAAGTCCGTCGACAGCTCCCGATCGTCGAAATCGTCGAAGAAGAGCTCGAGCAAATCGGGTGCGAAGAAGTCCGGCGCCAAGAAATCGTCGTCGTCGAAATCAGCGAAGAAGAAGACCGGGTAACGCGGGGCAGGCAGTGACGTCCACCCCACTTGCGGTTGGGCGAGCGGTGTTCTTCCCGCCCGTGGCCTGTGCATCGGATGGCCCCGGCGAGGGCTTCGGCATCCGAGCGCCCCAAGGTCGCCGGGAGCTCCGACTTCTTCGGCACTCCGGCACTGCTGAGTTCTACCACGGTGACCACATCTCCTCACATACGTGAAGTGCACGGTTACCTCGACGGCAACGCAGATCACCCTTCCGAGTCAGCGGACGTTTCTGATTCCCCGAATCCTCGTCGAGGTTGTTGATCCTCAGTCCTGCTGGCTGAACCGCCATTCGACACCTGCCCTGGGACAGCCAGGTCGCCCTGCGGTTGGTCAGCTTCTACCAGAGCTGAGAGGAATCGGACGACGACCTCGCGTTCTTCGGAACTCATGGCTGCGGCGGCATCAAAGCGGCGTGCGTGCTGGCGGCCGATCGTCTCCCGTGCCGCTCGGGCCGTCTCCGGCGTCACCTCGATGCATATCGTCCGCCGATCTTTGGCGTGCGGTGAGCGACTCAGATGGCCACCCGCGACAAGACGGTCGATGAGCTTCGTCGTCGACGCGCTGGAGATCCCGACATCACGGGCAATGTCCTTCGGGGTGACGACCCGCCCCTGCTTCTGAGCGTGGATGAGCATCCGGATGGCGCGCATGTCACTGTCGTTGAGGTGCATATAGCGCCTGGATGCCTCAGACAGTGCCCGATCAGCTTCGCGCCAACGGCGCAGAGCCTCCATGATGGAGTTGCATTGACTGATTTCGGCCTGCGACAAGTGAGAACGATCGGAAAATTCCGGCTCGTTCAAGAAATAGTTCAGATCTGAATCCGGGCGGATTCCTCTCTCTACGGTTGACACGAACACAGCATACCGTTGCTATGCTAGATTGAACTCTCGCCTGGCTAACGAAAGTGGTGCCCATCAATGGAAATGGTTGTTCTCGTCGACCACGCGGGTGATCCTGTCGGCGTTCAGAGCAAGGCCGATGTCCACGGTCAGTCGACTCCTCGACACTTGGCGTTCTCGTGTCACGTCGTCGACGAACAGGGGCGCCTCCTGGTCACACGGCGCGCGCTCGAGAAGCGGACATGGCCTGGAGTCTGGACGAATTCCTTCTGCGGTCACCCTGCCCCCGGTGAAACGCTTGAGGACGCAGTCAGCCGACGCGCCGAGTTCGAACTCGGTCTGAGCATCGACCACATCACCTGCGCCATCCCCAATTTCAGCTACGTGGCCCGTGATGCTTCGGGAATCGAAGAGAACGAGCACTGCCCTGTCTTCATCGCCCGAGCCGTATCGTCACTGACACCGAACCCCGCCGAGGTAGCTGAGGCTCAGTGGACGAGCTCTTCAGAACTGAAGTCGGCGATCGATGCGGCTCCCTGGGCTTTCAGCCCTTGGCTGGTCGAACACTTCACTGAGCTCCAGCCGCTCATTGCCGAACACATCGTCGAAGCTGAAGACGATGACTGACTCGGCCACTCCCATCGGTGACATCGCATTCTCGTTCGAGGACCGGCTCGCACAAGTGCTCGCGGAGGCACGGAAGCGGTCTCGCACCGTCTCTGCACAATACGGACAGCTCTGGGACTCTCTCACACACATGGCCACGGGCGGAAAGCTGATCCGGCCACGAATGCTGCTCGACGCGCACGCGGCCCTGGGCGGCAGAGACGAACATGCCGCCGTCGACGCGGCCTGTGCCATGCAGCTGCTGCACATCGCCCTCGTCATCCACGATGACGTGATCGACAATGACACGATCCGTCGCGGTGAAGCGACGATCTCCGGGGAGTTCGCGTCCGAAGCCATGTCGCGCGGCGCGCTGCGACGCGATGCCAATGCGTGGGGCATCGCAACATCGATTCTTGGCGGTGATCTCATCCTCACCCTCTCCCATTCGCTCCTCGCCCGCCTCGACATCGAGGACACCAAACGACGGGCCATCCTCGACATCTTCGATGACACAGTCGTTGAGAGTGCCGCCGGTGAACACTCCGATGTGTGGTTGAGCCTGCATCTCGAAGGGGCGAACTCTCCAGACGTCCTGGCCATGGTCGATCAGAAGACCGCAGTGTATTCGTTTCAAGCACCGCTGCTCATCGCGGCCGTGCTGGCAGGTGCCGACAGTGGCCTCATCGACGATTTGGCAACCATCTCTCGGCAGATCGGTGTGATCTACCAGCTGCGCGACGATGTCCTCGGACTTTTCGGTGACGAACGGGAGACGGGGAAATCCAATGTCAGTGACCTGCGTGAGGGCAAGGAGACCCTCTTGATCACGTTCGCTCGTTCCGATCCGTCCTGGCCAGAAGTTCACACCCTCTTCGGGGATAGGATGCTGAGCAACGCCGATGGAGATCGGCTGCGGAAAGTCATCGAGGAATCAGGAGCACTCGTGTTCGTCGAATCAATGATCACCCAGCGCTGCGAGAACCTGTATCGACTGATCGGCGAGGCGGCCCTCCCGCCAGCGTTGAGCAACCAGCTGATCCAACTGACCTCCGACGCCAGCTCACGCACCGCATGAACTCGGTGAGCATGCGAAAGGCGGTGGGGACACGTGATGAGACCGAACCCCGAGTCGGCCACGACGGAACCATGTGGAGGATACGCTCCTACGAGGCCGCCACAACTGTGCTGCGTGCGCGTCATCAGACTACTCAGGCAGGGTTCACCGCCGAAAAGATCCCGCGCGGGTACTTTCGGCAACACCCCATACTGATCTCCGACGGCGACGATCACGATGTTCAGCGCAGAGAAGTCGCCCGCTACTTCGCCCCCGCCGTAGTGTCTGCGAAGTACGGGGATTTCATCAACAAGCGTGCTCAAGCCCTCGTCGACTCCGCCCTCGCAAACGGTCGACTGCGCCTCGACGAGGCAGCTCTGAACTATTCGGTCGAAGTCACAGCCGAAATCGTGGGCCTCACGGACTCCCCCATCGACGCGATGGCCAAGCGTCTCGTCGGGTTCTTCAGACAGCCACCTGTCGACCTCGCCGCCCCCGCGATGGGCCGAACGCGTCGCCAATGGATCCAGGCGGCCGTCAACGGCCTCGTGCCCATCGGCCGGTTCTACATCAGCGATGTGCGCCCGGCGATTCGCACCCGGCGAACACGACGCCGCGACGACGTGCTCTCGCATCTGCTGTCCGCCGGTTACAGCACCGCTGACATCCTGGTCGAATGCGTGACCTACGGCACAGCCGGCATGGTGACCACTCGCGAATTCATCACCATGGCATGCTGGCATCTGCTGACGAACGACGAGCTTGGCCGTCGCTACACCGAAGCCTCGCAGCCCACCCGCCTGGAGATCCTCGAAGAGATCATCCGCCTCGACCCAGTCGTGGGTCACCTCTACCGTCGGGCTCAAGCCGATATTGAAGTCTCAGACAACGGCTGCCCCTACACCATCCCCGAAGGCGACCTGATCGATGTGTGCGTGAGACAGACCAACACCGACCCGCAGGCGATGGGGGCAGCCCCGGAGACGGTCATCCCTGGGCGCGACCTGAGACGGGGAAGCGCCGCGACAGGGCTGAGCTTCAGCGACGGAGCCCACACGTGCCCGGGTCAACCATTGGCTCTCTACGAAACCGATGCCCTTCTGCACAAGGTCCTGGCTACTCGCCCACGCATCCTTCGGGAGCCCACCATCAGCTGGGACAACGTCATTGAAGGATACCGTCTGCGTGGCTTGGACCTGAGTCTGATGACGAGATCACGCCCTGTCACGACGAGAATGACAAGATGAGCGCCTTCGAATACCTACTGCTGATGGGCGCCTGTCTGCTGATCACGCTTCCTCTCGAACTGCTGTTCTCCGCCCGGGTCTACCGTCGCCCAAAGCTCCTCATCGGATCTCTCATCCCGATCATCCTCGTCTTCTCCCTCTGGGACATCATTGCAATTGACCGAGACCATTGGACGTACAACCAGCAGTTCGTCACCGGCATCCACATCGGCAACCTGCCGCTGGAGGAGCTTGTCTTCTTCATCGTCATTCCGATCTGCGCCCTGCTCAGCTACGAAGCGGTCGGCACTGTACTCAAATTCGTGGCCAAGAAGTCCGGAACCAGGGCTGGCAGAAAGTCCGGGAGCCGGAAGGACGGAGGCGATGTTGCCTGAATATACTGTCATGACGGTGGTCGGCATCGTCATCGTCATCGGTCTTGAGATCTTCGTCTTCCGCAGCGGGATCTTCCGACGAGGCCAGTACTGGGCAGCGCTGGCCATCTGTCTGGCCTTCCAGTGCCTGGTCGATGGGTGGCTGACCAAACTCAGTGATCCCATCGTCAGGTACAACCCGTCGCAGTTCCTGAACGTGCGTTTCCCCTGGGACATCCCGATCGAAGACTTCGGTTTCGGGTTCGCCATGATCACATCTGTGCTCATGCTGTGGCAGTGGCAACTCAACCGATCGCGCAAGGACACCCAATGACACAGAGACGCCGGCCCAGAGATCGCTTCGCCGAGAGAATCCAGGGCCCGCAGGGACGGCCGCGACTGCTTCGACCCAAACGGGTCACCATCATCGGCGCCGGCATCGCCGGACTGGCTGCAGCCGCGATCTTGGCCGAACACGGCGCCGAGGTCACGGTCATCGAGAAGAACGACTACCTCGGCGGCCGAGTGGGCGCCTGGCCGGTCGACGACGAACGGACCATGAGCCGAGGATTCCACGCCTTCTTCCGGCAGTACTACAACCTGCGCGACCTGCTCAGCCGCGCAGATCCCGAAGGTGAATGCCTGCGGCCCGTCGACGACTACCCGCTCATCCATCGCCGAGGCTCGATGGACACGTTCGCCTCAATTCCCCGCACCCCGCCGTTCAATCTCCTCGGTTTCGTCTGGCAGAGCCCCACCTTCCCGATCAGAGGACTCCGCGACGTCGATATCGCTGCCGCAGTCGAACTCATCGACGTCGAGTTCCCCGCAACGTACAGCTACTATGACGGCGAATCTGCCGCCGACTTCCTCGACCGGTTGCGCTTTCCCGACGAAGCCCGCCATCTGGCGCTCGAAGTCTTCGCCCGCTCCTTCTTCGCCGACCCGACAGAGTTCTCTGCGGGTGAGCTCGTGGCCATGTTCCACACCTACTTCACCGGTTCAGCGGAAGGGCTGCTCTTCGACGTCCCCGTCGATGACTACGACACAGCTCTATGGGCACCGTTGGGCGGCTACCTCGAGTCACTGGGGGTCACGATCGAGACGGGGACGACCGTGACCTCGATCGATCCCACCGAGTCCGGATGGACGACCACGACCGGAGAGGCGAACCTGGAAAGTGATGCCGTCGTGCTCGCAGTCGATCCTGCCGCTGCCCGCGATCTGCTCAGCGCAAGCCATGACTCGCTCGTGGACAGCGCACCCGCGGCCCAACGGTGGATGGAGACGATCGGCTCACAGACCAACGCTCCCGCGTTCGCAGTGCTGCGACTGTGGCTCGGCACGCCCGTGGCCGACCACCGACCGGCCTTCCTGGGGACAAGCGGGTACGACCTCCTCGACAACGTGTCCGTACTTGAGCGCTTCGAGGCCGGAGCCAGAGCGTGGTCCGAATCCCACCACGGTTCGGTCCTCGAACTCCACGCTTATGCCCTTGAAGGCGATTCATACGATACCGAGCGCGGTAGGGCGGACATCGTTGCGCGGCTTCTGTCGGATCTGCATCACGTCTACCCCGAAACCGCAGCCCTGACCATCGTTGCCCAGGAGCTGCTCATCGAAGCGGACTGCGGTCTTACTGACACCCGCCCGTGGGAGGACAGGCCCGAGCCGTCCACCCCGATCCCCGGGCTGGTGGTCGCCGGAGACTCTGTGCGCTGCAATACCCCTGTGGCCTTGATGGAACGTGCCGCCACGACTGGTTATCTGGCCGCCAACCACCTGCTCTCTACCTGGAGGGTCGAGGGGACGGACCTGTGGTCGCCACCGACCCGAGGCCTGCTTCGGCGTGGAGTGCTCGGGCGCATCAGGAGTCGTCGATGACCAAGTCCCGTCGAAGTCCATCACTGCGAATCATCGAGAGGAACTCATGAAAGCTCCGTGGAAACGCTATCTCCTTCCGGCCGCCATGTGCGCTGCAGCAGCAGGAATCGGGGCATTCGGGACGAAAGTCGACTCCGACTGGTACAAAAGTGTCACCACACCGGCGTGGCAGCCCCCGGGCTGGGTCTTCGGACCCGCATGGTCGACCCTGTACACGTTGACGGCAGTCGCCTCCGGACGGGTGCTCACGCGCCTGCCCAACAGCCGGGACCGCCGCGCCTACCTGGGCGAGTTGGGCGCGAACATGGCGGTCAATGTCGCATGGAGCTGGCTGTTCTTCTCCGCCCGTCGCCCGGATGCGTCGCTGGTCGACTCCCTGATCCTAGAGGCCTCGACGCTGAGGCTGCTGAGGAAGGCGGCTGCCGTCGACAAGACTGCAGCGCTCATGCTCACCCCCTATGCGGCCTGGGTGGGGTTCGCAACTGTTCTCAATGGAGAGATCCTCAGACTCAATCCCGATGAGATGCCTCAATCTCTGAGTTGCACCCGGACAGCAGGTCGCTGATGAGCACAAGCGGTGAGGACCTCACTCTGGTGTGGTTTCGTGACGATCTGCGCGTGGCCGACCATGAGGCCCTCACCGCGGCGCGTGCCGATGGATGTGTCATCGCCGTCTGGATCCGTGAGACCCGCGACGAGGAGGGTCTGGGGCCCAGGCCCTTGGGCGGGGCATGTCGGTGGTGGGCACACGAATCGTTGACCGTGCTCCACGAGGAGCTCTCCGACCTCGGCATTCCTCTGCTCTTCGCCGCAGGCCGGGCGGAAGCGATCATTGTGCAGCTGGCCAGCAGCCTCGGCGTCACCGCTGTTCGCTGGACGCGCCGCTACGCATCCGCTTCCCGTGCTCTCGACGGCCAGATCAAGACCGTGCTCAACGATCAGGGCTTCACGGTCCATTCCCACACCGGAGCCCTCCTCGTCGAACCGTGGACGGCTGCCCCGCAGAGCAGTGACCACTACAAGGTCTTCACTCCGTTCTGGAAGGCCGTTGCCGGACGCGATGTCGGTGACGTGCTGCCGAAGCCGCAGGCACAATCACGGCTGAGCCAGACACTGCTCAGCAGAGCGCATGAGTGCCCGGCGGTGATGGAACTCGACGCGCTGGGACTTCTCGACGGCACAGAGACAGGAGCGGGTGAAGCCGCCGCAGCCTCAGGCCCCCGCTGGTGGCAGGACACCATCGCCCGCCACTGGTCGCCGGGCCTGCGCGCCGCTGAAGACCAGCTCGATGACCTGTCCGCGAGCATCGACGGCTACACCACCAGCAAGGATGTGCCCTCTGACGCGGCGAGCACCTCGCAGCTCTCGCCCAGGCTGCGGCACGGAGAACTGTCCCCGAGACAGCTGCTCCATGCCGCTCGGACGACAAGTTCGCTTACCCAGGACGACCGCGCGGCATGGATCCGTCAGCTCTACTGGCGAGAGTTCTCCTGGCACCTGACCTACCACTATCCCCAGATCGATTCTGCGCCGATCAGACCCGAGTTCCACAACTTTCCCTACGAAGATGATGACGATGCTCTCACCCACTGGAGAGCGGGGACCACCGGGTATCCGCTCATCGATGCGGGAATGGCACAGCTGTGGCAGACCGGGTGGATGCACAACCGGGTCCGCATGGTCACGGCAAGCTTCCTGACCAAGAATCTCCTCCAGCATTGGTGGTTTGGAGAACAGTGGTTCTGGGACACCCTCGTCGACGCCGATGAAGCCAACAACCCGGTCTCATGGCAGTGGGTCGCCGGAAGCGGTGCCGATGCCGCGCCGTATTTCCGAGTCTTCAACCCGGAGCGACAACGCGAACGCTTCGACCCCGACGACGCCTACATCGACGACTGGCTCCCCTACACACCGGAGGCAGCTCCGCCTCCCCTCGTCGATCTCAGGCAATCACGGCAGGCAGCCCTGGATGCCTACGACCACATGAAGAACAGGTCCACAACCCGCGACAACCCCGGGGAGTCCTGACATGGTGAACCAAAGGAAACAGGTTCCCCGGCTCACACACGACGACGACAGGATGGCAGGTCGAACATGAGAGTACTGCTGGCAGGATGCGGAGATCTCGGAACCCGTTTGGGCCTGAATCTGGTGCGCAAGGGCCATGAGGTCATCGGACTGCGGCGACATACTGAGTCACTTCCCGCCTCGTTCACTCCCTTCGCGGTCGATCTCACCCGGCCCGGCACGGTCAAAATCGCTGACATCGATGCAGTGGTGATCACTCTCACCCCCGATGAGTACACCGATGACGGTTATGAACAGACGTATCTGCGCGGGGTTCAGGGCCTGATCGGTGTCCTGGAATCCACGCCTGAGCGTGTGATCCTCCTGTCCTCGACTCGAGTCCTCGGGAGTGCATCGCCGGGTGCTGTTGCGAATGAATACTCCCAACCCCACCCTGACTCGAGTCCCGCCCGTACTCTCTGGGAGACCGAGAATCTCATCAGGGACACCTTCGCGTCTGCGTCGATCATTCGGGCAGCAGGCATCTACGGGCGGGAGAATGCTCGACTCATCGAGGGGGTCCGTTCGGGTCGGCCTGTGAACTACCGACGGTGGACCAACCGCATCCACCATGCCGATCTGGTCCGGGCGCTCGAGGCTCTTCTCTTCAGCTCTGATGCTCCACGACTGATGCACGCCGTGGACTCGTGCCCCGTGCAGCTGGGCGAAGTCGTCGAATTTCTGGCATCCGAGCTCAACGTCTCGCCTCCGCCAGACCTCTCCGCGGAACCCACAGAAGGTAAGAGACTCGAGAACACCCGATTCCACGAGTTCCTCGGATCCTTGGAATTTCCAACGTACCGAGAGGGATATTCTCATCAGCTGCGCACCGGAGCATAAGCCGGTCATCGACTGACAGTCGGTCTTTACTCCCGTGTGTCTGTGACGGGCAGCGGTCCCGGACTCGAATCCCCCCGAATGTGTTTGAGGACCAGCTCAGCGCTGATCAGACACATCGGCACGCCCACCCCTGGCGCCGTCGTCGCACCTGCGTAGTAGAGTCCATCCACCTTTTTGGAGGCATTCTGCTGGCGGAACATTGCGCTCTGGCGCAACGTGTGAGCTGGTCCGAGCATCCCTCCCAGCCACGAATTGTAGTTGCTGGAGAAATCCGTCGGCCCCAATGTGCGGCGAAATCTGATCCGATCTCTCAGGTCGGGGATGTCGGCCCATTCAGCGATCTGGTCGATGGCCTGGTCGGCTGCACGCTCGATTCGCGGATCCCCCTGCCCGTCGTCTCCCCCCGCCCCGAGTCCTGTATCTGCCGGCACCGGGATGAGAATGAAGAGATTCTCGCAGTCGAATGGTGCCACGTTCGGATCGGTGTGACTGGGTTTGCACACATATGCCGACGCCGGAGAGGAGATCTTCTGCTGCGACCCGAAGATGTCGTCGAAGTTCGTCGACCAGTCTTCGGTGAAGAACAATGAGTGGTGGGGAAGCTGTGGGACTTCGCCTTCGACTCCGAGAAAGACCAGGACGGCGCCTGGCCCGCTTGTCACCTTCTGCCACCAGCTCTCGGGGTAGCTGCGATCACCCTCGCCCAAGAGCTGCGTCTCCGTGTGGTGGAGGTCAGCGGCGGAGACGACGATGTCACAGTCGTGAAAGTGTTCGCGACCGTCTTGATCCTTCCATGCGATGCCGTTGGCAGATCGCCGTCGGCCACTTTCTGACACGGTGGATATGTGTGTGGCGGTGGAGTCGGTGTGCACTCGCACCCCTGATTCCTCGACAAGTCGGGTCAGAGCATCGACGATGGTCCTGAAACCTCCCATCGGGTACAGCACTCCATCGCTGAGGTCGAGGGCACTCATCAAGTGATAGAGGGCCGGAGCCTTCCTCGGGTCGGTGCCAAGGAAGATGGCCGGGTACTGGAGGATCTGCCGCAGCACCGGATGGTGGAATAAGCGAGAGGCGTGGCGTTCCAGAGAGGTGGTCAACAGCCGAGCCAACGCGGGGAGCGCGGTGAGCAGCTCTGCCCTGAGAATCGATTTCGCGGAGGTGAAGGGGTTGTACAGGAAGTAGTCGATCGCTAAGTCTTTGGTGGCCTTGGCCGAGTCCAGATATTTGGCCAAGGTGGCCCCGCTGCCGCGTTCGATTCGCTCGAAGGTGTCGATGACCTCGGCAGTGCCGTGAGGAATCGTGACCGACTGCTCCCGCCGAGCCTGCGAAGCGGGACTGAACACGGTGTAGGCAGGATCGAGTGTGCGCAGGTCGAGTTCGTTGGCCGCCGTCGTACCCAGAAGGTTGAAGAAGTGTTCGTAGACCTCCGGCATCAGGTACCACGATGGCCCTGTGTCGAATCGGTAGCCGTCTTCTTCGATCGAACCGATCCGCCCGCCCAGAGTTGAGTTCTGTTCAAAGAGATCGACGCTGTGGCCCTCACGTGCCAACAGTGCTGCCGTGGCCAGTCCTGCCGCACCTCCGCCGATGACGCCGATGCGCTCAGTCATGCTCTGTTCTCCTTCGCCGTGGCCAGCAGCGCTTTCGCCGTGAGTTGAGCTTTGAGGGCGTTGGGGATGCGCACACGCTCCCGATAGAGACGGTCGACGGGGGTATCTGCGATCTTGTCGTTGAGGGCTGTGAAGAGCGCCGCAGCACTTCTCACCGCGGCTCTGGCATCTTTCGGAAGCAGTGCAATCGTGTCGTCGGCGTTAGTCAGCTGCTGGCGAATCGTTGTCACCCATGCGATTTTCTCGGTCTGGGTGAGTCGGGTTTCAGCGGTGAGGTAGCTGCGGCCAAGTCGCAGACTGTCGTCGGCTAAGTCGCGGAGGAAGTTGATGTTCTGGAATGCGGCTCCAAGCTGACGGGCACCGTATTCGAGCTTCTCGGTCTGGGCCGGGGTTCGGAATTGACCACGCAGGAAGACCTTGAGGCACATGAGACCGACCACCTCGGCGGAGCCGTAGACGTATGCCCGGTGTTCGTCCTGATCGAACCTGCGGACCGGGGCGAAAGACTCACTGGGGATTTCCAAGTCCGCTCTCATCGAGGCGAAGAACGGTTCGATGAGGTCGCCGGTGATTCCCGTCGCTTTCGCGGTCTGGGCGAAGGCGTGGATGATGAGGTTGTCGCTGACGCCATGTCTGAGTCCAGCGCGAGTCGCGGCGACGAAGTTCTCGAGCATCTCATGCTGCTCGCTCGTGTCGAGGCCCGCATCGGAGGCAAGACCGTCAACGATCTCATCGGCGATTCGGACGAGAGCGTAGATATTGCGGATGTGGTGACGGTGAGAAGGTCCGAGCAGCCGGGTAGCCAGTCCGAACGATGTCGAATAGTTCGAGATGACGGCCTTGGCTGCCTGTTGCGCCGTTCGGCTGAAGACGTCGTAGGCAGGCGAGCTGCTCACCGCGCAGCACCTCCGACCGACTCTGATCCTGCCCTGGCGGCGTTGAAGCGAATGTGGGCACTGCGAGTCGAGACATCATTGACACCACTGGCGCTGCAGCGGCTGCGTGTGAAGAACATAACTGCTAGCTTAGCTAACGAAACAGCTTGCGACCTTGATTGGTCAGGGCTTTTCTGCAGCCCGAGCGATGTTCTTCGCCATGGCTGGAAAGATGAACCTGTGGAAGGGCGAGACAAACGCCCAATACAGCTGGCCGCGAATGCCCTTGGGAATGAAGATCGCCCTTTGCCTCAAGTCGCTGCCACCCCCGGCCTTGCTGATGGTGAATTCGAGCCATGCCCTACCAGATACCCGCATTTCTGCTCTCAGCAGCAGGCGATGCCCCGACTCAAGCTCTTCGACTCGCCACCAGTCAACGGGGTCGCCGACTCGAAGACGGTCCGGTAGTCGCCGTCCACGGTTGAGGCCGGCACCGCCGACGATCTTGTCCCATACTCCCCGTACCCGCCATGCCAACGGCCACGAGTACCAACCATTTTTCCCACCAATGCCTTCAATGACCGGCCAGAGCTGTCCGGGAGTCAGATCAGGAAAATGCAGTGTCCGATCATCGGTGAAAACGCGTGCTCCTGCCCAATCGGGATCATTGGGCAAGGGCTTCGCCGCCTGGTCGAGTCCTCCAGCCACGGCGGCCCAATTGGTGTCGACAGCACCCTCGGCTTCACGCTGGAGGGCCAGGCGCACGGACTGTTCGTAGCCGAGCAGACCATCGGGGGGAGGGGGAATGACCTCGTCGATGTCGCTGTCCTTGGTCACAGCGTTCTCCTGCAGCGATTGGACGAGCGGCAGGGTCAACGTGAATGGCAACGGGGTGACGAGACCGACCCAGATGCCCGACAAGGTCGGAGCAGGCAACGGCAGGACGAGGACATGCCGGGGTTTGAGGCCAGCAATTGCACCGAACCTCTTCATGATGTCCGCGTATTTGTGGACATCATGTGATCCGATATCGAAGGCGCGGTTGACGTCTTCATCGAGGTCGACGGCCTTGAGTAGGTAGTAGAGGACATCACGCACGGCCAGGGGTTCGACACGGTTGTTGACCCAATTCGGTGCAGGCATCAGCCTCAGCGTCATTGCGAGGTGACGAACCATTTCAAAGGAAGCCGATCCCGACCCGATGATGATGCCCGCCTGAAACGCAATCGTCGGCACTGGCGAGTCGAGGAGAATACGTCCGACATGAGCCCGAGATCTCATGTGCATGGACAGGTCCGCCTTGTCGGGATGGAGCCCGCCGAGGTAGACGATGCGTCGAACCCCGGCAGCCTCGGCCGCCTCGGCGACCCGACGGGCCGTCGCCGCCTCCTTCTTCTCGAAGTCGTGCCCCGAGCCCATCGAATGCACGAGATGATGGATGACGTCGACCCCGGTGGCGGCCTCGACGAGACCGTCCCCATCGTCAAGATCAACGCGATGGACCTCGACCTGATCCACCCATGGCACCTGCTCGAGCTTCTGCGGTGACCTCACAGCAACACGAACTCGGTGACCGGCCTGGAGCAGACGAGGGACGAGCCGTCCCCCGATGTAACCGGTAGCCCCCAGCACGAGCACGGTTCGAGGATGCGGGGAGGGGACGATGGTTTCGGGATGAGATTGTGCCATGCGCGAATCCTTAGGAGTCATCATGCTCGGAACTGCAGTGATGCAAGACTAGCCCACTGCGGCACTGCAGACGTGAACTAGAATCCCGGTCACCTGAGGTCAACAGAGTCCTCAACGAGAAAGGCAAGTGCGCAAGCGTCACCACGGGTTCGCAAGCTGCCATTTCTCGAACCAGTACCGGTCCCCTTGGTAGTGCGACTCGGAGGGCTTGAAGCCCTTGAGATCCGAATGCTCGACCAGCCAGGCCCGCACCAGCTCGGGCACTTCATCCATCCGCTCCCGCCAATCGTCGAGCGGGAGCAGGAGCACCGCGCCGTCGTCAGATGAGAGCCGGCACGAATACGTCGGCAGCCCCTCAGTGTTCTGCGAATGCGTATAGCTGATCTGGTCGCAGCCTGTCGTGAGGTAGAAGCGAATGAACTCACCGCAGACGTCTGAGCACAGCGACTTGAAGTCCTGATAGCGGGAGAGCCATTCCGGTCGGCTGTATTCGGTCATACGTTCTATTATGCACCTGTGGTGAGGTGATTGTGAATCTGCCCGCGAACTGCTCGCTGCCGGTCATGTCAATCTTCTCGCGGCCTTCGCGATGTTCTGCGCCAGGTGGGGAAAGATCTTCCTGCGAAGCGGCGAAACAGCTGCCCAGTAGATTCTGCTTCGCACCCCTGACGGGTTGAACATGGCTCGCTGCCGAAACGAGCAACCGGTTACTTGGTCCGTCATAGTGAATTCAAGCCAGATATCCCCCGCGTGTTCAATTTCTGCACGCAGCAGCACCCGAGACGTCGGTTCCATCTCCACAATCGTCCAGCAGGCGATGGGATCGACTTCCCTCACACCAGCGAAAAAGCGAGGTCCACGGTTGGGTCCAGCACTCCCGAAGATACCGTCCTGCAGTCTTCTCAGCTTTGAAGCCGGTGGCTGTGGAACCCATCGGCGCTCGCCACCGATGCTGGCAACGATCGTCCACAGCTGCTGGGCACGAAGATCAGGAAAGACAAAGGTGCGGTCATCTTCGATCAGCTGACTCCCCACCCAGTGCGGATCGTTGGGAAGCGAATCAGCGGCTTCGCTCAGTTCATCGGTGTCAGCCTCCCGGTCCGTACCGATTGCCCCTTCCGTCTCCGCTGCCCGGAAGAGCGCCAGCTCGACTGCCTGCTCGTAGGTGAGGAGCCCAGCGGCAGGAGGAGGTATGAGGAAGTCTATGGCGTGTTCGTCGGCAACCGCGTCTTCCTGCAAAGACTGCACAAGCGGCAGAGTGAGCGTGAAGGGCAGAGGAGTGACCAGCCCCACCCACAGCCCCGACAGAAGGGGTGCAGGAATCGGCAGATTGAACACGTGCCTTGGCTTGAGACCCGCGATTCGGCTGAAGGACTTCATGACCTCGGCGTAGGTCAGAACGTCACCTGATCCGATATCGAAGGACCTATTCACGCGACCCGGGACTTCAACAGCTGACACCAGATAGTAGAGGACATCACGGATCGCCAGAGGCTCAACCTGATTCGACACCCAGTTCGGTGCAGGCATCCAACGCAATTCTGTTGCCAAATGTCGAATCATCTCCAATGATGCCGATCCTGCCCCTATGATGATCCCGGCTTGGAACACGATCGCGTCGACGGGAGCCTCGATGAATATCTGCCCAACATGCGCTCGTGAGCGCATATGCGCTGAGAGTTCACCAGAGTCAGGGTGAAGTCCCCCGAGATAGATGATCCGATTGACGTGAGCGAATTCTGCAGCGGAAGCGACACGAGAGGCGGAGCGCGTTTCACGAGACTCGAAGACGATTCCAGAATTCATCGAATGAACCAAGTAGAAGACGACGTCGACACCTGACATCGCTTCGACCAGACCATCACCATCGTCGAGATCGACCGTGAAGATCGTCACGTCGGTCGACCACGGCAACTCGGCGAGCTTCTCGGGCGAGCGCACGGCAACACTGACTGCATGACCGGCCCGGAGGAGCCTTGGGACCAAGCGTGCGCCAACATACCCGGTTGCCCCAAGAACCAGTACTCGTCGTGGGTGCTGCACTTTCGGGATGCCGCCTTCCGGCTGAGATTCTCCAGTCACTCCGGCACGCACCGATCATGGTGAGATGGATTCACGGCATCCTCAGCAATCATATTGAGAGTGTAAGCCTCGACGTCCAAGGATTCCGTTTGACTGCGCATTGAACTAGCATCAGTAGGCGATCAGCTGAAATCAAAAACTGTCCTCGGCGTGACCCGACGAAACTGCCCCGTGAGATACTTGCCATCATGCAACGTGCGACTTTGAAACGCCGAGCGGCGATGTGGCCGGCAGAGATTCTCGACCGCATCGCCGATGACGAGACGTGGCGCTCAGACGGAGCAACCTTAACGGTCCACTCCCACCGAGTTGAGGGGCTCGAACTGACTGCATCAATGCCTCTGTCCGACAAAGAAGTGCCGACTGCAGCACAGCGATTCCTGGGTGCTGATCCTCAACTCCTCCAGCACCTGCGTTCCGCCCCCGTTGCAGACACGGCCGCAGTTGCCAGTCTCAGCATCGACGCAGAGATCCCTGGCGCACCCCTCGAGGTCCACGTGGAAATCACCATGCTCCGTCAGGACGACAATTTCACCGATGTTCTCGCAGTGATCGAGACGGCTTGTTCCCTGCCACTTGTGGGCAAAGCGATCGAATCCGGGGCTCAGCCCCATATCAAAGGCATGATCTCCGTCAGCCTCGACAGACTTGCGGATCTCTAGACCACCCCTCAAAGCACCTGCCGTCAGAATGGGGCGATCCTCCTATAAACCAGGCGGGAAGTCCTGACGGTGGAGTTCAGCACTGGAATTCGACTTACGGAGCCCCTTTCCTGCCATTCGCCTGATGCCACTGAAACCCAGCGACTAGACTGAATGAGTACGTTTCCCGGCGAGCGTCCGCGAGCTGTTCGGCAATGTCTCTCCGGCCGGGTACACCTCGGGCACGGGCTGGGCGGCAGACAACCCGATTCTCTACGCGGTGATCAGCTGCGTGGCAGTGATTGCGATCTTCTCCACCCTTGCCGTATCCCAGTACCGGAGAATCAGCAGGAGATGACCCGGGACACTATCGAATACCTGCTCTGCGATGTCAGCTCGGTGGGCCGTGCGCGTGAGGAACACCGCTGGCTGGACTCCGTTCTCTCGCCTGACGAAGTGGCGCAAGAGAGCCGTCTTCGACAGACGACGAACAAGGTTGCCTATCGGAGCGCGCATATCCTGTTCCGGCTCATGGCTGCCCGACGGCTGGGCATCGAGCCGCGAGACGCAGCAGGTCTGAGGTTCACTCGCACCTGCCGCAGCTGCGGCGGCCCCCACGGAAAACCGCAGATCGCGGGGGCGGAGCTCAGTCTGTCACGTTCGGGTGACATGGTGGCGGTCGCCTCGGCGCCTTCGCCGTCTCATATCGGCGTCGATATCGAATGCATTCCGAGCGAAGTCTTCGCGGGATTCGACGATTATGCGCTGGCACCAGGCGAATCCCTGTCCCCCGGTGCGAACACCACCCGCAGACGCATCGAGCTCTGGGCAGCCAAGGAAGCTGCTCTGAAGGCAACCGGTGACGGTCTGAGTGTGGAACCCAGCGATCTCGAGGTCGTTCGAATCGACTGTGCTCCCAGCTCGGAGTACTGGGCGGCATCGATCAGAGCTGCCGTACATCCCGAACTCAACCGGCTGAGTCTGGCGATCATCCCCTGTCCACCATCTCATGCAGCCGCGTTGAGCTGTGCCGACCGTCTGCCTCTCATCTCAACAGATCTGTCGGAACTTCTCATCGGCTGACGACGATGTGTGCCACCCTGCTTTCCGACTGCACGGAAGACTACAGCGAAATCGTGCGTTCGTGCTCCCATGAATCACTTCTCACAGTGTGCTTGCGACTGTGTCCGAGACTGTGACCGTGTGCGCTATGGAGTGCCGCTGAGCATAGCGGCGACTAGGCCGAGCACCGCGATGACGGCCAAAGCAATGACGAGGACGCGTTTGAGCATACTCCCCATTCTACGTGGGATGTCTGGGTCGTGTCTTCGTCTCGGATCACCGGTCGGTCGACTCCAGTGTGCCGCGGCGATTGCGTTTGATATGTCCCAGCCGAATGGCTTCGCGCACCGACGAGCGGAAACGTCCGGGGCCCCACTGACGGGCACCGATAGCGCGATAGAGCTTAGTCTCGGAGACCGGCTGCAAGTCGCGGACATAGTCGATGATGCCCTGCACCTCATTGGCCGAGACTTCCGATGGGACGTCGCGCGAGGAGACTGAAGGCCACGGGGCATAACCTCCGGCCGATCCCGGCCCCGGGCGCAGCCGGTCGCGTTTCCTCGTCTGCCGATCCCCTACCGCTGTCGTCGGCTCCACGCTGCCGTCGGCACCCATGCCTTGGCTGGCACCCGCCTCGGCGGTCTTCTTCGCTTCGACCGCCCCTTTGGTCTCATCGGCATCTTCGGCGGTGAGGGGGCGGGCGATGTCCTCGAGGTTGGCACCTTCGGCCCTGACGCCGAGGAAGATCTCCGCGATGCCACCCAATGCCATGACTCCGGCACCGATGCAGAAGGCCATGGCGACCAGGGAGCGGTTGCCGGATTCGATCATCTCGCCGAAGAGCAACGGTCCGGCGATGCCGCCGACGGCGGTGCCGATGGCGTAGAAGAATGCGATCGCCAGTGCCCGGGTCTCCATCGGGAAGATCTCACTAACCGTGAGATATGCAGCGCTGGCACCCGATGAGGCAAGGAAGAAGCAGGCGGCGAGGATGATCAGGAAGAGCCAGGCGTTGCCGATGCCAGCATTGAAGACGAACGCAAGGACGACTGCTACGACAGCCGAACCTATGTAGCTGAACGAGATCATCGGCTTGCGACCGATCGTATCGAAGAGCCTGCCGAGGACGACCGGTCCGGCGAAGTTGCTCAGCGACCACAGGATGATGAAGATCGGCACAGTCCCGGCAGCTACGCCGTAGAACCCGTGAAAGATCGTACCCAGGTTGAAGGTGATTCCGTTGTAGAGGAACGCCTGGCCGACGAAGAGCACGAGACAGAGGACCGCACGCTTCGGGTAGACCTTGAAAGCGACCTTCGCGAGTTCGGCGAAGGAGATCGTCTTGCGCTGTCGGATCGTGATGGTCCGATCCGGTTCGGGCAGCTTCTGACGTGTCGTCTCCTCGATGTCGGACTCGATGCCTTCGACGATGCGTTCGGCTTCGTCCTGCTGCCCGTGGATGAACAGCCAGCGCGGGCTTTCGGGCACGTTCTTGCGGACGACGAAGACGAAGATCGACAGCAGCGCACCGACAGCGAAAGCCAGTCGCCAACCGATCATCTGCGGCAGGATGTCAGTGTTGAGGAAGAACAGCGTCGTCGCCGCCCCTCCCGCAGCACCGAGCCAATAGGAGCCGTTGATGATGAGGTCGATACGACCGCGCACTCGTGCGGGGATGAGTTCATCGATCGCCGAATTCACGGCCGCGTATTCGCCGCCAATTCCGGCTCCAGTGAGGAAACGGACCAGGAAGAAGTACCAGGGCGAGAAGGAGAACGCGGTGGCCACAGTGGCGACGAGATAGAGGATGAGGGTAATGAGAAAGAGCTTTCGACGCCCGAACCTGTCGGTGAGCTGGCCGAAGACAATCGCACCGACACAGGCTCCGAGGACATAGATCGCTCCCGCGGTGCCGATCTGACCGGCAGTCATTGAGATTCCGCTGCCGTCCTCGGTCATCCGGGCGGCGACATTGCCGACCATGGTGACTTCGAGACCGTCTAGGATCCACACGCTGCCCAGGCCGACAACGACCATCCAGTGGAATCGCGCCCACGGGAGTCGGTCAATGCGTGCCGGAACGTCTGTGGTGATGGTTCCGAGTTCGATATCTCTGTTCATCAGACACCTCGCTGTATCGCCTCGACGACTTGCTGCTGGAAGTCCATGCACGTCAGTGCGCCAGCTACAAGAGCAAAAAGTATTGACATGGTACCCCTTCAAGGGGAGGCCGTTCGGCCAACAGCACTGTCGGCATGGCTGCGGTCGGCATCCGCGCAGCGTCGCCAGCTGAGAGCTGTGTTCCTATGCAGATCGCGATTGTCCGCGCACCCTCTGAATGAGGATCGCAGCCAGAACGGCACAGAGCAGATACACCACCGCGACGGCGATCCAGCCCGCACGGAATCCACCGGCCGAGCCGATGAGCAGTCCCATGCCCAACGGTCCCAGGGCGAATCCGGTGAACATGCCTGCCGTGACCATTCCGCTGGCCGAGGCCATCGACGCCGAAGGGATCGATCGCATGAGCGCGCTCATGAGCACCACGGAGACGCCGAGCGCCGAGATTCCGTGCAAGGCGACTGCAACCCACAGAGGCCAGGCCCGACCGCTGACATCGGCAATGAAGAACAGCACTCCCCCGGCCAGTGCGATGAGCGCGAGGACGAGCAGCAGTCGCAGCCCAGAAGCACCACGGGCCATGAGCCTCGCCCAGCTCACTCGGGCGATGACGCCGATGATTCCGGCCAGGGCAGCAGTGGCACCGCCGAGCACGAGTGAGAAGTGAAGCTCACGCACGGCGAAGAGCGGCATGTAGACGTTCGTGGCCTGGACGCTGATGCCGTTGAGCAGACCGAACGCCGCCATGGCCCACACCATGCCCGGATGGCGCGGAGCTTTCGATGGGTGTGAGGGGCGCGAGGATTCCGGATCTTGCGCACCAGTGCCAGCAGCCGCCTCGGCGCTATCGGTCGTCGGCGAAGCCGCCACCGCCAACAGCGGGGTCGAGCGCAGTGAGCGCCAGGTCATCACCAGGAGGAAGATCGGGATGACGGTGATGGCCAGGGCCGCGCCCCTCCACCCCATGACTAACGCCAACGCGGGGAAGGCGAGGCTCGAGACCAGCTGGCTGACCTGGACCCCAGACTGTTTGATGCCGACCCAGCCGATCCGGCGGGAGCCGGGAACACGCTCGAGGAGAATCCGATTCGTCACACCGTTCGGGAAGGACTGGGCGACTCCGGCAAGGCCTGCGGCGACCAGCAGCAGCCCGAACCCCGCTGGCAGCGCCGCCAACACGAAGCTCGCGGCTGCGAGCAGGAAGATCGACGACATCAGCAGCAGGTCGGACCGATTGTCGGCGAGGCGGGCCAAGGTCGCACTGCCGATCGCGGCACACCCGAAGCAGACGGTGGCCAGCAGGCCGAAGTGCGCCTCAGTGATGCCCAGGTCGGAGATGATCCGATCACTCGTCGCGCTCAGCCCGTAGAGCAGCAGCGGTCCGGCACCGACGGCACCGGTGAGGACGGTCAGAAGCCCGAGACCCGGTCCCCGTTGCTCGCTCGCGTTCACCTGCCACCCTCCTCGCATCCCACTCCAGCATGTTAGGCCCTGGCGAGATTGAAGTGGGATGAGTCCAACTGGTGGCCACGAACCATTCGAGCAAAAGGTCCGGCTGGAGCAAGTCAGACCGAGAGCTCAGACTCCACCTCGGCGGCGTTCGGCTGCCGATAAGTGCCAAGAGTGCGGACTCCGGGGATCGCCAACCCATATCGGAGTCCGAGGAACTCGAACGTCCACTCGGGCACCTACCTCGCGCTGATCGCCTCAAGCGGAACAGAATGAAATCGACGTCAGGTCATCAGCAGTTCCCCGGCCGGGAAAGACGATTGTCAGATGCCTGTTGTTGACGGTGACTGCGGTCATGCTGATTCCTTCGCTCCAGGAGGGCAGGTGGCCCTTGTCTCAGCATATTCGCGACCAGTTTTCGTCCGCGTCCCCTGAGGATCGACTTCCCGGTCCGCCGTGCGGCGGAGTCAGCCTTCGGCTCTTCACACGATCCTCGGGCTAGGCGATGCGCTCCGGGTACGAGTAGACATTGAAGCGGCCCCTGCGGTTGAAGCCGATGACGCTGACCCCCAGGCTCTTGCCATGGTCGACGGCGAGCGCCGAGGGTGCGCTGACGGCCGACATCATCGGGATGCCTGCCATCGCTGACTTCTGCACGAGTTCGAATGAGGCCCGGGCGGAGACCTGGAGGACTGTGCGGTTCAGCGGCAGCCCCCGATTAGCCATGGCCCAACCGATGACCTTGTCCACAGCGTTGTGGCGGCCGACGTCTTCGCGTCCGATGAGGAGTTCGGGTTCAGCAGCAGGGTCGTCGCCGACGGCGAAGAGCGCGGCGGCGTGGACTCCCCCGGTCTTGTCGAAGACTTCCTGCTGGGTGCGCAGACGATCCGGCAGCTCACCGATCCGGGCGGCCGAGAGCAGCTGCGGGAATCGGAACTCCTCGTCGAGGTCGACCGGGAACGACGCCGGGATCAGAGGATAGGCGGAGGTCTTCGTCACCGCGTCGATCGCCGCGGTTCCACATATCCCACACGAGGACGAGGTGTAGACGGATCGGGCGGGGGCCGCCTCGGCGCTCCAGATTCCGGGTCGCAGGCGCACTTTGGCGACGTTGTAGTTCCGGGACCCGTCGGGGGCGAGCCCGGCGGAGAAGTCGATCTCTTCGATGTCGTCCATCGAGGTGATGACCGCCTCGGACAGCAGATAGCCGGCGATGAGCTCGACGTCATTGCCGGGTGTGCGCATCGTGACGGAGAACTGCTCGCCGTTGAGTTGAATCTCCAGCGGCTCCTCGCCGGCTAAGGAGTCCGGCCCCGCGGAGATCTCACCGGTGGCATCGAATTTGTGGACCCTGGCGCGAACGGCTCTGCGCTGCACCATGCCGATCAGACCCGTGGTCCGTGGTCGGTGGTGTCCTCGATCGAGGTCTGGATGTGTTCGAGGAGGTCGTCGATGACGGTGATGCCGTCCTTGACTCCGCCCTTGGAGCCGGGGAAGTTGATGACGAAGCTGCGGCCACGTACCCCGGCGACTCCGCGACTCATCACCGCCGAGGTGGTCGATTCGAGCCCCTTGCGCCACATCGCGTACACGAGCCCCGGGGATTGCCGTTCGAGGAGTTCGGCGGTGAACTCCGGGGTCCGATCATCCGGGGCCAAGCCGGTGCCGCCGCTGGTGACGATGATGCGCGGGCGTTCGCTCTCCGGGGTGTCGATGAGGAGGGACCGCAGCGCCTGGCCGACGGGTTCGCCGTCGCGGACGACGATGGCATCGGGCGTCTCATAGCCGCGCGTGCGCAGCCAGTCGACGAGGATCGGGCCGGTCGTATCGGCCGCCTCTCCCCTGGCCGCCGAGGTGGAGGCGATGATGACGGCAGCAGACCGACCCGCGCCGAGGAGGTCATCGGCCTGGGATGTCGCCTGGGCTTGTGCTGCCCCATTCGTTTCACTGCTCACGATGCCATCGTACGTCGGACAGGAAGGTAGCTGCATAGCGGTGACTTAGGTCAACGGTCTTTAACTGGCCCTTGAATTGCTCAGCGACTTGATGTCAGTCATCGTGCATATGATCTGCGTATGCCATCAGACTCTAATGAAGCATTCGGTGATGAAGACGATCACCTCCTAGCCGGCACGAACTTCCTCAGACGAATTGGTCACAATATTGACAAGACCTTGACCGCCTCAGCAGGACTGGACGAGGACGGCCACCCACAGGTGCTTGTGATCGGGTTCAACAATATCCAGCTAGTCAACGAGAAGGGGAAAGTTGTCCTGGACGTGGGAAGCCGAAATATCCGTGCGCTACGGTCGGTAAACACGGGCGGTCTTCAACTGTGCACCACAACCAATGTCGCAACGGAGAACTTCCGGACCAGGTGGCCCCACTACATATCCGTGGAAGATGCGCAGTACCTCGAAAACCTCTGGCTCGACCTCTTCCCCCTCAATCATGCTGGACCACAACTGAACTCACTTCCATGGCGAGAAGAGGAGTACGCATACTATGTGGGCCGCGTCGTAACGGAGGCCGCCAAGTGCGACGTCGCACTCGCTGGGTTGGCGACGACGGCGTACCTCATCCTCGGCCGTTCGCCGGAAAAGATACACGGGCAAAGCGGAAAGGCACTAAAGGATAAGCTCACCGAGATCGGCGAGCACTGCAAGAGCCCGATTTTCAGCAAGCTCGGGGAAAGATACTACGCTTGGTACGACAAGCGGAATTTTGCCACTCATGGCATCAGAGGCACTGGAGCCGACGGCCATCCGACCGGTCAGGTCTTCAAACACAAAAAAGGAACGCAGCCCTCGGAGGTGTACACCGAGGTCGACGACCAAGATTTTCAGCAGCTCGCATTGATATGGCGGGCCTTCTACGACCTCAATCACGACGCGTTCGAAATCAGCTTTCACCTTGGCTTCTACAACTCGCATACTGAATCAGGAACGCCAGAAGAGTTCATTGGACGGACTCCCTTGTCCTCCACAGGAACTCCTGACAGCCAGATGCCATGGCAATGATATTCACGTCTGCGACTGCCTCGTTCTTACAACTCTTTCCTATCGGTGGCTAGGTGATGACCTCAGCACATACCCAGTAAAGTAGAGACACCCCGCAGGGAGGAGGCGCGATGGAGGATCTGTCGCTGAGCACGCTGGTCTGGCTGCGCATGGTGCGCTTCGTCGAGAACAGCAATCAGCTGTCCAATGACCATCTGCGGCAGTTCGATCTCACCCTGGCCCAATTCGAAGCGCTGGCCCATATCCGCAATTTTCAGCCGATCACGCAGACCGACCTGGCCCGTGGTCTCACCGTCACGGGAGGTGGCATCTCCAGAATGCTCTCCCGTCTCGAATCCGAGGGGCTCATCTCGAGGCAGCAGGATTGGAAGACCAAGCACATCTCGCTGACCGACAAGGGCACCGAGCTCCTCGAGCGGGCCTATCCTTCCCAGCTTGAGCAGCAGGCTTCACTCTTCGACGAGGTCCTCGATGAGGACGAGAAGACGCAGCTGCATGCGCTGATGAAGAAGCTCTACGAGCACAGCATCACCCGTTGCGAGGACGATTCGCAGTCCTAGGGAATATTTCTCCGGCACTATCAGTTGACATGGCAAATGACATTTCACTGAGGAGAGAAATTGAGCGAAACCACCGGCCAGACTGCACCTCCTGAGCAGACAGCGCCCACTGAGCAGGCCCAAGCCACGAACATGATGGATCACCTCGGATTCACCTCCGGTCAGGGACTGCAGTTCGGGATGTACAGCCTCGGCGATCATCTGCCGAATCCGGCCGACGGGTCCAGGGTGGACGCCGGCGAGCGCATCCGCGAATTCATCGGCTACGCCCAGGCGGCCGAGGATGCCGGCTTCGATTTCTTCAGCGTCGGTGAGAGCCATCAGGAGTACTTCGCCTCGCAGGCCCATGCCGTCATCCTCGGCGCGATCGCCCAGGCCACAAGCACGATTCGCATCGGCAGTACCTCGACGATCCTGAGCACCTCGGATCCGGTGCGCGTGTTCGAGAACTTCTCCACCATCGATCACATCTCAAACGGTCGCGCCGAACTCGTCGCCGGCCGCGCCTCCCGGATCGGCCTGTTCGAACTCCTCGGCTACGACCTGCGTGACTACGAAGAGCTGTTCGAGGAGAAGTTCGAGCTGCTGGGCCGGATCAATCGGGAGCAGCGGGTGACCTGGAGCGGGAAGTTCCGCGCCCCGCTCAACAGCGCCGAGGTGCTCCCCCGTCCCGCACAGGACCCGCTGCCGATCTGGCGGGCCGTGGGCGGCGCCCCGACAAGTGCGATCAAGGCGGGCCTGGCCGGAGTGCCCATGGTCATGGCCCACCTGGGCGGGACCACCTCGTCGTTCAAGCCGACGGTCGATGCCTACCGGGAAGCGGCACGTCACCGGGGCTTCGATCCCGCCACCCTGCCGATCGCGAACGCCGGATTCCTCCATGTCGCCGAAACCTCGCAGGAGGCGCTGCGCGGGCTCTACCCGCACATCAATGAGGGGATGAAGCGCTCGAATGGGCAGGGCATGCCCAAACAGCTCTTCGCCCAGGCCGTTGACCCGCACAGCATCGTCAACCTCGGCAGCCCGCAGCAGATCGTGGAGAAGGTCCTGCACCAGCACGAGGTCTTCGGTCATCAGCGCTACCTCGGTCAGATCGACTTCGGCGGCATGCCCTACGAGAAGGTGATGAAGCAGATCGAGATCCTCGGCTCTGAGGTCATTCCCGCCGTGAAGAAGTACACGGTCTCGTCGACTCCCCAGGCCACCTCGGCGATGAATGCGAACACAGCCGAGGAGGTTGCCCGATGAAGCTCGTCGCTCTATCCGGTTCGAACGTAGGCACGAAGACGCGCACGGTCATGGAACACCTCACCCAGACGGTGATGGTCCAGGACCCAAACGTCGAGGCCACACTCATCGACCTCGCCGAGGTCGACATGGTCTTCAGCGACGGCCGCAACTTCACCGAATACACCGGCGATACCGGTCGCGTGACCCGGGCTCTCATGGACGCTGATGTGATCATCATCGGCACCCCGATCTTCCAAGCCTCGATACCGGCGACTTTGAAGAACATCTTCGACCTGCTGCCGGTCAATGCCTTCCGGGACAAGGTCGTGGCCATGGTCGCGACCGCGGGTTCAGCCAAGCACTATATGGTTCCCCAACAGCAGCTGCAGCCGATCTTGACCTATATGAAGGCGCAGGTCGTCCAGCCCTATGTGTTCATCGAGGAGAAGGACCTGCTGCGGGGCCAGATCGTCAACAACGATGTCATCGCGCGCCTCGACCGGCTCGTCGAGGACACTCTCGTGCTCACGCAGACCTATGCCTCGATCCGGGAGGCCAAGAACGCCGCCTACGGGTTCTGAGCGCTCGCGATTGTCCCAGACGACAAGTGAGGCTGTTGCCAGGGTTCTGCCAAACGCGGCGAATACTCTGTAGTTGCAATTTCAACCAACTTTGGAGATCGCTGTGTACGCCACGACTGGATTCCCGACCATCGCCCGCGACATCATCACCGTCTTCGCCCGGATCACCCTCGGCGTCATCTTCATCGCCCACGGCTGGCAGAAGTTCAATGAGTGGACCGTCTCGGGTACCTCGCAGTCCTTCGCTCAGATGGGTGTGCCGCTGCCAGACATTGCGGCACCGTTCGCGACCTTCGTCGAGCTCATCGGCGGAGCGCTGCTCATCCTCGGCGCTCTGACTCCCATCGTCGGCATCCTGCTGGCCGCCAACCTCATCGGCGCATTGGTCATCGTCCACCTCACCCCTGTGCCGTTCGTCGATCAGGGCGGCTGGGAACTTGTCGCCGCTCTGGCCGCAGGCGCTCTGCTGCTGGCTGCCACGGGTCCGGGCCGCTTCAGCGTCGACCGGTTCCTATTCAAGGGGAAGACGGCTGCGCTTCGAAGCGACGTCGATACTCCGACGGCGTGACATTGAACGCGGCAGCGAAGTTCTGCCGCAGCGTGACCACGCTGCCGAAGCCGCAATTCACGGCGATCTGATCGATCGACAGGCTCGTAGCCTCCAGTGCCCGCCTGGCCTCATCGAGGCGGCGCATCCGCACCCATGAAGCAGGTGTCGCCCCAGTCGATGCCCGAAAGGTGCGGATGAAGGTCCGCAGGCTCATATGTGCGACCTCGGCCAATCTCTCGACCGACAGGTCTTCGTCCAGGTGGTGCGCCGCCCAATCGAGCACCGCCGAGATCGAATCATCATCGGCACGCTCAGGCAATGGTCGCTGGATGTACTGCGCCTGCCCACCGTCGCGATGCGGAGCAATGACCAGACTGCGCGCCACCTGGTTGGCCGCGGCGGCACCCAGTCGAGTCCGGACCATGTGCAGACAGGCATCCAGCGCCGAGGCGGTGCCAGCCGAGGTGATGACATCGCCGTGATCGATGTAGAGAACCGAATCATCGATCTCCAGATCCGGATGCCGAGCCGTGAGCTGGTCGAACCCTTGCCAGTGCGTCACCGCCTTGCGGCCGGCGAGCAGACCAGCATCCGCGATGGGGAACGTGCCCAGGCACAGTCCGGCAATGGAAGCACCCCGGTCATGGCTGGCAACCAGCAGCTCTCGCAGGGGTTGCCCAGCCGGGCGACCATCGTCGTACCAGGACGGGACCACGACCACCTCGGCGCCGGATGCCGCTTCCGGCCCACTCACCCCGGTGATCTGGTATCCCTCCGCCGTCGTGATCGGCTCGGCGTCGTCGGAGAACAGAATCGTCTCCCACGTGGCGAGGCCTTGGCGGGCAACCTCATCGAAGACCATCTGCGGCACGGACAGGTGGAACATGGTGATGCCGGTGAAGGCGTAGATGGCGATGCGCACGGCAGGCTCCTCCCGATGACTGCTTACTGATTGGCTGGAATCAGTTTGGCGTAATTCCATCGTAGATGAGCATTTATGCTGCTGGCAGCCCTCGGTCGGCTCTTGCACACTGGAGATGTGCCGCGGATTCGCGCCACTTCTTCACTCATCACAACTTTGGAGCTTCGCTATGCCTACCGCGCGCCGTGCCCTTGTCCTCGTCGATGTGCAGCAGCAGTACTTCGACGGCCCGCTGGAGATCCAGTACCCGAGCCATGACCAGTCACTGCCGAAGATCACTGCGGCCATCGACGCCGCGGTTGCCGCGGACATCCCCGTCGCCGTCATTCAGCACACCATGGGCACTGAGGCGCCCGTGTTCAATCCGAACGAGCCCGGTTTCGCACTCCACCCCGAGGTCGCACAGCGCCAGACTGATTCCTGGAAGTCAGTGGTCAAGGAGTACGGCTCCGTCTATGCCGACACCGACCTGGAATCATGGCTGCGCGAGAAAGACGTCGACACCGTGACGCTGGTCGGGTACATGACGAACAACTGCATCCTCTCCTCAGCGGCGAGTGCCGAGGTGCTTGGCTTCACCACGGAAGTGCTCTCGGACGCGACCGGTGCTATCAACATCGCCAATGATGCCGGCTTCGCCGATGCCAAGACCGTGCATACAACCCTGATGGCGGTTCTGCATTCGAACTGGGCCGCCGTGGCGACGACTGATGCCTGGAGCCAAGCGCTCAGTGCTCAGGAGCCTCTGCCGAAGGGAGACCTGGGCAGCTCGGCCGTCACCGGTGCGCAGAAGGCAGGGCAGAGCTGAGCTATGACTGCAGGCGGCTCAGCAGGTCCTTGACGCGTTCGCTGATGTCATCGCGGACCAAACGCATGCGCTCGATTCCGTCAATGCCGCGCTCAGAAGGTTCGTCGGTGTCCCAGGTCTCGAGCCTGGTTCCGTCGGGCGCATGCACTTTCGCTTCTCGCCCCAAGGTGACGACGACATCGGCTGCTTCCAGATCGGCTGGGGTGACCGGCTTCGGGCTTCCTTCGCTGATGTCGATGCCCAATTCGGCCAGAGAATCCACCGAAAGCTGATTGAGCGAGGTGCCGGGCTTGGTGCCGCCGGAGGCGACATCGACCGAGTCGCCGGCGATGTTGTTCATGAGGCCGGCGGCCATCTGTGATTTTCCGCCGTTCTTCACACAGACGAAGAGGACGTGAGGTGGTGTTTTCATCGTGTCTCCCGGTGAGTTCATCGTGCATCCTGGTGTGCGCCGCGACCGTGTTCCAGCCCGGTGGGAATGCCCAGTGTGACCGGTTGCGGGGTCGAGCCGCAGCAGCCGGAGCCTTCAGCCGCAGGTTCAGCCTCGCCCACCGGCGCTGGTCCGCAGCATCCGCCATCATCGTCAGCCACAGAGGCAGCCGATGGAACGTCGCACGAGGAACCGATGTCAGCCGAGCAGACTCCGGTCTCCGGAAGCACGAGCTCGACCTTATCGGCGGCCGCCTGGTCACCGGCGATGGCGGCGACGATCGAACGAACCTGCTCGTAGCCGGTAGCCATGAGGAATGTGGGCGCTCGCCCGTAGGACTTCATCCCTGCGATGTAGAAATCCTTCTCTGGGTGGGACAGGAGGCGAGCGCCGTGTGGTGCGACGGTTCCGCAGCTGTGGTGCTCCGGGTCGATCAGTGGCCCAAGACCCGTAGGCGCCTCGACGATCGAGTCGAGATCGAGTCGAATCTCGCGCAGGAAGCTGAGGTCTGGCCGGAAACCTGTGGTCGGAACGACCAGGTCCGCGTCGAGCGAGGCAGCGCCCGCCGAGGTGGTCCCGGTGATCGTGAGTGCGCTTGGGATATCCGTCGCCGAGGTGGTGCTGAAGTCAGAGTTCGTCTGCGCCGCGATGCGCAGTTCCGTAATGGTCGTCGAGGTGTGAACCTCGATGGCTCCGGCCTCAACGAGGTTGCGCAGTCGCGTGCCCAGCGCCCCACGTGCGGGCAACCCGTCTTGGTCGCCACCGCCGTAGACACTGGCAGGATCAGTTCCGCGAATGGCCCAGCTGATGCGAGTGGACGGTTCAGCCTCGCGGAGCTCCCCCAGTGCCAGCAGAGTATTGGCTGCCGAGTGGCCGGCCCCGACGACAAGTGCGTGCCGGCCAGCGAACTGTGCTCGATCTCGGCCGAGGACGTCGGGCAACGGCGAGGTGACGAGCCCAGCTTCTCGGGCCGCTGGTTCCCCGATGGCTGGCAGTCCTGCTTGGCCGAGAGGGTTCGGGCTTTCCCAGGTGCCGGAGGTGTCGATGACGGCGCGTGCGAGGTGGTCTTCGATCTCCCCTTGTACGTTCTGGGTGCGAACGAGGAACGGAGTATCACCACGGCCCGGGGTCCGCGTGCGATCTTTGCCTACGCGGCTGACTGCGATGACTCGTGTCTGAGTGCGAATCGTGTTGCTCAGTTGTGGCGTCGCGGCCAAGGGTGCGAGGTACTCGGCCACGAGTTCAGCCCCGGTCGGCAGGTAGTCGCCATTGGGCTCGACCCATCCTGTCGGATCGAGTAGGGCGCGGGCGGCCTGGTCGATGTTGTACTTCCATGGTGAGAAGAGACCGATGTGGCCCCACTGACTCACCGCCGCGGCAGGCCTCGAACCAGCTTCGAAGATGAGCGGCTCCATATCGCGAGCGACGACGTGCGCTGCGGCGGCAAGCCCGACAGGGCCAGCACCGATGATGACAACCGGAAGTTCAGCCAGCGGCGTGGACTCAGTCATGATGCATCCTCCAGGCTGTTCAGCAGAGCCTTAATTCGAGCGCGAATGTCGTCGCGGATGATGCGCACGGTCTCGATTCCCTGACCTGCCGGGTCGTCGAGTTCCCAGTCTTCGTAGCGTTTGCCGGGGAAGATGGGGCAGGCATCGCCGCAGCCCATGGTGATCACCACATCCGAGGTCTTCACCGTGTCCGGGGTGAGAATCTTCGGCTGCTGGTCGGTGATGTCGATGCCGACCTCAGCCATCGCCTCGGCGGCGGTCGGGTTGATCATGTCCCTCGGCTCGCTGCCAGCGGAGCGGACCTCAACTCGATCGGCCCCGAGCTCGCGGAGGAAACCGGCAGCCATCTGTGACCGGCCGGCGTTGTGCACGCAGACGAAGAGGACGGTGGGTTTCATTTCGGTTGAGGTCATGAGTGCGACTCCTGTCGGTTCGGGGCCATCTGGCCTCCGGCGAATTCGGGGAAGAAGCGGCGTCGTGACCACAGGGCCACGTAGACGAGGGCGACGAGGATGGGGACCTCGATGAGGGGGCCGACGACACCGGCAAGAGCCTGCCCGGAGGCGACTCCGTAGGTGCCGATGGCCACGGCGATGGCGAGTTCGAAGTTGTTTCCGGCAGCGGTGAACGCAAGCGTGGTCGTCTTCTCGTAGCCGAGGTGCAGGGCACGTCCCACGATCATGCCGACGGCGAAGACGACAATGAAGTAGATGAGCAGCGGCAGCGCGATGCGGGCGACATTCAATGGATTCGAGGTGATCTCATCACCCTGGAGAGCGAAGAGCAGGACGATGGTGAACAGCAGTCCGTAGAGCGCGAAGGGCCCGATCTTGGGCAGGAATCGGTCTTCGTACCAGGTTCGGCCCTTAGTCTTCTCACCGATGGTGCGGGTGAGGAAGCCGGCCAAGAGCGGTATGCCGAGGAAGACGAGGACGCTGAGGGTGATCGCCCAGAAGGAGAATTCGCCGCTGGTCGTCGGCAGTCCCAGCAGATTCGGCAGCCACTGCAGGTAGAACCAGCCGAGGAGACCGAAGGCGAGGACCTGGAATACCGAATTGATCGCGACGAGGACAGCTGCGGCTTCGCGGTCACCGCAGGCGAGGTCGTTCCAGATGAGGACCATGGCGATGCAGCGGGCGAGGCCGACGATGATCAGTCCCGTCCGATATTCGGGAAGGTCGGGCAGGAAGAGCCAGGCGAGGGCGAACATGAATGCTGGTGCTGCCAGCCAGTTGATGAGCAGGGAGGTGATCATCAGCTTCTTATCGGCGAGCACCCGGCCGGTCTCGTTGTAGCGGACCTTGGCCAGCACCGGGTACATCATCACCAGCAGCCCCAGAGCAATCGGCAGCGACACGTCGGCGATCTTGATCGAGTCCAACGCCGCACCAAGTCCCGGCACGAGGCGGCCAAGCAGCAGGCCGAGCACCATCGCTGCGATGATCCACACCGGCAGGAAACGGTCGAGGGTCGACAGTTTGGCCTGGGCCGGTTCCCCGGCGCGCTCAGTTCCTGTGGTGCTCATCGAACTCCTTGCACGGGTTGTACGGAAGGTACGGATTGAGTCTGCGACGACTGAGCTCTCTGGACCTCAAACATCGATGGGTATCGATATGAATCCAACCACTACATATCGACAACTGTCAATGTATGGGCATAATGGACGGGTGACCACTGAACAGACATTGCCCGCACCCGCCTCGGCGAGCTGCTGCACCACACTGACTGCCGAGCCGCTGGATGCCACCGAAGCCCAGGAGTTCGCGCGCACCCTCAAGGCACTCGCCGATCCGACGCGCCTGCGGTTGGTTTCCCTGGTTGCTGCCAACAACGGAAGCGAGACGTGCGCGTGCGATCTCATCGATCCGGTCGGACTCGGCCAGCCGACGGTCTCCCACCACCTGAAGATCCTCGTCGACGCCGGAGTTCTCCACCGGGAGAAGCGCGGGGTCTGGTCGTACTACTCTCTGGCAGCTGAGACCCTGGAACGGATAGCCACCTTCCTCTCCCCTGCTTAAGCTCACGGATCGATCCGGGCTGTTTGTCTGAGTCTCGTCGGACCAGTGGATCGATTCCGGGCTCGGCGCGGAGCGCTTCCAACGCTACCTGGATGAGTGTTGCGGAAACCGCGTGCGTGCCCTGGCCCTCTATGAGTGGAATGTCGAAGCGGGACAAGCCTTGATGCACGACATTGCACACTTCGAAGTCGCGCTCCGCAACGCCTATGACCTTGCAATTGCTGCTGATAGCCCCAGACGTTCACGCTCACGTATTGCGAACTTCAAATGCTTCTCACGTCCTGGCTGAGAGGCCCTAACGACCGCGCACAGGATTGGCGTCGGATAACTTCACGACCAATCGTTTGCCCAGGCCAGAGCACTCTCGATACCATGGGACTGAGTAGCAGATGCAATAAACGCCCGGGACGACCCGAATGCGATCAGTCACGATGAGGACGGCCTCAAAGAAGCAGGACTTTTTCAATGTCTGCCACCGTCCGCAGCATCCTCACTCCCACCGCGATCGTCCGCCTCGTCCTCGGCTGGGGCGCATTCGCCGCCCTCCTCGCCGCCGGTCCATTGCTGGCTCCCCCGGTTCCGGCACCACTGCTCATCACCGCGCTCATCGTCGCAGTCATCCTCATCTGCGCATTCGGCGTCGTACACGAAGCCGAGCATCTCGCTCGCCGTCTCGGCGACCCCTATGGGTCACTCGTGCTCACACTGTCGATCGTGCTCATCGAGGTCGTCCTCATCACCGCCGTCCTCCTCGGACCCGGCGAGCATGCCACGATCGCCCGCGACTCCGTCATGGCCGTGTCGATGATCATCCTCAACGCCGTGATCGGACTATGCCTGCTGGTGGCGGGGCTGCGACACGGCAGTCTCGCCCATAACCGCACCGGCACGTCGACCTATCTTTCGCTCATCATCGTCCTCGCCGCGATCGCCTTCGCCCTGCCGGCACTCATCGGCACGAACGGCAGCTACCAGGCGTGGCAGGAGATCCCGATCGTCATCGTCACAATCGGCATCTACGCCTTCTTCCTCTTTCGCCAGATGGGCGCCCAAGCCGATGACTTCCGTGAGGTCGATCCACGGCTGACCCGACCCCCCGCCGAGGCGGCCGCACCGTCCCCATCCAACATCGACGTCACCGTCGCGAACGCCACCAGCACCGAGGCGGCCGACCCTGACCGCGAACGGCAGGGAATCGTCGAGGTGATCCGCACCCACCGCGTCGAGATCGCCCTGCGTCTCGTGCTCCTCGTCGTCACGGTGATTCCGATCGTCCTGCTCTCCCACGATATGGCGACGCTGCTCGATGACGGTCTGAGTCGCCTCGGCGCCCCTGTTGCCTTGTCGGGAATCGTCATCGCCCTCATCGTCTTTCTCCCGGAGACGATCACCTCAGTGCGTGCAGCTTGGCAGGGAGAGATTCAGCGAGTGAGCAACCTGTGCCACGGTGCCCAGGTGTCGACGGTCGGGCTGACGATTCCGACCGTCCTCGTCATCGGCTCGCTCACTGACCAGCAGATCGTACTGGCGGAGTCGCCGGCGAACCTGCTCCTCTTCGCCGTCACCCTGCTGCTGTCGGTGACGACGTTCGCCGCGAAGAAGGTCACGGCAGTTCACGGCGCCGCCCACCTCGTCGTGTTCGTGATCTTCGGGATCACGGTGTTCTCGTAAGCGTCACCGTGATCTCGTCAGTGTCACGGTGTTCTCACCTGTGTCACGGTGTTCTCACCTGTGTCACGGTGTTTCCGCCTGTGTCACGGTGTTCTCGTCAGTGTCACGGTGTTCTCGTCAGGGGACGCGTTTCGCTCTCCCGCGGCGAGGCAAGCGTATGGCCCGCCGCGCATTGGACGACCGCCGCGACCGGTTCACCGCAGTCACGATGCCTGACGTCGATGGGCGGGCCGCCCGGTCCCGCGCAATGTTCGTCACCCCAGCGCAGCAGCGAGATCATCACCGGGTAGAGGTCGAGGCCCTTCTCCGTCAGCCGGTATTCCTTGCGCGCCCGCTTCCCTGGCTCACGATAGGGCCTGGCCTCAAGTACCCCGGAGGCGATCAGCTTGCGCAGACGATCGGAGAGAACCGGGTCGGAGACGCCAACGTGGTCACGGATCTGGTCGAAACGGCGCACTCCGTTGAATGCCTCACGCAGGATGAGTATCGTCCATTTCTCCCCGATGATGTCGAGGGTTCGCTGGATCGAGCAGCCAGCGGTGTCGAATTCGAGCCACTCCATATTCACTCCACTCGCTCCATGTTCATTCCGCTCCCCTGCCCTGCCGCAGTCCGGCAATTGACCTGTGGAACCATTGTAAGCTAGCTTACAAATACTTAGCTAGCGTGAAGGGAAACCACAACTATGCCCACTGCTTCGACTCCAGATGTCTCACTCGACGGGGCCAGCCGCTTCGTCGCCGCCTCGGGCTTCATCGTCGACGAGGTCACGAACACCGAGGTACGCGGTCACGCCGATCTGGACGAGGACCACCACACCCCCTGGGGCGTCATCCACGGCGGCGTCTATACGACCCTCGTCGAGAGCGCGGGCAGTGTCGGCGCCAGCCACGCGGTGTTCGACAAGGGCGAATTCGCTGTCGGCGTCCACAATGCCACCGACTTCCTCCGCCCGACCAGCGCAGCCCGCGTCTCCGTCGAAGCGACCGCACTGCACCAGGGGCGGACCCAGCAGCTGTGGCAGGTCGTCATCTCCGATTCGTCATCGAACAAGGTCCTGGCCCGTGGCCAGCTCCGCCTCCAGAATGTGCCACTGCCGAAGGGATCCAACTGAGATGAACACTGACGCGAAGACACACGAGACGACAGTCACCTGGACCGACCCTGCGGAGGGCCTGTCTCACCTGCCGACGTTGGATGGCGTCGACTTCCTCAAGAAGATGGCGAGCGGCGAGTTCCCCGGGGCGCCCATCGGTGCCCACTTCGGTATGAAACTCGTCGAGGTCGACAACGGCACGGTCACCTTCGAGTGCAATCCGGACGAATCGCACTACAACCCGATCGGCATGGTCCACGGCGGACTGGTCTGCACGTTGCTCGATTCAGCCCTCGGCTGCGCGGCCCACTCCACCCTGCCCGCAGGCTCCGGCTACACCTCGATCGAACTCAAGGTCAGCTACCTGCGCCCGGTCACCTCCGACAGCGGCCCCCTGCGCTGCACCGGTCGGGTCGTCAAGCCTGGTCGCCGCGTGGTCTTCTCCGAAGGCGAAGTCGTCGACAACAAGGGCAAGACCGTGGCAACAGCCTCTAGCAGCCTGCTCGTCTTCCCGCTGGAAACCAGCTGAGGTCTTCTCGCTGGGAACCACGTGAGGACTTTCCGTTGGGAACCACCTGAGGACTTTCCGTTGGGAACCACGTGAGATCCCCCTGCTGGCAACCACCTGAGATCGACCGCCCGCAAATGAACGGCAATTGTCTCGATAAAGAAATTCTGACTGCATCAGTGTTCGATTGATGCCCGAATTGTTACATTCATTGATCCTCAATGCGAGTAGAATGGAGGAAAGCACTCACACCGGCGTGAAGGGAAGGTGAGGTCAATGAAGAACCCGAGTACTCCAATCGGTCCAGGCACACCACCCTGCACCGGCGCTCCGGACACCGGGCAGTCTGGCAATACCATCCGCCCGCCTTCGATCGGACTCGATTCACCTCGCCGCCTCGATATCGACCCGAAATCACCACACGCCGCACTTCTCAGCGTCACTGCACTGAGCACTGCGACACAGTTAGTCGAACTCGATGCAGTCGCAAACATCTTCTTGGCTGAGGCCATTCAACGACTCAGATATGTCGACGACGAAGGCAGCAGTGGGAACTACCGTCATGCGACGTTCACCGACACTGTTGCGAGGTTTCTTGAGGCGCAGGCAGCTGAAGAGGGCATTCCCTACATCCCCCGGGTCGACGCCACAGACTCACACGGTTCCGAAGAGCCGAATTCCTCGGGCTCACCGGTCGAAAGTGATTCTCAAGACGCACCGCGCCTTCCTCTGCCGATATTTCCGCGGTTTCGACTCGAGCAGTCGTTCTATGGCTGGGTCCAAGCTCTCGCCGAATCGGAGGACGTAGCCGAACTCGCCACGGTGCTCGGTTCGACCATCGGCCACACATATACGAAGATCACGAATGCGACAATGCTCGCCCACGGCCTTCCCCGGTTCCAACAGCGGTGCCTTGCCGGCGAGTTCACCATCGAACATGTCATCGCCGCGACAAGGATCTGTCGTGACCTGCACTTCGAGCATTTCCCCGCAATGGACGAGTACTTGGCAACTCGCCGAGCGGACATCACCGTCGAAACATTCAAGAAGTCCTTGGGCATGAAAACGGCGACCCTGACACCTCCCGATGATCGACTGGAAGAAGCCAGCAAACGTCGCCGAGTTGATATCGCAACCTACCCTGACGGGACAGCAAGCTTGACTCTGTCGGGGCCAGCCCCAGAGCTGAAGGCCTATTATCTGCGTCTCGAGGCGTTTGCCCGCGCCATCCGAGCAGGCGATATCTCTGCTTTCACCGTCGAGCTTGATGCCGATGTCGAAATGATCGAAGACCGTCGCATCGATGCACTGATGTTCGACATCAGCACCCGCACTCGTCCACAACTGAGCATCCAGGTCACCGTCAAAGACTCGGCCACAGGCACTACGACGACCACGGAAATTCCGATCGGCGTGCCAGAAGAGAAGTCGACCTCAGCGATCGGAGTCACGGCAGCGATTCATTCTGCCGCCGACCGGGCCCGCGCAGAAAATGAAGCGGACGGCGAGTCCGCCCACAAAGAGCTGACGATGGACGTGTCCTTGGAGATGCCCACCCACGGACAGTGGTTTGAGAACCAGGCGAGGATGATCACCACGGTGCCCGTGCTGTCTTTGATCAGCGACGCAGAACTGCCGGGGGTGTTCTCCGACGGATCTCCGATCCCCGCTGAAACCGCGCGCCGAATCGCCGGACACTGTTCAACGTGGACTCGAATCCTCACCGACCCGGCAACTGGCACTCCGATTGACGCGAAGGCCACAACATATCGGATTCCGACCAGCCTGCGTCTGCCATTGATTGCGAAGTGGCAATCATGCACTGTCCCAGGCTGTACCCGACGGGCGGAGACTTCCGAGGTCGATCACTTGATTCCCTTCGACCACGATCATCCCGCTCGAGGCGGATTGACCACATTCCTGAACCTCCACCCCCTGTGCAAGCCGCACCACATGCGAAAAACCGAAAAGAAGTTTGCGGTGAGGAAAACAACGGAGGGCTCTGTCGAATACGTGTTTTCCCACGGGCTGGTCACTGATGTGGCCCCACCGGATCACCCGATCAATGCTGAACATGCTCGAGCGATGAAACGCCTCGGGCAGGAGGGGGACCCACCGGGCCCGGTCACTCCCGACACCCGCAAACGATCGTCTCAGTCAGTCGCGAAATCTCCACCAAAGGCCCAGAAACCACCGAAAACTCAGGAACCACCAAAGGCCCAGCACACACCGAAGGCCACGAAACCAGAGAAGAAGCGGTGCCCTCGGAATGAGAAGAAGAGCCTGAAGAGCATGAAGGGCTCAAAGGAACAGATCGCAGGAGAAGACCGAAAGGCACACAGACACAACGTCCAGGCAGTGAACTGGGATTCGGGCGATCCACCACCTTTCTGAGGTGACCTGCTATTCGCAGCCGACCCCGTCGCCGTCCCGATCGAGGTGGGAGGCATAGCCCGGGTCACCCCTGCGGACGGGGGCGGCGCCAGCATCACGGGCGGCGGTGCAGTTCTTGAAGTACGTCGATCCTGAGCCCGATCTGCCCGAGCCCGATTTACCCTTCGTCGTGGACGAACTCGACTTCGGGGGCTTCTTCTTCTCGGTCGCAGTCTTCACGTTGTCGCCTTCACCCGGGTCGGGCCAGGCCACGTTCTTCACGAACGCCGGCTGATCATCACACGAGGCCAGCACGCGTTCCATCGCCGATTTTTCTGCCTTGACGACCCACAGATCGTATTTGTGCTTGATCGCGATCTGGCGAGAAACGTACTCGCAGCGGTAGCTCTTCAACGGCGGCAGCCAGGTCGCTGCGTCACCGTCGCCCTTCTGCCGGTTGAGGCTCGAGCTCACGGCCAGCAGGTTGAGCGGATCATTGCCGAACTCCTTGAGGGTGTCCTCATCGAACTTCGAGGCACCGGTCTGCCAGGCATTGGAGCGGGCGACAATGTGGTCGATGTCGATGTTGTTCGGGCTACGGTCGAAGGCGTAGGTCTCGCCCTTGTACTTGTCCTTCAGCGTGCCCTTGATGACGACGCACCCGTTGGTTCCGGCTTTGAGCGTGATGTTGCGCAGGTCGCGGCGCAGCGCGTCGTTGCGGGTGTCGCATCCGTTGTGGTCGGCGTCCGAACGCCATTTGAAGAGGTCGGCGTCGTATCCGGTCTTCGGTGCACGCCCCTTGACCTTCAGCTCGTCGAGCATGGCCAGTGCGGTTCCAGGCGCGGACCCTCCGGCCCGGCCCTGGTCGTTCTCCGAGTCCTTCTTCGCGTCCTCGTCGGCAGGTGCCGTCGCCTCGGCGTCCTTGGCATCGCGGCCTTCGGCGGAGATTGCCGTCGGACTCGGCGCTGTCGATTCTGCAGCCGCCTCGGTCGACGGGCCAGTGTCGGACGACGCGTCGCCGTCGGCCTCAGCGCACGCGGTGAGCAGCGCGAGGACCAGGAAGCTGATGAGGAGGAAGACCATACCGCTGCCGAGGCGTTTCATGGCATGGTGGAAGGAGGAAGACAAAGGCGTGGGTATCCAGTCGTACACAGGGGTTGAACGTGGTCGTGGACCGCGACGGCATTGCTGCCAGTCCCGATCCACTACAGAGATGATACGTCCCCTCGGCGACGGCGGAGGGAGATTCGAGAACAAAGTGACGGATTCGTTATCCCCTCGGCAGGAGGCAGCACATCATGCGCCATGACGAAGAGCGGCCGCAGACGACGCAGCTCAATGTCTCAGCGCCGGTTCCTGGGCAGTGGATCCAGGTGCTGGCGACTATGCGGGCGAATGCCTTCACCCGTTTGAGCATCGAGGACATCCGCGCCGAGGCTGCCCACATCATCATCGCCTCCCCCTCGGACGAAGTGACCCGCGCCAGCTTCGCTCCCCTGCTCGAGGCCCTGTCATGCGACAATTTCGCATCCGACGACTTCGTCGAGATCATGACCCCCGAGGCGGTTGTCCCCGCCGACGTCCCCGCGGGGACGTGGATCTTCCTCCCCCACCGACAAGATGGGTGGGTCGAACTCGAGACCACCTCGGCGCGGATGCGGGCTGCGCTGGTCAAGGAGAACACCGCACGGGCAGCGGAGGACAAGTTCAGCCTCATGGAGTTCGGGGTCAACCTGTGGCTGTGGGCCGAACCGCCCTACGGCGGCGGCGATCCGGTCTGCCACGCGGGTGAGCTCATCAGCTGGGAGAGTGCGTGGGCTCTGGGCGGCGCCTCCGACACACTAAGCAGCGCCTCCGACACACTGAGCGGCGCCTCCGACTCACTGAGCGGGACCGACGTCCCACGCGATTCGGGCAGTTCCGCAATCAGGCCGCCAATCTACTTCGGACTCCCCGACGTGCTGCGCCGGCGACGCATGGGCGAGTGACGCATGGACGAGTGAGGCATGGACGAGTGACGCCCGCCTTCCGGCCCACTTGCCGTCGAGAGGTCACCTTCTAACGTAGCCCGTCGATGATAAAGGGTTCTCTCGGTGCTTTGGTTCAGAGCTCTCACGCCCCGCAACTCCGATCACGACACGCACCTCCGATCACGACACAGCGACGACAGCTCCGGCGGTGACGAGCAGGATGACGTAGCCCCAGGCGTGGAGGATCTCCGGGATCTTGGGCACGCGGCGACGCAGCAGCACGATGAGCGGGATCGCGCCGATGAGCAGCGCTGCCGCCGAGTAGAGGTCGAGTGAGCCGACCATGCCAGGCACCGGCACCGACGTATGCGCGGTGATCGTCACGATCACAGCCGGGAGCATGATCACCAAGGTCAGCGGATTGGCCAGAGTGGTGGCAACGGTCATTGTCGCCCCCGATCGGCGCATCATCGGCACGGTCATCACACTGCCGCCGACGCCGAGGAACGACGCGAGGCCGCCGATGGGGAATCCGAACAGGGCGCCGATCCCCCGGCCCCCGTCACTGTGGCTCTTCTCGGCCCCGACCCCAGCACCGTCTCGCGCCTTTGCATCTCGAACCTTTGCATCTCGAACCTTCGCGCTTGAGCGGACCGTCGAGCCACCTCGGCGGAAGAAGCCGGGACGGGCCAGCAGATCGATCGCGGTCACGGCGATGTAGACGACGAAGCCCCATTTCAAGAGCGCATTAGGTGCGAATTCGGCACAAAATGCGCCGAACGCTCCACCTGCCGCCAGCAGGATGAACAGCCACCACCGCCCTCTGAGGTGGGCCAACGTCTCGCGCTTGGTCGAGATCGTGGAGACGACGGCATTGACGAGCATGACCAGCGCCGAAGTTGCCGCCGCCACCCGTGCGGTGTCGCTGCCGAGGTCGGCATCGACGAGTGTGATGATCGGGACGGTGACAAAGCCACCGCCGAATCCGAACAGCACGGTGGTCAGCCCGACGAGGCACCCGACGAGCACCAGTCCCACAAAGTCCATACGCGATCACTCTCGGTTGAAGAGGTCGTCCAGGCTGAAGTTCGTCGGCAGCCCGGCGGCTCGGGCGCTGCGTGATTCTGCACCCGGGCGGAGGACCTGGACTTCGTTGTGGAGGCGTTCCATCTTCACGTCGAGGTCGTTGGCGATGTCGGCGGCCTCTGAGAGTTCGTCGAGCAGGTTCGACGGGATCTCCTGGCCGAACTTGTAGTAGATCTTGTGTTCGAGGCTGGCCCAGAAGTCCATGGCGATGGTCCGGATCTGGACTTCGACGCGCACAGTCTCCGTCGATGAGGACAGGAACACGGGGACTTCGACGATGAGGTGGAGGCTCTTGTACCCGTTGGGTTTGGGGTTCTTGATGTAGTCCTTGGTTTCGGTGATCGTGATGTCACGTTGGGCCTTGATCATCTCAGCCACGGCGTAGGTGTCGGCGATGAAGCTGCAGACCAGACGGACACCGGCGATGTCGTTGAGCTGCTCGCGGATGGCGTCGAACGTGATGGGGATGTTGCGGCGGTGGATCTTCTCCACGATGCTCTCTGGGGACTTCAACCGCGAGTCGACGTGTTCGATCGGGCTGTATTCGTGGAGGTGCTCGAACTCAGTCTTGAGGATGTTGATCTTCGTCATGACTTCGTCGATGGCGAACTGATAGTTGAGCATGAAACGGGAGAAGCCTTCGCGCAGCGCCTTGATCTCCTCGAGACGATCGGAGTCCGCCGATGTCCGTGACGGCGCTTGGGAGTCGTACTTCTTCATTGGGATACGTCTTTCTCGCGATGCTTGACGGTGCCAGGTGGGACTTGGCGGAGCCTGTGTTGGGCGGAGCCTGTGTTGGCCGGAGTCAGTGCTGGCCGGAGTCGGTGCGGTGGGGACTCGAGGGTGCGCGGAGCTGAGGTCGTCAGAACTCGTTGTAGCCAAGAATAGTCCGTGGCACTGACGTTGGGCAGAGATCGGCGCATCTCTTCCCGTGGCGGCGCGAACCAGTCAGCCGCTCTTCCGCGCAAACGCGAGCGCGAATGCGAGCGCGAATGCGAGCGCAAATTCCTTCCTACTGTCAGCGATCACTTCGCGTTCGACGCTGTTCTTCCAGGTGCGCAGCAGACGCTTCGGCTGGGCGATGACACTGCGGTCGGCCTTCGTCGTCTCGCGCAGGTGGTCGAGGACGCCGTCGTCGACTGCGTGATTGTCTGATCACAGGTGGTTCTCTTCCACCGCCGAGGTGGTTCTGAGGATATCGAGGAACGCCAGTGCCGCTGGGCTCGGGTTGAAGGCGCTCCACGCGAGGTATTCGACTCGGCTGGGTCCGCCGATGACCGGCACCGCGGACAAGCCACAGCCAGCGGGGACGAGGTCCGGTGCCAACAGCGCAACGGCCAGATCCTGGGCGACGAGATCGAGCATCACATCCGTCGACATCACTTCGAACGCGATCGTCCGGGTCAAGCCCGCGGCCAAGAACGCCCCGTCCGACTGTGCCCGTCCGGGACTACTGGCAGGAAAGTCGACGAAGGTCTCCTCGACCAGATCTGTCATGCGCAACCGTCGTCGGCCTGCGAGACGGTGGCCGGGACCGACCACAGCGACGAGCTTCTCGCGGGCGAGAACCTCGCTGGCCACACCGGTGGGCTCGACCTCTTCAGGCAGTCCCAGGACGGCCACGTCCATGACCGAGCTGCGGATCGCTTCGACGAAGTCGAGGCTGCTGCCGGTCGTCAGTCCGATCTCGACCTTCGGATGGGCACGGTGGAAGGCACCGAGTGCCGCCGTGATGTCGACGGTCGTCACGGTGGGGATTGCTCCGATCATCAGCCTCCCGCGCAGGTCTCCGGTGGTGGACACCGCCTCGGCGATGGCGCGATCAGCCGCGTCCAAGGTCGCCCGCGCCGCCGGGAGGAAAGCAGCGCCGGCATCGGTGAGTTCGACGCGTCGGCTCGTGCGGGCGAAGAGCTGAACGCCCAACTCGTGTTCGAGTGCCTTGATCTGGTGGCTGAGTGCAGACTGCACGACATGAGTTTTCGCGGCCGCGCGGGTGAAGTTCCGCTCCTCGGCGACGGCAAGGACGTATCGCAGCTGCTGCAACTCCATTCATCTATCGTGGCAGACGATCGTTGCAATGAAAACTATGTGTTGGACTCATGGTCAATTACCCTCGAAGCTGGAAGCATGACAACGACAACTGCCACTCCCCCAGTTTCGACGGCATCCGGGCCACGCATCGCGATGACCGCGGCAACAGCTCTGGCGCCGGCAGTCTGGGGCACCACGTATTTCGTGACGACCGCGTTCCTGCCCGCCGACCACCCGATGTTCGCAGCACTCATGCGCGCCCTCCCGGCGGGGCTGATCGGGCTGCTCATCGCCCGCCGCCTGCCGCGCGGCGATTGGTGGTGGAAGGCCGCAGTGCTCGGGACTCTGAACATCGGACTCTTCTTCCCACTGCTCTTCGTCGCCGCCGCGCGCCTGCCGGGCGGGGTCGCCGCCACGCTGGGTGCCACACAGCCGATCCTCATCACCGTCCTCGCCGTCGTCGTCCTCGGCGAGCGCCTCTCCCACTGGCGTCTGACCTGGGGCATCGTCGGTGTAGCGGGCGTCGGCTTGGTGGTTCTGGGCCCTGGTGTCGGCTTCGATCTGATCGGCATCCTCGCGGGAATCGGCGGGGCCGCTGCGATGGGCACCGGAGTCATCCTCATCAAACGTTGGGGCCGCCCGCCGAGGTTGAGCGCCGTCGGGTTCGCCGGCTGGCAGCTGACTGCGGGTGGGCTCGTCCTCCTCGTCCCGACGCTGCTGTTCGAGGGGGTCCCCGAGACTATCGACGGGGCCGGGAGTCTCGGATACCTGTGGCTGGGCGTCATCGGCGGACTGCTCGCCTACACACTATGGTTCCGCGGACTCGGGTCCCTGCCCGTGACGGCAACGGCGCTGCTCGGGCTGCTCTCTCCACTGGTCGCGGCAGCCCTCGGCGTGGCCTTCGCCGGTGAGACGCTCACACTCGTCCAAATCGTCGGCTTCGCGCTGGCACTGGCGGCGCTGGCATGCGGGCAGCTGACTCCGCGCTCTCACAGCAGATCAACGCACCCATCGAAAGGATCGCCATCATGAGAATCACCGTCATCGGAGCCACCGGGATGGTCGACTCACGCATCGTCGCCGAGGCGAGAGCCCGCAGACATGCCGTCATTGCTGCCTCACGCAATCCGAAGTCTGCAGATGGTGCCGCTCAACGCATCGACTCAGGCAACTTGGTCCGCTTCGATCCAGGGGTCCGCTTCGATCCAGGGGTCCGCTTCGATCCAGGGGTCTGCTCGACGGGTGCCTGCTCGACAGGTGCCGAATCCCAAATGCGGGTCGACGCCGCCGATCCCGCTGCCGTCGACAGAGCACTCAATGGCGCCGAGGCAGTTGTGCTCTCGGTGCGCGCGCAGGCAGACAAGGGCGAGGAGTTCGCACGGCTGTCATCGACAGTCTTGGACTGCAGCGCCCACGCGGGAGTGCCCCTGCTGATCGTGGGAGGTGCCGGACCTCTTCTCTCACCCGATGAGCCGGGCGTCGCTGTCATCGATGTTCCGAGGTATGTTCCCCTGCAATGGCGATCCATTGCTGCGGCCAGCATCGCTCAGCTCGACGTCTGCCGGAACCATGCGAATCAGGTTTGGACCTATCTCAGTCCTCCAGCAGTTCTTGAACCGGGGACTCGGACTGGGGTCTACCAAAGGGGAACGACCACTCTGCTCACAGCCGACGACGGCAGTTCATGCATCAGCGTGGAGGACCTCGCAGTCGCCGTCATCGATGAGCTCGAGTCACCGGGCCATGAGCGGCGGATCACGGTAGCTCACTGATCGAGGAACCGGCCCACCACCTCGGCGAGCCGAGAGTGTCGAACCTATTTGGTCTCATCGAGCCCCCAAAGGCCGCGGCGCCAGGCCTATAGTGGTGAGACATGAAGCTCGGATGGCGAAGGATTCTGGCCTGGCTCATCGACTGGGCCTGCATCCTCGTCTGGGTCGGCGTCACTGCCGCCATCGGCATTCCCCTCTACCTCCACACAGATGTCATGCCCAGCGGATTGCTGGCGAGGAACATGATCGGCGCACTCGTCATGGTGGTCCCGATCATCGCCGTTGCCGCATCGCGTGAGTCCCGAGGTGGAGCGGCCACGCCGGGCAAGAAGGCAATGGGACTCCAGGTCACCACCCAGCCCGCCCATTCGAACCCACCCCGCTTCCGAGTCACCCTGGCCAGAAATCTGTTCAAAATCGGTCTGCCCTGGCTCCTCGGACATTCGGCGGTCTACGCTCTCACAGACAGCGGCGAGGGTGCCGGGAGTGTCTCGGTCGGGGTGTGGATTCTGACCGCCGCGGCGTACCTCATTCCGACCCTCTATGTCGTTTCTCTTTTCATCGCTGATGGTCGAACTCCGTACGACCGGATCACGGGAACGTATGTCGGACTCCGCGCGAAGGCCCTTTCAATTCCCACCGAATAGTCGAAGAGCACTGACAGCCCCGGACACGCAGCAGTAGGCTGGTGACATGGAGCACAGATATCTTGGAAACAGCGGCTTGAAGATTTCAGAGATCACCTACGGAAACTGGCTCACACACGGTTCCCAAGTCGAAAACGACACTGCCACGAAGTGCGTTCACGCAGCCCTCGACGCCGGCATCTCCACTTTCGACACTGCCGACGTCTACGCGAACACCGTGGCCGAGCAGGTCCTCGGCGACGCACTCAAAGGGCAACGACGCGAATCGCTGGAGATCTTCACGAAGGTCTACTTCCCGACCGGCCCCAAGGGCCACAATGACACTGGGCTGTCCCGCAAGCACATCATGGAGTCGATCAACGGTTCACTGTCGCGCCTCGGCACAGACTATGTCGACCTCTACCAGGCGCATCGCTACGACTACGAGACTCCGCTGGAAGAGACCATGCAGGCGTTCGCGGATATCGTGCGTGCCGGCAAGGCCCTTTACATCGGCGTGAGCGAGTGGAATGCCGACCAGCTGCGCGCCGCGCACCATCTGGCCAAGGGCCTCGGCATCCAGCTCGTGTCGAATCAGCCGCAGTACAACATGCTCTGGCGCGTCATCGAATCCAGGGTCGTTCCGACCTCGAAGGAACTCGGCATCTCTCAGATCGTGTGGTCGCCGATCGCTCAGGGTGTGCTCACCGGCAAGTACAAGGCCGGCCAGCCAGCACCCGCGGGTTCGCGCGCCACCGACGAGAAAGGCGGCAAAGACATGATCACCGGCCGCTACCTCGACGATGACACTTTGACGACTGTCGCCAAGCTCGAGCCGATCGCCGCAGACCTCGGTTTGACCATGGCGCAGCTCGCGATCGCCTGGGTGCTCTCCAACGACAATGTGGCCACGGCCCTTGTCGGGGCTTCACGTCCCGAGCAGGTCGAGTCGAACGTCGCTGCTTCAGGAGTGAAGCTCGACGCCGAGGTGCTCGGCCGTATCGATGAGGCGCTCGGTGACCTGCCGGTGACTGATCCATCGAACACCAAGTCCCCGGAGACACGCTTGGTCTGACGTGTTGAGAGGATCGATTCTGCCCCGTCCGGTGATTCCGGACGGGGCAGTTTTCGACTGGGCACGATCAGTCCGATGTAGTCGGTGAGCTGCAGGAACTGACGAACCCTGCCGGAGCTGACGAACCCTGCCGAATGTGGCTCGCTGCCGGAAGAGTAGACTCGCACGGCACGTTTCGGGCAGAGGCAGACAAGGAGCTTAGGTGACAGATCAGGACAGCAGGCAGGACCCACCAGCCGAGGGAGCTCCGATCAATCGGAGCGTCGTTCTCGCGGTCCTCGTTTCGGGCGCATTCGTGATCATCCTCAACCAGACGCTGCTGAACACGGCACTGCCTGCGTTCATGCACTCGTTCGGCATCACTGCGAGCGCCGCGCAGTGGGTGACGACGAGCTTCATGCTGGTCAACGGCATCATGATCCCGATCACCGCGTTCCTGATCCAGAAGTTCACCACCCGCGGCCTCTTCCTCTCCGCGATGATCCTCTTCATCGTCGGCACCTTGGTCTGTGCGTTGGCCCCGACCTATCCGGTCCTGCTCATCGGCCGTGTCCTCCAGGCCGCCAGCGGCGGCATCATCATGCCGCTGATGCAGACCATCCTGTTCGCGATCTTCCCCGTCGAGAAGCGCGGATCCGCAATGGGCACCTTCGGCCTCGTCATCGCCTTCGCCCCAGCGATCGGGCCGAGCCTCTCCGGCTGGATCGTCGACAACTTCCCCTGGGAAGTCCTCTTCTACATGATGTTGCCGATCGCGATCATCGACATCGTCGTCGCCTTCTTCATCCTCAAGAACGTCACCGAACGGACCTACCCCAAGCTCGACGTCCTCTCGATCATCCTCTCAACATTAGGCTTCGGCGGGCTCCTCTTCGGCTTCGGAACCGCCGGCGACGCAGGGTGGCTGAGCCTCGAGGTGATCATCCCACTGGTCGTCGGAGTCGTCTCCCTGGCCATCTTCGTTCCACGACAACTCAAGCTCAAGGATCCGATGCTCGAGTTCCGCGTGCTGCGTTACCGCATGTTCACCCTCAACACGGCCCTGGGTATGTGCGTGTTCATCGTCATGATCGGCGGCATGATGATCCTGCCGCTCTACATGCAGAACATGAACGACTTCACCGCCATGGAATCCGGCCTAGTCTTACTGCCCGGCGCCGCAGTCATGGGCCTGATGTCACCGGTCACCGGCCGCATCTTCGACGCCATCGGTGCGAAGTGGCTGGCCGTCGCCGGATTCACGCTGCTCACCGTCACGACATTCATGTTCTCCGGCCTGAAGTCCGACACCTCATTCGTGTACCTAGCCGCAGTGAACACGGTCCGCATGTTCGGCGTTTCCATGGTGATGATGCCGGTTACCACCGCTGCACTCAACCAGCTGCCCTCGCGTCTCATTCCCCACGGCACTGCACTGAACAACACGATGCGCCAGGTCGCCGCCTCGGTGGGCACAGCCGTGCTCGTCACCATCATGGTCTCGACGACGAAGGACCCGAAGGTCTTCGGCGTCGAAGGACTGGTTCACGGCGCCAACGTCGCCTTCATCGTCGCCGCCATCATCGGCGTATTCGGCGTCATCGGCTCCTTCTTCATCCGCAACTCCCACGGGCTGAAGGCCCAGGACTGAGCCCGCTATCCGATGGACTCAGCGCGGGCGCCTACTTGTAGAAGCCTTCGCGCAGGTCGATTCCATATTCGATCCAGGCTTTGAGCGCCGCGAGCATTCCGGTCCAGCCCATACAGTTGCCGAAGGCGCCCTCGGCTCCCCCGACGGTCGTTGTCCATGATTTCTCGGTGATCGTCACCAGCGTCCTCGCACCGTCGTCGACGGGTGAGAATTCAAAGGTGGTCGTCGTCTTCGCCGAGCTGGCATAGTCGGATCCTGCCCACGCGACGACGATCTTCTCGTCCGGAACGGACTCGAGGGCCTCGACCGGGAAGCGACCAGGGTAATCCGCGAAGTCCCAGGTCACCTCGGCGCCGGGCTCCAAACGTCCCCGCGCGCCTCCTGTGGTGAAGTATTTGGAGAGCTGCGCCGGATCAGCGACGGCTTCGAAGGTCTCATGCGGCGTCTTCGATATATAGCCCATGACCGTGAAGGACAGCTCTTCGAGTTGTGCGTCTTTGCCAGTCTGCTCATCATTCATGTGATATTTTTACCACATGTCACGGGATAAAGGAATGGCCGCTCAGGCCAGTGATGATGATGGTCGCGATGATGATGGTCTGGATGATGGTCGTGATGATGCCGTATTCAAGGCGTTGGCGAATCCGACCCGGCGCCGGATCCTCGACATGCTGAGGGACAAGCCCCGCACGACTGGCGAGGTCTGCGATGCATTTCCAAACCTCGACCGCACGACCGTCCTGCAGCATATCCGTGTTTTGGAAAAGGCCGAGCTCGCCGTTGGATACCGCATCGGCAGAACCCGTCAGCTGGCTCTGGCACCACTGCCGATCAAACGCATCCACGACCGCTGGATCGGAGAGTACACACGCGCCGCGGTGGGACTGCTGGCCGAACTCGACGATGACTGACCGACGTCGGGCCACCTCGGCGCAGCAGTGCCGAAGCACCTCAGCGAAATCACCTCGGCGCGGAAATGGTCCTCGCGATCCATGAGAGGACACCGGTAATGAGGAGCAGCAGCGCGCAGAAGAGGAATGTGGCGGAATCGCCCAGGTAGGTGAAGCCCAGGCCGCCGAGGACCCCGGCGATGGCCAGGCCGATGTCGAAGTTCATGTTCCAGGCGACGCTGGCCTTTGCCGGGGTGCTCACTGTCGAGAACGCCATGACCAGACTCGCCGACTGCAGCGTGCCGAGGCCCAGGCCGATGATCATCATCGCCACCACGAGCAGTCCCCCATCGACGACGACGGTGATGACCAAGCCGATGGTAGCGAGGACCAGGCCGAGGATGTTGAGCCCGAAGGGAGAGACCTGGTCGGCGATGGCCCCGGCCGCGAACCGGCCCACCACCGCAGAGACCTGCATGACCGCGATGAAGATCGCGGCGCCGGCGACATCCGAGCCCGGCCCGAAGCCGACGATGAGTCCGAACACGACCATGCCGATGAGGAACGGGGAGAGCATGATGATCAGGCTCAGAACCTCGCCGAGGCTGCGCGCCTTTCGACGTGAGACGTGTTGGCCGTTTCGTCCGCTGCGCACGGAGACGTCGCTGTCCGCCTTCTCGCTTTCGCCCTTCGACCTATTCAGAGTTGCGGAGTTCTTGCCGGGAAGGAACTTCAACGTCGTCGGCACAGCAATGAGAATGCAGACGCAGACGATGGTCCGGAAGGTCCACACCGGAACGGTTCCGACCAGCCACAGACCCAACGGTGCGCCGACGGCGGACGCCAACGAGGTGATGCCGCCGAATATGCCCAACGCCTTGCCAATCCTGCCCGGTGAGGTCGTCGCAGGGACTGCCGCATTGGCGAGGACGACGAAGAGTCCGAAGCCCACTCCTCCGCTCAGGCCCGCCAGAACGAGGGCGAGCAGCGCGGGCGCCACTGTGAGTCCGAGGATCTGCCCGAGCAGCTGCAGTCCCAGCGCGAAGAGCAGTGCACCTCTGAGCCCGAAGAGTCGGCCGATCCACGGCGCGACGGGCTGTGCCACGATGACGCCGATCATCATCGTCGTCAGAACGGAGCCACCGGTGACCGTCGAGAGACCACCGAGCGCGGCGAGTGAGACCATCGTCGAATAGCTGAAGAAGAACGCCGAGAACCCGAACATCGCCGTCCACACCAGGCCGAGCAGGGCTGGGGTGAACGTCGTCCGGTCGGAGTGCTCAGAGCTCATAGTGCGACCCTACGACATCCCGGTGGGCACTGGAATTCGCCGAACAGGGCTGTACCCGATGCGAATTCATCTTCTCGACAACTCTCACCTGTAAGGTCAGCGCATGACTTCTGCCGAATCTCACTCATCCGACGCTGCCGGCGACACCAACGGCGCCACGAGCACCAGCAGGCCCGACGCCATCGACACCGCCTTCGTCCTGCGCTTCGAACCTCAGTACACGGTGACCGATGCCGAAGCGGCGATCTTCGACTCCATCGCGCCGAAGGTCATCAAGCGCGAATCCTACAAACGCAAGCACTTCCTCAAGGTCGCCGAGTGGAAATCCGTCGCGTCCCTGTCCGCCCTTGAGCTCATCGACGCCGACGACATCGACTACGTCACCGCGGTCGCACTCGACGAAGACACCCCGAATCATCTGCGACTGCCTTTCCTCAAGATCCTCCCCGGAGTCGGCGGGCCGCTGGCGAGCACTCTGCTCGCCGTGTTCAACCCGCTGAAGTTCCCCATCCTCGATGCCCGCACTGTCGGAGTCCTCCACGAATTCGACCTCGTCGACACGACCAACCCGGCGCAGATCGACTACCAGGACTACCGCAAGCTGGTGAAGTCGTTGGCCAAGGGGGCGAACTGCACTCCGCTGGATCTCTATCGCGCACTCATCGCCTATTCGCGACAGAGCAGCGACACAGGCAAAGACTGAGGAACTCGCTGGGGTCAGCCGACCGTCACCATGTCAGCCGACCGTCACCATGTCAGCAGGCCTCGTTCACGCAGTGCCGGCACGACCTGGTGCCGGGTCAGTGGTGCGAACTGACGCTCGGCGGTATCGGCGGGCATCGGATCGAAGGGGAACCAGTCGGCCTCGGCGATCTCGGCGAGGTGTTCGATGTTCTCGATGTCGAGTTCGGCCGGCAGTCCGTCAAAGCAGAAGACGTCCCCGATCACACGATGGTCGGCCTCATTGGCCGCATCAGCACTGAACGTCCCCAGGGGTGAGAGCTTCTCGGGATCCAGGGTGAGTCCGAGCTCCTCACTGATCTCGCGGATGATCGTCGCCTCGGCAGTCTCTCCGGCTTCGGGTTTGCCGCCGGGGAGCATGAATGAGGTTGTGCCGGCCTTGCGCACCATGAGCAGTTCGGGCTGGTGCGGATGCAGCAGGACCAGGGCACTGACGCGGATATCCTTCATCGACGACCTTTCAAACTCGGTATCAGGAGTCCCAGACTCCGGAGGTACCTCGGCGGTGGGAGCCGAGAACGTGCGTGTCCACCATACCGATGGCCTCCATCAGGGCATACATCGTGGTCGGTCCGACGAACCGGAAGCCCTTCTTCTTCAGAGCCTTCGACAGGGCCACGGATTCGGGACCGGTCGTCGGCACCTCCGCCAGTGATGTCGGACGCGGGGTCTCCTCGGGCTGGAAACTCCAGATGAAATCTGCGAGTCCACCCTCGTCGCGCATGGCCAGAGTCGCCTTCGCATTGCCGATGCAGGCCTCGATCTTGCCTCGGTGACGGATGATTCCGGGATCCTGGAGCAGGGCTTCGATCTCGGCCTCACCGAACTGTGCGACCGCCTCGGCATCGAAGTGGGCGAAGACCTCGCGGAACCGCTCGCGCTTCTTCAGGATCGTCAGCCACGACAGTCCAGCCTGGAAGCCCTCGAGGCTGAGCCGTTCGAACAGGCCCGACTCATCACGGACCGGCATCCCCCATTCGGTGTCGTAGTAGGACAGCAGCAGAGGATCACCGTAGGCCCACGGAGTTCGCGCAACACCGTCGTCTCCGACGACTGCACCGTCAGTGGTCGGATCGTCGACGGTGTCGGTCTCTGCCATGTCTGCTTCTCCCCTGCTTCGCTCTTCCACACCGTTACCGTACCCCGCGGCACTGACGCTCGTGTCCAGGCCGATGTGTACCCTGATCTCATGACGGCGGACAGCGAAGTGAAATCAGTGCTGATGATCGGCTTCGGGGCGATTGGGCGGCATGTCGCCCGCCTGCTCCAGCCGGAGATCTCAGGTGGACGGTTGGCTCTGACAGCTCTCGTCCGCGACCTCGACAAGCACTCCGCGCATCGACATCTGGGGGCCGAACTCATCCAGGTCGGCAGCCCCGACGACCCTCGCTGGCTTGAACTCGACGCCGATGTCGTCGTCGAGTGTGCGGGAGTCCCTGCCGCCAAGAGCTTCGGTCCATCTGTCATCGCCGCCGGCACGCCACTCGTCCTCACCAGCGTCGGTGCCCTCGCCGATCGGCCGACCAGGCGGGCGCTCCTGGCGGGACCAGGTGAGCTGCACGTGACGAATGGGGCGATCGGCGGGCTCGACGTCCTCGAGGCCGCCGCTCAGGCGCACGCTCTCGACGACGTATCCATCAGGACTGCCAAGGCTCCTGCCGGACTCATCCAACCCTGGATGGGCACCGAGGAGGTTCGACGACTCACGGAACTGACCCCAGCAGATGGTCCGTTGACGATCTTCACCGGCTCCCCCGCCGAGGCGATCGTGAAGTTCCCCGCCAACGTCAACATCGCCGTGGCGCTGGCCTGGGCAACGCGCGGGCTCGGAGTCGGCGCAACCGAGGACGACGAGCTGATGGAGACGGCCCTGCACCGGTCCGGTGTGGAGATACGCGCGGATCCTCGTCAGACGGACTCACACCATGAGATCACCGCGAGAGGGCCCGCCGGTGACTTCGCCTTCTCCATCTCGTCGACGCCGAGCCCGGAGAACCCGGCCACCAGCGGCCTCACCGCTCTCTCTGTCGCGCGTTCTCTGAGAATGTGTCTGGACGGTCTCGCACGGAGGTGACCGTGGCTGCTGCCGCACAGACGACTGCTCCGGCACAGCCGTCTGCCCCGGGCACGGTCATCGGCCCCGTGACAGACAACCGCCCCGTGACAGACGACTGCCCCCGGCACGGTCATCGGCCTCGAGGGCAGATGGCTGTACCGGGGGCAGCGTGCAGACGATGTCAGTCGTCGGGGTGGGCGATGTTCTCCTGCAGCTGCAGGAACTCCACGTGGCGACCGTACTTGTCGAGGATGTCGTCGATGAGCTGCTCCTTCGAATAGCCCATCACGTCGTAGCCCTGACCGGTGCCGCCGTCGAGGTAGACCTCCATGCGGTAGTAGTCCTCCGTTCCGCGCGGCACGTGTCCGCCGAACGAGGGAACGCTGACCTTGTGCGGCCAGATCTGGTACCGGAAGGGGTATTCGCCCTTGCCGTCGACCTCGAGCTGGATGAGCTCGCCGTCCTCGACGAACTGTCCTTCCGAGTCGACGCGGCCACAGCGAGCGGTGACCCCCCGTTCGTTCATCTCCGCCGCGACCTCTTCCAAGGTCGGGGTGAGGATCTCACGTTCGAAGTCGCGTGCCTTGTTGCCGCTGGGGAAGGAGAGGACTCGACCCAGCTGGCGCTGCCAGGGCTCATGTCGGCCGCCTGTGTATGAACGTCGGGCCAGGGATCCGGGCAGGCTCTGTGAGGCGCTGTCGACGCGGTTCGCTTCGACCCGCAGCGCTTTGTAGAGTCCGACCATCACGAGGATGACGACGAAGGCGAACGGCAGACCCATGACGACCGTCGCATTCTGCAGAGCCCCGACTCCGCCGACGATGAGCATGGCGACGGTCAGCGCACCGGTGGACAGGGCCCAGAAGATGCGCAGTCCCGGACGGCCGTCGTCCTGCGGGGTGGGCAGGCGCGAGGAGAGGTTGGCCATGACGAGCGCAGCGGAGTCCGCAGTCGTGACGTAGAACAGCAGTGCTGTGATCGTCGCGAGCGCTGCGATGACGACGAACCCTGGGTAGTTGGAGAGCAACTCGTAGAAGCCGCCCTCAGGGTTGAGCATCGTCTTCTCACCGAACTCCTTGTCACCGTTGCGGATGAGGTCGAGGGCGGAGTTTCCGTAGATTGAGATCCACATGAAGATGTAGATGAACGGGATCGTCAGGGTGCCGACGACGAACTGACGGATCGTGCGTCCGCGCGAGATGCGTGCGAGGAACAGACCGACGAACGAGGCGAAGGCGATCCACCAAGCCCAAAAGAACAGAGTCCAGTCGGTCATCCACGTTCCGGTGTCCTCGAACGCGAAGGTCTGACCCGCCATGTTCGGGAACATTCTCACGAAGTCGAAGACGTTGAGGACGAAGGCGTTGAGCAGGAATTTGGTGTTGCCCGCGACGAGGACCCACAGGCTGAGGGCAACCGCAAGGAAGACGTTGAGGATCGAGAGGAACTTGATGCCTTTGTCGACACCGGAGACGGCCGAGAGCGTCGCCACGGCGACTCCGACGACGACGATGCCGATCTGAGAGCCCACCCCGATGGGGATGCCGAAGACCGTGTTGAGACCAACGTTGACCATGACCACACCGATGCCCAGGGAGGTGGCCACACCGAAGACGGTGCCCAGCAGGGCAGCGATGTCAACCGTGTCGCCTAATGCACCCTGGACGCGTTTGCCGAAGATCGGGGCAAGCGCAGAGCGGATCGCCAGCGGCATGTTCATCCGGTAGGCGAAGTAGGCCAGCGCGATGCCCATGAGAGCGTAGAGTCCCCAGCCGCTGATGCCGTAGTGGAACAGTGTCCAGACCGTGGCTTCCCGAGCCGCTTCGACCGTTTCGGGCTCTGTGCTCGGCGGCGTCAGATATTGGGTGACCGGTTCAGCCACGGCGAAGAACATGAGGTCGGTGCTGATACCGGCGGCGAAGAGCATCGAGGCCCAGGCCAGCAGCCCGTATTCGGGCTTCGAATGCTCGGGGCCGAGCTTCGTGTTTCCATACTTGGAGGCGGCCAGGTAGATGACGAAGACGAGGACGATGGCCACGAGGAGGACGTAGAACCAGCCGAACCAGTCCGAGGTCCACCCGACGACCGCACCGAGGACAGCCTCGGCGTTGGACGGCGAGACCAATGCCCAAATGGTGATGGCCAGAGTGCCGAGGGCGGAAGCGATGAAGACCGGCTTATTCACCGGAGGCAGCAGAGCTTTCGCCCCCTTCTTCGACTTCTCTGTGGATTCATCCACTGTGGCGCTCATCTGCTCACTCCTTCAGCGGACGACATCGCGTCCACATTGATTTCTGTGTTTCTGCACACCGGACTCCCGGTGAAGGCCAACCATGCAGGCTACCATATCGTAACCGCCGGTAACCAGATAGAGGGTGAACAGCCACTACACCAGGCCCAGCCGGTGACGATGCCGACACGAGATCCACCTGCTGAGAAATGAATGTGAGTCCTCAGCAGACAAAAGGAGCGCTGACCGCCTAGGCGATCAGCGCTCCAAGAGTGGAGTTCAGACTCAGTGCTTCTTGAACACGAGCTGCTTGTTGACGAATTCGTCCATGGCCAACGGTCCGAGCTCACGGCCGACGCCCGAGCGCTTCACACCGCCGAAGGGCAGGTACTCGCGTGAGCCTTCCGGGGTGTTGAGGAAGACCATTCCGGAGTCGATCTGCGAACCGACGCGCTCTGCCTTCTCGATGTCGTTCGAGAACACTGCGGCGCCGAGGCCGAACGGCGTGTCATTGGCCAGTTCGACCGCTTCTTCCTCGCTGCTGACCTTGTAGACGATGACCGCGGGGCCGAAGAGCTCTTCATAGTAGCCGCGCATGCCCTTCTCAACATCGGCGAGGACGACGGGTTCGACGTAGGCGCCGCCGCCGTCGTACTTCTTGCCGCCGGCCAGCAGGGTCGCACCCTGGCTGACGGTGTCCTGGACCTGCTCGACGAAGCGGTCAGCGGCTGCGACCGAGGACAGCGGGCTCAGAGGTGAGCCCTCGCCGCCTGGTGTCTCCGGCGTGATCTTCTTGGCCGCCTCGGTGATCGAGGACAGGAACTCGTCGTAGACGTCGTCCATGACGATCATGCGCTTGGGCGAGTTGCAGGCCTGGCCTGTGTTGCCCATGCGCGTGTTGAAGAACGTCTTCGCGCTCTTCGCGACGTCGGCGGTGTCGAGGAGGATGTAGGGGTCCGAACCGCCGAGTTCGAGGACGACCTTCTTGAGGTTCTTGCCCGCTTCGGCGGCGACTGCCGAACCTGCACGCTCGGAACCGGTCAGGGACACACCATGGTTGCGCGGGTCGGGCAGGATGAGCTCCGCGACCTGCTCATTGCTCGCGTAGATGTTGATGTAGGCACCTTCTGGAAGGCCGGCCTCAATGAAGATCTCTTCCATGATCTGCGCCGAACGCGGGCACTGCGGGGCGTGCTTGAGCAGGATCGTGTTGCCCAGCGCCAGGTTCGGCGCTGCGAAGCGTGCGACCTGATAGTAGGGGAAGTTCCACGGCATGATGCCCAACAGCGAGCCGACGGGCTTGCGGCGAATCATCGCGGTGCCGTCGTCGGGTCCGCGCAGGGGCTCATCGGCCATGAACGCCTCGGCGTTGTCGGCGAAGTAGTGGTAGATCGCCGAGCTCAGTCCGACCTCGCCCTTGCCCTCGGGGACGGCCTTGCCCATCTCGAGCTGGATGACCTTCGCGAGCTCTTCGGCCCGGTTGGCGTAGATCTCGGCGACACGGGTGAGGACCGCGGCGCGATCGGCCACGGACGTCTGGCTCCACTCGGTGAAAGTCGTGGCTGAACGGTCAAGCGCGGACAGGATCTGTGAGTCGGTGAATGTGTCGAACTCTTCGGCCACCTGGCCGGTTGCCGGGTTGGTCACGCGATACATGGTTGTCATGTCGAGCCTCTTCTCTGCGGGGTTGTCTGCAGGGTGCACTTCCCAACCTATGGCCGAATCACCTCGGCGGCAATTGTTCGTCTCAGACCGTGAGCGGATCCACAGGCGGGAGGTGACTGCTACCGTATGGACATGGCCAGTGTGACTGAACTCGTGAACCGTTACTACACCACCGTCGATGCAGGGGACGCGGACGCCACCACGGCGCTGTTCGCCTCCGACGCCAGCTACGACCGTCCGGGATACCCGACGATGATCGGCACCCAGATCACCGATTTCTACCACGGAGAGCGGGTCATCGAGACCGGTGCGCACTCCGTGCAGGAAGTCATCGTCGACAACGACCGCGCCGCCAGCCGGGGCGTGTTCAACGGCCGCCTCAAGGACGGCACGGAGACGTCGGTGGGCTTCGCCGACTTCTTCCTCTTCGACGCCGAGGGCCTCATCGCCGAGCGCACCACATACTTCTACCAGCCGGCGGTCTGAGGACTCACCCGTGCTTGCGGGCGTCGAGCACGGCACGTTGGATTCTGTCGCGCGCTGCAGCGGACTCGGGCTTCGGGCTCGTCCCATAGGCCTCTTCCACCTGCGTGAAGATCTCGCTCATCGCCTCTTCGCCGAGGTCAACGGGAAGTTCATCGATCTCAGCGAATGACGGACCGATATGACGCATGAAACCGCGGATTCCCGCGTCTCCCCCGCCGAGGTGCATGCCCTCGAACTGCCCCACCGCGGACCACCGCAGGCCCAGGGAATTCTTCATCACCGCATCGAGATCCGGAGCTGAGATCACCCCGTTCTGCACGAGCGAGATCGCCTCCTTCATCAGCGCATTCTGGAGCCTGTTGCCCACGAATCCGCGCACTTCTCTACCGAGCACGACGGGTTCTCTACCGCAGCTGCGGTAGAACTCGACTGCCCTGTCCACGGCTTTCCGGCTGGTCGACGGGGACGGAACCACTTCGACGAGCGGCATGAGGTGGGGTGGGTTGAACGGATGTCCGACCACCACACGTGCCGCGGCATCAGCGTCGAGATGAGCGGCGATCAGTGAGGCCGGAATCGTCGACGACGAGGTCGCCAGAACAGCGTCCGGCGGAGCCGCCGCGACGAGCTGGGCGAAGAGCACGGGCTTCGTCTCGGGATCTTCGGGACCTGATTCCTGCACGAAGATCGCATCGGCCACAGCCGCCTCGGCGGATTCAGCGAGCTCGATCGATCCGATCTCTGGTGCGGCCATGTCATGGGCGGCAGCGTCGGCACTGACGTCGGCCTGCAGACCGGCGACCACCTCGGCGAGGTCGTCACGTGGGTCGAAGACCCGCACCGAATAGCCGGAGCGGGCAAAGAGCCAGGCGAAGGAACGGCCGATGGTTCCGGCCCCGATGACTGCGACGTGTTCACTCATGCGCCCAGGTTATACCGGTCTCCGACCCTCCGTAGTGCTGGGTCGATTATTGCTCGCCCACCCGGGCTGACCGGTGAGTTCGGTGGCACAATATGACCATGACACCGCGCGAAGGATTGAGAACAGTGGACTCGGAGATCATCGCTCTGGCCGAGGACGAATACGCCGCCGCAGCCGAGACCGCAGGCATCGAGGTGCGCGAGATCCACACCGCCGCTGAGGCTGCCGAAGCCGCTCTGTTGCTCGACGAGGTCTGGAGCGTCGACGAGACGGGGACCAACATCTTCGAACCCGGCCTCATCGTGGCCTTCGCCCATGCGGGCAACTATGTCTCAGCGGCCTACAGCGTCGATGAGCCCGACGAGATGATCGGCGTGACCATCGGATTCTTCGGTCAGCCGCTGGGAACGGTCATGCACTCTCACATCGCCGGGGTGCGCCATCAGATCATCGGCCGCGGCGCCGGATCGGCGATGAAGCTGCACCAGAGACTGTGGTGCCTCAACCTCGGCATCACAGAGATGACCTGGACCTTCGATCCACTCGTCGCGCGCAATGCCTATTTCAACTTCGAACGCCTCGGCGTCGGAATGGTCGAATACCTCGAGGACTTCTACGGTCAGATGCGCGACGGCGTCAATGCCGGTCAGGCCAGTGACCGGATGATGGTGTCCTGGCCGCTCGACAAGCCGGCACGAGCGTCGGTCACCGAGGCAGACGACGCCTTCGCGAGCCTGCGCAGCGATGAGCACGGTGAACCCCTCGTCAGCGAGGTGCCGAAGGAGGCGACGCTCGTCTCGCTCGACTTCCCTTCCGACATCGAAGCCCTACGGGGTCAGGATGCGGAGCTGGCAAGCCGTTGGCGACGGGCCCTGCGCGACTCGCTGACAGGACTCGTCGGCGACGGATGGGTCGTCGACACGTGCCTCAAGGGCGGAACCTACATCCTCCATCACCCCTGACGCTCGGGGCCTGACGCTCGGCGCCTGGCGCTCGGTACCTGATCGACGAACAGTGAGGCCCGCACCGTTTGGTGCGGGCCTCACTGCTGCCGAATCACTTCGACAAAGCCACTAGCCAGTCGGCACTATGTTCGACCAAGCCTCGTCAGATGTCACGTCCATCATTCGTTTTTGCACTCGGCGGCCGCTTCACGGTAGTCGGAACGGGTGTTCTTGATGTCTTCAATGGTCTGTTCTGCGATCCGTGTTGCTTCATCTAATTCTGCACGGTCACCTTGCTCGGCGTAGCTGACTGCGTAACCGCTTGTCCGATGTAGACCGTTGTGTTGCTCGTCTAGTTCCTCGGCGAACTTCAGAGCCGTCTTGCACGCCTTAGGGGTCTTAGTGACCGTCTTTGTCTTGGTCACTGTCTTGGGCGTCTCTGGCTCTGCGGTAACTGTCTTGGTGACTGTCGGGGCCGGTGACCCGGCTGTTGTGGTGTCGGTAGTTCCGGCTTCACGTGCAACCGAGACGGCCAGTCCGATGATGAAAGCAACGAAAATGAGGATGACTGCGATCCCGGGACGTTTGGCAATGAGTTCGTACATGGCCTGTTTTCCTTCTGATATGTGCCGGCTGGCTGTGTATGGAACGGATGGCAATTCGATGCGCGCTAGGACTGATTCCAATCCGTTACCGCCTGAAGCTGTCGACACCGATGTCGACCAACTTCCGACTGGCCTTTTATCACGCTGTGTTTCTGATCCATGCGTTAGACATGTTGGGGGTCTGTGCTGATTGGCTACCTACCATAGCCCGTCGAAGAACATGGCTGGGACTGATGCAAGGATCGGTGACAACGTGTGTCTCGGTTCAGCGAGGGACGGGACTGATGCACGGGTGATGGCATCGTTTCCAGCTTGATTCCGTGTGGGGTTCTTGATGCCAAGGCGCGTCATATATCCATGGGTTTTGAGGCGGTTTGGTTACGAGACACTTCTGAAGGACTCGAGCCAGCAGCGGTGACACTGAACCTTGTATCAGTCGCCTTTGCGCACGACCCTTGCTTGACATATCAAAGTCGCATCCGGTGAGACTCTGCCTCGACGCTCGCGTGGGTGTGTAGTCATTGCGATTCGTCGTCTTCTGAGTTCATTGCCTCACGTAACTGTGTCGCTTCGGCAGACAGAGCCTTCACCGCTTCCAAAAGATGGTTATCAGCTGGTTCCTCGTCTGCGTCTAGAGCCAGTAGTACTGCACGCCGGACCGCTTCTTTCGCAAAGGAACCCGTCGTACCCTCCGCAGCTTTCGCAGCCTGGGCGATTCCTTCTTCAGTAAACGCCAAGCCGGCACTATAGACGGTGAAGAGGCGTTTGCGTAGTTTGGCAGTGGGCAAGGCCACCTCGACAGCAAGATCAATTCTTCCCGGACGCATCGCGAGAGCCTCTTCGAGCACGTCCACCCGGTTAGTAGTGAGGACGAAAGCGATATCAGCATCGTCTCCCAAACCGTCGAGGACATCGAGGATCTCAAAGAGCACCGACCGTTCGCCCTCATTGAAGTCACGGTCCTCAGCAACAAGATCGGCATCTTCGAGAACGATAATTGCTCGCCCGAGAGCTCGTGCCGCCGTGGCAGCAGCGCGGATCTTCGACAGAGACTCACCCTGGAGGAGAATCGCCGTAGTCTCTTTTGCCTGTGAGAGGAGATATCGCACCGTTAACGTCTTACCCGTCCCGGGCGGGCCATAGAGCAGCACCCCGCGAGACAAATGCTGGCCCACAGCACGAAGCCTCTGTGCTTTCTCACTGATGCCCAGAACGGTTGCCTCGATCTTCTCGAGCCTGCCCTTTGGCAGAACCACATCGTGGGCATCAACGTGGGGACGAGAGTGGAATTCGATACTGAGTGAGTCTGATCCAAACTCTTCCGACAAAAAACTAACGACTTGCCCTTGCAATACCGAGTTGCGCGAAACGAATCCATTGATGTTGGCCAGGGTCTCGCGTGCAAGCTGATGGTCACCGCAGATGATTTCGACGACGATGTTCTGCGTATCACCGGGCCCGTCTTCGAGCTCAGTCGCGAAGACAACGACGGGGATTGTGCCGATTCGCAACAGGCGAAGTGCGTTCGTAGCTACATGTCTGACTGTTCCTGGTCCTGTGGGAACGGCGCGGCGCTGGATCGCGCCGAGCTCGTAGACACTGTAGTGATTGGCCAGGAGGTCACTGATGCCACTGGCATCTTGGGAGGGGATGACACCGCGAAGGTCCTGCTCCTCGGCGAGTTCATCAAGGGCCCTATCAATCTCGACCCACTGCCAGCGGGCGAACTCCTGGCGCACGGGATCGAGTGTACGTGGATCCGTGCCCAGGTGGGCTCCTAGTTCCGCAGCGATATGGTCGCGAGAGGCTTCCGTGGCGTAGTGGTCCATCGTTTCGAGGAACGTTTGAAACTGTTTCGCGAACAGGCTGATATCAACTGGCTCGGGGGCTGCAGGTCCATGGCTTGAGGCATCGGTCATGGCCACCATCCTAGGCCGGACTCAGCAAACTTGCTGGTGGCCACGGCGAGGCGCCTAACCCTCCTGCGATGAATTGTTGTCCTGCGGGCCACGTTGTTCAGTTGAAGAGGTGAATCGCTCCGGGGATAATAGAGGCAGGGAGATTGGAAGAAGGAGATTCTCTCGTGCCAGTGAAGTACACCGACGAACTCAAGGCTCGTGCCGTCGAACTCGTCATACATGCTCAAGCCGATCCCGATACTGCAAGTGGGGCAATCACCCGCGTCGCGAGCGAACTCGGACTCAGCAAAGAAACCTTGCGAGTCTGGGTGCGCAAGCACAAGGACTCAGGGAGGGCCACACCGACGGAGTCAGTCGACCTTGAAACTGAAAACCGCCGGCTGAGAGCCGAGCTGACTGAAGCCAGACGGGCGAACGAGATCCTGAAGAAGGCGTCGGCTTTCTTCGCGGCGGAGCTCGACCGCCCATCAAAGTGATCGTTGACTTCATCGACGAGAACAGACACGAGTTTGGAATCGAGCCAATCGTGCGCGCCCTGAAGGGGACTGCCGCCCGTATTGCTGTGAGCTCGTATTACGCGTACAAGTTGCGCGAACCTTCAGCCCGGACTCTTCGGGACCAAGAACTATTGGCCGTCATCAAAGACGTCTACGAGGCAAACTACTCGTGTTACGGGGTACGCAAAATGTGGAAGGCGATCAACCGTGAGTACGCCGACCGGTTCGGGAACATCGCCCGGTGCACCATTGAGCGGTTGATGCGCCAGCTGGGCATCGACGGGATCCGGCGGAGGCGGAAGCGTCCGAAGACGGCCTCGGCCAGGGCCGAGGAATGTCCGGAGGATCTCGTCGAACGCGAGTTCGCCGCCCGGAGGCCGAACTGTCTCTGGGTCGCTGACATAACGTACGTGCCGACGCGGTCTGGGTGGGTATACACGACGTTCATCCTCGACGTGTTCCATCGGGAGATCGTGGGCTGGCAGGTGACGAACCATATGCGCGAGTCCTTGGCCAGGGACGCGTTGACGATGGCTCTGGCAGCTAAATTTCGGGCTGGCGAAGACGTCTCGGGGCTTGTCCACCACAGCGATCGGGGCGTTCAATTCCGATCGATTCGCTATGGCGAGACACTTGCTGAATCGGAGATCGTGGCGTCGGTGGGGTCCCGTGGGGACTCGTACGACAATGCTATGGCTGAGGCCCTGAACTCGGTTTATAAGGCTGAATTGATCGATCGTCGCCAGTGGTCGGGGTTGATTGAGGTCATGGCCGAGACGTCGAAATGGATCGGCTGGTACAACCGGCGACGATTGCATTCGGCGATTGGATACCGGCCGCCGTTCGAGGTTCACCGAGAGTGGATCGAAGGCAGTGGCAGCGAACCCGTGGCTGCCTAAGAAACCAAGAAAAACACCCTCTATGAAACCCGGTGCTTGACATTGCCTGTGGGACTACCGGCATACCGATTGACTCCCGCGCGGTCGACCAAAAGTGCCAGACGAGAGGTTCGCTGTCCCCTTCGCTAGGGTTCTCTAGGCCAGGGCCGTCCATGGTACCCGCGGCGATGATGTTGGCGTCAACAATGACTGTGACGAGGTCAGAGACTCCGGGATACTTCTCAGCCTCGGCTTGGACCGCTGCTGTGAATCGTTCAGCGTAGGCACTATAGGCCTCAACATACTGATGAGAGATCTCCGTTGCGAGGTCGTCATCCCCAGCTTCATATACGGCGTCATCATAGGATTTGGGAGCACCAGGGGCTCCTTCTTCACCCATAACGAGTTCTGCGACGTTGAGGGTGACCTGGATTGGTTCGGTCCGGTATTGGGCGAGGTCGAACATAGTGGAGTTTAGTCCGACGGCTCCGTGGAGGAGTTCGCTGAGGGCCACGGATTCCAATGAACCAGGGCGTCCAGCAGTGAGGGTGTGTGGATCTCCGAGGTTTGCCGCTGTGGCTCGGAGCGCTGCTGCAAGGAAGTCGGCGAAGTCGACGGTGCCATACCTGTCGTGTTCAAGTCGCGCGGCTGCGGTCAGTGTTGTAACTGCCTGGCTCCAGAGCCGATCATATTCAGCTCTGTAAGCCGAGTCATTGTCCTGTGTCATAATCCGAACTCCTTTCCTTTCAGGGCCAGGATCTTATCGGGCCGAAATCCCGACCAATGGTTCTCCTCGTTGACAACAACGATGGGAGCCTCTTGATAGCCGAGGTCTTCCATCACCCATCTCCGGGCATCCTCGTTCTCAGGTAGGGACAGATCGTGCTCAACCCTGTCTTTGCCCTCGATCTGTCCTTTGGTAGTCAAAGCCACCTTAGTGGACCGACATTTCGAGCAGCGTGTGAGGATGTAGATGTCGATCGCACCATTCACTTTATTGCAAGCAATAAATATTTCTGGCTTTATTTATTGCGGTATGTATGTTCGATGGCGTACCACACTGCTTCTTGGATTTTCAGACCTTCCCGGAACTTCAATTCGTTGAGAAGTTCCTCGTGAGCACCAGTCATCCGCATGGTCTTGGTCCGTGTCCATTCCAGGTCATGCGGGATCGGGTATTTCTTGTCAGAGGCCGGTGCAATCTCATTTGAGGCGGTAGTTGCCTGTGCGCCGAGAGCTCCGACTGGTGCCTCTTCTGGTGCTGGGCGGACTTTGCGTTGGCGCGGTCTGAGTTCAGCCATGGTGAGCGTTCATCCTTTCGATGATGGTTGTAAGCAGTTGATCGTATGCGTCGACAACAACACTTGCACGGTTGTAGTTGTCTCCCCCGTACCATTCGCCATTGACGCGAGCTTGGCGGACGGCCTCCCTTTTCGGAACGAATGGAGTAAGTGCCAGACCTTGATCGATGACATAATCGAGGGAATGCTTCTCCACTTTCGGCTGGATGGTGTCGGATACTGCGGTCATGATCGCACCGAGTTCCAGAGGGACGATTGTGCTTCCTCTTAGTTGTTGAGACCGGGCGAATGTGGCCAGAGTTTGTGATGCTCCATCGATGCCATCAACTCCGTCCTCACTCGCGTTGGCTGCATACACGACTGCGTCAGAGGCCATGAGTGCGTTCATTGGCAACAGACCGCCCTGCCTATTTGGCGCATCGATAATCACTAGGTCCGCAGTCGTCCCTTGGAGCGCAGCGCGCAGCCGCACTTCCCCGCCGTCAGGCCCTGAGTGTGCCCCGCTCTGGAAGTTCACCTCCCCGTCATCATCGCTCTGTTGACTGGAGCGCATGACACTTTCGAGGCGGGGCCATGAGTGAGAGCATCCAGTCGGCGCAGGAGAGCCCCCACGTCGGATCGGCCCGTGAGGTCTTCGGCGAATTCCTCCGTTTGGGGCTGACCTCGTTCGGCGGCCCCGTGGCCCATCTGGGCTACTTCCGCGACAGGTTCGTCCAACGCCGCCGCTGGTTCGACGACGAGGCGTACGCGGACCTGATCGCGTTGTGCCAGTTCCTTCCGGGCCCGGCCTCGAGCCAGGTGGGAATGGCCATCGGTCTGCACCGAGCGGGCATCAGAGGGCTCATCGCTGCCTGGGTCGGGTTCACTCTGCCCTCGGCCATTGTGCTCACCGTCCTGGCGCTGGGCCTCGCGTCGTTCGGCGACGCGGTGAGCGAAGGCCTGCTGGCGGGGCTGAAGGCTGCTGCAGTGGCCGTCGTCGCTGGTGCTGTGATGGGCATGGCGAAGACTCTCGCACCCGATGCGAAGCGGGCAACGATCGCCGTTGTCGCAATGATCCTCGTCCTCCTCATCCCCTCTCCGGTAATTCAGATCATCGCCATTGCGATCGGCGGCTTCCTCGGCGCGGTCTGGGTCCGCGGCGGACGGACCGGCAAGTCGCAGTCGGATACTGAGACCCTTGAACGGCCAGAGACGACGATCCGCGGTCTCTCCGTCCCGGTCACACGCAGAACGGGCGTCATCTCACTCGTTCTCTGCGGAATTCTGCTCATCGGCCTGCCGATCGCTGTCGCCGGGTCCGGCGATCCCACGCTGCGCCTCATCGACGTCTTCTACCGGTCCGGTGCCCTCGTCTTCGGCGGTGGCCACGTCGTCCTGCCTCTTCTCGAAGCAGAGACCGTGCGCACGGGACTCGTCGGACATGATGCGTTCCTCGCCGGGTACGGCGCGGCGCAGGCAGTGCCCGGGCCGCTCTTCACCTTCGCTGCGTTCCTCGGCGCGTCGACGACGAGCGGGCCGACGGGCATCCTCGGTGCGGCGATCGCGCTGACGGCCATCTTCCTGCCGGCAGCGCTTTTGACCATCGGAGTTCTGCCGTTCTGGGAGTCACTGCGTCAGCGAGTGCTCGTTCGCCGTGTCCTCGTCGGGGTCAGTGCCGCCGTCGTCGGACTCCTGGCTGCAGCTCTCTACGATCCGGTGTTCGTCCAGGGCGTCACGTCGCCCATGTCACTGGCGATCGCGGCGGCTGTGTTCCTCGCCCAAACCGAGTGGAAGATTCCTGCCTGGGCCGCCGTGATAGCAGCAGGTGCCCTCGGCCTGCTCCTCCTGTGAGAGGAACGTGGCCTGGGGCACCTGCCGGGAGAGTCTGCTCGACTCCTACTTCTCGTCCCAGTTCTTGCGCAGCATCTTCTTGTCGAGCTTGCCGACAGAAGTGCGCGGGAGTTCATCGGTGACGATGACCTCGTCGGGCAGCTGCCACTTGGCGAAACGCTCACCCAACGTTGCGATGACGGCCTCGCGGGTCACCTCGGCGCCGTCATTGGCAACGACGTAGGCCACGGGACGCTCCTGCCACTTCTCGTCCGGCACGCCGATGACGGCAGCCTCCTTGACGTCAGGGTTGTCGAGCATCGCGTTCTCCATGTCGATCGAGGAGATCCACTCGCCACCGGACTTGATGACGTCCTTGAGACGGTCGGTGAGCTTGAGGTACCCATTGGGATAGATGACGCCGACATCACCCGAACGCCACCAGCCGTCGAGGAACCGATCGGCATTGTCCGGAAGCTGGTAGTAGGACTCGGTGATCCACGGTCCGCGCATGAGGACCTCGCCCATCGACGTGCCGTCGTGGGGCATCTCCTCACCGGAAGGGTCGACGACTTTGAGCTCGACGCCGATGATCGGCAGGCCCTGGTAGCGCTTGAAGTCCCACTTCTCCTCGTCGGTCATGTCCGTGCCGGGTTTGATCCGCCAGTTCGTCGTGGCCAGCGGAGTGGTCTCGGTGGCACCGTAACCGTGGATGACCTCGGCGCCGGTGACCTCTTTGAAGCCGCGCATCATCGACAGCGGCGGCTCGGACGACCCCGAGACCAGGCGCACTCCGCGCAGGTCCGGCGGTTCGGGCATGTTCTTCATCATGGCAAGCATCGGCGCGAAGATCGCGGGCGCACCGTTGGCCAGCGTCACCTTCTCCTCGATGAAGGCCTGACCGATGGCACCGAACTCCTCGGCTGCGAACTTGCCGGGCAGAACGAGCTTCGCACCTGCCGCCACAGCGTTCTGCGGGAAGCCCCAGGACAGGACGTGGAACATCGGGGTGATCGGCATGACGCAGTCGTCGAAGGTCGCCTGGAGCGCGGCCACTCCGCCCATCGTGTGCAGATAGATCGAGCGGTGGGAGTAGTAGACGCCCTTGGGCCGACCCGTCGTGCCGGTCGTGTAGCCGGCGTAGGCGGCGGTCGTCTCTTCGACGACCGGCCAGTCGTAGGTCTCAGGCTTGTCCGCGATGAGGTCCTCGAAGAACACGACGTTCTCAAGGCTCGTCTCGATCTCCGAGGAGGGCTTGTCGGTCATGACGACCCAGCCCTTGACGTCGAGCTTCGGGGCCAGCGCCTCTGCGACAGACAGCAGCGATTCGTCGACGAAGATCCAGTCGGACTTCGAATGGCTGACGACATAGGCGAGGTCTTCCGGGGCCAGACGCAGGTTGAGCTGGAGCATCGTGGCAGCGATGCCCGGCACCGAGAAGTACAGCTCAAGGTGGCGGCGGGAGTTCCAGTCGATGACGCCGACCATGGAGCCCGCTCCGACGCCGAGTTCACTCAGTCCGTGCGCCAGCTGCGCCATGCGCTTGTACTCTTCGGCGTAGTTCGACCGTCCCCAGGAGCCGTCGGATCGACGGTAGACGACCTCAGATTCGCCGAAGAACCGGGAGGCGTGGCGAATCAGCGTCGTGGTGTTGAGCTGGAAGCTGTCGCCGAGTGTGGATGGGATGCCTGTGAGCATGAGACTCCTTTGGTCATAATCGTTCGTTCACGATCGGATCGTGCGTCACCGAGGCGGCGCACTGGATGGTTCTTCGTCAGGCCGATAGTCGGGTGATTCCATGTCAGACTAGCGGCTGCAGTGACAGCGGTCACAGCAATTGCGCCACCGTTACCAATTAGAAACTTCGGTTCAGATCACTCGCCGGTGAAGTCGGGGCTGCGCTTCGCCATGAATGCGGAAACGCCCTCGGCGAAGTCCTTGGTCTTGCGCAGCTTCCCCTGCCCTTCGGCTTCGCGAGCGAAGGCGTCGTCAAGTGTGGTCAGCGTCGCCTTGTTGATGGCGTCGGTCGAACGAGCGAAGGCCAGCGGCGGGCCCTGGGCCCAGAGTGCCGCGAGCTCCTGAGCGCGGCTGAGCTGCTGCCCGGCTGCGACGACCTCGCTGGCCAGACCCCACTCGAGGGCCTCCTTGCCCCACACCTTCTGCGCGGTCAGCGCCATCTTCATGGCCCGATGACGACCTGCCGAGGCAGCCACGAGAGCCGTGGCTCCGCCGTCAGGCATGAGGCCGATCTTCGTGAAGGCGAGCATGAGGTAGGACTCCTCGCTCATCACCACGTAGTCGCACGCCAGGGCCAACGAGCAGCCGATCCCGGCCGCCGGACCGGACACGGCTGCGATGGTCGGGATCTTCGAGTCGACGATCAAACGGAGGATGGCATTCGCTGCTTCGAGTCCGAGGCCTTCGCTCTGGACCGAGCCCTGCAGGTCAGCTCCCGAGCTGAAGGCCCGATCATTGCCGGTGATGACGACCGCACGAGCGGTCTCGGTCGCCTCGGCGACAGCATCACCGACGGCATGGAACGACTCCCGTGTGAAGGCGTTGAGACTTTCGGGACGGTTCATCGTGATGGTCATGACCCCATCACGCAGGTCGGTGAGAACGCTCTCAGTCAAGGCGACTCCTCTGTCTTGATTCTGGACTATTGGCCTGTCGCCTCGATCTTAACGCACGTTAAGTTGATCTGGGTCACATGTCTGCGCCGGACCCCGATCACTTCAGGGTCGCGGCCAATTCGCTCTCGCTCAGGCCCCGGTCTGCGAAGACCAGACGCATCGCCTGCGGGTCGGGGTTGCCTGCATCGGGGGCCCTGTGTTTGAGCTCCAGCCCCACCTTCTCGGCGACCTTCCGTGAGGCGACATTGTGCTCGAGGAGGTAGGCAACGACCGGCAAGTCGGGCTTGACCTCATGCGCCCTGGCGATCGCCTTCCACGCGACCGCACTGGCGAGGCCTCGACCTTGGGTTTCCGGGCGGAATCGGTACCCGAGGTTCCAATACGCCTCGGCGGGGATGCGCCTGACAGCGCACCCGCAGTTGCCGAGGATCGGACCACCGGCGACTTCGCGGACGATCCACGTGCCGAGTCCGTCGACTTCCCAATCGGCGATCCGGCGCAGGAGGAAATTCTCGGCATCCTCCTTGGTGGTCATGCGTCCGCTGGGGAAATGGGTCCACACGCGGGGATCGCTGTAGATCTCGAAGATCTCGTCCAGATCCTCCGGCTGCGGCGGGTCGAGGACGAGGTCCGTCATAGGGTTTCGGTCGAGCGGATCGCAGCGTCGAGGTCGGTCCACAGGTCGTCGATGTGTTCGATGCCCACGCTCAGACGCAGCAGGCCCTCGGGGACGGACTCCGGCTCCGAGGCGTGGCGGCGTCGGCGTTCGATGAGGGATTCCACGCCGCCCAATGAGGTGGCCGGAGTCCACAGACGGACCGCCTCGGCGATGGCGGTGGCCTTCTGGGCCGAGTCGACGCAGAAGACGACGACGGCGCCGAATCCGTTCATCTGCGCAGCAGCCCGAGCATGCCCCGGGTCGTCCGGCAGGCCGGGGAACCGCGTCTCGACGACATCCGGATGAGCGGCGAGACGCTCGGCGATCCGGGCAGCGTTCGACTGGGCACGGTCCATGCGCACCGACAGGGTCCGCAGTCCGCGCAGCGCCAGCCAGACCTCGAAGGGTCCGGCGATGGCACCGCGCAGAGCGCGTTCGCTGTGCAGCCGCTGGTGCAGATCTTCGTCATTGGTCACGACGGCGCCGAGGACGACGTCTGAGTGCCCGGCCAGGTACTTTGTCACCGAGTGGACGACGATGTCCGCGCCCAGGTCGAGCGGGGTCTGCAGGAGCGGCGTCGCGAACGTGTTGTCGATGGCCGTGAGCACTCCACGTTTCTTCGCGGCGGTGATGAGGGCGGGCAGGTCCGCGACCTCCATCATCGGGTTCGTCGGGGATTCGATCCACAACATCGCCGAGGCGGCTCCGGCGTCGGCAACCGCGTCGAGGGCCGTGATGACGGAGTCGGTCTCGGCGATGTCGACGGAGACAAGGTCGAATCCAGCGCGCTCGGCGATCTCGGCAGCCGATTCCAGGGAGCCCTGGTAACTGTGGCGCGGCATGATGAGGGTGCCGCCGCGAGGTACGGGGCTGAGCGTCGCGGCAATCGCGGCCAGACCCGATCCGAAGACCAATCCCGGCAGAGCAGCATGCTCGAGTCCAGCCAAGGCCTCTTCGAACGGCACCCAGGCGGGAGTCCCGAACCGTCCGTAGGCGTACGGGGCGTCATGCAGTCCACCGGTGCCGATGAACGTCGAGGACAGCTCGACGGGCGGATTCACCGATGCGCCGGGGACGCGCTCGGGGCGTCCCGCGTCGACGACGACGGTCTCGGGAGCGAATTCTGCTGCAGAGGAGGCTGAGCCGGGAGCTGAAGAGGATTCTCGCGAAGTCATCTCTCCAATATATGCGGTGATCGGGCGGCGGCGCAGGCAGATCTCAGCCCCGGACGCTGACGAGGTGGTCGAGCAGCAACCGCGCGCTCGATGACAGTCGGCGCTTGGGCGACCACACGGCATGGAATTCTCGGTCGAGGGACACGGTCTCGTCCACGGGCAGCGCAACCAGTCGCCAAGCCCGGAACTCATCGCGCAGAGCCAGTTCGGAGAGCACCACCGGGGCCACTCCGGTCGTCGCCGCGATCTTCAGCGCCGAGTTCGACCAGTACTCCCCTGCCACACTCGCTCCGCCGAAGTCGGCGAGCGCAGCGTCGACGACCTCCCTGGTACCCGACCCGACCTCACGGACCAGGAGCGCAACGTCGGCCAAGTCCTCGGCGGTGATCGGTTCGGTCCATGCGCCGGAGAAGTTCGGGGCGGCCGCGATCATGAGACGGTCACGTCCGACCACCTCGGCGGGGAAGCCCCGCGGCAGGGAGATCGACTCGATGAGTCCGAGGTCGCAACGCTGCCCGCGCACCGCGGCGATAACGGCGGCCGAGTTCTCCACCGCGAGGCCGACGTCGATGTCGGGATGGACCGACCTGAACGTGGTCAGGTATCGGGGCAGCAGATATTCCGCGACTGTCAGCGAGGCGGACACACGCACGGTTCCGGCGCGAGCGTCCTGGATGGCACGGGTGCCGGCGTTGAGATTGCCGTAGGCGTCGATGACCTTCGCCGCCCACTCGGCCACGGTCTGCCCTTCGACCGTGAGCTGGCTGCCCTGCGGTGAGCGACGCAGCAGCGGCACCTTGAGTTCGCGTTCGAGGGTGCGCAGCAGGCGGGAGGCATTCGGCTGGGCCAGTCCGAGTGCCTCGGCGGCCTGCCCGATCGAGCGGGCGTTCGCATTCAGTGCCACGAGCAGCCCCAGAGCCGGCAGGTCCGGCCAGTCCGACATGTTCCTCATATCCTGCATACCCCCATCGTGTCATATCAATTCGATATGGACCGGTCGAAGATTGCCGTCTACCGGGCCATCTCTGCGCCTGGGAGACTGAGATCTATGAATCGCGTTCTCCGCCTCCTCCCGGGCCTGGGTGTGGCCGCCTTGGCCACCGCCATCGCGTGGCCCATATCCATGTCCGCGTCGGTCCTCTCGCCTCTCCTCATCGCCATCGTCCTCGGCATCCTCGTCGGCAACGTCTTCCCCCAACTGCCTGACACGTTCCGCCCCGGTCTCGACTTCGCCGCGAAGCCCCTCCTGCGCCTGGGCATCGTGGCCCTCGGCGCGCAGGTCATCCTCGGTGACATCCTCGACCTCAGCTGGCTGGTGCTCGTCCTCGCTGCCGTCGTCGTCACGACCGGCATCGTCTCGAGCGTCATGCTCGCACGTGCGTTCCGGGTCGATTCGGATCTGGCGCTGCTCATCGGCTGCGGCTTCGGCATCTGCGGTGCCGCCGCGGTCGCCGGCATCGAGTCGACGCTGAAGTCGAAGAAGGAAGACGTCGCGGCGGCGATCGGGCTCGTGATCCTCTTCGGCACCCTGATGATCGCCGTGATCCCGAGCCTGAGCGCGGCCTTCGGACTGTCCCAGCACACAGCAGGGATGTGGGGCGGAGCCGCGACCCACGAGGTGGCCCAGGTCGTCGCGATCGGCGGCATCATCGGTCCCGCAGCACTCCAGGTCGCCGTGCTCGTCAAGCTCTCGCGTGTCATCATGCTCGCCCCCACCGTGGCTGTGCTCAGCCTGATCATGCGCCGGAAGGAGACCCGCACGCAGTCGTCCGTGCCGGCGTCGACAACCATCACCTCCGCCGAGGCAGCCCCTGGGTCCACGTCAGACCATTCGTCTGCGAAGACCACACCGCCTGCGGGCGGGAAGCGGGCGCCCATCGTCCCGCTGTTCGTCCTCGGGTTCCTCGCCATGGCGGGCCTGCGCACCTTCGGGCTGCTGCCCGAGCTCGCGATCTCAGGTCTGGGCTGGATCCAGACCGTGTGCCTGGCGATGGCGATGTTCGCGCTCGGCCGCGGAGTCCAGTGGCGGGCGCTGAAGAACCTCGGTGCCGGTCCGCTCGGACTCGCGGCCACGACCACGATCATCGTCGCGGTCATCGCTCTCGGCGGTGCTCTGCTGCTGAGCTGAGTCAGCGATGCGGGCCCCGACCTCGCTACGATGATCCCGAGGCCGATCCACGAAGCGAGCGAAGGACAGACAATGAGTGCGAAGGCGATAGTCATCGGCAGCGGAGTGATGGGCGCATCGATCGCCTATTCCCTGGCCAAACGCGGATACTCGGTGACCGTCGTCGACAAGAAATCGGGCCCGGCCCAAGGCTCGACCGGAGCCACCAGCGCGATCATCCGCTTCACCTATTCGCTGCGCGACTCCATCGCCCTGGCGTGGGAGGCGAAGCACGTGTGGGAGAACCTGCGTGAGCATGTGGGGGCAGACGACTCGGAGCCGGTCGCTGACTTCATCCGCACCGGCATGGCCGTGATCGAGATTCCCGGGCTGATCCCCGCCAATGTCCGTTCCGACTTCACAGAACTCGCGATTCCCTTCGCCGAATGGGACGCCGCGGATCTCGCCCGTGAGCTGCCCGGCGTCGACACCGCGAACCACTACCCGCCGGTGCGTCCCGACGATCCGGCATTTCTCGATGAGTGCGAAGAGCCCGCGACAGCCCTGTACACACCGGACGGCGGATACATCTCGGACCCGGTCCTGGCCACGGAGAACTTCGTCCGTGCCGCCAAGCGCCACGGCGCCACGTTCTCCTACAACTCGCAGGTCATCGGTCTGCACAGCAGCGCCCGTGCCTCGCACGACGGTTCCCACCCCGATGAGCTTCCTACCGACCAGAACGGCCCCACCGATGCGGCGGGCGCCGCCTGGACCGTTGAACTCGCCGACGGCAGAATCCTCGAGGCCGCGGTCGTGGTCAATGCCGCCGGACCGTGGTCGGCGAAGCTCAACGAACTTGCCGGGGTCGGCTCTGACCACGGTGTCTCTCTGACTCCCCTGCGCCAGGAGGTCCACACCCTACCGGCGGAATCAACCGTCGTCCGTGCCGATGGAACGCCCATCCCGGCTGTCCTCGATGCCGGGATCGGCACCTATATGCGCGCCGAGGTGGGCCATCAGCTTCTCGTCGGGGGTTCGGAGCCCGAGTGCGACGAGCTGGAATGGCTCGAGGATCCCGACGATGCGTCGATGAGCGTTCGCCCCGTCCAGTTCGAGACGCAGGCGCTGCGGGCCGCCAAGCGCTTCACCGACATCGCGATCCCCAACCGAGCCCGCGGAGTCGTCGGCGTCTACGACGTCTCCTCGGATTGGACGCCCATCTACGACCGGTCCGATGCGGACGGCTTCTATCAGGCGGTCGGCACGAGCGGCAACCAATTCAAGAACGCACCGATGGTCGGTGAGCTCATGGCAGCCCTCATCGACGCGGTCGAGCACGGTCACGACCATGATGCCGATCCGGTCCGCGTTCGGCTCGAGCACACGGGAGGCGAGCTGAATCTGGGCACATTCTCCCGACTGCGCACCCCGGCAGGCACGAGCGGCAACGTGATGGGCTGACTCCGACCATCACCATCGAGTACCGATAATCGGGAAATCTTCACTGACTCCCCTGCGGCAACCGCTACTGCCGCGTCAGAACTGGTAATCTCCACTCAGCGATTCAACTAGTTTCATTCAGGAAGACTTCAGTTTCGATGGGGAAATAATGCTCGCACAAATCCTTGCCCTGGCGATCTTCATCGCCCTCTTCGCCATCGGCGCGGTGCGTGGTGTCCAGATCGGCATACTCATGCTCGTCGGTGCTGCGGGAACCGGACTGATGCTCACGGATATGACCGTCGACGACATCATCGCCGAGTTCCCGCTCTCGATCATGATCCTGTTGGCCGGGGTCACGTACTTCTTCGCCATCGCGCAGGAGAACGGCACGGTCGACAAGATCATCGACTGGGCATTGGAGAAGGTCGGTTCCTCGGCCGTCCTTCTGCCCGCCGTCTTCTTCGTCATCACAGCGTGCATCGCCGCGATGGGTGCCCCGCTGGCCGGTCTGGTCATGATGCCCGTGGGTATGCAGGTCGCCCGGAAGTACGGAGTCGACTACGCGCTGATGGGTCTGGCGATCTGCTTCGCGATCGGCGCCGGCGGATTCGCTCCGACCAGCCTCTACGGCATTGTCACCTACAGCACCGCCCATGATGCAGGAATCGACCTCTCGCCGTTCCTGCTCTTCGGAATCGCTGTGGGCGTCTACCTCATCATGCTCGTCTTCGCCTACTTCATGTACGGCCGCAAGCTCTTCTCCCGCAAGTCCGTCGTCGCCCATGCGGCGACAGCCCACGCCGCGGGGAACGGTTCGGTGAACTCCGGTTCGACCCTCAACGAGGCAGACGGTTTCGACACCTCGGGATCGAACGACGGGTACCGGATCTCTCGGGGATCCGCCTCGGCGGCGAGTGTGGCCTTCGGTGAGGACGACGAAGACGAAGCGCTCTTCGACTCCTCGAACTCATCGGCCAGCGACAGCTCAGGCCCCTTCTCCTTCGTGCAGATCCTCACAGTCGCCTTCATGGTCGGCCTCATCGGTACGGTCGTCGTTCTCGCGGCCATCGGCAAGGACCCGGACATCGGTCTGCTGTGCTTCCTCTTCGGAGCGATCCTCGCCCTCGTCGATCCCAAGACGGCGAAGGCGGCGCTGCCGAAGATCGACTGGTCGACGGTGCTGCTCGTGGGCGGAATCATCACCTTCGTCGGCGTCCTCCAGACCATGGGTGCAGTCGACCTCCTGGGCGAGGGAGCCAAGGCGATCGGTTCGCCGCTCGTCTCGGCCCTCGTGCTGTGCATGGTCGGCGGTCTGGTCTCGGCCTTCGCATCGACGACGGGCATCCTAGCGGCTCTCGTGCCGCTGGCGCTGCCTCTCATCGCTGCCGGCGGTGTTCCCGGATGGGCGCTCATCGCGGCGCTGGGCGTGTGCTCGGCCGTCGTCGACGTCTCGCCGTTCTCGACCCTGGGTGCCACGGTCGTGGCCACAGCCCCGGGCGAGGACAAACCGCGCCTGACGCGCATCCTCGTGAAGTTCGGCATGTCGATGGTCGTCATCGGGCCGGTCGTCCTCGTCGGCGGGCTCGTCGTCCCGGCGATGTTCTTCTAGACAACCTCCCAGAACCGCCCAGTCGAGTCTCGATACGGAAATGGTGCCCAGCGAAGTTCGCTGGGCACCATTTCCGTATGCCTGTGCTGAGGTCGAGGTGTCTGTGCTGAGGTCGAGGGCTCTGCGCTGAGGTCGAGGTGTCTGCGCTGCCAGCCAGCGAGCCTCAGTGCAGAGGCTTGACCAGGACGACGAATTCGAGGTCGTCGACCAGCGGCACACCGAACCTGCTGTCCTCATACGGGAAAGGTTCGACCTCACCGGTGCGCTCATAGCCGCGGCGTTCGTAGTAGGCGATGAGTTCGCTGCGCTTGTTGACGACGCTCATCCGCAGGGAGTGCGCGTGCCAGCGTTCGCTCACCCACGCCTCGGCGAGGTTCATCAGTGCCGAACCCACACCCTGCCCCTGGCCCAGCGGTGAGACAGCGAGGACGCCGAGGTAGGCGACTCCACCCACTGGTTTGCGCAGGTAGACGCTGGCGACGGCTTGACCCTCGGCCGAGCGCACGAGGATGATCCGAGAGTCCTCTTCCGCGAGCATCTCCCGGGCCATCGGAGCGTCGAGGCGCTGTCCGCTGACCAGATGCGCCTCGGTGGTCCATCCCTGCTTCGAGTTCTCTCCCCGGTACGCGGAGGCAACGAGGGCGACGTAGTCGTCGATGTCGGCGTCGGTGAGTTCGGTGACGTCGAACCCCGACTCGCGCAGGATCATCACATGGGCGTCGACCATGGTGGCCGGGGCTTGAGAGGACACGGGTTAGCTCCTAGATGAGATTCGACCGTCGTCGGATACGGCGGGGTTGGCAATACGGCTGGTTCGACTGGTAGTACTGGTTCGGCAGGTAGTGCTGGTTCGCAGGTAGGTCAGTTACGGCAGATAAGGCTGGCGAAACGTGGGACCCGGGTTAGTCACCCGAGTCACCCACAACTATAGTTTCCCGTATCAGGACCGGCCCGATCGGGGTTCGGCATCGGCACTGCAGAGGGCATCTGCGCGAGAGGAGTGATCATGGAACTCGAGATCTCCGGCGACACCTTCACCTTCGACCAGGACACTGCGATGACACGTTTCACGGTGTCGCATGAGGGCAAGGTCATCGGCGTCGCCGACTACATCGATCGCGCGACCAGCCCGGACGATCCGTCCCAGCACCCCGTGCGCACCTTCACCCACACCGAGGTCTCCCCCGCCTTCGGTGGCCGTGGGATCGCGGCTGAGCTGGTCCGCTTCGCCCTGGAGACCTCCGCCGAGGCGGGTCTGAAGTTCCGTACGACCTGCTCCTACGTGATGGGTTACCTGCAGAAGCATCCCGAGTTCGAGGATTCGCGCGCCTGAGCCTCAGGCTCAGACAGCGGCGATGCCAGCCGGACTGCTACTCGGCCGGTCTGATTCGGTCGGGCCCGTCACGGTTGAGCCTGTTTCGGTTGAGCCCGTCACGATTGGGCCTGTCTCGGTCGGGCCCGTCATGTGCTCGTCGCTGAGCACCGCAGCTCCCGTCGATCCCTGACCCGTCGCTTTCAGCCTTGTCGTCGGGACGAACAGCAGCACATAGCCGACCCAGACAGTGGCTGCCACGATGATGCCGACGATGATCGCCCACAGCAGGAACGGGTCGCTCGCTGCCAGCCGCGGTATGTCGCGGCTGGGAATGATCGCAGCAAATGTGCCTGCGGTCAGTGCACCCAACCATGATCCGACCATCATTCCGACGTGGAGGCGAATATTTCCCTTGCGGATGGCGATGACGCCGGTCGTCGTGGTCAGAAAGGTGAAGATCGCGAGTGCGTGGAACACGGTGAAGCTTCCGCTGAGCGAATAGATGAACATTCCGCTTACGCAGACGAAGTACATGAGCAGCACCCAGGACCGGCCGATGAACCTGTGCTTGCGGTCCTTGGTGCGACGGATGAGCTGGACGGGTGCCAGAAGCACGACTCCCGAGGCAGCAATTGCATGGATTGCTACGAACATCGTTGTCATGGACTTAAGATAGTCCCACTAACCAAGCTCGGCAACGTAGATAGCTGCTACGGATTCTCTATCTAATCCGGTGAGGGCGAAGAGGAGCAGACGAATGAAGCTCAGCGAACTGGCCCAATGCTCTGGAGTCTCGACGGCCAGCATCAAGTACTACATCCATGTCGGAATCCTCAGTCCCGGTCGGAAGAAGAATGCGACCACAGCGGTCTATTCGCGTGAGCACGTCCATCGTCTCGAACTCATCACGTGTCTGCGCCGCGACCTGGGCGCACCAATCGACTCCATCTCCGTCCTGACTCGGGCCATCGAGGATGCAGCCGTCGAGAATCTCGAACTCATGGGCATCTGCCAACGCCTGACGCTCGAGGCGAACAAGGCGCTGTATTCGCCCGACTCCGACGTGCCCGCGGCCAATCTGACCGACTCCGACGTGCCCGCGGCCAATCCGACCGGCCCCGATCTGCCCGGCCCCAACCACTCAGACCCGGATGTCTCTGCGGCCCTGGCCGTCCTGTACACGATGTCGGAGCCGCTGCCGTTCGAGACCGAGATCCGCAGCGTTCTCGAGGAGCTGGAGCTGCCCGACGTCTCCCCCACCTCGGTGGTCTCGATGGCGCACGTGCTCGGCCAGCTGCAGGCTGCGGGATATGTCATCGATCGGGAATCGATCCGCCTGCACATCCAAGCCTTGGCCGCGGTCGCAGCCCTGAACACCGCACCGATCACCGATGATCTCAGCCGTGACGAGATCTGCGTCGCCGTGATTCGCGGAATCACCCTGCACAATCGGCTTCTGCTCGCGACCAGCGCAGTGGTCCATGCATCGTTCGCGGCGAGGCCTCGGACATAACAGGGTCCCCAAGTGTGTCGACCCGCTTCACTTGCGCATGTCGACCCACTGTTTGACGCCGACACGATTCGCAGTCGGCTCCGCGAAAAGACTGGGCACGTCGTCGAACCCGATCGCCGGGCCCATGATCGCCTCGGTGGGAACAACGTTGAGCAGGGAGACCGCGTGCGCCATGTCCTGCGGATGCTCGTAGATGAACGAGCCTTGGATGCGCAGCTGCTTCTGCACAATGTCGAAGCTCGACGCGCCGAGGTGGTGGTTGTCCTCCCCCACGATCGTGACTTTGGCGAACGGGGCGAGGTGATCAACGACCGACCCCAGTGCCTCCGGGACGCCCGCTGCGTCGATGACAACCTCGGGCGCCGGGCTCTTCCCCGGCTCGAAGACCTGCGCACCAAGTTCGACCGCCAACGCCCGTCGCTCATCGTCGGGCTCACTGACGAGGGGACGATACCCCTGCGCGGTGAGGATGATGATCGAGAGCAGCCCTTGGGCTCCCGCACCGACGACGAGTACCGTCTCATCCCCGCTCAACTCACTGCGCCGAATCGCGGCCGCGGCCACTGTCAGCGGTTCCGTGCACACTGCACGCTCGACGGGAACCTCGGGCCCCACACGGTGGCAGAAGGCGCTGGGATGGTCGACCACTTCGGTGAGGAATCCCGGCTGGGTGAGAACCCCGGCGCTGCGCCTCCTGCTGCAGGCTGAGGTCCTGCCGATGATGCAGTAGTCGCACTTGCCGCAGGTGATGTTCGGCTCGAGGGTGATCCGGTCTCCGGGGATGATTTCCTGGATGTCGGAGCCGACCTCGATGACCTCGCCGAAGCCTTCGTGGCCGAGCCTCCACGGCAGTTCGGGAGGTGTCCGTCGACCGGAGGCCAAGCTGTGGTCAGTTCCGCAGATGCCCACCGCGAGCATCCTCACGCGAAGATCCCGACTGCCGAGGCGACCGCTCGGGACCGGCCGCTCGACGACCTCGACGCGACCGGCCGCGGTGATCTCCGCCGAGCGCATGCTGTGCGTCGACGGATTCGATGCCTCGTCCTGGGCGGACGAACGGGTCGCACTGTCCAAACGGGGCTGAGCGGTCACCTCGGCGGTGGGAGTGTTTTGCATCAGGCCTGCACTGCCTTCTCGGCTGCCATTTCACCGGCCTGCGTGGCGTGTTCTGCTCTGCGTCCCACGCGCCACTGCTGGATGAGGTAGAGCGCAACCGCGATGGACACGAGGCAGCCGCCGGCCAGGTACGCGGCCACGAGGTACCAGGAGCCGTTGCCGACGCCGACGAGGAAGGTGGCGATGAACGGGGTGAAGCCGCCGGCGATGGCGCTGGCCAGCTGGTAGCCGACGCCGGCTCCGCTGTAGCGGAATTCCGGGCTGAACATCTCAGCGAACAGGGGCTGCTGGACGCTGACTACGGCATCATGGGCGATGTTGATGAGCAGGACTGCGAAGATGACGATCGCGACGATGTTCCCGCTCTCGAGGGCGAAGAAGAACGGGATCGCGCAGACGAGGCCGACGATGCCGCCGGTGAGATAGACGCGCAGACGGCCGTACTTGTCGGAGAGATAGGCGAACGCGGGGATCGTGATGATGCCCAGACCGCCGACCAGCAGGGTGATGTTGAGCATCACCGACCGGTCGAGGCCGAGTTCGTCCGTCGAGTACGACAGCGCGAAGGTGGTCACGATGTACATGGTCAGGAGTTCGATGAAGCGCAGGCCGACGATCTGGAAGATCTGGGCCGGGTAGCGCTTGAAGGCTTCGAAGATCGGCAGCTTCGCAACCTTGTCTTCCTTGGCGTTCTTGACTCGCTCGAGGTATTCCTCGGACTCCTGGACGCCGGAGCGGATCCAGAGGCCGATGAGGACGAGGACGGCACTGAAGAAGAACGGAATGCGCCAGCCCCAGGCGAGGAAGGCCTCCTCAGAGAAGTTGCTGCTGAGGAAGGCGACGAGTCCAGTGGCAATCAGCAGACCGAAGGAGTATCCGATCTGGACACCGCTGGAGAAGAAGGCGCGCAGCTTCGAAGGGGCGCTTTCGACGGCCATGAGTGCCGCACCGCCCCATTCGCCGCCGACGGCGATGCCCTGGATGCAGCGCAGCAGCACGAGCAGCGCTGGGGCCAGCCAGCCGATGGAGTCGTAGGTGGGGAGGAATCCGATGAGGGCCGTGGCGATACCCATGATCGTCATCGTCCAGATGAGCATGGACTTGCGCCCGAGCTTGTCACCGAAGTGGCCGAAGATGATGCCGCCCAACGGTCGGAAGATGAAGCCGACGCCGAAGGTCGCGAACGCCGCTAAGGTTCCCGCGTGGGCGCTGTAGCCGGGGAAGAAGAGTTCGCCGAAGACGAGGGCGGCGACGATGCCGTAGAGGAGGAAGTCGTACCACTCGACTACTGCGCCGATGAAGGAACCGGCGGCTGCGCGTCTGGCGCGTTTGAGTTCCTCGGTGTTCGCAGCAGTCGGATTCTGTGCTGTGGACATGGCATTCTCCTTCGAATGGTGGAGCTATCGGTCGGCGGCAGAGCTGGTGGTTCGGGTTGACGCAGATCACAATATCACGGTGTACGCTTTTCGTACACATGTGCACTATGCGCACACTAGCGAAGTTGTTTGAGCAACGATTCTGTCGTCGCCCCAGTCGTCCATGGAAGATGCGCGTCGCTGTGACCGATACCCTGGAGAGGTGAAGTCAGAGATGAGTCCCACCGAAGAGCCGTCGCAGAGTCCCCACTACGTCAAGTCCGCGGAGAAGACCCTGGCCGTACTCCTCGCCTTCACCGCAGACAACCCGCACCTCACCGTCACCGAGGTGGCCGCCGCCACCCATCTGACGCGGGCCGCCGCACGGCGCTTCCTCCTCACCCTCACCGACCTCGGCTACCTGTCGACGGAGGGCTCGCGCTTCGCGCTCACCCCTCGCGTCCTCGACTTCGGGGCGGGGTTCTTGGCAGGTCTCGACCTGCCGAAGATCGCTCAGCCGCATCTCAATGATCTGGCGCTCGACCTCGACGAGTCGGCCACGTTGAGCATCCTCGATGCCGACGACATCGTCTACATCGCTCGCGCGGCCGCACCGCGACTCCACGCGGTGACGGTCAATCTGGGCAACCGGCTGCCGGCGTGGGCGACGTCGATGGGGCGCATGCTCATCGCCGAACTGCCGGAGACGTTCCAGCAGCAGTTCCTTGACCGGGTCGAGATCTCCCCGTTCACCGATCACACGGTGTCCTCGGCCGCCGAGCTGGGCAAAGAGCTCAAGAAGATCCGAGTCCAGGGCTGGTGTCTGGTCTCGCAGGAACTCGACGATGGCCTGCGCGGCCTGGCAGTGCCGGTGCGCCGAGGCGACAACACTCTTGCCGCACTCAACGTCTCTCTGCACACCTCGCATCTTCGCGGACTCTCGATCGAGAACGACCTGGTCCCCCGCCTGCAGAAGGTCGCCGCGTCGATCGCCGAGGACTACGGCGGCCGAGCCGAGTAGAACTGAGATGAGCGCAAACGCATGATCCTGCCCGATGTCCGTGATCCCGCGATGATCACCATCCGCCGTGGTGGCACCCTGACCGATGACGACCACCAACGGCTGGCGCTGTGGGCTGCTGACTGTGCCGAGCATGTGCTCCACTTCTTCGAAGCCGAATGCCCCGGCGACTCCCGCCCCCGCGAGGCAGTGGTCGCGGCACGAGCATGGGCTGCGACGCGTGCATGGGCAGTGGGACGGATGCCGATGATGGAGGCCCGCGCGCTGGGCGGACAGGCGATGGGCGCTGCCAGACCACTCAAAGACGCCGCACGATTCGCCGCCTACGCAGCCGGACAGGCGGCCTGCGTCGGACACGTCGCCGAACACGATCTGGGCGCCGCCGCATACGCGATCAAAGCCGTGCGTGCTGCCGATCCGCAGAATCCGCAGGCCGGACGACACGAACGCGACTGGCAACGGAGACAACTGCCCAGTGAAATCCACCGACTCGTCCTTGACGACCAGGACCGGCGAAATTCCATCTGCTGGTTCGCCTTCTCCGACTGAGCCGGCCAAGCCCGCGCTTAGGTCAATGGCAGACGCGAAAGGCCCCTGTCGTGCAACGACAGGGGCCTTTCGTGAAAGCGGTTGAACTCTGAGTCAGGCGCGGCGGCGTGCCAGAACGTCGTCGACGGCGCCCAGCTCGGGAGCCCTCGTCGTCCGGATGGCCTTACGGCCGTGTTCGAGCGGGCTGTCCTCGCGTGCCGAATCGCTGAGCTCAGCACGGTAGCCGAGTTCGGCGGCGAACTGTGCGGCGATGTCCTCACGACTGCGGGCCTCGGTCTCGTAGGAGGCCGCGTCCGCGGTGGTCGCTTCCGGAATCGGGTGGTCGACCTGAGGAGCATCGACATAGCTGGGAACCGGCAGAGGAGTCGGCGACCAAGCGTCGCGAGCCCTGAGCCGCTGCACGAACGGATCGTTGACGCTGGCTGCCGGCTCTTCGGTTGTCGAACCAGCAGTCTTCGCCTCGTCGGCTTCAGGCGAAGCATCGTACTTCGACGATGCGACAGCCGAGCCAGCGCGATCGACATCAGTACGGCCGGCTTCAGTACGGCCGACATCAGCACGGCTGGCATCAACGTGAGTCGAGTCAGCATCGGCGCCAGCTGCTTCGTGCTCAGCCGAGGTCTTCGCGGAAGCAGTCTTCTCGACAGCGCGCGTGGCGACAGCCTCGGCAATCGCTTCGCCATCGGATTCGGCAGTAGAGCCAGCCGCGTCCGAGGTGCTCTCCTGATTCTCCGCGACGACAGGGATCGGTCCGGTGAGAAGAACCTGGCGAGTGGTGTGGCCCTCGGCCGCTTCGCTGCGGATGCGGACGATCGGGATCTCACCGGTGTCGGCCTCTTCGCGACTGCGCTTGGCCACGACATTGCGCTGCATCACGGCGCGGGCTTGGGCTGCCTTCGTGGAGCCCGCCGCTGTCGCAGCAGCATCCGTCGTCTTCGTCGCGGTCGAGGTTGTGGACGCCTCACGCGCAGCCCGCGGACCGGCAGTGCGAGGAGCAGCCGCATTAGCGGGGTGGCGCTCGAGGTTGCGCAGGCGGGCCTTGAGCTCGCGCTTGCGCAGGTTCAAGGTGCGCACGATGAAGAGTGAGACAACCGCGAGTCCGGCGAAGACGCCGATGAGGGCAGGGTGGACGACCGAGAAGATCGCGAGCACGCCGGACACGAGGATACCCAGCGCCGAGGCGAGGAAGAGCAGAGCGAATCCTCGGACCATCGTTCCGAGCGATCGGATGGACTCGCGCAGTGTCGTTGCTTTCTCAGTCATCGAATGTTCCTCATCGGTGCCGAAGTTCGGGTTGGGAATCTGTGTACCTCGCCTGGTCATATCTGTCGTTGCCGGCCCACTGGGCCGATTCGCTTCCGGCCTGCCTGGCCGATTCGTGTCGGGTCCGCTCGGTCGATTCGCAGCTGGCCCGCTCGGCCGATTGGCGGCCGGGGCGATTCTGTCGACGCTCGACCCCGTGGTGCCTGACCGGGTCGCTGCGTGTCCGGATGATCCCTGAACCGACTGGCCACGACCACCCGAATCCTGACCGGACTGTCCGTGGCCCGACTGTCCGTGACCAGACTGTCCGTGGCCGGACTGGTTGAATACCCTGTGGACCGCTGGATGGAGCATCCGCACATTGTCGGGAACCCCCGAGGCGAATGCCGAATGAGTTTGATCGCTGAAGTCTTCAAGAAAGGCCGAGCGGGTCTCACCAACCGCGACGGGAAGGACGTTGACCTCGGACTGTGCGGTCACCTCGGTGCCGGCGGTCTGCCCTTCGCCATGCCCGTCGATGACGGCGAGCGCCGGCACTGGCGCTGACAGACTGAGGGTCGGGGCCTGGCTCAGCGGGGCGACATCGAGGCGGGGCACGGTCGGTTCGATCGAACTTTTGGCCTGGAAGACGCGAGCTCGTTCGGTGTGGTCGTGGCACGGTGTCTGTTTGTCCGCTGCGACGATCTGCGCCTTATCCGGCACGGTGTCGATCTCGACGCGGGACAGCTCTGTCGCCGACTTGCGGATGATTGCGGGCACAGCAACGACGAAGACCACGATGATGGCGATAACGACGATAATGCTGGTGTCCACAATGCCACCCTAGAGCGCACTCATCGACTCCGATGGGAGGGACTGTGGTGTGTCGGTCAAAGAGGTGCGAAGTTCACGAAATTTTCAGGCGATCGGGCTGATCCTGGTCAGCTGACCGCGCAGGTCGGTCAGCCGCGCGCAGGTCGGTCAGGCTCGCTGACCGTGGCGGTAGGCGGCGAGGACGCCCTGCGGAACTTCTTCGGCGGTGATGGCGAACGTGCGGTGGTCGCACCATCTGCCGTTGATGTGCATGTACTTCTCGCGTAGGCCTTCGTCTCGGAAGCCGAGCTTCTCGACCACGCGCAGGCTTGCGGCGTTCTCGGGGCGGATGTTGATCTCGATCCGATGGAGCCCCAACGCGAAGAGGCAGTGGTCTGTGGCCATGGCGACGGCGATCGGGGTGATGCCGCGGCCTGCCACGCGCGAGTCGATCCAGTAGCCGATCTGCCCGCTGAGGATCGAACCCCAGCTGATGCTCGATACGGTCAACTGCCCCCGGAAGTCACCGCCGACCTCCACGACCAACGGCACGGATTGGAGCCGTTTGGCCTGCTTGTCGTACATGCGCACCATAGTCCGGAAGCCGGGGATCTCCTGCCCGGGAATCGGCAGAGTCGCATCCCACGGGCGCAGCCAGTCACGGTTGTGCCGACGGACTTCACGCCACTGGGACTCGTCACGCCGATGCAGCGGACGCAGCACGATGTCGGACTGTCTGTCAGTCAGGATGACCGGCCACAAACGGCTGCCTCCGCTCTCGGGTGACTCTGGGACGGTGCTGCTTCGGATGAAGCGGCTCAGTCGAGCGTGGGCACATACTCCTTGAGCCAGGTCTTGAGGTCGTCGCCGAGGTCCTCGCGGGCACAGGCCATCTGCACGACGGCTTTGAGGTAGTCGAGCTTGTCGCCGGTGTCGTAGCGCGCGCCCTTGAAGATCACGCCGTAGACACCGCGTTCTCCGTCGGTTTCGGCCAGCGTCTGGAGCGCGTCGGTCAGCTGGATCTCGTTGCCGCGGCCTGGCTTCGTGGTCTCGAGGACGTCGAAGATCTCCGGGGCGAGGACGTAGCGGCCGATGATCGCCAGGTTCGACGGGGCTTCGTCCTGTGCCGGCTTCTCGACGAGGCCGGTGATCTTGACGACCTCGTCGTCCGAGGTGGCTTCGACGGCGGCGCAGCCGTAGAGGTGGATTGACTCGGGTGGAACTTCCATGAGCGCGACGACGCTGCCGCCCGTCTTCTCCGCGACCTCGATCATCTTGGGCAGGATCGGGCTGCGCTCATCGATGAGGTCATCGCCGAGGAGGACTGCGAACGGCTCGTTGCCCACGTGCTGACGTCCCTTGAGGACCGCATGGCCCAGGCCTTTCGGATCCCCTTGGCGGACGTAGTGGATGTCGGCGAGCTCGGAAGCGTGACGGACGGCGGCGAGCTTCGCTTCGTCGCCCTTCTTCGCCAGTGCCGCTTCGAGACCGTCGACGCGGTCGAAGTGGTCCTCCAGCGGACGCTTGTTGCGGCCGGTAATCATCAGGACATCCTGCAGTCCAGCTTCGACGGCTTCTTCGACGACGTACTGGATGGCGGGTTTGTCGACGACGGGGAGCATCTCTTTGGGGGTCGCCTTGGTCGCAGGGAGAAAACGCGTTCCCAGACCGGCCACGGGGATCACGGCTTTGCGAACTGTGCGCGGAATGTCATCACTCATGTCGTTCATCTTAACCAATGTGAGCGCCGCGGCTTAGGCTTGTGGACGTGAGCCCAGAATTTTCAAAGGCGCTTCTGCGCGAACGCATCCGATCCGCGCGCTCGTTGCGCTCCCACACGGCGACTGGATCGACCTCGCCGAGGTCGGTCTCCGATGCTGCCTGGGCAGTCGTCACGTCGGTGTTGGCTCCCCAGGCGCCTCTCGTCGAGCCTAATCTGACCGGTGCGCCGGACCTGACCGGTGAGCCCGATCTGACCGGTGAGCCAGACCTGACCAATGGCCCGGATCCGACCGGCACCCCAGACCTGACCGGCCGCACGATGCTCGCCTACTCAGCACTTCCGGGCGAACCGAATCTCGATCCGGTCATCGACCGATTCCTCGACCATGGGGGCAGGGTCTTCCTTCCCGTCGTCACGAATATCGGTCGGCCAGTCCACTTCGGCGAGGTCGTCGGCTCCATGGCCACCTTGGTGCCGCGCGGGAAGTGGGGCATCCGGGAGCCCGAGGCTCAGTGGACTGCCGCAGAGCTCCTCCTCGCCGAGGTGGGGCTCGACCTGATCTTCGTCCCTGCCCTCGGGTACGGAACCGGCGGAGCACGTTTGGGCAACGGCGGTGGATTCTATGACCGGACCTTCGGGCCGCGGGGCGAGGTTCCCTTGGGGGCAATCGATGCCGAGCCGTTGAAGGGCAGAAGGTCCGACCCGCGGGTCTTCGGAGTCTGCTTCGAAGATGAGATCGGCCTTCCCGGGCTCACCGTCGAGGAATGGGATCTGCAGATCGCTCAGGCGGTGACTGAGCAGGGTGTTCACACCTTCGTTCGCCCCTGCTCCGACTAACCGTCACCCCACCGCTGACTGACCGTCGCACTCAACGCCGGCTTACCGTCGACGACGGAACGTCGCACCCATCCCAAGAGAAATAAACGCCCACTTATACGTGTTGACCTGTGGATAGAACTTCGCGACTGCAACGCTCCTGCGCCCGCACCTGCACAGAGATCGGCTCAATATCTGACCCGACTGTCCCACGGTGTGACCTGCGCATTATTCACGGGCAGTTGCGGTGCACTATAATCTCTACGTCGAAGAAAGGTCTCGAATGCCCGTTTACTCTTACGCCTGCAAGAGCTGTGGTCACGCTTTTGATATTCACCAAGACTTCAGCGACGAATCGCTCACGATCTGCCCGGAATGCCAGGGCCGCCTGAAGAAGGTCTTCGGGACTGTGGGTATCAGCTTCAAGGGATCGGGCTTCTACGCCACAGACTCTCGTGCAAGTAACTCGAGCACCGTGCCATCGACATCGAGCCCCGCGGCCAAGGACTCTTCATCGAGCTCCACGAAGGAATCGTCGAGCTCCTCGTCGACTTCGTCCTCTTCCTCGTCCTCGTCGGCCAACGCACCCGCAGCGAGCGCACCCGCAGCGAACTGACCGGGCACACCGGGCCGGCCGCGAACTGACCGGGCTGACCGCGAACTGCCCGGGCTGCCCGGGCTGACCGGCGGCACGTTGGCCGCTGAGTGTGCGATGAAGAACTGTCACTCATCGACTCGCACGTACTCTGCCTGTGGACACTCCCTCGACTCATACGTATTTCGCCTGTGCACGCTGAGGCGTTACCCACAGGCATGAATCCAGCTCTACCGCTGTGGCCCTGACTCGTTGAAGACTGAGGGCATGGGAATACTGAGGCGCATCCGCGACATGGTCCGTTCGTGGCCGAAGACAACACGCATCAAACCGCAGAGGATCGCGGCTGCTCTCTGCTTCGCCTGCGCCTGCGCGCTGGTCGCATGGCTTTTGACACCGAACCCAGTCGGCATACCGGTGGTCATCGCCGCAAAGAACCTGCCACCCGGGTCCGAACTTCGGTCCCAGGATCTCACCATGGCCGACTTCCCATCCCGGCTCGTCCCGGACAAGGCGATTCTCTCGATCGACGATGCCGACGGCAGACGCACTTCAGCTGGCCTGTCGAAGGGGTCTCCGCTGACCCAATCGACCGTGCTTGATCAGCAGTCTCTTCCGGACGGCAGCTCGGATCTGCTCATGCCCGTGCGCTTGGCCGATGACAGTTCCGCAGCGCTCCTCCAACCCGGCCAGAGGATTCGGCTCTTCAGCTCGCTACCCGATGGCGGCTCGGAGATCGTCGTGAACGAAGTGACGATTGCGCGTATCGTCAGCGGCGACGAAGGCATCACCTCGGAAGCAGGGCAGATTGTCTCTGTCATCCTTTCCGCGGACGATGCCGGCCGGATTGCGGAATTCGCCGGTATGCCGATCAGCTTCGCCATTCTGCCTCGGTGAGCGTCCGCTTTCTTCGTACGATCTGAGCGACCATTCAGCGCAGATGAGCAGACCACATCGCTGAGACAGGGAGGTGGCGTCCGAGACCGGACTGAGCAGGTCGCCGTTCCGAGTGAGCTCACTCGCATGTCGGCTCTGCGGAGCGGAGTTACCTGTGTGTACTATGTAACGGTAATCGTAGGATTGTATAACGCATTATTGTTTACATTTACGCCGAAAGGGTGCCTCTAATGCTTAAAGGTTTCAGAGACTTCATTCTGCAAGGGAATGTCGTCGAGCTCGCGACCGCCGTTATCATCGGCGGTGCTTTCACCGCTATTGTGACGGCGTTCTCGGACAAGATCATCAACCCGCTGATCGCCGCCGTCGGTGGTGCTGAAGGGCCTGCTCTGTCCTTCCAGATCAAGCCGAATGTCCCAGAGACGACGATCGACTTGGGCGCCGTGATCACTGCGGCGATCAACTTCCTCATCGTTGCTGCCATCGTCTACTTCATCATCATCGTCCCGATGAACAAGCTCAACGACCTGCGCAAGCGCGGAGTTCCTGAGGAAGAGATTCCTCCGACCACCGAGGATCTGCTCGGCGACATCCGCGAATTGCTTCGCAACCAGACCGCCAGCGCTGCCGGACCTGCTGAGGGTCCTGCAAGCTCAGGTGGTCCGTTCGATCCGAATGAGCCACCGCGCCACTGATCGGCACAGCTGCTCTGAGAACGTGATCTCACCTCTCTGAACGGCTGTAGAGCAGAGAATAGGGTCCGTCTCCCACATGGGAGACGGACCCTATTCTCATTGCTCTGCCACTAGCGTTGGCCACTGCCACCAGCCCTAGTCTCGGCCACCGGCCCTAGTTTCGCCACCAGCCCTAGTCTCGGCCACCAGCCCTAGACCTTAGCCCCCGTCACCGTCACCGGCCCTAGCTTCGCCACCAGCGGCATCGTAGGCCGCGAGGGCTGGACACGGTCACCAGTGCGGCGGCTTCTGCGATCTGTAGTAGTCGGCACTGAAGCCACCCTCAGTGGTCTCGGCCTCGTTGCGCAGGGTTGCACGATACTTTCGCATCGCCTTCTCCAGGCGTTCCTTCTTCAGTTCAGCCTGTTCGTCGTCGAGCGCGTTCTGCTCGAGGCTCTCGGGCGGCTGCTCGTCGTCGGGTTCTGGAGGCCGGGGCGTGTCAGCCATCTCGTCGGGATGTGCCATCGCCGAACCTCGACGACTGATCTCTAGCCTGAGGGCTCTGACGGTCGGACCCGGGAGCCTGACCGTCGGAGCCAGGAGCCTGACCGTCGGAGCCAGGAGCCTGACCGTCGGAATCAGGGGCCTGCACATCGACGCCAGGGACCTGCTCATCAGGATCCGGCACCTGTTCGTTGCTCGCCGTCTCGATCAGACCCGCCTCACGGAGTTCATCGGCACGGATCTTTCCCGTGTCGAATGACGGGATGATCTCATCCTCGCCGGGACTGTGCTGATCGGACTTGGGAACGAGCACCTCGGCGCCGGTGACCCTCTTCGCCTGCGCATGCCGCTGACGATAACGGTCGACAGCCGCCTGCAGCTGGGAATCCCCGCGACCGGAGCTGCCCTTCTGAGCCAGAGCGGTACGGAGCAGATCCTTGATCTCTCCGTCGCCGCGAACTACGGCATCGGACTGGATCCAGTCGATCATCGCGTCGAGACCCGAATCGGAGTATTTGTGCATCGGCAGCCCGGGCACCAGCTTCGGTCGGCTGCCGGTGCGTCCGACGACGACAGATGCGGCGCGGGCGGCGTTGAGGACGGCTTGCGGGCTCATCCTCTCCACTGTGGACTTCCACGCTTCGAAGATCTTCTCTGTCTCGGACTGCGGGTCGACGAATGCATCGGTCGACCACACGCGCATGTACCGCCAGCCTCGGCGTCCCAGCTGTTCGGGGACGACACGATCGCGCTGGCGCAGGCTGCGCACCGAAGCGTACTCGGGCCCGTCGCCGGCGACGGCGATGATCATGCCGTGCTCGTCTTCGGTCGAGTTCGCCACAGCCAAATCGATGCCGTTGTAGTGTTCGTGTGCGACGACACCGAGCTGCAGCAGCCGATCGGCGATGTCGTTGAAGAGGGGATCGTAGATCTCGCCGTGAGGACCGGGCTGGTTGACGCCGCCGGCGGCGATCTCTTCGAGCAGACGCGGCAGCAGGACCGCTCCCCCGGTGAGCCTGTTCTTGTCGAAGTCCTCGGCCTCGATGCTCGAGACCACGGTCATTCGCTTGCGCGCACGCGTCATGGTCGCTGCGAGGATCCGTTCGCCGTCCGGTCCCGACAGCGCGCCGAAGTCATTGATGACTCGGCCGTGGACCGTCCGACCATAGCCGAGCGTGAAGATCACGGCGTCGCGGGACATACCCTGAACGCGTTCAGCATCTGTGACTACGAAAGGTTCCTTGCTCGAGTCGTTGAAGAACGCCGCCACATACGGCAGGTCCTTCATCGCCCGCGAGATCGCAGTGGCGACTCTCTGCGCATGGTGCGGGGTCAATGCGATGACTGCCAGTGATTCGCGCGACCGGTTCCGTGCGTGCTTGAGAACGATGTCGACCACGCGTTTGACCTCAGCGTCGGGACTTTCGACTCGACCTGTGCCGATGTCCGTGGGACCCCTGCCGTCGGCGACGTAGGAGAACTCGAGGCCGGTGCCCTCTCCGGTATGCGCGGTGGGCAGCGTCGTGATCGTCGAATCGTAGAAGTGCCGATTCGCCAGGTCGATGAGACCGACCGGAGACAGCCTGTAGGAGTTCGACAGGTGCATCCGGGGCAGGAATTCGCCGAGGCGCTCCTGCACTGAGCTCGGATGATTCCCGTCGTCCATTCCCCAACGATCAACCGCGATCGAGAAGGGACGAGGTCCCAGCAGCCGTGAGTCGCCCAGCGAGATGACCTGCCGAGCACGAGTGATGCCGGGGACGACGTCGGCGACGGAGAGTCGACCGGCATCGGCAATGACCACAGCATCGAAGAGCGGCAGCGCCGAGAAGAGTTCGGGCACGGTGTAGGGACTGGCCATCCACACGGGGGCCAGCGTCGTCAGCAGCTCGGGTGCTCGCGTCGACATCGTCTGCACGGAGGTGTGCGGGGAAAGCAGCTCCTGCTTGATGACACCGGCGGCGATCGGATCGTTGTCGATGCCGCGCTTCCACGCCTGCGAGTGGTTGTATCGCAGACGCCCGGCACCGGCGGCGACGAACGCGCGATCGTTCTCGCGGAACCCTTCGGCCACTTGGTGCAGTGCAGCACCGTCGTGGCGGCCGACCTGGGGGTCCTCGCTGGCCATGGTCTGTAGCACCGAGGCCCAATAGGCCAGGTCGAATTCCGGTCCGACGAGCCCGGTGTCGACCTTTCGACGACGCAGGTCGGTGAGGAGATCGGAGAGACCCTCGCCGGTCAGTTCGCGCTGGATCCGCGAGCGTTCAGGCAGGTCGGCAAGGTTCTCGGAATCGCGACCCATGGCTTCGGTCCGAGCCTGAAGCTCTTCGATGAGCATTGAGCCCAGTTCGCCGCCGTCCGGAGTCGTTTCCAAGATGGGCGCGATCTTCGCGATATCGGCTTCGACCTGCTGCAGAATCTCGTCAGCTTCGAGGACCCCACGGGGAATCTGGGGGCGACCATCGTGGCCGGCGAGGTCCTGGAGGATGATGCGCTGGGAGCGCACATCGATGAGGGCAGAGTGAAGATCGGGCACCTCGGCGCCGGGGCGCAGGAATTCGTTTGCGGACTTCTTCAGACGTTTGCGCTGGAGCATGCCCATCTCGACACCGGCCTCAGCACGGTACTCGGAGGTGCCGGTGGCAGCGATGAGGTCGTCGAGACGATGGTCGTAGATGTCAGGGGCGAAGCTGTCGAGAGTAGTCCGCACCCGCAGCAGGACCTTGACCGCACGCGACCAGTCGTCGAGGTTGCGCCGAGGATTGAGCTTGGCCTTAGCCAGGACCGGTTCGACGGCTGTGACGAGGTCGGGGATGGTCCGGCCGAGGCGCTCGGCGACGGTCCGTGCGGCTTCGGCCTCTTCAACGGACTTGAGGTCAGCGCCGAACCAGACGGTGTCTTCGACATCGAGGGTGAATGCGCCGAGTGCGGCCAGCTCGGTGAGTTTGGCTCGCAGAACACTGCGTCGATCGTCGCTGGCAACCAACAGGTCCCGGTCAAAGCGGACGGAGGTCTGCGGAGAGTCATCACCCGAGGTCAGTTCGGCCAGATGCTGCATCGTTTCGTATACGGAGACGTCCCATGGATCACGACGGCGGTGCAGCGAGGAGACGTGTTCGGTCAAAGTGTCGCGCTGCTCGTTGAGTTCGCTGAGCAGACCGGAGAGGTCCGGTCGTTCTGCTTTCTCCGCCGAGGCGATGAGGTCGACGAGCTGTTTCCGGATATGGCCGGATCCCTCGCGAGTGTCCACTGCGAAGTTGCCGAGTCCGACTTCGCCGAGGCGGGTCGAGAAATCGTCGAGTGCGTCCGAGGTCTGGGCCAGGAAGAGGACGCTCTTGCCAGTGTGGGCCAGGGTCGTGGCCACTGCAACGGCGACCTGTGTCGCACCGGTCCCGGGTGGAGTGTCGACGACGACGGACCGGCCGGAGACGGCTGCATCGACGACGGCCTGCTGATCGCCGTCAACATCGATGACGAGGAACTCTTCCTGAGGTTTGCGATCAGGAAGCGGCGTAACCGGTTCCTTCAGCGCGGCAGGGACGACGTCTTCGCCGTCGACCTCGGTCGCGGCACCGTCTGTCTCTTCGCCAGTCGCTTCGTCAGCGTCGGTCTCGACAGCGGACTCAGCTCCGGCTCCGGATGAAGCCCCAGCCGACGGAACCGTCTTGGGCATGGCCTTCGCGTCGGGTTTGGAGTTGGTGTCAGCCTTGCTGTCAGTGGCAACGTCAGCGGCATTGGCGTCGGCACTGGAGTCGCCCTTGCTGTCAGCGCCAGTCGCAGTATCAGCGGCAGCGTCCGTGTCAGTCTTGCCGGTTTCAGCTGCTTCAGCAGTGGAAGGCGTGGTCAGCGACTGCTTGGCACCGACAGTCTCGTCAACGGTTGCCTTGTCGCCACCTGCGTGCGAGTCGGCGTCCGCTGCTGTTGCTGCCACGGGGACACCCGCTGCAGTGGTCGCGTCGGTGGCCGATTCGGGGCCAGCAGCAGGGTTCTCCGGCAACGGGCCGTCGATGATCGCGACTGTCGGCTCGCCCAGATCGTCGTCGGCATGTGCTCCGTCGGCGGCATGCGTTTCGCCGTCAGCTCCCGACACGGCGCCCGCGGATCGTTCCTCGTCGCCGGTCCGTTTTTCGTCGCCGGTCCGTTTTTCGTCGCCGGTCGGCTTCTCGTCGGCAGCGACAGACTTCGCTTTCGACTTCGTCTTGGCCTGAGCCTTTTCTGTTTCAGCCTTCGACTTCGGGACGTAGTTCGGTCCGCCGAGGGCGCCGCGAACCTCTTCGTCGCCGGCGAGTGCGCGCAGAACCGGATGCTGCGTGGGCAGGTAGTCGGTGGAGAACGGAGTTGCGATGTTCGCGAACGTCGAGACGACGAATCGATGGTTGATGCGCAGTCCAGGGACTGACTGAGCCAGATCGCGGAGGCGGTCGAGGGCTGGGCCCGGATCGAAACCGTGCGGGCCCCCTGTGGCGTCCACCCAGTCGTCGACCGGGACATGGAGGTCGTACACCTCGGCGAGGTGATGGACGAGGGCCGGGTTGATCGTGATCTCAGTGCCCAACACGATTTCGAAGTCCTCGACGCGGGAACCGCGGGGAACGAGCGTGATGTGGCGCATGACCACAGGGGCGTTGAACTTGTACTTCGAGTCCTTCTCAGTCCACGAGGCGAATCCGATTGCCAGGTGGGCCGTGCGGATGCCGCGTTCGTTGTCGAGCTGTTCGGCCTTCGAGCGAATGGATTTGGCGCGGCGCCGGGCGTCGGCGAGGATCTCGTGATCGCGGATCAGACTCGACAGGCGGGTGGCCCGACCTGCCAACAGCTGCGCGAGACCCGACGGATGCGCCCCGGAGAGGTCGATACTGCCATCGCGCGAATCCCGGAAATGGAGCATGGTGTCGCGACCACCCAGGTGGGCAGCCTGCTCTTTCCACTCGGCATAGACATCCCCGAGCTCTGGGAACTGATCGTCAACAACGGAATCTGGCACAGTTCGACCCTAACGAGAAACTTCGCACAATAGGTGCTGGCACACCGTGAAACATGCAGGTTTCTTCTACGCTACACTGGTTGATCGTGGTTGATGAAGGCCACAGTGCCCCCGTAGCTCAGGGGATAGAGCACCGCTCTCCTAAAGCGGGTGCCGGCAGTTCGAATCTGCCCGGGGGCGCATAGCCCACACAGAAGTCCGCTGGGA